>NZ_JACHBR010000001.1:5440000-6040000 GCF_014200435.1 Sphaerisporangium krabiense | reverse complement strand
GAACGTCGTCCCGGCCAGCACCGCCGTGTCGGCCAGCCGGCCCCGGCGCAGGCCGGCGACGACGCCGAGCGCGATGCCGACGACCAGCTCGAAGACCCAGGCGGTGAGCGCGAGCTGCGCGGTCACCGCCCAGCGGTCCTGGAGCAGCTCGCCGACCGGCTGCCCGGTGAACGTCTCGCCGAGGTCGCCGCGCAGGAACACCCCGGCCATGTAGAGGCCGTACTGCACGATCAGCGGCTCGTCGAGGTGGTAGTGCTCGCGCAGCGAGCGCAGGACGCTCTCCGGCAGCGGCTTGTCCCCGGCCAGGGCGACGATCGGGTCGCCCGGCAGGGACCACACCATGAAGTAGATCAGGAAGGTCGTGGCCACGAAGACCGGGACGGCCTGGAGGAGCCGGGTGAGGGCGTACCTCACGGCCGTCCCCCGCGCCGCGGACCGGGCATCTCTACTTGACCGTGATCGTGTCGAGGTTCGGGCTGTAGGCGTCGATGTGGACGTCGGAGATCTTGCTGGAGTAGCCGGCCTGGTCCTGCCAGTTCCACAGCGGGATCATCGGCATCTCGCGCAGCGCGATGTCCTCGGCCTGCTGGTAGAGCGGGATGCTGGCCTCCATGCTCGGGGCGGCGTTGGCCTTGCCGATCAGGTCGCGGAACTCCTTGCTGTCCCAGCCCATGCGGTTGCCGTCGCCCCACATGTTCTGCAGGTAGTTCTGCGGGCTGGGGTAGTCCATGACCCAGTTGTTGCGGTACGGCCCGTCCTCCTTCTTCTCGCGCAGCGTGGAGAGGTAGTCGGCGGCCGGGATCTTGCGGAAGCGGACGTCGGCGACGCCGAGGTTCTCCTTGAGCTGGTTGGCCACGGCCTGCATCCACTGCTCGTAGCTCGGGTCGGCGTTGGAGAAGTAGAGGTTGAGCGTGCCGGAGAACCCGCCCGCCGCGTCGTACAGCGCCTTGGCCTTGGCCTTGTCGAAGACGCACGTCTCGCCGCAGGCGTTCTCGCGGTAGCCGGGGACGAGCGGGGCGACGAGCGAGGCCATCGGCTTGAACGCGCCGTCGTAGACGGCGTCCACGATGGCCTGGCGGTCGATCGCCATCGAGAACGCCTTGCGCAGGTCGGCGTTCTGGAAGCGCTTGTCGAACACCGGGAAGCCGAGGTAGTCCATGGTTCCGCTGGCCGTGGGCACGAAACGGTCGCCGAGCAGCTTCTTGGCCTCGCCCGCGCTGGCGGGCGGGATGGTCTGCAGCAGGTCGACGTTGCCGGCGCGCAGGTCGGTGTAGGCGGTGTCGCGGCTGGCGTAGATCTTGAGCTGGACGGCGTCGGACTTGGCGGGGCGCGGGCCGGCGTACCCGGCGAACCTCTTCAGCTTGATCTGCTTGTTGTGCTCCCAGGCGCCGTCGAGGGCGAAGGGGCCGTTGCCGACGGGCGCCTGGTCGTAGGCCTTGAGGTCCTGGAAGGCCGCCTTGGGCATGGGCGCGAAGCCGGTGTAGGCGAGCGTGATCGGGAACTGGCTGAAGGGCTCCTTGAGGCGGACCTCGAGCGTGGCGGGGTCGACGACCTTCAGGCCGGTCAGCTTGTCGGTGGAGGGCTTGGCGCCCTCTTCCTCGGGGTTGAGGGCGTCGTAGCCCTCGAACTCGGTGAAGTAGTAGTTGTTGGTCCAGGCGTTCGGGCCGTAGGCGGTGGCGTTCCAGGCGTCGGCGAAGCTCTCGGCGGTGACCGGCTCCCCGTTGTGGAACTTCTGCCCGGCCCTGATCTTGATGGTCCAGGTCTTCTGGTCCTTGGTCGTGACCGACTCGGCGGCGCGCATCTGGGGCTTGCCGGTCGGGTCGATGACGACGAGCGTGTCGAACAGCGCCTGGAGCACGGTGATCGAATAGCTGCTCGAGGTGTTGCCGGGCGTCAGGTGGTCGGGCTCGTTGAGGGCGACGGAGAACGCCTTCGCCCCGCCTTGTGCCCCCTGGCCGCCGGATTTCCCGTCGGAACCACCGCAGGCGCTCAGCGCGAGCGCCGCCGCGAGGAGGACGGCGGCACCCCGCGCCGTGTTCAGGACCGTCACTATTCCTCTGCCTCTCCGTCGCTCCGGCGTGATGCCGGAGAGGCTAAATAGCGGGGCAACGCTCTACATCGGAAGGTTTACGTATTCCACCGGCGATCTCGGTCCGGCAAGCTGATCGCGGAGGATCCATGGACAGCATCACCCTGAACGCACGCCACCTCCACGCGTTCGCCGAAGTGGGGTTCCAGGTTGCCGGCGGATCCGGGGCGCACGGCGCGATGACCGCGCTGCGCGAGATCATTCCCGTGGAGGCGTACGAGTTCGTCGCCTACGATCCGGCGACCGGGCGGCACCGCAGCCTGGTGTCCTGCGGGTACGCCCGGGTGGACGACGACGCGGCCGAGGAGTACGCGCGCCTGGACTCCTACCGCCGGGCCATGGCCTCGCGCGTACCGCTGCCCATGGGCGCGCCCGGCACCGAGCTCTACTACCGCAGGCACCTGGAGCCGTACGGCTGGTCCTCCGGCCTGACCGCGCCGCTGTTCGTGGGCGGCGCCGCCGACCGCTACACCGGCCTGCTGCACGTGAGCTCCCGCCGCGCGCTGCCGCCCGAGGCGGGCACGGTGATCGGCGCGGTCGCGGGCACGCTGGCGCACGTGACCGACCTGACCCGGTGCGTGATCGACCCGCTCGGCCTGCCGGCGGGGTTCCACGCGATCGCCTTCGAGCGCGGCGGGCGGCGCAGGGCGGTGGCCGGGTGGCCGCCGTCGGAGGCCCTCGGGAGCGAACCGGCCATGGCGGAGCTGGCCCGGGACTTCATCGACTCGCGCGAGCTGTCGCGGCGCGGGCTCTGGCCCGACTCCCAGGGGCAGTGGCGGGAGGTGCGGATCCACCGGGCGGGGGTGGGGTTCCGGGGCGCGATCCAGGGAGCGGTGATCGCCGAGCGGCCGTGCTCGCTCCCCTACGACCTGACGGCCCGGGAGGTCGAGGTGCTGACCCGGGTCGCCCTCGGCGACTCCAACCCGCAGATCGCCGCGGCGCTGGTGCTCAGCGTCCGGACGGTCACCACGCACCTGGAGCACATCTTCGCCAAGCTGGGCTGCGACAGCCGCACCCGGCTGACGACCAAGGTGCTGGCCGAGGGCCTGTGCCGCGTGGACGTGCCGTAGCCGGCGGGGTGGTCCCCGAGGGCGCCTAGCGGGCGACCCTCAGGGACTTCTGGTCGCCGCGTGGAGCCACGGGCGCGGCCTCCAGCAGGTCGACGTGCATCTCGAACCAGACGTTGTTGGTTCCGGCCTCACGGATGAAGCCCCAGCGGTGCGCGAGGGCCTCCAGCAGGAGCAGTCCCCTGCCCCCGGTGTCCAGCGGCGAGGTGGGACGCCAGCCGAAGGGCGGGTCGAGCGATCCCGCGTCCTGGACGGCTATGCGCACCCACTCCGCCGAGTAGGACACGCTCAGCGTGAACGTGCCGCCGTCCCCCGAGTCGGAGTGGACCACGGCGTTGGTGGCGATCTCGCTGGTCAGCAGCACGCAGTCGTCGTGCAGCGGGTGCCCCGAGCCCAGGGCGGAGGACACCAGCCGCCGGGCCCTCGCGACCGCGTCGGGGTCCCCCGCCAGGTGGAGCACCCGGTCACTGTCCGATCCCGTCCTGCCGTACGGTGATGAAGTCATGCGACCCCCGGTGAGTGATCTGCTCGCACCGATGTAAGGACGCGGGGATCATCGCTGGAGATGTCGCCAAAAGGTAGGAACCTGGTCGCCACGGGGAGGCTCTGCCTCACCCGGCGGAATGCTCACGTACTCCAAGGGGACAGTTTCCTCACCCCCGGGCGGACGCGCGTGCGGTCTCACGACGAGGGCGGCGGCAGCGTGAGGTCCTGGTCCTCCATGGCGTCGGAGACGTCCTCCTCGACGATGTCCGACGCCGAGCGCACGATCAGCGGGTCGGGCGTGCCGACCACCTCGTGGTCCTTGTTCTCGTAGTCGAACAGGCTGAGGACGTGCCGCATGGCCTCGATCCGGCCGCGCTTCTTGTCGTTGCTCTTGATGACCGTCCAGGGCGCGTCCTCGGTGTCGGTGTTGAGGAACATGTCCTCTTTCGCCTGCGTGTACTCGTTCCACTTGTCGAGGGACTGCAGGTCCATCGGCGACAGCTTCCACTGCCGCACGGGGTCGACCTGGCGGATGATGAACCGGGTGCGCTGCTCGCGCCTGGTGACCGAGAACCACAGCTTGACCAGGCGAATGCCGTCGCGGACGAGCATGCGCTCGAACAACGGCGTCTGCAGCATGAACTCGTCGTACTCCTCGGGCGTGCAGAAGCCCATCACGCGCTCGACCCCGGCGCGGTTGTACCACGACCGGTCGAACATGGCGATCTCCCCGGCCGCGGGCAGGTGGGCGATGTACCGCTGGAAGTACCACTGCGTGCGCTCGCGCTCGTTGGGCTTCTCCAGCGCCACGACCGACGCGCCGCGCGGGTTCAGGTGCTCCATGAACCGCTTGATCGTGCCGCCCTTGCCCGCGGCGTCGCGGCCCTCGAAGAGGATCACCAGGCGGCCGCCGGTGTCCTTGATCCAGTACTGCAGTTTCAGCAGCTCGATCTGAAGCAGCCGCTTGGTCTGGTCGTATTCGGGGCGCGACATGCGCCGGGTGTAGGGGTAGTGCTCACGCCAGGTGTCCACCGGACGGCCGTCGGCGTAGTAGAGGACGGGATCGTCGTCGTCGCCCGCGTCGACCCACAGGCCAGGGGTCCGGTCGAGCAGGTCACTGGTCGCCGCCAGGCGTTGGGCATGCATGCCGTCAAAGTGCCCCGGATCCATAACACCAGCATTTCATGATTTACGACATTTATCGAAACGCACTGTGAACAGTCCGGATCACGCAGTGGTCAGACGCACCGCCCGCCGCCCGAGTCCAGGACTCGCCCCCCGCTGCCCACGAAGCGCCAGTCGTAACCTCCCGGACGCAGGACCAGCCGCAGCACGCCGAAATGCGCGGCGTCGCGGAACTCGCTGCCCGTGACGGGCGGGCCGAACGGGTAGTGGCTCGCCCCGCCGGTGCCGGCGACGAACTGGCGCAGGCCGTCCCCGGACGGCTCCCCGTCCGGGCGCAGCGCGGCGAAGCGCTCGTAGTTGTGCTCGTGACCGGCCAGGACGACGTCCGCACGCGCCGCGTACAGCGCCTTCCAGAACGTGCCGACGCTCGGGTCGCCGCCGTGGGCCCGGCCGGAGGAGAAGCGCGGGTGGTGCCAGTAGGCCAGCACGCAGCGCCTCGGGTGCGCGGCCAGCTCGGACTCCAGCCACGCCGCCTGCGCCGAGCCGGGGCCGTGCGGGGCGGTGGAGTCCAGGGAGATCAGCCGCCAGGCGCCGAGGTCGAAGCCGTACCAGCTCCTGCCCCGGGGGCGGGCGGCCCTCCCCCAGTACCGGAAGTAGCCCTTCGCGCCCGGGGTCCGGTACTCGTGGTTGCCGGGCGCGGGCCGGGTGCGGTCCTTGAAACGGCCCCAGGTGACGTCGTAGTAGGCGCGGAAGTCGCGCAGCGCGCCGGAGGGGTACTGCAGGTCGCCGAGCGCGAGCACGGCGTCCGGGTCCAGGGCGAGCGCCAGGTCCGAGGTCGCCCGCGCGCCGCAGCCCTTCCCCGTGCAGCGGGTGGAGATGTCCCCGGCGGCGGCCACGACGGGGGCCGCCGCCGGGCCGGACGCGCTCGCGGACGGGCTCTTGGGCGGGCTCGCGGACGTGGTCGCAGGCAGGGACGTCACAGGGTCCGGGCCCCCCGGGCGCGCGGCCACCGGCCCGGCGCAGGCGGCGGCCAGCGCGCCGCCGGCCGCCAGCACGGACAGCCGGCGAGCGCGGCCGGACATGAGGCGGGCGCGGGCGGACATGAGGCTGGCGGACATGAGGCTGGCCCGGGCGGACGACGGCCCGGCGCGGCCGGAGGGGGCCCGGCCGGAGGTCACCGGAAGACGCCGGTGTGGCCCAGCGAGTGCAGGCCGGGCTGTGGGTAGACGGCCAGGCCGTGCGGGCCGGCGCCGACCTTGATCTTGCGGACGACGTGCCCGTCCTCGGTGTCGAAGACGTAGACCTCGCCGTGGTAGCGCCCGGCCAGCCACAGCAGGCGCCCGTCGGCCGACACCCCGCCCATGTCGGGGGACCCGCCGCCGGGGATGCGCCACGTCGCGACCGGCCTGCCCTCGGCGAACGACACCACCGACACCGACCCGGCGCCCCGGTTGGAGACGTAGAGGTTCTTGGAGTCGCGGCTGACGTACAGCCCGTGCGCGCCCGCCCCCGTCCTGACGAACCGCCGGACGCGGAACCCGTGCGCGTCGATCAGCCAGACCCCTCCCATGGCCATGTCGGCGACGTAGAAGGTGCGCCCGTCGGGGGACAGCTTCACGTCCTGCGGCATGCTGTGGCGCGCGCCGTGCACGGGCAGGCGCACGATCTCGGTGACCTTGCGCGCGGCCAGGTCGACGGCGACGAGGTGGCCGGAGAACTCGCAGCTCGCCAGGAAGGCCGACCCGTCGGCGGTGAAGTCGGCGTGGTTGATGCCCCGGCACGGCATCGCCAGGGAGCCGCGCGCCTTGAAGGTGCGGGGGTCGCGGAAGTCCAGGCGGTTGAGCCGCTCGGCCATGACCAGCGCCGTGGCGCCGTCCGGGGTGAAGTACAGGTTGTAGGGGTCCTCGACCGCGATCGGCGTGCCCGGCTTCCCGGTGACCGGGTCGATCGGGGTCAGCGTGTCTCCCTCGTTGTTGTTCACCCAGAGGGTCTTCAGGTCCCAGGACGGCACCACGTGCTGGGGGCGGCGGCCGACCGGGAACGTCCTGATCACCTTGTAGGTGCGGGGGTCGATCACGCTGACCGTCCCGGCGTCGCTGTTCGGCACGTACACCCGGGAGGGGAACCGCGCCACCACGGGGCTGAGCATGCCGGGCCTGTCGTTGGCGTAGACGTCGGTGACCTGACCCTTGCCCGCCTCCTTCGCGCCGGCCTTGCCCGGATCCTCGGGGGCGGCGGCGGGGGGCTTGGCGGCGGTGACGGCCTGCCGCGCGTCGCCGCCCGAGCAGCCGGGCGCGGCGAGGGCGAGCGCGACCGCCGCCAGGATGCGCGCGCGCCGCGCCGTGTCCTCCGACGTTGTTCGCCGCCGCATGACCTGCCCTTTCGCCGTCCGCTCCGGCTCGGTGCCGGCTACGGAAACGTTAAGATCACGATGGTCAGCGGACGCTCAATTGAGGGTTAGCGCCGGGTTCGTCTTTGCCCGCGCCCTACACCAGGCTCCACATGCCGATCAGGGCGCGCACGCCCGGCGAGGCGAGCACGAACGGCTCCCCCTCGGGGGCGGGCAGGCCGCCCGCCTGGAGCAGGTCCTGGTCGAGGCGCGTGAGCCGGGCGTGGCGCAGCGGCCAGGGCGGGTGGTCCACCTCGGCCGTGGCGAGCCGTCCCGCGACGACGGTGAACAGCCGGTACCGCTCGGTCAGGAAGCGCGCGAGCCCGTCCGCCTCGTCCATGGGCGGGCCGAGCTCGACCTCGGCGTGGCAGCGCGCGCCCTCCCGCCCCGGCCAGCGGCGGCGGGAGCGGTACACGGCCCGCTCGCCCGCGACGCGCACCGACATGCCCGCCCAGTGGTAGGGCAGCGCGTAGACGGCGCGCGCGGCGAGCACGGCGGGCAGCAGGCCGGCGTCCAGCGACAGGAACCACAGGCCGCCGCGTCCCCGCCCGTCGCGCGCGTAGGTGCGCACGTTCGTCTCGGGGAAGCGCGACATCCCCGGCAGCGGCGGCAGGGCGCGCGGGCGCACGTCCTTCATGAGGAACGGCGTGAGCCCCACCCACGCGGAGCCGTCGAACTCCTCGGCGGTGAGTCCGGGAGGCAGCAGCTCCTGGATCACGGCGGCCGGGTACCGCCAGTGGACGAAGGTCATGTCGGCCCAGGTGTGGTACATCACGGCCTGGGCGACCCGGTGCGCGCGCGTCGTCCGCATGACACCGGCCTACCCCGCGCCGCCCGCGCGTAGCCGTGTCGCCGCGTCAGGTAGGGGACGGCGCGCGGGAGTAGTCGGTGTAGCCACGCGCGCCGCCGCCGTAGTACGTCGCCGGGTCGGCGGAGTTCAGGGGTGCGCCGGTGCGCAGCCGCTCGACGAAGTCGGGGTTGGCCAGGAAGCCACGGCCATAGGCGACCAGGTCGGCGCCGGCGGCGAGCCATCGCTCCCCGTCGGCGCGACCGCCGTCCGGCCGTGGCGTCCCGCCGGAGCCGGGGGCGGCCACGAGGGCGCCCGGCCAGCACGCGCGGAGCCGTCCTGCGGCCGCCGAACCGGCGGCGACCCCCGCGATGTGCAGGTACAGCAGGCCGATCGGCGCCAGCCGGGCGACCAGGTCCGGGTAGAAATCCTCGGCGTCCTCCTCGGCCATGTCGTTGCACCGGTCGCCCGGCGTGATCCGCAGGCCCACCCGGTCCGCGCCGACGGCCTCGGCCACGACCGCCACCAGATCGGCCGCGAACCTGCCGCGGTCGCGGCCGTAGGCGTCGCGGCGGCGGTTGGTGCGCGCGGCCAGGAACTGGTGGACGAGGTACCCGTTGCCGCCGTGCAGCTCGACGCCGTCGAAGCCGGCCTCGACCGCCAGGCGCGCGGCGCCGGCGAAGTCGCTCAGGGTGGCCCTGATCTCGCTCGCGCTCAGCTCGCGCGGCACCGGAAGCTCGCGCATGCCCGTGTGGGTGAACAGCCGCCCCGCCGCCCGCACCGGGGACGGCGCCACCGGCCACAGGCCGTTGACACAGGGGTGGCCGATGCGCCCGGCGTGCATGAGCTGGACGAAGACGCGCCCGCCCGCGGCGTGGACCGCGCCGGTGACGGCCCGCCACGCCCGCGCCTGCTCGGGGGTGTGCAGGCCGGGCGTGCCGGGGTGACCCTGGCCGGCCAGGCTGGGCTGCGTGCCCTCGGCGATGATGAGTCCCGCCGTCGCGCGCTGGGCGTAGTAGAGGGCGGCCTCCGGGTGCGGCACTCCGCGCTCGTCGGCCCGGCTGCGGGTCATGGGCGACATGACCAGCCGGTTGGGGAGCCGGAGCCGTCCCAGCCGCACCGGCTCGAACAGGTCGGGCATCGCAGCTTCCTCCGTCAGGCTCGAAGGGCCTCGCGGGGCCGGGGTCCGTGCGGGGCGCCCTCAGAAGGGCCCCGCGAGGGCTGAGTACTCGGGCGGGACGCCGCTCAGGACGAGGGGGCGGTGGTGGCCGTGGACGCGGCGCCCAGGGCGGTCAGGCAGGTCCTCAGGCGGTCGGCCGCCTCCTCGTCCCCGGTCTCGGCCAGCACCTTCTCGTAGCCGTCCGCCGCCTCGGCGTACCGGCCCAGCTCCTGGCACACCACGGCCCGGTTGAAACGGATCGCGGGCGCGTCGCTCAGCTCCAGCGCCCGGTCGAGGTCGCGCAGCGCCTCCCTCGGGTCGCCTTCCCGGAACACGACCTCCCCGCGGGAGGCCCACGCCTCGGCCAGCCGGTCGTCCCCGCGCAGGGCCTCCGTGAGGGTCTCACGCGCCGCGTCCAGGACGCCGCGCCCGGCGAGGAGCCGCCCCTTCAGGCACAGCAGGTGGGGATTGGCGGGGGCGATCTCCAGACCGGCCGTCACGTCCTGCCAGGCCGCGTCCGCGTCGCCCAGCTCGTGCAGGAGGCCGGCGCGGTTGACCCGGGCGTCCACGTGAGCCGGGTCGAGCTCGATGGTGTAGCCGAAGTCGCGCAGCGCGCCCTCCACGTCGCCGAGCTCCAGCCGCGTGTCCCCCAGGTTGTAGTACGCCTCGGGGAACGGCGGCGACAGGCTCAGCGCGCGCTCGTAGGCGGCGACGGCCTCCTCGTCCCTGCCGAGACGGCGCAGGATGTTGCCGACGTTGAAGTGGTGCTCGGGGAAGTCGGGGTCGCGCTCGACGACGGCCTCGTAGTCGGCCAGCGCGTCCTCCAGCCGGCCCATCATGCCGAGGACCTGGGCCCGGTTGTAGCGCAGCACCGTGCGGTGCAGGATGTGCTCGCCCGGCTCCAGCTCCCTGTCGAGCCGGGCCATGCCCTGCTCCAGAAGCCGCAGCGCCTCGTTCGGGCTCTTCTGGCGCACCTCGACCAGCGCGAGCCCGTTCCCGCCGAATACGGTGTGGAAGGCGCGCTTCTTGGGGTCCTCGATCAGTGAGGCGATCGCGATGGAGATGTTGATCCACGCTCTGGCCTGCTGGTAGTCCCGGCGCGGCTCGGGAAAGTGGCGCGAGTACAGCATCGCGGTGCCGTAGGCCAGCTCCATGTGGATCATCGGGTCGGCCGTGGCGGCGCGCGCCTCGTCGTAGATGGCCTTGGCCTCGTCGGCGCGGCCCACGGAGGCCATGGTGATGCCGGTGGCGTCGTTGAACTTCCACCACCAGTCCTCCTGGGTGGCCAGGTCGGCGATCGCGCTGCCACGCACGCCGAGTTCGGCCGCGGCCTGGTAGAGGCCGACGTCGCGGCAGTGGTCCATGGCGGCCCAGAGCGCGGCGAGGCCCGCGCCGCCCGGGTCGCCGCCGTGCTCGGCGTGGTAGGGCACGGCGCCGAGCAGCAGGGAGAACTCTCCGCGAGCGCGCAGCTCGGCGGCGCGCGCGTCGTGCAGGCGCGCGCGCTCCTCGCGCGGAAGCCGCTCGTAGGCGGCGATGACGCGGGGGTCGTCGCTGACGCCGTCGAGGGCGACGTACGCGCTGCCGCTGGGCTCGGGGCCGTCCGGCTCGCCGGGCGCGGCGGGGGCGTCCAGGCGCGTGGCGTGCCGGTCCATGACGCGGGCGAGCGACACCGACGGCTCGCCGGGCGGGTCGGGGACGGGGTCCGGGCCGGTGCAGGCGACGACGGTGAGCCCGCCGAGGTCGCCGCGCCGCATCAGGACGGCGATGAACTCCTGGTCGGTCGGGTCGGCCTCGTGGACGTTCTCGACGACCAGCGTCCGCGGCCCGCCGAGCTCGCGCAGGTAGTCCCGTAGCAGCTCGGCGAGCCCGTTGGCGATGTTGAGCGTGTGCAGCCGCGAGTAGAACCGCGTGCGTTCGCCGCCGTTCACCGTCCACTCCATCGAGGTCCAGGCCGAGGGGACGGCGCGGACCAGCTCGGGCGCGCTGGTCGAGATCTCGATGTTGTGCCGGGGGCCGAGCTCGGGGAGCCGTGCCACGGCGTCGTGGAAGATGGCGC
Source organism: Sphaerisporangium krabiense (assembly GCF_014200435.1). Classification (NCBI taxonomy): domain Bacteria; kingdom Bacillati; phylum Actinomycetota; class Actinomycetes; order Streptosporangiales; family Streptosporangiaceae; genus Sphaerisporangium; species Sphaerisporangium krabiense. The sequence continues at coordinate 6,028,842 of NZ_JACHBR010000001.1, read as the reverse complement.
GGACCAGCGTCCCCGCGGCGGTGTAGGGGCCGCGCAGCCGCCGGTGCGCGTCCAGTGCCGGCAAGGCGGGCGGCAGGTCCAGCCCGGCGACGAACAGCTCCCGGTCGCGGCGCCGGGCTCCCCGGATCCAGAGATGATCACCCATGGCGGGTCCCTTCAGGTGGTGGCTCAGGCGATGACGTGGTGGAGCCGCGCCTCCCGGCGGCGGCGGAGCCGGTCGCGGACCGTCATCCACGCGAGCACGGCGAGCTGGACGGCGACGAATCCGGTGAAGACGGCGGAGTCGAGCAGTTCCGCCCAGGTGGCCCCGCCGCCGGTGAAGCGGCCGAGCACTCCGGCGAACATCTGGTAGGTGAGGGGCAGCACGGCGGCGAGGAACGTCGCCAGGCTCACGGTGTAGCCGGCCACGATCAGCCAGGAATACCACCGGGCGACCCTGCGGTCGACCGGGTGCCACCGGGACTCGTCGTGCAGCCGGTCGCGCCGGCCGAGCACGCGGTTCACGCGGTCGGCGAGCATCTGCTTGGCCGTCGTGTGCAGGTCGACGCAGCCGAGCGCCGTGGACACCAGGACATAGAGGTCGGTGCGCAGGTACAGGGAGAACTGCCAGATGATGCGCAGCAGGATCGCGAACGCGAAGGCCAGGCAGAACCTGCCGGCGAAGGACAACCCGCCGCCCGGCTCGCGGGTGAGGTCCGCGGCGACGGTGAGGGCGGCCATGACCAGCAGATCGGCCAGCATCCCGGCCACGATGGGCAGGTACCTCTTGCGCCGGGGCACCGCGACCAGGCCGTCCAGCGAGGTCTCCAGCACGATGAAGTACAGCCTGCGGCCGATCCGCAGCCGCGAGCGCAGGCCGAGCCGCCGCCCGGCGAGCGCGTGGAACGCCTCGTGCAGCAGAAGCTGGGGGACGGCCGCGACGAACAGGGTCACCTCGATGACCGTGTAGTACTCGGTGAAGAAGATGTTGCCGTAGCGGGGCACGAGGTCGGGGGCGCGCACCGCCGCCACGAGCGCCCACGTGATGAGCAGGCCGTAGAGGATCCAGGCGGGCGGGGAGAACAGGGCCGTGCCGAATCTCCTCCACCGCAGGGGGGCCGAAGGCTCGGGGGCGGACTCGCCGCCGGCGCGGAGGAAGTCCAGTTCGCCGAGGGCGGCGATCACGTCGTCGATGTCGACGTTCTCCCGGTAGGTGGCGGCGTACCAGGCGGCCGCGTCCCGGGGGGTCATGCCCTCCTCGAGCCGGCGCAGCAGCTCGGCCCCGTCGGGCGGGAAGATGCCGTAGGAGTCGATGTCCGGCCTGCCCACCGTCACCTCCTCGCCGTCGGCGAGGTGGACCAGCGGGTGCAGGGGGAGCGGCGCGTCCGGGTCGTACGCGATCGGGGCGTCCTGCACGGCCTCCGCGTCAGTCAACGATCAGCCCTCCAGGCGGGAGCGGGGTCACCGGCGCGCCGGGGCCGGGGATCGCCCCGTGCCGCGGCGCGCCGGCGGAAGCGGTACTTAGGCCGGCTTCTTCTTGTAGACGCCGCACGCCGCGGCGGTGAGGCGGACCGGACCCGCCTTACGGATCGTGATCTTCTTCATCTCGTACCTCCTCCCGCTGTGCCGGTTGGCTCTGCGGCCACAATGACCTGCCGCGCTGGACCGGCGCCGTCGCGGCGCTGGACGGGCCGCGCCCGCGGGGCCGGGCACGGTCCAGCGCACCGTCAGCGGGGATCCAGGGAACTCATGGCGGGCGGGCGCGGCGCGGGGACCGTCGTGCTCCCTCCGCTCGTCTCCGGCGTTCTCCGGGCGGGTCCGCGGACGTCTCCGTGCGCGATTCCGGCCCGAAAATTCTGGACCGTTCGGGCAAATCTCCAATCCGCCCTGCAACTGGGGATAGATGGCCGATATAGGACACAAACCACTCTCGCCACGCCCTCCCGATAAAACATATGCTTCTGCAATTTCCTTCACTGACTTAGCCCTTTTCCTCGGGAGCGACATGGAGTCGATACGGTTTCAGGTACTGGGGCCGTTACGGGTATGGCGAGGGGACACCGAGGTCGAGCTGAGCTCGGAGAAACAACGCGCCGTGCTGGCGCTGCTGCTGCTCAAGGCGGGCGCGCCCGTCCGCCGGGATGAGATCATCGACGCCCTGTGGGGAGTGGAGGCGCCGGACTCCGTCGTCAACCTCGTCCAGACCTACATCGGCCGCCTGCGCCGCCGCCTCGACCCCGGTCACGTCCCCCGCTCCGGCTCCTCACGCCTCGCCGCTCTCGGCTCCGCCTACGTCCTGCGGCTGGACCGGTGCGACGCCGACCTGCTCCGCTTCCGCGCCCTCGCCGCCGAGGCCAGGGAGGCGGGCTCGCCCCAGGCCACGCTGCGACTGCTGCTGCGCGCCCTGCGCCTGTGGCAGGGCCCGTGCCTGTCCGACCTCGGGCAGAGCCTCAAGGGGCACCCCTGGGTGCGCGCCGTCGAGCAGGAGCGCATCAACGTCCTGCTGGAGGCCGCCGGGATCGCCGTACGGCTCGCCGCGGCCGCCGAGGTCATCCCCCAGCTTCGGGTGGTCGCCTCCGGCGAGCCGCTCAACGAGGCCGTGCACGCCTGGCTGGTGCTCGCCCTGGCCGCCGCGGGGTCGCAGGCCGAGGCGCTCGCCGAGTACGAGGCGGTGCGCGCCCGGCTCGCCGACGAGCTCGGCATCGACCCCGGCCCCCAGCTCAGGGCGGCCCACCTCCAGGTGCTGCGCCAGGAGACGGTGCCACCGTCCTCCTACGACGCCGCGCCCGTACGGCCCTCGCTGCTCCCGGCCGACATCGCCGACTTCACCGGGCGCGACGAACTCGTCGAGGACCTGTGCGGCATGCTCGCCTCGCGGGAACCCGGCCCGGTCAAGGTGCTGCTGATCTCGGGGCGATGCGGCGTGGGCAAGACCGCCCTGGCCGTCCACGTAGCCCACCGGCTCGCCGACGCCTACCCCGACGGCCAGCTCTACGCCGACCTGCTCGGCGGCGGCCCCGAGCCCGCCGACCCGGGACGGGTGCTCACCCGGTTCCTGCGCGCGCTCGGCATCCACGGCCCGGCCATCCCCGAGGACCTGGAAGAACGCGTGGACCTCTACCGCAGCCGCGTCGCCGGGCGCAGGATCCTCACCGTGCTGGACGACGCCGACGGGTGCGCGCAGGTCAGGCCCCTGCTGCCCGGCTCGCCCACCTGCACGGTCATCGTGACCAGCAGGTCCCGCCTGTCGGGGCGGCCCGGCGCCCGCGTGGTCGACCTCGACGTGCTGGAGCCGGGGGACGCCGAAGGGCTGCTGGCCGCGATCCTCGGCGAGGAGCGCCTGGCCGCGGAGCCGGGCGCCGCCGCCGAGCTGGTGCGGGCATGCGGAGGGCTTCCACTGGCGATCCGGGCCGCCGCCACGCGCCTGGCCGCCCGCCCGCACTGGACGCTCACCCGGTTCGCCGAGCGGTTCGCGCTGGGCGGCCTGGACGAGCTGGCCGTCGGTGACCTGGACGTGCGCGCCAAGCTGGACGACGCCTACCACCGGGTCGGTGAGGAGGCTCGGCGCGCGTTCCGCCTCCTCGGCGTGCTGGACCTGCCGTCCTTCGCCGCCTGGACCGCGGCCACCACGCTGGAGGTCTCCCTGGTCGCGGCGGAGGAGCTGGCCGACGTCCTCATCGACGCGCGCCTGCTGGACGCGGCGGACCACGCGACCGGCCGGACGCGGTACCGGTTCCACCGGGTGGTGCACCTGTACGCCCGCGAGCGGGCCGCCATCGAGGAGAGCGAGAGCACCGTCCGCGTGGTGGTCACCCGCGCCCTGGCCACCCTCCTGGCCCTCGCGCAGGAGGCCGAAGACCACCTCCCCGGGCACGCGCCCGTGCGCGGGCGGGCGCCGCGCTGGCCCGCGCCCGTCCAGGTCCACGAGGAGCTGCTCGCCGACCCGCTGTCATGGTTCGGCGGCGAGCGCGCGTGCCTGGCCGCCGGGGTACGGCAGGCCGCCGCGATCGGCCACGACGAGCTGGCCTGGGAGCTGGCCGCCGCCCTGCTGAACCCCGCGCTTGCGCGCGGATGGTGGGACGACCTGGAGGACACCCACAGGACCGCGCTCGCCGCCTGCCAGCACGCGGGCAACCGGCTGGGCGAGGCCGTGATGCTGCGCGGGCTGGCCGAGCTCGACCACGCGATGGAACGTTACGACAGTTGCCTGGAGAATCTCGGCACGGCCCGCGCCCTGTTCGCCGACCTCCGCGCCTTCCGCGCCGAGGCGGACGCCCTGGCCCGCCTGACCGAACTGCGGGCTTCCCGGTCCGAGGCGTCCCGGCGACCGGCCGGTCCGCAGGCGCCGTTCCAAGAGCTCTCCACGGAATGACCTGCGGCGTGTCCCGGATCGGCGTGCCGCCGGGGATCGCGGGGCGGTGAACGGCGGTATCGTCGGGCGGGTCGGACAGGGCGGTGATCCGGGGAGGCACGCGATGAGACGGCGGTGGATCGGCGGGCTGGCCCTCGCGGTGCTGGTCTCCGGCTGCGGGGCGACGACGGCCGCGCCACGCGAACCCGCCCCCGCGCCACCGGCGGCGTCCCCCGCCCCCTCGGCGAGCGCCGCGGACGAATCAGGCGACGCCGGCTCGGAAGGCTCCGCGGGGACGGCGACCTCGCCCGTCCGGCCGTCCGCGTCCACGGAGGCGCTGGACGCGCCCCCCGCGCCGGACGCCGCGATCCCCACCTCCCCCGACCGGCTGGCCAAGGCCGTGGTCACCACCGAGGCGGCGCTCAAGCGCGCGATCGACGACTGGCGCGGCGACGACGGCAAGGCCGGCGGCGAGCCGCCCGAGGCGGTCGTCCTGTGGTCGCTGCACCAGCAACGCCTGTACCGGGTGCTCGGGCACGACGCCGGGCTGACCCGGCGCACGCTCGCGCGCCTCCCTGCCGCCGTGGCCGACCGGGCGCGCGACAACGCCGAGGCGGCGCGCGACCTGTTCGACCTCACCCGCCCGACCTCCACGCCCGGCAGGTTCCGCACGCAGGAGCCGCCGCGCGCCGAAGACCTGCGCGGGTACATGCGCGGCGCCGAGCGCAGGTTCGGCGTGGACTGGGAGGTCCTGGCCGCCGTGATGCTCGTGGAGACGAAGTTCGGCCGGCTGCGCTCGCCGAGCTCGGCGGGCGCCCAGGGGCCGATGCAGTTCATGCCCGCGACGTGGAAGGCGTACGGCCTCGGCGGCGACGTGCACGACCCGCGCGACGCCGTGACGGGGGCGGCCAACTACCTGCGCGCGTCGGGCGCGCCGGGCGACTACCGGCGGGCGCTGTACGCCTACAACCACGACCGCCGCTACGTCGACGCCGTGCAGCGGTACGCCCGCCAGATCAGGCGCGACGCGCGCGCCTACTACGCGTACCACAGCTGGCAGGTCTTCGTCCTCACCACCAAGGGCGACCTCCGCCTCACCGGCCCGTGAGCCGCGGGGCCTCCCTGGCGTGGAACGCGACGATGTCGGCGCGGGCCCAGAGGTCGCCCGCGGCGAGGGTGTAGCGGGGTTCGGGGAACTCGGGGCGCTCCGCCAGCCGGAGCACGTCCGTAGGGGTGAGGCCGAGGATCTCTCCGGCCTCGGCGGCGCCGACGAGGTCGCGGCGGGCGGGATCGCGGCGGGTGAGTTCGGCGAGCGCGGCGAGCAGCAGGTCGGCGGTGGGCCAGTCGCGGCGGCCGTCGCCGCCCAGGTCGACGGCCAGTTCGGTGACCTCGGCCGCGGTGTATCCGAGCGCCCGGGCGACGCGCCTGGCGGTGACGAGCGCCTCGTGGTCGCGCCGGGCCGACGTGCCTTCCATCCCTGAACCGTCTCAAAACCGGCCAAGCACCGCAAGAATCGACGCGAGCCGTACGCGCCTTGGGCAGAGGTTCGTCGGGGGTGGGGCGGCATACCGGGAATTTCCATGTATAACCGGTAGGGAAACTTGTATAGGCGGGAACGGGCTCTTACAGTCGGCATATGTCGACGCACCGTAGCCTGCTGACCGACGACTTACTCGACCGGTTCGCCAAGCGGACCGCCGCCTACGACCGTGACAACGCCTTCTTCGCCGAGGACTACGAGGAGCTCAGAGAGCTCGGCTACCTGCGGATCGCGGTGCCGGAGGAACTCGGCGGGTTCGGCCTCACCCTGAGCGAGGTGGCCCGCGAGCAGAGCCGCCTGGCCTACCGCTCCCCCGCCACCGCCCTCGCGATCAACATGCACATCTACTGGACCGGCGCGGCGGCGGGGGTGCGCGCCGCCGGGGACCGCTCGCTGGACTGGCTGCTGGAGGCCGCCGCCCGCGACGAGCTGTTCGCCTCCGGCCACGGCGAGCCGGGCAACGACCTCGGCCTCGGGCACTCCAACGTCCGCGCCGAGCCGCTGCCGGACGGCGGGTACCGCTTCTACGGCCGCAAGATCTTCACCTCCCTCTCCCCCGCCTGGACCTGGCTCGGGGTGCACGCGCTGGACGACTCCGACCCCGCCGGCCCGAAGGTCGTGCACGCCTTCGTGCGCAGGGAGGCGCCGGGCCACCGGACCGTCGAGACGTGGGACACGCTCAGCCTGCGGCCGACGCGCAGCGACGACACGATCCTGGAAGGCGTCGAGGCCGGGCCCGCGCACGTCTCCCGCGTCCTGCCGGCCGGGCCGCCGCAGGACGCGTTCATCCTCGGCATCTTCGGCTGGGTGCTGCCGCTGTTCGGCGCCATCTACGCCGCGATCGCCCGGCGCGCCTACGACCTGGCCGTGGAGGCGGCGCGGGAGCGCACCTCCAAGGAGCTCGGCGGGCGCACGTTCGCCCACCACCCGTTCGTCCAGTGGAACATCGCCGAGGCGGCGCTGCGGCTGGAGGCGATCGGCGCGCAGCTCGACCAGGTGACGGCCGACTGGGACGCCGGGGCCGACCACGGCGCGCGGTGGGTGCCCAAGCTGTTCGCGGCCAAGTACAACGCGGTGGAGGGCGCCAAGCAGGTCGTCGACCTGGCTGCCCGGGTGTACGGCGGCGGCGCGCTGTTCCGCGCCGGCGAGCTGGAGCGGATCATCCGGGACGTGCAGGCCGGGCCGTTCCACCCGCCGAACGCGAGCCTGGTCCACGACATCGTCGGCAAGGCCGCCCTGGGCGTGCTGTGAGCCGAGGGACACCGGCGAGGAGACGCGCATGTCAGAGGAGAATCCCGCACAGGAACCCCGGAAGGACGAGCGCCTGATCTCGCGGCGGTCGCTGCTGGTGGGCGGCGGCGTCGCGGGGGCCACCCTGGCCGGCGCGGGCGCGCTGGCCGTCTGGGCCGCCACCGGGAACCGGGCCACCGAGGCCCGCAGCGCCGCGGGGCGCACGCTGAGGATCGGCTACGGCGGCGGGGTGTGCGAGGCCCCGCTGTACGCCGCCTACACGCAGGGCCTGTTCGCCCGGCACGGCCTGAAGGTCGAGCTGGTGAAGACCGGCGGCGACGTGATCAAGGACGCGGTCGGGTCCGGCAAGCTGGACGCCGCGCCCGGCATCCTGTTCAGCTGGCTCAAGCCGATCGAGCAGGGCGTGGACGTCAAGCTGGCCAGTGGCCTGCACCAGGGCTGCCTGCGCCTGATCACCAAGAAGGGCGGCCCGATCACCGACATCCGGCAGCTCAAGGGCAGGACCATCGGGGTGGCCGCGATCGGCGACTCGGCCATGTCGTTCTTCTCGCTGGACCTGCTGGACGCGGGCCTGCACCCGGTGGACGACGTCGAGTGGCGGGTGTACCCGGGCGACCAGCTCGGGCAGGTCCTGGACAGCGGGCAGGTGCAGGCGGTCGCCGCCTCCGACCCTCACGGCTTCCTGCCGCAGCTCAGGGGCATCGCGGCCGAGCTGGCCAACAACCGGCAGGGCGCGAACGCGCAGCACTACTGTTGCACGACCGCCCTCAACGGCAGGCTGCTGCGCGAGGACCCCGAGACGGCCGCAAGGCTCGTGCGGGCGTGGTCGGAGGGCAGCCGCTGGGTCGCCGCGAACCCGGTCGCGACGGCCCGGCTGGAGGTGGAGCACAAGTACGTCGCGGCCGAGCGGTCCGACATCGAGCGGGTGCTGGCCAGCTACGTGTTCGCCCCGTCGGCGGCGGGGCTCAAGGGCGAGATCGGGCCGGACGTGGTGAAGTTCAAGCGGACCGGCTACCTGGACGCCAGGACCGACCCCAAGGCGCTGGCGGACAAGGCGTTCGCCGACCTCGGGCTCGACTTCTGATGACGACCTCCGAGCTGGACCGCGCCGCGGCCAGGCCGTCGCCGCCGCGCCGGAGGGCCGCGCGCCCGCCGGCCGCGGCGGTGTTCGGGGCGGGCGTGTGGGCCGGGGTCGCGCTGCTCACCGTGGCCCTGCGCGACCGGCAGCCGGTGACGTACACGCCGGTGGTCGCCGTCCTGTGCGCCGCGGTGGCGGCGGCGACGCTGGCGGCCGTCGCGCTGGCCCCGGCGCGGGCGCGGCACCGGGGGCCGTGGGTGGCCGCGGCCGGGTACTGGTTCGCGTTCTGGGAGCTGGCGACCGCGAAGCTGGACCTGCTCAGGCCGCCGTACTTCACCTCGCCGCAGGGCCTGGCCGAGGCGTTCTGGAACGACCGCGCGCTGCTGGCCGACAGCTTCGTCAACTCGCTGCGGCTGCTCGTGCTCGGCTTCGCCATCGGCGCGGCGTCCGGCCTGGTCGCCGGGGTCGCGATGGGCTGGGCGCCGCGCGCGGACTACTGGGCGCACCCGATCCTGATGACGATCGGCCCGGTGCCGGGCGCGGCGTGGCTGCCGCTGATCCTGGTGATCTTCCCGACGAGCTACAGCGGCGCGGTGTTCATGATGAGCGTGTCGGTCTGGTTCCCGGTGACCGTGCTGACCCGCTCGGGGGTGATGTCGGTGCGCCGGGCGTACTACGACGTGGCGCAGACGCTCGGGGCGGGGACGCGGTACCTGATCTGGCGGGTGGCGCTGCCGGCCGCGCTGCCGCAGATCTTCACGGGCCTGTTCATGGGCCTCGGGGCGTCGTTCATCACGCTGGTGATCGCCGAGCTGCTGGGCGTGAAGAACGGCCTCGGCTGGTACATCGAGTGGACCAAGGGCTGGGCCGCCTACCCGCGCATGTACTGCGCCATCGTGCTGATGATCGTCTTCTGCGGCGGCGCGATGGCCGCGCTGTTCCGGGTGCGCAACCGCGTGCTGCGCTGGCAGAAGGACCTGGTCCGGTGGTGACGCCCGCGCCCTCCGGGATGGAGATCGGGGTGGCGGGGCTGACCCACGAGTTCGCGCTGGGCGGCGGGCGGCTGCGCGTGCTGGAGGACGTGACGCTGACGGTGCAGCCGGGCGCGTTCGTCGCGCTGGTCGGGCCGAGCGGCAGCGGCAAGTCGACGCTGCTGCGCCTGCTCGCGGGCCTGGAGCGCCCGACGTCCGGGCGGCTGACCGCGGGCGGCGTCCCGCTGTCGGGGCCCGACCCGGGCCGGGCGCTGGTGTTCCAGGACCCGACCCTGTTCCCGTGGCGCACGGTGCGGCGTAACGTCGAGATCGGGCCGCAGTCGCGCGGCCTGCTGCGTGAGCGGCACGAGGAGGTCACGGGGGTGCTGGAGCTGGTGGGGCTCACCGACTTCGCCGACGCCTACCCGAGCCAGCTCTCCGGCGGCATGGCGCAGCGGGCCGCCCTCGCCCGTGCGCTGGTCAACCGGCCGGAGGTCCTGCTGCTGGACGAGCCGCTCGGCGCGCTGGACGCGCTGACCCGGCTGTCGATGCAGCGCGAGCTCGTGCGGCTGTGGCGGGACCGGCGGTTCACCGCGGTCCTGGTCACCCACGACGTGGACGAGGCGCTGCGGCTGGCCGACCGGGTGGTGGTGCTGTCGGCCAGGCCCGGGCGCGTGCTGGCCGACCTGCCGGTCGCCGCCCCGCGTCCGCGCGACACCGACGCGGCGGAGCTGCGCGAGCTGCGCCGCCACGTGCTGCGCCTGCTGGGGCAGGAACGGTGAGCGTCCACGCCACGGCGGCCGGGGCGGTCGGGGGGACGCCGCTGGTGCGGCTCGGGGAGGTGACGCGGGGCCTGTCCTGCCCGGTGTACGCCAAGCTGGAGTACCTGAACCCGGGCGGCAGCGTGAAGGACCGCGCCGCGGCCGCGATGGTGGACGACGCCGAGGAGCGCGGCGTGCTGCGCCCGGGCGGCACGATCGTGGAGGCGACCTCCGGCAACACGGGCATCGGCCTGGCGATGGTGGCGGCGCGGCGCGGGTACGCGTGCGTGTTCGCCATGTCCGACAAGAGCAGCGCCGAGAAGGTGGCGACGCTGCGCGCGCTCGGGGCCCGGGTCCTGGTGTGCCAGGCCGGGGTGCCGCCGCAGGACCCCGGGCACGTCCGGCAGGTCGCCCAGCGGGTGGCCGCCGAGACGCCGGGCGCGTGGCTGGCCGACCAGTACAACAACGCGGCCAACCCGCTGGCCCACTACCGGAGCACGGGCCCGGAGATCTGGCGGCAGACCGGCGGCGCGGTGACGCACCTGGTCGCCGGGGTGGGGACGGGCGGCACGATCACCGGGACGGGGCGGTTCCTGAAGGAGGCGGGCGCGGTGACCGTCGTCGGGGCCGACCCCGAACGGTCGCTGTACTCGGGCGGCGACGGCGGGCCGTACCTGGTGGAGAGCATCGGCCACTTCCTCCACCCGGACGCCGACGAGGACCTGTGGCCCACCGCCTACGACCCCGCGGTGGTGGACCGGTTCGAGCGGATCTCGGACCGGGACTCGTTCCACATGGCGCGACGGCTGGCCCGCGAGGAGGGCCTGTTCGCCGGCGGCTCCTCGGGCACGGCGGTCGCCGGCGCACTGCGCGTGGCCTCGGAACTCGGCCCCGAGGACCTGGTGGTGGTGATCCTGCCCGACTCCGGGCACCTCTACCTGTCCAAGGTCTTCGACGACGCCTGGATGCGCGAGCAGGGAATGCTCGACGCGCCGGACCCCTGACGCCGCCCCGGCGGCTCAGCGGCCGGCCCACGCCACGACGAGCCGGGCCCCCGGACGGATGCCGACGGTCTGGAGAGAGCGCGGGTCCTGCTCGATCCCGAGATGCCGCCGCGCCCAGTCGCGTCCCATGTCGAGGTAGACCTTGTCCGCGTCGGAGTCACGCAGCACCCACTCGGCGCCATAGCTGTAGGGCCGCACGCGATCGGACAACGCGAAGTAGACGAGGTCGAGCAGCTCCCCGACATGGGGCAGCGCCGACATCGCCGCGACGAATTCGCCGACGTTCGCACGGCCCCCGAAGTCCCGCGGCGCGTACAGGACGTACGGCTTCTTCCAGAGAATGGCGAAGAAGGCCGCCGCCACGCCGACCGGGAAAGCGATGGAGAACACGGCGAACAGACCCTGGGCCCACCCGCTCGCCCGGCTCGCGGCGACCCCCATCGTGACCTCGGCCGTTCCGAGGAACAACGAGATGATCCACAGCGGGTTCGGCTGCCTGGACGGGGGGCCCGCACTCCGGCTCGGCATTCGGCTTCCTCGGGTCGATCAACGCCTCACGGTCGCCGCAATGATGGCACGACCGGACGAACGGCACGCCCCGTTCGCTCACGCCGCCGAGAGCTCGGATGCGCCGGCGCCGGGGCGGGGTGGTTTGATCGTGGCGGTGGTGCGGTGTCGTGGGAAGGGATTCAGGTGGTCGTGTCTGGCCAGGGCGTGCGGAGGGGGCCGGAGGCGGCGCTGGACTACTACCTGGTGGGGACGGAGGGGGGCGGCGGGGCCGTGGTGGGGCTCGTCGTGGAGGAGTTCGTGTTCACCGGCGACCACACCGCGGCGGGGGTGGACAGCGCCGGGTGGAGCGCCGGGGACGGGTCGTGGTGGAGTTCGGCCGCGTTCTGCCGGGCCATGCGGGCGGACGCGGGGCTGCGGGCGCGGGTCGTTCCCGCGGGCCGCGCCGAGGCCGCGGACGCCTACCGGCGGCTCGGCGGTGGCGCGCTGCCCGGCGAGGGGACGCTGCGGACGTTCTTCCGGGACCGGGCGGAGCTGCCGTGCTCCGCTCCCCTGCTCTTCGACACGCCCCGCGTACCCGACGGGTTCCGCGACCTGCGCGTCTACCGGGTCCTGTTCGCCAAGGAGCCGGGACGGGACGCCCTGGCGCGCCTGCGGGCGCTCTGGGGGATGGACGGCACGGGTCCGGATGACCCGCACGGGCGGGTGGCCGGCAGGGCGCGGCTGCGCGCCGGGAGCGATCTGTTCACCTGGGAGCTGCGCAGCGTCGGGCCCGGGGTCGCCTGGTGCCTGGACGTGACGGCCTGCCTGGGCGGCGAGTCCGCGGAGGCCGTCGGACCGCTGCTGCGGGAGCTGACGGCGGGCATGCGCCGCGAGGGCCTGATCCCCGTCACGGTCGAACGCCTCACCTGACGCCATGCCCGCCCGGCGCGGAGGCGGCCGGGCGGGCGCGAACCGGAGACGTCAGCCGCTGAGGCGGCAGCCGTCGGTGGTCTGGCCGTTGTTGCACTGGTTCAGCTGGAGGCTGTCCGCCAGGTAGGCGAAGGACTGCCCGGACGGGCTGACCACGGAGAGCTGCACCGTGGCGGCGCCGGTCGGCGCGAGCGCCGAGACGTTGTACTCCTGCCAGCCCGTCGTCAGCGCGAACGTCGAGCTGTTGGTCGTCGAGAGCAGGGTGTTGGAGGAGTTGTACCAGGACAGGCGGAGCTTGACGTTGCCCGAGGTGGCGGTCGTCAGACGGGCGAAGAACTTGTACCGCTGCCCCGCGGTGACCGCGGGCTTCCGGGTCACCGACAGGATGCCGTCGGCCCAGGACTGCACGTTGACCTTCAGGGAGCGCCGGCCGTCGTAGTACCGCGCCGACACCGCGCTGTCGGAGCCGGCCGGGGTGACCTGGATCCATCCGCCGCCGGAGAAGCCGAAGCCCGCCGGAGTGCCGGACGGCGCCTGGGCCTCGATCGTGCGTTCCTGGGCGGTCAGGAGGTCGTTGCTGTACCCCACGTCACAGCAGGTCGGCGCGGTGAACACCGGGTAGTTGGCGAGGTTGACCAGGCGGGTGTCGGGATAGCTGGAGGTGTAGAACGTCGCCGTGGTCTCGCTCGGGTCGTAGTAGGTGTTGAACTCCTGGTCGATCTGCCAGTCGTTGTACTGGCTGATCATGATGTCGTTGAGCGAGTACGTGTCGGGGACCTCGCTGACCTTGGCGTGGTCCACGTCGTACAGGTGGATCAGCTCGTGCATCGCCGTGCCGCTGTCCCAGTCGTCCGTGGTGGCCACGCAGACCCCGTCGCACCATGCGGTCGCGGTGCCGTTGAAGTCCTCGAACACCAGGTACTTGCGGTTGGCGTTGTCGTACCCCGCCGCCTCCAGGTCGTCGGCGATGGTGAAGGGCGTGGTCTCGCCGGGGATGTCGGCGGCCTCGATCTTCTCCGGCACGACCAGCGCCTGGGCGTAGCCGGCGTAGGTGCTGGTGTCGTACCCCGTCCGACAGCTCAGGTTGATGTGCTGGTCGTAGTTCGTGGACTCGTCCAGCAGCCAGTCCATCCGGTCCACGATCTTGGCGATCTGCTGGACGTAGGTGGCGTAGTTGTTCCCGTTCCCCTCGTGCCAGGCGTAGATGACCTGGACCGCCGGGATGCTGCCGGTGGCGTTCGTGGGGTCCGACAGCGTCGTCGCGCACCCACGCTTGGGGACGTTGGCGTCCACCGGCTGGGCGTAGGGGGCGACGGGCTCGGTGCCGATGGGGTTGAAGGTGGCGTGCGCCGGGCCCGCCAGCGTCAGGACCGCGAGACCCGCGGCCGCCATCGCGCACACGAAACGGTTAAGCCGTAATGACAACGGTGCTCCTCCCGTAGGTAACCGTGCCGCGATTTTAACCACGAAGTATGACGATATTTCGGATTGGAACCAAATATTCCACATTGCAACATTTAAGAGATAGAGATCCGCCCATTGAACCCTCATCCCGGCGTTTACCACTTCACATCTCATTCACCTCGCAACTACCGATCACCCCGGACAGCGCCACATCGCCACATGTAACCCCATAAGCCTCGCTTCCCCGGTTTCCATCCCGGACGGTGTCAATTTTCGTGAACGCTACCGGCGACCCAAGAAGCCCCCTCGACCCCCGAAACCTCCACCGAGCGCACCCCACCGAGGGGTAGGCCCGCACCGTCCGTGACGGTGCGGGCCGCCTTGCCCTGCGGGAAGTTAGACGTTTGTCGCAAACATCGCAATCAAGAAAGAGCACTTGTCTAGCGACATTCGGCACATTTCCCCATATCATCGGGCGGTCCCGCCTTTACGGTCCCTTTATTCGCCCGATGGCCGATCCTTCGCCGCGGGCCACGCATCGTTGAGGAAGGTCACCGATGTCCATGCCGATGTCCATGCCGATGTCCATATCCCGCCGGATGACACTGACGGTCCGGAGCCTCGCCCTCGCCGTGGCGCTCACGGGGGTGGCCGTCCCCGCCGCGGCCGACCCTCCGGCCGGGCCGGTCTTCAAGGACGGCCTCGCCCAGCCGGTGTTCTCCTCGAACCGGGACGACTGGATCCGCGAGGAGATCTGGGTCGAGGCCCCGGTCGACAGCGACGGCGACGGGCGTCACGACCGGGTGCACGCCGAGGTCACCCGGCTCCGCGAGACCGAGACCGCCGGGCTGAGGTCGCCGGTGGTGTACGAGGCCAGCCCTTACTACGCGGGCGGCAACCCGATCACCAACCACGACGTCGACCACGAGCTCCACGAGCCGCGCCGCCCGGGCAAGGGGCGCGGCGGCGACGTGCTGGACCCGGCGGCCGACGAGCGGCTGCGGCTCGCGGGCGGCGACACCGGCGCGTGGCTGAACGGCGCCCCGGTCATCAGCACCCGGTACGAGGCGGACTGGCTGCCGCGCGGTTTCGCGGTCGTGCACGCCGAGTCGCTCGGCAGCGGGAAGTCCGACGGCTGCCCGACATCGGGCGGGCGCAACGAGACCATCGGCGCGAAGGCCGTGGTGGACTGGCTGAACGGCCGCGCGCGGGCCTTCGACGCCGCGGGCGCGGAGGTCAAGGCCACCTGGACCACCGGCAAGGTCGGCATGATCGGCACGTCGTACAACGGCACCCTGCCGAACGCGGTCGCGAGCACGGGCGTGCGCGGCCTGGAGGCGATCGTGCCGATCTCGGCGATCTCGAGCTGGTACGACTACTACCGCGCGAACGGCGCCGTCGTCGCCCCCGGCGGCTACCAGGGCGAGGACACCGACGTGCTGGCCGAGTACGTCTACACCCGTGCCGACCAGGGGATCTGCCGTCCGGTCATCGACGCCCTGGCCGCGGCGCAGGACCGGGTGACCGGCGACTACAACGCCTTCTGGAACGAGCGGAACTACCTGAACGGCGTGCGGAACGTCCACGCCGCGGTGCTGGTCGCGCACGGGCTCAACGACTGGAACGTCAAGACCGGGCAGGCGGCGCAGTGGTACCAGGCGCTGAAGGCGCGCGGGGTGCCGCACAAGATCTACCTGCACCAGGGCGGGCACGGCGGCCCGCCGCCGCTCGACGTGCTGAACCGCTGGTTCACCCGCTACCTGTGGGATCACCGCAACGGCGTGGAGCAGGACCCGCGCGCCCTGGTGCAGCGCGAGGACAGGACCCTGGTGCCGTACGCCGAGTGGCCCGACCCGGCCGCGGCGGACACCGCGCTGCGCCTGGTCCCGGGCGCCGGCGGCGCCGCCGGGGACCTCACCCGGGCCGGAACCCGTCCGGGCCGGCCGGTGACCGAGACGTTCGTGGACGACGCCACCCAGACCGCCCAGGCGCTCGCGGACGCCGCGGCGTCCCCCAACCGGCTGGTCTACAGGTCGGCGGCGCTGACCGGCGCGGTCCGGCTGAGCGGCGCGCCGCGGGTGTCGCTGCGGCTGTCTTTCGGCAGGCCGTCGGCGAACGTCACGGCGCTGCTCGTGGACTACGACGAGAACGGCAAGGCGAAGATCGTCACCCGGGGCTGGACGGACCCGCAGAACCGCGGGTCGCTGTGGCGGACCGAGCCGATCCGGCCGGGCACCCCCTACCGCCTGGACTTCGGCATGCAGCCGCACGACTACGTGTTCGCGCCCGGCCACCGGCTCGGCGTCGTGCTGCTGTCCAGCGACCGCGACTACACCATCCGCCCCGCCCCCGGCAGGGTCCTGACCCTGGACACCGCGCGGAGCGGCGTGACACTGCCCCTGGTGGGCGCCGCCGACGTGCCGCCGCCCGCGTCGCACTGAATGAACCGGCCGGGCGGGGCCGCCACCGGCGCCCCGCCCGATTCGGTGCGAACCGGCCGCGGCAGCGGTCGAAGACCGGCCCGAGTGGATGACGATGCCGCCCTTGGCGCGCGGATCAAGCCGGTCGGCCGGCCGGCCGTCGCCTTTCTTCTTTGTCCGTCCCCCCCATCTGGCCGGACAGTCGTACGGTGGATTCGAGCAGCACCTCGGCGCACGCTTCCACCGCGTCGCGGAACCGCTCCTGCGGCCCGCAGAGGCCGATGACGGCGACGGGCCGCCGCTGGTGGTCGAACACCGGAGCGGCCACGGACGCGGCGCCCGGCACGCGCTCGCCGAACGACCGCGCCCACCCGCGCTCGCGGATGGCCGTGAGCTCGTCGCGCAGCTTGGGGGCGTCCACGACGGTCTCGCCGGTGAAGGGCTGGAACGGACGCCGCGTCAGATACGCCTCGATCTCGTCGTCCGGTAAGAAGGCGAGGAACGCCTTGGACGAGCCGCCCGCGTGCAGCGGGTACGGCACACCGAGGGAGACGGTCATGATGACCTCGCGAGCCGGAGTGACCTGGTCGGCGTAGATGCGGGTCCAGCCGGTGCGGATGGACAGTGTCGCGGTCTCGTCGGTGCGCTGGGACAGCGCCACCAGCTCGGGCCCGGCGATGCGCCGCACGTCCAGGCGGTCCAGGTAGGCCAGGCCGAGGCGCATGGCGCCCACGCCGAGCGAGTAGCGGCGGCTCGCGAGGTCCAGCTCGATGAGCCCGCCGACGCGCAGCGAGGCGAGGATGCGGTGGACGGCCGCCTTCGACATGCCGAGGGCCTCGGCGATCTCGGTGACGCCGAGGGTCGGCGCGGGGGTCTCGGCGAAGTGCACCAGCACCTCTACCGCCCGCTCGACCGTCGCGATCGCCTGTCCGGTGTTCTCACGCGGGGGCGCGTCGGCCTCCGCCACCGCGCGGCTCTTGGGCTGCATCTCTTCCTCCAGGAAATCAGCTAAGTCTGATCGTCAATCCTGGCGTCGAAAGCCGGCCCGCACCGGGAGATCGGTGACAATTCGCGTGTCGAGGAACTCCCGCCAGTCGTCCTGGCCGAGCCGCTGCCCCTCCCCGTCGCCGTCCGGCTTGAGGCCCGCGAACACGGCGCGGTACTCGCGCCACCCCGCCTCGTCGTCGCACGCGGCCCAGTTCCCGATGACGTACACGTCGCCGATGACGCTGTGGTACCGCCGCACGTCCCGGACCATCGAGAGGTCTTCGCGCCACTCCTCTCCCCTCACGATGCGGCGCTCTCTCACACGGGATGGTCATACCTTCAGGCGTTCGCCTTTCATCCACCGGCCGAGGGCATGGCGATCCACCAGTAAGACCATCCCTTCCGCCTCCTGGAAGGCCGGCCGGGTGAAGGTGCTCGAGGTGACGAGTACGGCGCGGTGATCTCGGTACGTCGCGCCGTTCACGGCGCCGATGAGGTTGCGTACCCGGTCGGCGCCCACCCTGCCGACCTGACGCTTGCACTGCACCGCGATCTTGGCGCCGTCCTCGCCGCGCGCCACGATGTCCACGCCCCTGTCGTGGCTACGACCGATGCGGCACACATCGCGGCGCCCATCGCGGCGCAGGAGGTCCGCGACGAAATCCTCGAAGGCGGGGCCGCTCATCGCGTCGACCAGCTCCCATCGCGCGCGGTCGCGGATCTGTTCCTCCAAGACCGCGGCCCTGTGCCTCTGCACCTCCTTGGTGATCCCCCAAGCGACGGCCAAAAGACCCGCGACGGCCACGACGATGAGGATGACGACGTGGTACGCCACGACGAAGGCGACGACCAGCCGGACCACGACGACCACCGACCACAGCGCTCCGGCCACCCCGGCAAGGACCCCGAGGATTTTCACGGTGCGGATCGCGACACGCCGAGCGGGCGAGCCGCTGGGAGAAGGGATATCGGGGGTGTTCATACCGAAACTCCGGGTTCGTCGGTGAACGGGAGAACCGCCACTGGGGTTGGCGGATGCGGCACGGCAGTGGACACCCGGGGGTCTGTGGGGGATTGAGAGCGACCGGCCCCGGATGTCGTTACGGGAACCTGTACAACACAGAATGCCAGCGGCGCCACCGACACCGCTCCCTGAATTCCCTGAAAGACCAGAAAGAGGTCGGCACAGCGGTGGGCGGTCGAATTTCAGACGGCCCCAATCACGGAAAAGGGCAGAACAAAGGAGGGTGCGGCCGAACGGATGACCAGCCTCAACGGCTGGAGGCCCGACTGGCACCGCCGTATCGAACACCACGACTCCAGACGCCCACGCGAGCTGGGATGCAGGGCATTCGGGCGATATGAAAATCCGAGGTCTCTGAGGCTGAAGCTTCTCCCTTTACCAGAGGTAACCGAGTTATGACGGCGCCGGCCCTCGCCAAGATCATCCCGTCGCGCGGGGGTTCTCACTGTCATTTCCTGGCATATGGCGTTTCTATGGCGCCGCTCCGTAGCGTCCGGAGGTGCGCACACCACTTACCTACATGGGAGGCGACGTGGACGAGCTCGTTCAGCCGGTGGAGGAGAAGCCCCGCAAGCTCAAGCTGGAGTTGCGCAGGCTGGAGAAGATCGAGACCACCCTCGAGCGCGACGAAGGCTGATGGCGGATCGACCATGGAGCCGGTCGGGTCGTCCCGCCCGGCTCCCCCACCTCCCTCTGGCACAGGAAGGCTCTCCTCCATGCGGACTCCCCGGGTGAAGCTCGTCCACCGGCCCATCGCCCTGCCGGGTGACCGGATCATGATCGGCCTCATGCAGTACGGCATGGCGGCCGAGATCCAGGACGACGAGGACGGGTCCATCGAGCGGCTGATCCGGCTCATGGACGGCACCCGCACGACCGCCCAGATCTACGCCGAGTTCGCCGAGACCCACCCGGGGGTGACGGAAGAGAGCGTCGGCGAGGTCGTCGACGGCCTGATCGCCGCGGGGTACGTCGAGGACGCGGGCGCGCCGCTGCCGGACAACCTCACGCCGAGGGAGGCGGCACGGTACGAACCGGCCCGCAACCTGTTCGCCTGGATCGACCCCACCCCGCGCGCCTCGCCGTTCGAGTCCCAGTCCTTGATCAAGAAAGCCCGGGTCGCCCTCCTCGGCCTGGGCGGCACCGGGTCCGCGGTCGCCGCCGGGCTGGTGTCCAGCGGCATCGGCGCCCTGCACGTCGCCGACTTCGACCGGGTCGAGGAGCCGAACCTCACCCGCCAGCTCCTCTACACCGAGCAGGACATCGGCGCGCTCAAGGTGGACGCCGCCGTCGCCCGGCTCCGCGCGATGAACGGCCTGGCCGAGGTGACCGGCGACGACACCAAGGTGACCGGGCCGGACGACGTGGCCGCGCTGATGGACGGCCGGGACGTGTTCGTGCTGTGCGCCGACGAGCCCCACCCCGACATCTTGGCCTGGACCAACGAGGCCGCCCTGCGCACCGGCACCCCGTGGTTCACCAGCTTCTACGCCGGGCCGATGGCGGTGGTCGGTTCCTACTTCCCGGGCGAGACCGGCTGTTGGCAGTGCCTGACGCGGCAGGAGGCCGAGCGCGAGTTCCGCGCGCACGGCCGCCCGCTGGCGCCGGAGCGGCCGAACGCGGTGGTCGCCGCCACCGCGAACATCAGCGGCCATCTCTGCGCCCTGGAGGTGCTGTACCACCTCACCGGCCTGCCCGCCCAGGCGCGCGGGCGGATCTTCCACTGGAACTACGCGCGGTGGGACCACTCCTACTTCATCGACTTCCCCCGCGACCCGCAGTGCCCCGCCTGCGGGCCGGCCGCCCGATGACCTCGGCGCCGGTCACCGCGGAGAGCCGGGTCTCCTTCCACGCGCTGGTCATCAGGCCCGACGACGACGATCCCGAGACGATCGTCGTCGGACGGCCGGAGCTCCGCGAGTTCGTCGAGCTGCCAGCACTGTACGGAGAGGCGATCCGGCTGCTCGGCGAGGGGCTGCCGGTCACCGCCGTCGAGGCGCGCATCACCGCGGACCACAACGTCGAACTCGACGTCGCCGAGCTGGTCGACGCCCTGGCCGAGGTCGGCTTCGTGGCCTCCGTCAACGGGCAGGAGCTGCACGACCCGGCCCGCGACGCCCCGCGCAACCACTTGCCCTGGCTGGCCCCACGCCAGGTGGCGTGGATCTTCAGCCGGCCGATGAAGCTCCTCTGGCTCGCCGTCGTGGCCGGGGCGCTGGTCACCATGGCCACCCGGCCCGGCCTGATCCCCCGGTACGAGCACTTCTTCTGGGGCGACTACATCGGACTCACCGTGCTCGTCAACACGGCGCTGTTCTCGCTGTCCATGAGCATGCACGAGTTCATGCACCTCGCCGCCGCCCGGTCGCTCGGCGCGCCCGCGCGGATCAGTTTCGGGACCCGGCTGCACAACCTGGTGGTGCAGACCGACGTCACCGCCATCTGGGGAGCGCCCCGGCGGCGGCGCTACCGCGTCTACCTCGCGGGGATGGCCTGGGACGTGCTGTTCATCGCCACGCTCGTCCTGCTGGCCGGGCACGTCGCGATGCCCGCCACCGCCAAGGCCCTGCTGCAGGCGCTCGCGCTGACCGCGCTGCTGAGCATGCCCTTCCAGATCCAGGTCTACATGCGCACCGATCTCTACTACGTGCTGCGCGACCTGCTGCGGTGCCGGAACCTTTTCGACGACGGGCTCCGCTACGCGCGGTACCTGCTCGCCAGGATCACCTCCGCTCTCCGCCTGCGGCGATCCCGCGGGCCGGTCGAGGACCCCACCGTGGGCCTGCCCGCCCGTGAGCGCCGGGCCACCCGCGTCTACACCGTCTTCCTGGTCTTCGGGAGTTCCGTCGCCCTCGGCTCCTTCGCCCTGTACGGAGCGCCGATCGCGGTCGGCGCGCTGCTGCGCGCCGTCAAGGGGCTCACCTCCGGCCTCGGCGGCGGATCGGCGCTCAGGGCCGTGGACTCGGCGCTGTTCCTGCTCGTCGAGGGCGGCATCCAGGCGCTGTTCGTCGTGACGTTCGTCCGGGGTCACCGGCACTGGTTCCGGCGGTCGCCCGGCTGACCTGGTCAGGCCGGTGACGTCCCGGCCCAGGGCTCCGTACGCCTGCCCGAGACGGCGGAGCAGCCCGGAACGCCCGGCGTCGTTCCCGCCGCCGCCGGTCAGCTCCAGCCCGGAACGGCAGACCCTGACGACGTCCTCGTACCGGCCGTCGTCGAGGTGGGCCTTCGCGAGGGCCAGCAGCGCGTGCAGGGCGCCGCCGCCGTCGCCGAGTTCGCGGAAGAGCCCGGCCGCCCGGCCGAGGTCGTCGAGGGCCTCGCGGCGGCGGCCGAGGATTCGCGCGCAGATCCCCCGGCCGGTGCGCGCGTAGGCGGAGGCGTGCCGGTCGCCCGCGCGCTCGAAGTGGTCGAGCAACGTGTCGAACTGCGCCGACGCGCTCTGGAACCGGCCGCGGTGCAGGTCGGCCTCGGCGAGGATGAGCCGGGCCCGCATGGCCTCGCGGGGCTCGCCCGCCGTCAGCAGGGTCCGCTGCACGCGTGCCACGTCGTCGTGCAGCCCGTGCGCGGTCAGGTAGGACGTGAGGTGGTAGGCCAGCTCCGCGGCGGTCCCCGGCCGGCCCAGCTCCGCCGCGAGCGCCACGGCGGCGATCAGGTTGTCGCGCTCCACGCCCGGCCACTCACGGTCGCGCGCCCGCAGGAGGGGGCCGCCGGGCGGCGGCGGCGCGAACGGAGGCGGCAGGTGCGCCACCGCGGCGCGGGTCCTCTCCAGGCATTCCGTGATCAGCGCCCGCAGCGCGGCCCGGCGGGACCGCGCGTCGTCCTCGGCGTGGGCCCGCTCGCGCGCGTAGACCCGCAGCAGCTCGTGCGTCGCGTACCGGGGCCGGCCGCCGTGGGCGTCCACCGGGACCAGCAGCCCCGCCATGACCAGGGTCTCGATCAGCGCGTCGGCGTGCTTCTCCCGCTCGCCCAGCAGCGCCGCCACCGTCCACCCGGCCGTGCGCCGGAACCCCGTCAGGCCCAGCAGGCGGAAGGCGCGGCGGGCCGCCGGCGGCAGCGCCGCGTAGCTGCCCTCGAAGCTCGCCCGCACGCCGAGCCGCCCGGAGGACAGCTCGTCCAGCCGTCGTGCCGGATCCTCCAGCCGATCGGCCAGGTCGCGGATCGGCCACGCCGGGCGGGCCGCCAGCCGGGCCCCGGCGACCCTGAGCGCCAAGGGGAGCCGCCCGCACGCCCGCACCACCGCGGCGGCGGCGTCCGGGTCGCGCCGCAGGCGTCCCTCGCCCGCGGCCCGCGCGAGGAGCTCCAGCGCCTGGTCCGGCGGCGGCACGGCCAGGGCCAGCACGGCGGTCCCCTCCAGCAGGAGCAGCCTCCGGGAGGTGACCAGGACCGCGCTGCCCGGGGTGCCCGGCAGGAGCGCGCGCACCTGCTCCTCGTCGCTCGCGTCGTCGAGGAGCAGCAGCACGGAACGGTCCGCGAGCCGCGACCGGTACAGGGCCGCGCGGTCCTCCCACGACTCGGGGATCGCCGTCTCCGGCACGCGCAGGACGCGTAACAGCCCCGCCAGCAGCTCCCCCGGCGTGCGCGCGTTCCCCGTGAGCCGGACGTAGAGCTGCCCGTCGGGGAAGTGCGGGCGGAGCCGGTGGGCGAGGTGGACGGCGAGCGCGCTCTTGCCCACCCCCGGCGTGCCGTGGACGGCCGCGATGACCGGCGCGCCCGTGTGCCCCGCGAGGATCGTCCCGGCCAGCGACTCCAGCTCCTCGCCCCGGCCGACGAAGTCCCCGATGTCCGGCGGAAGCTGGTGGATCGCCGGCCAGCCGCCGGCCTCCTCCCGTGGCGGCGTGGCGTACGTGGCCGGATCGCCTCGCAGGATCGAGGCGTGCAACCTGGTCAGCTCGGGGCCGGGGTCGATCCCCATCTCGCCGGCGAGCGCCGCGCGGGCCCGGTGGTAGGCGTCCAGGGCGTCGGTCCGCCGTCCGGCGCGGTAGAGGGCGAGCATGTACCAGTTCCAGGCGCGTTCCCAGGTGGGGTGGGCGTGCACGATCTCCAGCAGTTCGCCGAGCAGGTCGTCGTGCCGGCCGAGGTCGAGGCGCACGTCGATCCAGTCCGCCCTGGCGTGCGCGAGCCGCTCCTCGACGCCGCTCACCCGGGGGGTCATGACGCTGCCGAACCAGGCGTCCTCGAACGGCCGGCCGCGGCACAGCGAGAACGCGCGCCCGAACTCGCGGTCGGCCGCCGGCAGGTCGCCGCGTGCCGCCTCGCCGCGCGCCCGGCGCACCGCGTCATCGAAGATCGACAGATCGAGCTGGTCGCGCTCCAGGGGCAGCAGGTAGCGCGACCCCTGGGTCCGCAGGGTGGCGACGCCGGCCAGGGCGCGCCGGAGCTGCGAGACGTAGGTCTGCAGGTTGGCGACCGCGGACGCGGGGGGCCTGTCCCATACCGCGGCGATGAGCCGATCCCTGGAGACCGAGGTGCCGAGATGGAGGAGCAACGTGCCGAGAACGGTGCGGACCTTCCCGCCGAGCCGCACCGGCCCGTCGTCACCGTGCACCTGGACCGGACCGAGCACGAGCAATCCTGGCCGGGGGCTCTCGTCCACCGCAGACGCTCCTCTGTGAGGGGGGGACACCCGGAGCCATGCCGTCACGAGACCCGAGCCGCCCCCGAGCGCAACTGACCGACATCAACCGCTATACCCCCTCTTAACCGACCGGTCCACCCCCGTGCCGACCGGCACCTCACGCGGTGAGTCCGCCGCGCCGCCGCCGAGGTCACAGGCTCCCAGGGTGCGTCACGGCGGCGGCAGGACGGCGCGGCAGGTGGCGAGGACGAGGTCGTCCACCAGGGGCGGCGGGGGGCGGCGGGCGAGCAGGTGGCGGCGGACGGCGCCGTAGGGGACGTCGACGAGCGCGAAGACCAGCCGTTCGCGGTCGAGGCCGGGGCGCTCGGCGGCGAAGGCGTCGAGCGCCGCGCGGACGCGGGTGTCGGCGCCGGCCGCCTCCGCGCCCAGCTCGGCGGGCCACCGGGCGGCGAGGTCCTCCCGGCGGTGCAGGAGCAGGACGGCCGCCTCGGCGGGATGGTCGCGGCACCAGCGGGGCGTGTGCAGTGCCGCCGCGTACGGGTCTCCGGCCGCCAGCGCGGCGACGAACCCGTCCTGGAACCGGCGGACGCCGCGCAGCCACAGGGTGGCGATCAGCAGGTCGCGCGAGCCGAACCGGTGGTAGAGGGAGCCGGTCGGCGCGCCGAGGCGTGCGGCGATGGCGGCCATGGTCGCGGCGCCGGGACCGTCCTCGGCGACGATCGCCAGCGCGGCGTCCAGGATCTGGTCACGGCCGAACTTGGGCGGTCTTCCCATCGCGGGCACCTCCTGATATTAGTGGATCAATTCTAGAACAGAACCTCTAATAAGGAGGACACATGAGCACGGCTCTCGACGTCGTCCAGGGCTTCTACACCGCGGCCCAGGCCGCCGACGGCGCGGCGCTCGCGCGCCTGCTGCACCCGGACTTCGAGGCCCGCACCGCCCCCGGCATGCCCTGCGGCGCGGGCGGCGCCTTCCACGGGCCGCAGGAGGCGCTCATCCGCGTCTGGGGCGCGGTGTACGGGGACTTCGACACCGCGCCCTACGCCGAGACCTGGGAGCAGACCACCGACGGGACCGTCGTGGTCACCGGCCACTACCGGGGCACCGCGCGGGCCACCGGCCGCGGCTACGAGGCCGAGTTCGTCCACCTGTGGCGCGTCGCCGACGGAAAGCTGTCCCGGCTGCACCAGTACACCGACACCGCCCGCTGGCACCAGGCCCTCGCCCCGGCCCCCGGCGGCGGGTGATCCCGCGCGTCGGCCGGCGGCGGAAGGCCTCCGACGCGGGAACGGCTCGAAACGGGCGAGGGACGGTAATCCAGAAAACGGCATAATCACCTCCATCATGGACAGCAGACGCACCCTCGTGGCCGACACGGTCGCCATCATCGCCGCGGCCGCCGTCGTCGTGGGCGTCGTGCTGCAGGTCATGCTGCCGCCCGCGTGGGCGCCGCGACCCGCCGTCACCCCCGACTACCCCGCGGGCCTGGCCTTCCCCGTCGTCGGGGCGCTGATCGTCCGCCGCCGTCCTGGGCTCGTCCTCGGCCCGCTGATGAGCGCCGGGGGCCTGCTCGCCGCCGTCGCGGTGCTGTCCCAGTCGCTGATGCTGCACCTGGCGGCGTCCGGCGCGCTGACCGCCGCGGGGGTGCTGCGCTGGGTCAGCGTCGCCACCTGGGCGCTCGGCGGCGGCCTCATGGCCATGGTGCTGCCGGTGTACGCGCCCACGGGCAGGCCGCCGTCGCCGCGCTGGCGCGTCGTGCCGATCGCGGGCATGCTGATCACGGGCGCGCAGGCCCTGAACGGGGTGGTGCGCCCCGACCCGCCGTACGCCGGGTACGCCTTCCCCGCGATCATCCCGAACCCGCTGCAGATCCCCGGCTACACCGCCTATCCCGTGGTCCGTGACCTGCTGGTCTGGCCGGTGTACGTCTGCGTGGTGGCCGCGCTGGTCTCCCTGGCGCTGCGCCTGCGCGACGCCGACCCCGTCACCCGGCGCCAGATCGCCTGGCCGCTGGCCGCCTTCGCGGTGTACGTCGTCTTCCTGCTGCTCGGGGAGGATTTCGTGCTCGGCGCCACCATCTGGACGGCGCTGATCCCCGTGGCGATCATGTTCTCGGTGCTGCGGTACCGGTTGTTCGGCATCGACACCGTGGTCAGCCGCACCATGCTCGCCGCCGGGCTGCTCGCCGTCGTCAGCGCCGTCTACGTCGGCGCGGGCGCGCTGTCGAGCCTGGTCGTGTCCGAGTACCACCAGGTCGCCGGGCTGGTGGCGGCGCTGTTCGCCGGGACGTTCTTCCAGCCGCTGCGGCGCGCGCTGCAACGGGCCATCGACCGCGTGATGTACGGGCCCGTCGGCGACCCCGTGCTGCTGGCGCAGCGGCTCACGCAGGAGGTCCGCAGGGCCGACCCCGCCGACGCGCTCGCCGCCGTGGTCTCGGTCGTGCGCGACGGCCTCGCCGTCGGCGGCGTGGCCGTGCACGTTCCGGACGGGATGCCGCCGCGGGTGCAGAGCGGCGAGGTGGGGCCGGACGCGCGGGTCATCCCGCTCATCTGGCACGGCGAGCCCGTGGGCAGCCTGTCCATCGGCCGGCCCGGCGCGCGCAGGTTCGCCGCCGCCCACGACGACCGGGTGGTCCACACGCTGCTGCCGTACGTGGCCGACGTCGCGCACGCCGTACGGATGGCCGCCGACCTGCAGCGCTCCCGCGAACGCATCCTCGCGGCCCGCGAGGAGGAACGCCGCAGGCTGCGCCGCGACCTGCACGACGGGCTCGGCCAGACGCTGTCGGGGCTCGCCATGACGCTGCACATCGCCCGCGCCAGCCTGCGCCGCTCCCCCGTCGAGGCCGAGGTGCTGCTCACCGACCTGGGCGTCGGCATGGAGGCGGTCACCGGGGACCTGAAGCAGCTCGTGTACGGCCTGCGTCCCCCGGCCCTCGACGACCTGGGCCTCGCCGGCGCCATCCGCGGCCTGGCCGGGCCGGACCCGGCGGTCACGGTCACCGCGGAGGGCGACCTGGACGACCTGCCCGCGGCGGTCGAGGTGGCCGCCTACCGTATCGTGCAGGAGGCCCTCACCAACGCGCGCCGCCACGCGGGCGGCACGTCCATCCGCATCGGCCTGACCCGCGGCGAGGACCTGCGCGTCACCATCGCCGACGACGGCCCCGGCATCCCGGCCGGGCGCCGCGCCGGGGTAGGACTCTCCTCGATGCGGGAACGCGCCACCGAACTCGGCGGCACCTGCGTCCTCACCTCGACCCCCGAAGGCACGACCGTCGAGGCCCGCCTCCCCACCACCGCCCCCGCACCCCGCTGACGGAGCCACGGCCTGGATCCATGGCCCGCGATGGGATTGTCCTTCGGGTGCCGGCCGTACCTCTCGTGGTAGGGGCAGCACTACCCCGGACCCGCCTGCCACCGGGATGTCGCCGGGCATGGTCATCCCGACAGTGTTGAACGGTGCAAATCGGCCCATTGCTCGCCGGGTGCGGTGATCGCGCCGCCTCGCGACGGAGCCGATCCGTCACCACGTCAGGAGCTCCGTGACCGACACCTCCACCATCGACGCCCCCGAACGCGCGGCGCGCGGCAGCGACTTCGCGCGGCTGTCGCGGCGCGTGGCCGACGCCGGGCTGCTGGACAGGCGCCCCGGGTACTACGCCCTGCGGATCACGCTCGTCGTCGCCCTGCTCGCGGGCGGCTGGGGCGCGTTCCTCGCGCTCGGCGACTCCTGGGCCCAACTGCTCGTGGCGGCGTACCTGGCGGTGGTCTTCGCCCAGGTGGCGCTGCTGGCGCACGACCTGGCGCACCGGCAGGTCTTCCGGTCCAGGCGGTACGCCCAGGCAGCCGGCTGGCTGGCGGGCAACCTGGGCATCGGCATGAGCTACGGCTGGTGGATGGACAAGCACACCCGCCACCACGCCAACCCCAACCACGAGGACCACGACCCCGACGTCTCCCCCGACATCCTGATCTGGTCGCACCGGCAGGCCGCGGCGAGCCGGGGCGTGGCGAGGATCGTCGGCCGCTGGCAGGCGTACCTGTTCTTCCCCCTGCTGACCCTCGAGGGCCTCAACCTGCACGTGTCGAGCTTCCGCGCGCTCCGGCGTCCGCAGCTCAAGCACCGCGCGGTGGAGGCGGTCCTGCTGGTCGCCCACGTCGCGGCCTACCTCGCGACGGTGTTCGCCGTTCTCCCGCTCGGCAAGGCCCTGCTGTTCGTCGCCGTCCACCAGGCGATCTTCGGCGTGTACCTCGGCTGCACGTTCGCCCCGAACCACAAGGGCATGCCCACGTTGACCGCCGAGGACCGGCTGGACTTCCTGCGACGCCAGGTGCTCACCTCCCGCGACGTGCGCGGCGGCCTGGTGGTGGACGTCGCGCTGGGCGGCCTCAACTACCAGATCGAGCACCACCTGTTCCCGAGCATGCCGACCCCCAACCTGCGCCACGCCCAGCCCCTGGTCCGCGCCTACTGCGCCGAACTCGGCATCCCGTACCACGAGACCGGCCTGATCGACTCCTACGCCCAAGCCCTCCGCCACATGCACGCCATCGGCGCCCCCATCCGCGCACGAGGCTGACCACGCGCCGACGGAACGCCGACGGACGTACAGGTCCGACACTCGTTCCGCGCGCATGGGGCCGTCGCGGTCACCGTTCGCCGTCGGGTTCCTGCTCGGCGGCCGCGGCGCGGGCGGCGTCGAGGCGCTCGAGCGGGCTTGGGCCGTCGTGCGGCTTCGGCGGGGCGCCGAGATGGCGGACGCGAAGCTCGTCCATGAGCTCCTCGATGAACGCCGGACCCGCGTCGCGCATGAATTGCTGCCGGCTCCGGAGCTCGTCGCCGCCCGTGCACCAGTCGAGGCCCCAGTTGCCGAGGGCGTAGATGATCGGAAGGGTCTGGATGCCGGCCTCGGTGAGGCTGTAGCGCGCACGCTGCCCCCGCACGGCGGCGCCGCGGGTGAGGATCCCTGCCTCGACGAGCCGCACGAGGCGGTCGGCGAGGATGTTCGAGGCGATGCCCTCGATCGACCCGGTGAGCAGCGCCCGGAAGTAGCGGCGGTCGCCGAAGATGACGTCGCGCAGCACGAGCAACGACCAGCGATCTCCGAGCACCTCGACGGCGGCGTTGATCGGACACCCGGACCGTGGTTCCACGCTTCCTCCTTGACAGGTGTTTCGCTCCCAATATAGTGGTTGCAGATTGCAAGCACTTGGAAAAGAGGAGCTGATGGGCCGCTTCGTCTACTCGATGCAGGTATCCCTCGACCTGCGGATCGAGCAGGTTCCGGGGGACAACGGCGCCGGCGAGTGGCTACGCGTCGACGAGGAACTGCACCGCGAGGCCAACGCGCGGACGCGGGAGCTCGCGCTCATGGTCCACGGCCGGGTCTACTACGAGGTCATGGAGGAGTTCTGGCCACGGGCGCACGAGGACGCGTCGCTGCCGGACGTCATGCGCGAGTACGGCGAGATCTGGACCGCCAAGCCCAAGGTGCTCGTCTCCCGCACGCGCCGCAGCGCCGATCACAACACCCGGATCATCGGTGGCGACGACGCGATCGAGCGGCTCGCCGCCCTGCGGGCCGAGACCGACGGCGGCATCAGCGTGGGAGGCGCGGCGCTCGCGACGCAGCTGCTCCGGGCGGGGCTTCTCGACGAGTTGCTGCTCTTCACCCATCCCGCGATCCTCGGCTTCGGCAGGCCGCTGTTCGACGACTACGACCTGCCGATCGATCTCGACCTGCTGGAGCAGCGATCGTTCGCGCAGGGCGTCACGATGCATCGCTACGCCATCCGGGACGCGAAGGAGGCGAGCGCGTGCTGAGGCGGGTCGCGGAGGGGGTGTGGGTGCACGAGAGCGAGTTCGTGCAGAGCAACGCCGTTGCGGTCCAGGGCCGGGCCGGTGTGTTGCTCATCGACCCCGGGGTGACCGGCTCCGAGATCGAGTGCCTCGCGAACGACCTTCGCGAGTTGGGTCAGCCCGTTGTGGCAGGGTTCTCCACGCATCCGGATTGGGATCACCTGCTCTGGCACGCCCGGCTCGGCGAGGCGCCCCGGTACGGCACGGCGCGCTGCGCGGCCACCGTCCGAGATCAGCTGTCGGACGCGGACGCGAAGGCCCGCGTCGCCGCCCACCTGCAGGAGACGGAGATCGCCGGGCGCGTACCGCTGGACCTGCTCGGCCTCATCACCGGCCTGCCCGCCGAAACCGCGCGGGTTCCCTGGGACGGCCCCGGCGTCCGGATCATCGAGCATCAAGCGCATGCCCCGGGCCATGCGGCGCTGTTGATCGAGGAACGCGGGGTTCTCGTCGCCGGCGACATGCTCTCCGATGTCTTGATTCCGATGCTCGACCTGGACGGCACCGCCGACCCGATCGAGGACCACCTCGCCGCGCTACGGCTGCTGGAGGCCGTGGCGGGCGGCGTTGACGTCGTCGTGCCGGGCCACGGCTCCGTCGGCGGATCCGACCAGGTACAGGCACGGATCGAACAGGATCGGGCGTACGTGCTCGCGTTGCGGAACGGCCGAGCCCCCGCCGACGCGCGGATCGGCCCATCGGCCAAGCCCGGCTGGGAGTGGGTGAGCGACGTGCACGAAGGGCAACTCCACCGCCTCGCCCGAAGAAGCGAGCGCGACGGGACGCCCCGCTAGCGCTCGGTGTGCGCCACAGCCAGTGCGCACGGGCACCGGCCGGGCGCGACCCGCCACCTGCCGCGCGGCTTTTGTTCCGTGCGCGTGGCGCCCGGACGGGGTCAGCAGAGTTTGTAGGCGGCCTGGGTGGAGTTGTAGGAGCAGGAGTCCACCAGGGCGCCGGAGGCGTTTCGCAGGTATGCGGTGTCCTTGTCCTGATTCCAGATATAGGCGAAAGTTCCTCCGCTCCTGCCCCAGTAGAGGGTGGTGGCGGTGTCCTTTCCCTTACCGGTGCGCAGGGTGACGGTCTTCCCGGCTCCGAGGGTGAACGCGCCGAACGTGTAGACGTGACCGGCCTGCCGGGTCGTGTCGCGCATGGTCCAGCCCTTGAGAGTGACGGCCTTCTTCGCGTAATTCCTGATCTGCACGTACTCGCCGTTCAGACTGCTGTTCGCGCCGTTGTCCGGCGAACCGGGCGAGTCATAGTAGATCTTGGCGATCTGGACGGCCGGGGCCGCCGCGTGGGCGGGCTGTGACACGACCAGCAGGCCGGCGGCCAGGACGGCGGCCGTGAGCACAGGGCGGATACGCACAGAGATACTCCTGAATACGGGACATGACCGGAATCCATCCTATTGAGGGCGTTCATCGGAGATTCAGCAATCCCATATCGTTTCGGTATCCACACGGCCGTGCTTCCACGGGCCCTCGAACAGCTCATGAGCTCCGCATTCGCATACGCGTCCGCTCCGCGAGACGCGACGAACCCGTTCTCCCGGCCGCCGGACCGGCGGAAAATCATTGGCTCCTTCCCCCGGCTCTGCGTCAGCATGGCCATGGCGGCGTGTATTCGGAGGGGCGGGGGCTGTGCTCGGATTACTCGATTTCTCCAAGAGGAAACCGTCCACGCGAAGGTCGGCCGTGCTGCTGACGCTTCGCTACTACGGCGGCGAACTGCGCAGGCAGTGGCGCACAACGGCGCCCGGCCTGGTCCTGCCCGCGGTCGGCAACATCTGCCTGTTCTACCTGGCGCCGCTGGCCGTCGGCGGGATCGTCGGGCACCTGTCGGCGGGCGGGGAGGGCACCGCCGCCGCGCTCCTGCCGTACGTGCTCGGCTTCGGCGCGCTGCTGCTCACCGGCGAGGTGGTGTGGCGGCTGGCCCTGCACTTCGTGAACCGCACGGAGGCCCGGGGCATCGAGGGTCTCGCCGCGATGGGCATGCGCGAGCTGCTGGCCAAGGACGCCGCGTTCTTCCACGACAACTTCGCCGGCTCGCTCACCAAGCGGGTGCTGAGCTTCTCCAGCGGGTTCGAGGGCTTCACGGACACGCTCACGTTCGCGATCGTCGCCAAGGTGGTGCCGCTGGGGTTCGCCTCGGTGGTGCTGTGGCGGTACCACCCGCTGCTGGTCTTCGTGCTCGTGGGCCTCATCGTCGTCACCGGCTTCCTCATCGCTCCGCTCATCCGCCGCCGCCAGAAGCTCGTGGACGAGCGCGAGGCCGCCAAGGTGCGGGTGTCCGGGCACGTCGCCGACGTGCTGGCCAACATGGACAGCGTGCGCGCGTTCGCGGCGGAGGACCGCGAGGAGGTGGAGCACCGCGCCCGCCTCGCCGAGCAGCGCAGGCTGTCGCTGCGCTCCTGGGACTACGGCAACCTGCGGGTGGACACGGTCGTCGCGCCCCTGTCGGTGCTGACCAGCACCGTCGGCCTGCTCATCGCCGTCGCGCTGCGCGGCGGGCTGGGCGTGGAGGCGATCGTGGTGACGTTCACGTACTACTCGAACGCGATCGGCATCATGTTCGAGTTCAACCAGATCTACCGGCGCCTGGAGAGCGTGCTCACCGAGTCGGCCCAGTTCGCCGAGCTCCTCCTCACGCCGCCGAACGTGGTCGACCCCGCCGACCCGCAACCGCTGCGGCCCGCCGACACCAGTGTCCGGTTCGAGCGGGTGTCGTTCGCGCACGCCGGTCATCCGCTCCTGTTCGACGGCCTGAACCTGTCCATCCCGGCGGGCACCAAGATCGGCCTGGTCGGCCGGTCCGGCGGCGGGAAGACCACGCTCACCCGGTTGCTGCTCCGCCTCATGGACATCCAGGGCGGCCGCATTCTCATCGGCGGCCAGGACATCTCCCGGCTCCGCCAGGCCGACCTGCGCGGCATGATCGCGTACGTCCCCCAGGATCCCGCCATGTTCCACCGGTCGCTGCGCGACAACATCGCCTTCGCCCGGCCGGGCGCCACCGAGGCCGAGATCCTCCAGGCGGCGCGGGCGGCGCACGTCACGGAGTTCGCCGAAGCCCTGCCGGACGGCTTCGACACCCTGGTCGGGGAACGCGGCGTCAAGCTGTCCGGCGGGCAGCGGCAGCGCGTCGCCCTGGCCCGCGCCATCCTGCGCGACGCGCCGATCCTCCTGCTGGACGAGGCCACCAGCGCGCTGGACTCCGAGAGCGAGATCCTCGTCCAGGAGGCGCTGTGGACCCTGATGCGCGACCGCACCGCGCTCGTGGTCGCGCACCGGCTGAGCACCGTCGTCCGCATGGACCGCCTGGTCGTGCTCGACCAGGGACGCATCGTGGAGCAGGGCGACCACCGCGAGCTCCTCCGGGCCCAGGGGCCGTACGCCCGCCTGTGGCACCACCAGTCCGGCGGCTTCCTGACGGAGGAGCCCACCGGCGAGCCGGCCGAGGAGCAGGCCCGGGGGTACGCCTCGGACGCCCTCGCCGCCGACGCGCGCGGGTGACCCGGCGCCCCGCGCGCTCGCGCGGGGCGATCAGGGGGTGGGCGCCGGCTCCCCCTTGACGGACTTGATGAGCAGCTGGGCGACGTCGACGACTTCCAGGGTTTCCTTGGCCTGGCCGGTGTTCTTCTTCTCGTTGATCGCGTCCCCCAGCATCACCAGGCAGAACGGGCACGCGGTGGACACGGTGTCGGGATCGGTGGTCAGCGCCTCATCCACCCGCTCGGTGTTGATCCGCTTACCGATCCGCTCCTCCATCCACATCCGCGCCCCGCCCGCGCCACAACAGAACCCCCGCTCCTTGCACCGGTGCATCTCCTGGGTCCGCACCCCTGGCACCGTCGCCATGATGTCGCGCGGCTGGGCGTACACCTTGTTGTGCCGCCCCAGGAAACACGGATCGTGATAGGTGATCTTCTCCTCGATCGGCGTCACCGGCGTCAGCTTGCCCGCCTCGACCAGGTGCGCCAGCAGCTGGGTGTGGTGTACCACCTCGAAGTGACCGCCCAGCTGCGGGTACTCATTGGCCAGGGTGTTGAAGCAGTGCGGGCAGGTCGCCACGATCTTCCTCACCCCCGCCTCGTTCAACGTCTCGATGTTCTGCTGAGCCAGCATGGTGAACACGAACTCCATGCCCAGGCGGCGGGCCGGGTCGCCGGTGCAGGCCTCCATCGGGCCCAGCACCGCGAACTTCACTCCGGCGATGTGCAGCAGCTCGGCCACGGCCTTGGTGGTCTTCTTGGCCCGGTCCTCCAGCGCGCCGGCGCAGCCCACCCAGAACAGGTACTCCGTGTCCTCGGGCATCTTCTCGTCGACGATCGTGACCTCGAAGTCCAGCTCCTCGATCCAGTCGGCGCGCTTGCCCTCGGGCAGGCCCCAGGGGTTGCCCTTGTTCTCCAGGTTCTTCAGCATCACCCCGGCCTCGGACGGGAAGGCCGACTCGATCATGACCTGGTAGCGGCGCATGTCGAGGATATGGTCGATGTGCTCGATGTCCACGGGGCACTGCTCGACGCACGCGCCGCAGTTGGTACACGACCACAGCACGTCGGGGTGGATGACCCCGTCCTCGCCGACCAGCGGCTTGTCGAGCAACGCGAGCACGTCCTCCGGGAAGTTCTCGCGCTCGGCGTCCCCCGCCAGCAGGTACGGGGCGGCCGCGAGGGCGTGGTCGCGCTGGTCCAGGATCAGCATCTTGGGCGACAGCGGCTTGTCGGTGTTCCAGGCGGGGCACTGCGACTGGCACCGGCCGCACTCGGTGCAGGTGTAGAAGTCCAGGAACCCCTTCCAGGTGGTGTCCTGGATCTTCCCGCGGCCGAAGACGTCGGTCTCGGGGTCGGCCTCCTCGAAGTCGAGCAGCTTGCCGCCGCTGCGCATCGGCTGGGCCGCGCCGAGACCGTCGGGACGGCGGGAGAACAGCACGTTCAGCGGCGCGGTGAAGATGTGCAGGTGCTTGGAGTTCACCACGAGCACCAGGAACACCAGCATCACGCCGATGTGCAGCAGCAGCCCCACCGCCTCCAGCGCCTCGCTGCGCGGCAGGATCCCGGCGACGAGGTCGGAGGCGAAGGCGCCCGACCGGTACGGGAAGTTGCCGGTGTTGACGGCCGCGCCACGGAACAGGAACATCGTCCAGATCACGTTGAAGATCATGAACAGCGTGAGCCAGGCGCCGCCGAGGTGCGAGCCGGAGAACCGGGAGCCGCGGCCGAGCTTCTTCGGCGAGTTCTTGACGCGGATGGCGGTGAAGGCGATCAGGCCGCACAGCGCCGCGACCGCGATGAAGTCCTGCAGGAAGCCCAGCACGGGCCAGGTGCCGATGAGCGGGATGTGGAAGTCGGGCGTGCCGGTGACCGCGCCTTGGACGAGCGCGCCGTACGCCTCGAGGTAGACGGTGGCGAGGATGAAGAACGCCCACATCACGAAGAAGTGCGCCGTGCCGGACGGCGTCCACTTCAGCAGCTTCTTCTGCCCGAAGACCTCGACGAGCTGCGCCTTGACCTCCGCGCCGACGTGCGTCCTCGCGTACTCGATCCGCTCGGGGGCGGGCTGGCCGCTGGTGGCGAGCCGGTGGAGGAACAGCACGCGCCGGCCTGCCACGAGGGCGGTGACGGCGGTGGCGGCGAGGCCGGCGATCGCGACCGCTATCCAGAGCACTGGTCTCTCCAGTCTCGCCGCGCTGAACGACCGGGCAGGCCCATGTGCTCGTCCCCTCTATCCACTGATGCACTAAGTATCGCATGTAATGCACTACGTCGCATAAAATGCACTAAGTGCCGTATGTTAAGGCATTCAGTGCCACACTGGAAAGAGCGCGGTGCGTTCACCACGGGAGGGACCGGATGCCGCCGAAGCGGGACGTACGCCGGGAGCTGATGTCGGCGGCGATCGGCCTCTCCCTCGCCACCGGGTTCGACGAGACGACCGTGGACGAGATCGCCAAGGCCGCCGGAGTCGCCAGGCGCACCTTCTTCCGGTACTTCCGCAGCAAGGAGGACGCCATCCTCCCCGACCACACCGCGTGCCTGCGGCGCGTGGCCGAGTACCTGGAGGACGCCTCTCCCCTGCGGTCGCCGCTCCAGGTGATCGCCGACGCGGTGCGGATCGTGCTGGACATGTACGCCGAGGACCCGGAGACGGCCGTACGGCGCTACGAGCTGACCCGCCGGGTCCCCGCCCTGCGGCAGTGGGAGATCGCCGCCACCAGCGGCTACCAGCGGGCCTTCTCCGAGTACCTGGACGCCCGCCGCCCGGAGGAGGACCGGGAGGCGTACCGGCTCCGCCACGAGATGGCCGCCGCCGCCTTCGTGGCCGCGCACAACCACGTGCTGCGGAGCTGGCTGCGCGCGGGCGGCGACGGCGACGCCCGCGCGCGGCTCGCCACCGCGATGGCCGAGGTGACTCAGGCGTTGCGCACCTGGATGGACGGCGACGCGGCCGGGGACGACGCCCCCTGCGACGAGGTGCTCGTCGTGGTCACCTCGCGTCGCACGCCCCTGTGGCGCGTCGCCGAGGAGATCGAGGCGGCCGCCCGCCGCCCGCGGTCCTGAACGGACGCGCGGGCCGGCGGGCGGACCGCTCGGCACGAACGGGTCAGGTCATCACACCCGCGCCCACAACGCCGGCGTCCTCGGCGGTGTGCGGCCCGGCTGCGAGACGTGCGTCCGGAGGCAGCGGTACACCTGCCCGTCATACGTGACGCGGTCGCCGACCTGGTAGCGGGTGTACGGCCGCCAGGCCTGCGGGCGTGGTCCCCGCTCCGGCACCTGGACCGTCAGCGCCGCCGTCGCCGCCACATCTCCGATCGCCTGCAACGTCACCTGGTACGTCCCCGGCGGGGTGCTCCGCGTCGCCGCGATCGCGATGGCGGAGCTCTGTCCCGCGGTGATCTCGGCCGGTGTGAAGCCGACCGTCATCCCGGGCGGGCCCCCGGACGCCGACAGCCGCAGGGGGATCGGAGTGCCGCCGGACGGACCGGACAGCAGCGTCGCCGAACCCTTCAGCTCCTGGTCGAGCACCACCGTGTGCGGCTGGACCGTGATCAGAATCTTCGGCGGAAGCGTGATCACCGTCAGGTCGAAAGGAGCGCGCTGGGTGATCGGCCCCGCCGTCCCGACCACCTGGAACCGGTAGAGGCCGGGCGGCACGTCCGGCCGCGTCGTGATCGTCACCTGCGCGGTGCCGCCCGCGGTGACCTGCCCCGGGGCGATGCTCACCGTGATCCCGTCGGGAACTCCGGCGGTCGACAACGTGACCTGCGGGGGCGGCCCCTGCAGGGTCCGGGTCTGGACGACGGTCCTGGTCGCCGACTGACCGGCCACGACCGTGCCCTGTGCGGGGGAAAGGCTCAGGTCGAACGACTCCGGCCAGCACTCCACGATGAGCTCGCCCGGCTGGGTGGGCACGTTCACCGCCGACCAGGCCGCCTTGACCGCGTTCATCTCCGTGCAGGAGTTGGGGAAGAGCGCGTACGCGGCCTGGATCGTCGCCAGCCGGGCGGCGCCCGGACCCCAGGAGGCGGTCTTCATCTGCAGGGCGTTGACGAAGATCTTCCCGGCCTTCTGGATCCCGATGCCGGTCACCCGGGTCCCGTCGCAGGTCGGGCTGGCCGGGTTGCCGTTGGTGGGGTTGGAGCCCTCGGCGAGCAGGTAGAACCAGTGGTTCTGCGGGCCCGAGCCCGGGTGGGCGTCCGGCGCCGTCGTGGTGAAGCAGTTCGGGTGGTCGTCGATCTGCGCGGGGTTGTACATGTTGCGGATCGCCCCGGTACCGAACAGGTCGATCTCCTCGCCGACCAGGTAGTCGGGCTCGTCCAGCGCCTCCGGATGCCCGACGTAGTGCTCCAGCATCGCGCCCAGGATGTCGCCGGTGGACTCGTTCATCGCGGCCATCCAGCCGTCGCCGCCGGCCCCGCCGGACCCGGAGAACTGGAAGACCCCGTGCCCGTACTCGTGGCCGACCACGTCGAGGGAGGTGGTCTGCTTGCTGCCGGCCGTGTTCCGGCCCATGTTGACCTCGGTGCCGGACCAGGTGGCATTGGGCATGTTGTAGCCCACGATGGCGGGGAACCCGCGTCCCTGGCCGTCGATGCCGTTGCGGCCGGTCCACTCGCGCAGCATGTCCCACTCGCGCTGGACGCCGAACAGCGTGTCCACGCAGGCGGTCTCCACGTCGGTGGCCGTGCCGTTGCCCCAGTCGTCGTCCGTGCCGTCGAACACCCTTCCGACGGCGCTGCACTCGATCCCGGGGCGTGACGGGTCGCGCAGGGAGTACCCGGTCTCGCTCGCGGTGGTGTCGATCCGCACCGGGTCCCCGTTGAAGTACGAGTGCCCGGTCCCGTGCCTGACCGCGTCCCAGCTCTCCACGACCTGGCCGCTGCCCGCGTCCACGAACACGTGCGGCTCGGCCGGGACGCCGTCCCTGCTCCTGCCCTGCGCGACGACCTCCCAGGCCGTCCGGGGGCTCGCCCCGGTCGCGTGCACCACCAGGCGCGTGGACCGTATCGTCGCCCCCGGGCCCGCCACGGTGCGGGCGACCGCCGCCGCCCGCGCCGCGTCGATCCTCGGCGTGACGTCGACGTCGATCTCGGCCCGCTGGGCGGAGGTGGCGTAGTGCAGCGTCCCGCCATCCCGGCTGATCATGAAGTTGACGTCGCCCCCGTACACCGGCAGGCCCCGGTAGGCACGGGGGAACGACAGGAACTGCAGCCCGCCGGCGCCGAAGACGGCCCGGGGCGTCCCGAACCGGTCATCGGGCGAGCGTTCGACCAAGGCCGACCCACCGGCCAGTGTCCGCGTGGCCAGAGCCACGGCCCGCGCCTTCGCCTGGTCGTCCGGCGGCGCGTACGGCGCCGCCGCTCCCGCGGGCGCGGCCGGCTTCACCGCGGGAATCGCCGCGGCGGCGCTGGGCGCCGTCAACAGGCCCGAAACCATGGCGGCGCCCGCCAGGACGGATACGATCCCCCTGCTCGTAAAGCGTTTCACGTGCGATGACTCCTCTCACGGGGTCCTCACCGAGGACCGAGGGGAGCCTGGCCGGCCGGGCTTTTCTCAACGTGGCACCGGTCGTGAAACCGCGCCACCCTCCGCCTTTCCATAACTTCGATCTATGACCGCTCACCGAGGAACAGAAGCGGTCTTTCAGGCCTTTCCACCGCGTCGCGCATACCCCTTTTAGTGCCTAATCAGAAGTACATCCCAATATCGCCCTCGGAGACGAGCCGCATTGAGCCTGCGGCCTCCCGCGGCCACCAATTGGAAGCCGTTTCCGTGGCCTCCACACATTGACGACCGACGGTGATCAGCCGACTATGGACGGTGAAGTCGGTCCGAATACATGGCCGGTTTCGTCGCGACGAGCGGAGGCGGCGTGCCGCCGTTCATGTCCGCTCGCGGGTGAGTGAGGTGGCGCGTGTCGGCACGGGATGCCAAGGCTCGGGCGGTGGTCATCGGCGGCGGCATCGGCGGGCTGCTGGCGGCGGTCGCGCTGGCGGACGCCTTCGATGAGACGATCGTGGTGGAACGCGACACTCTGGTCGACGGGCAGGGCTTCCGGCGCGGGGTCGCCCAGTCCCCGCATCCGCACGCGCTGTTATCGGCCGGGGCCGAGGCGATGGAGTCGTTGCTGCCCGGGCTGGCCAAGGAACTGCACGCGGACGGAGCCCCCACCAACGACCTGGGGAACGTACTGATGTGCGCGGGCCCCCGGCAGAGCCCGCGGCTCCAGTTGGGGACGCGAATCCAGACCTTCACCCGCACCTTCCTGGAGGAACACCTGCGCGCCCGGGTCCGCGCCCTCCCAGGGGTCCGGATCTGTGACGGCACATCGGCCGTCGGCCTGACCCCGGACACGGCGGGCGGGGTCGCCGGCGTCCAGGTCCAGGACGGCGACGGGGCACGGCGGTGGGAGGCCGGTCTGGTCGTGGACGCCGGCGGGCGCGGCTCCCGGCTCCGCCAGTGGCTTCCCGGCCTGCACCGGGCCGGGGGGATCGACCAGGTCGTCGAGGGCCGGGTCGCCTACAGCACGGTCTGGCTGGACTACGACGGGCCGCTCCGCCGCGACTGCCCGGGGATCTACGAGGTGGGCAGCGCCGCACACCACGGGCGCGGCGCCGGGGTGGTCTTCTGCGAACGGGACCGCGCCCTGATCATGCTGTACGGGCGCGGCGGCGACATGCTCGCCCGGACCGCGGCCGACTACGCCGACGCCGCCCGTGTCCTGCGCAACCCGGCCATCGACGACCTGGTCGGACGGCTCACGCCCGGCCACCGGGTCTACCGGTACACCAGGCTGCCCAACCTGCGCCGCCGCTACGACCGGGTGCGGGCCTGGCCGGACGGGCTGCTGGTGATGGGGGACGCGTTGTGCGTCTTCAACCCCGTCTACGGCCAGGGGATGACCGTGGCCGCCCTGCAGGCGATCGAGCTGCGGCGTCAGGCCGCGGCCCTGCGCTCCGACCCCGCCGCGGCCCGGACCGTCCAGCGGCGCCTGTTCGCCCGCACCAGCGTGCCGTGGCGTCTCGCGGTGTCCGCCGACACCCCGTGGGTGGCCGCGCCGCCCCTGCACTCCCCCTTGCTCCGAGCCGCCCTCGGCCGGGTCAACGACCGTGCGGTCGACGATCCCATCGTGCGTGCCGCGTTCTTGAAGACCATGCAGATGAGCGACCCGCTGGCGCTGCTCAGACCACGCGCGCTGGCACGCCTGCTACGCCCGTGACCGCCGGCCTACGACCCCCGGTGATGCCCTTCCAGGCGCTCGACGAAATTGTCCGTGACGCGCAGCGTCCAGCGGTCGTCGAACTCTTCGCCCTCCGCGAGTATCCGCCCGTTCACGATGTGATCGCACGTGAAGAAAGCGAACTCCGGCGCGTACCAGCGCCCTCCGTTCGCGGCGGGAACGCGGCCCGCCATTTCCCGCCCGACAATGGCGCCGGGCTTCAGGAACGTGTCGATCAGGTAGGCCATCCATTCGACCGGGTCGTAGAACTTCTCCGCGCCGTTCCACTCCAGCGCGCCGCCGTCCTCGGCGGGCGTCCACTGGCACCACAGGCCCGGCTGACCGGCCGGCGGGCGGCTGTAATCGATGATGTCCGGCTCGTGGTCCTGTCCCGCGAATCCGGTGCCGCAGTAGTAGGGCCCGTTGCGGCGGTTCATGCGACGGGTGCCCGCGAACCGCGTCAGATAGCGGACCTCGTGCGAATTGAGCGGCGGGTCGATCCTGACGCGCCCCTCGAACTCGGTGGTGTATCCCATGTCCCTCTCCGGCCGATCCTTCGAGGTGCCGTCCGGGCTCGTCATCGAGCGGCACACGCGTAACCGAGGACGAGAACGACTCCGCCGGACTTCACCCCGACCGACGTGGTCTGTGCCACCCTTGGGAGGGCGACACGTCCAGCATGTCCGACAGGCTATGGACAAAGATATCTGAGGTCATACATGATTTGCGGCACGCTGGACCCTCGGGGGGCTCCGCTGGCGAGCGTCTGAACCATTGATGTAGATGAGGAGACCCGCCCATGCTCCGTGCTACACGACTCGCCGTACTGGCGGCCGGGCTGCTGCTCGCCGTCACCGCCTGTGGGGGTGGCGCCGACGAGTCCGGATCGCCGCCGGTGGCCAAGGACCAGGTCAAGTGCGGCCTCGGCAACGGGCAGAAGGCGACCGGCAAACCGATCACCGTGGGCGCGATCGTGACCGCGAGCGGGGGCATCGACTTCAGCTCGGCCCCCAAGGCCGCCCGCGCGTACTTCGACTGCGTCAACGCCAACGGCGGCGTCAACGGCCGCCCGATCAGCTACATCGTCGAGGACGACGGCCTCAACCCGCAGAAGGCCTCCGAGCTGGCGACCAAGCTCGCCGGCAACGCCGACCTGGTCGGCATCGTCGGCGGCTCCAGCTTCGTGGCCTGCGGCGTCTCCGGCCCGATCTGGGAGAAGAACGGCCTGTACGACCTGCTCGCGACCGGCGTGCCGCGGCCCTGCTTCGAGTCGCCCCGCATCGCCCCCGTCAACGCGGGCCCGCGCATCAGCGCCATCGGCTCCGTCCAGTACGCGGTCGAGGTGTTCGGCGCCAAGAAGGTCGCCCAGATCAGCAACTCGGTGCCCGGCACCGGCGACTGGACCCAGGCCGGCGTCGACGCCTACCTCAAGAGCAAGGGCCTGACCACCGCGGGCAACGTCCTGCACGATCCGGGCATCAAGGACGCGCCCGCCGTCCTGCTCCAGGCCATGCGCGGCGAGCCCGACACGATCGTCATGGAGGACCCCGCGCCCGACAACGCGGCCATCATGAAGGCCGCCCAGGCGCAGGGACTCAAGGACAAGGTCCACTTCGTCTGCCTGACCCCCTGCTACGACACCACCTTCCCCAAGCAGGTCGGCGGCTACTGGGACGGGTTCGTGTCCAACTCCGAGTTCACGATGCTCGACGCGACCACGCCGGACAACCAGCTCTGGCGCAAGGTGATGGACGCGTACGGCGACCCCAAGGACCCGCGCGACTCCTTCTCCCAGGGCGGGTTCCTGTCCGCGAAGATCTTCGTGGACACGATCATGAAGCTCAAGGGCGACCTCACCCGCGACGAGGTCAGCAAGGCCGTGGTCGGCATCAAGGGCTACAAGAGCGACATCCTGTGCGCGCCGTGGTACTTCGGCGAGGCCCCGCGCCACAACGCCAACCACGTCACCAGACAGGTGAAGATGCAGGGCGACGGCTACGCCCTGGTCCGCGACTGCGCCGACACCCAGGACCCCGACCTCGGCCCCATCCGCGCCGCGGAGAAGGCCCAGGGCCTGCTGACCAGCGACTGATCCGATGCTGCTCCCCTTCGTCATCAGCGGGCTCGCCCTCGGGTCCGTGTACGCGCTGTCCGGTGTCGGCATCGTCGTGCTGTTCCGCGCGACGGGCGTGCTGAACCTCGCGTACGGCGCGATCGGCGCGCTCAGCGCCCTGGTGGCCTGGCAGCTCATCGAGGACGGCCAGAGCCCGGCGCTCGCCTACGCGGTGGCGCCGGCCCTGGCCGCCGTCCTCTCCGGCCTGTACGGCCGCCTGCTCTCGCCCCTCGTCGCACAGCGCGACTCCCTCGTCAAGGCCGTGTGCACGCTCGGGTTCGCGCTCGTGCTGCTCGGCTTCTGCTTCTGGAACTGGTCGGACGACCCGCGCACGCTCAGCCTCCCGACCGACGAGTTCGGCTGGGACGTGGGCTCGGCGCGCGTCACCGGCACGCAGGCGTTCGCGTTCCTGCTGGCGGTCGGCCTCACGGTGGCCGCCGCGATCCTGCTGCGCCGCAGCAGGATCGGCACCCAGATGCGCGCCCTCGCGGGCGACCGCGAGATCAGCGCGCTGCTCGGCGTGCGCATCCTGCGCGTCGAGACCGTCGCGTGGGTGGTCAGCGGCGCCGTCGCCGGGATCACCGGCCTGGTCCTCGCCGACCTCACCCGCCTGGAGGCGGGCACGCTCACGTTCCTCGTGATCGCGTCGCTGGCGGCGGGCGTCGTCGGGCGGTTCCGCTCGATCGGCGTCACGCTGGCGGGCGGGCTCGCGGTCGGGCTCATCGAGGGCGTCGGCGGCGCGTTCACGACCGTCGCGCCCTACCGGGCCGTCGCGCCGTTCGCGGTGGCGGTCCTCGTCATCCTCTGGCTCCAGCGGCGCAGCGCGCGGGCCCGCAGGGGCAGCACGGTCGAGATCCGCTCGGCGGAGAGCGCCGCGACCGCGACCGCGCACCCTCAGCCGCCCGGCGACCGGCGACGGGTGCTGTGGGTGGCGCTCGCGCTGCTCGCGGGCACCGCCGTGCTCGCGGTCGTGGTGCCGATGGTGGCCACCGGCTACTGGGTCCGGGTGATCACCTCGGCGGCCATCTTCGCCGTCCCCTCGGCGGGCATCGGCCTGCTGTACGGCAGGCTCGGCCTCGTCTCGCTCGGCCAGGTCGCGCTGCTCGGCGTCGGCGGCTGGGTCGCGCTGCGCCTGTCGTTCGCGACCGGCCTGCCGTTCCCGCTCGTCGTGCTGCTGGCCGGGGCGGCGACGTGCCTGGTCGGGATCGTGTACGGCCTGCCCGCGCTGCGGCTGTCCGGCATCGACCTGGCGCTCGTCACGCTGATGGCGGGCGGCGCGTTCCAGGTGGCGTTCAACGCGGCCGGGTTCCCCGACGGCGGCGGCGGGTTCCTCGGCCGGGTCTCCGGCGAGGTGCAGCGCTCGATGCCGCGCCCGTCGTTCGCCTCGTCGGACTCGGCGTTCTTCCGGCTCACGATCGCGTGCGCGGTGCTCGCGCTGATCCTCGTCCTGGTGCACCAGCGGCGGCGACCCGGACGCGCGTGGGCGGCGATCAGGGAGAGCGAGGCGGGCGCGCTCGCGACCGGCATCGCCATCACCAGGTACAAGCTGTGGGGCTTCGCGCTCGCGGCGTTCGTCACCGGCGTGGCCGGGGCCTTCCTCGCGGCCAACTCCGGGCGGCTCGACCCGATCGCGTTCCGGGCGTCCGACTCGGTGCTGCTCTTCGCGGTGGTGCTGATCGGCGGCGCGTACGGCCTGACCGGCGCGATCGTGGCCGGCGTGATGGGCCAGATCCTGCCCGCCGTCCTCGACTCGGTCGGGATCGACGGCAACCTCATCCTCGTCGTCTTCGGGATCGGCCTCATGCACGCCCTGATCACCGCGCCGCGCGGCATCGGCGGGCAGTTGGAGACCCTCGCCGCGCTGCTGCGCCCGAAGCGGCGAGATCCGGCGCCCGCCGCGGAACCGGAGACGGAAGCGGTGGCCGCGAAATGAAGCTGGAAATATCGGACTTGACCGTGCGGTTCGGCGGGGTCAAGCCTCTCGACGGCGTGACCCTGACCTACGAGTCCGGATTGTGCGGTCTGATCGGCCCCAACGGCGCAGGGAAGACCACGCTGTTCAACGTCCTGTCCGG
The DNA here is from genome assembly GCF_014200435.1 of Sphaerisporangium krabiense. NCBI lineage: Bacteria > Bacillati > Actinomycetota > Actinomycetes > Streptosporangiales > Streptosporangiaceae > Sphaerisporangium > Sphaerisporangium krabiense. Next base: position 5,984,307 of record NZ_JACHBR010000001.1, on the reverse strand, counting down.
ATTCGTGCGTCCAAGCTCCGGCGCCGCCCACGTGAACGGCACCGACCTGCTCGCCCTGCCCGCCCACCGCAGGGCCCGCTGGGGGCTGCGCCGCACCTTCCAGCAGGAGCAGCTCGTCGCCGAGCTCAGCGTGGGCGCCAACCTGCTGCTCGCCCGCGACCACCTCGCCGCCGGCGCCGCCGGGGCCGACGCCGCCGAGCTGCTGGAGTTCGTCGGCCTGACCGGCCCGGACCGCCCGGTGGGCGCGCTCACCCTGTTCGAGCGCAGAAAGCTGGAGCTGGCCAGATCCCTCGCCGGCACCCCGAAGATCGTCCTGCTCGACGAGCCGAGCGCCGGCCTGTCGGAGGCCGAGTCGGCGGAACTGGCGGACGCCATACGGTCCGTCCCCGAGCGGTTCGGGGCGCTCGTCGTCCTGATCGAGCACGACATGGGCCTGGTCGGCGAGATCTGCGAGACCACCGCCGTACTCGACTTCGGCCGCCTGGTCACCTCAGGCCCCACCGCCGAGGTCCTGAACGACGCCCGCGTCCGCGCCGCCTACCTCGGCGAGCCCGTCGCATGACCCCACAAGCACCCGCACGGCATCACACGAGGAAGGGACCGCGGTGGCCGGCATGAACGAGGAACCGCGGCCCGCGGGTCAGCCCGCGGAGGACCTGCGCGTCGAGGGGCTCAAGGTGGCGCGCGGCGGGCGGGTCGTTCTGCACGGCGTCGACCTGGCCGTCCCCCGGGGCAAGGTGACCGCCCTGCTCGGCGCGAACGGCGCGGGCAAGAGCAGCCTCGTGCTCACCGTCGCCGGCCTCCTGCGCCCCACCGCCGGCACCGTCGTCGCCGACGGCAACGACCTGACCGGCCTGCGCCCCGAGCGCGTCCGTGCCGCCGGCGTCGCCGCCGTCCCCGAAGGCCACCGCGTCCTCGCCGACCTGTCCGTCGCCGACAACCTACGCGTCGCCGGCGCCGGCCTCCCCAAGCGCGAGGTCCCGGCGGCGGTCACCGCCGCGATCGAGGTCTTCCCCGAGCTCCACGACCTGACCGACCGCCCGGCCGGCACCCTGTCCGGCGGCCAGCAACAGATGCTCGCCCTGGCCCAGGCCCTGGTCGCCCGCCCCCGCTACCTACTCGTCGACGAACTCTCCCTCGGCCTCGCCCCCGTCGTCGTGGCCCGCCTCGTACCGGTCCTCGCCGACCTGGCCGCCCGAGGAATCGGCGTCCTCCTCATCGAACAGTTCATGGGAGTAGCCCTCGAACTCGCCGAACGCGTCTACGTACTAGACCGCGGCCGCATCGCCTACGAGGGCACCTCCGACCACCTCCGCGCCTCCCCCGACCTGCTGCACACCGCCTACCTGGGCGGAGGCTCGAACAGTAACGCCTGAGACGGATACGGAACCTACGGACATCGCCGTGGCCGGGCCCGGATCGGCGGGACCGCGGTCGCGGCCCGGTCGGCGAGCACGCGCACCGCTCGCTCGCGGTCGCCGTGCTCGCCGACCGGGCGGCGGGGAGGGTCACACCCATCCGCAGGGAACATAGCCCCACCCGGCATTGCTGACCGATCCCGTCGCTTCATCGACCACGATGAGGTACATCCGCTTGTTGGAGTTCAAGCCGATGCAGTGAGGAGGGGTGACCCTCACGCGCAGGAATCCGGTGCTGTCGGCCCAGCCCCAGGCGAGGGGGTTCTGGCCCGGCCCTATCCGCCGGATGTAATTGACGTCACCGCTGGAGTCGCCGCCCAGCCAGCCGTACATGGCGACGTAGCCCCCAGGGGTGGGCGAGTAGCCCTGCACCGACGCTCCCTCGTAGACGCCGTACGGGTCACGGTAGAAGCGGAAAGTGTTGGCGGGGATGGCCGCCAGGTCCGCGTATCGGACCGGCGCCACCTTGTTCTCGAATTCGACCGTGTCGCGGAAGGACGGGGTGACGCAGACGTGGTCGGAAGGCCGGGATTCGCGCCAGACATACCCCTGCTTACAGGTGTCGGGGCCATAGGGGCCGCCGCCGGGTTCTACGTGTGATGCGGCCTCCGCGTTCTGCTGCCACGTCTGTGCCCGCCGGGCCGGGTCCACACAGACGCGGTCGGCCGGCACGGCCTCCCGCCAGACGGATCCGTTCCGGCAGGTGTAGGGCCCGTAGGGGAGGTCCGCCCGCGCCGCCGGAGCGGTCGTCACCATCGCGGTGACCACGGTGAGGACCATCATCACCAGAGCCGTCGCCCGCCGCGAACCGGGGCGGGTGCCTGCGGCCTGTCGAGCGGTGATCGCGTTGAAGCCCACGTGAGCCTTCCCATCTGATCGGTCTGCCGACGTCTCACACCTGATGTGGGACGCGGTTATGGCGCTCGCCTTTTCCACCGTGATTCTTGATAAGCCCCGTTCGTTCACGACCAGCGTTGTCGTCGCTCCACCACATCTCCCTTCCTGGCCGGGTGCGGAGTGCGCCCAGAACTCACGCCTCCACGATGCGCGGCGGGAAGAAGGGCCGGCATCGGTACCCCCTACGCAAGTTCCGGCTCGGCTCCACACCCGCCCGACGGGTCGGGACGCCGTCTCAGAGCTGAGCGAAGTAGTCCAGCGGGAACGGCGGGCGTGCCAGTGGTGCGACGGCCAGCCGCATCAACGTGAGCGGGTTGTCGTCACCGGCGACGCGGTTGGCGTTGAGCGTGCCGCACGCCGTACAGCGATGGATGATCGACCACTCGCCGTCCTGGCGCGCGTGGATGGCGATCGGCGCCATACCCGAGGCGCAGTCGGCGGCTCGGTCACCCGGGGTGTCGTCCAGGTGCCTGGACCACAGGCAGGTGGGGCAGTGGTTACGGTGCGCGGTGCCCGGCGCGTCGGCGGGCACGTCGAGGCGGCAGTTGACACAACGGAAGGAACTGACGCGGGCGCGATGGCGTGGCAATGGAGTGGCTCCAGACGAAATGGGGTGCGAGTTGGCCGACCGTGCCGTCGCAACCCACGCGGGATCACCCCCGCCGGAGCCTCCGGTGGGGACGTCGACCCGCTCGAGGGCGCACGACGGCGTCCTCGGTACCCACGGGCATCAACATCCCCCCAATCTGCTCGGCGCCAGTCAAACAATCCCTTTCGCCACAAGCAACCGGTTTATTCCTTCCTGCGGACCACAGGGAACGATCACCGTACGGCTCCGGGTCACATGAGCCTCACCCACACGGTATGCAACCCAGAGTACTCGTGTAACTACACTCTGCGATGCACGTTCAACGTGAGGTGGCCACGCCACGACCATCCCCCCGCAGTCCACACGTCTCGCGCCCCCACCGAAGGAGCAGTATGCACCCCACCAAGAAGGCCGTCATCCTGACCGCGGCCATCACCCTGACCGCCATCGGGAGCGCCGCCGCGCTCGCCCTGCCCGCGCTGGCCGACCTCGGCGGCGCCTCCGCCCCCAAGATCCGTGCCGCGGCGATCGTCAACGGCGACGGCTCGGTCGTCCGCTCCAAGGGCGTCACCGGCGTCCGCAAGATCGCGACCGGCCAGTACTGCATCCGCCTCGACTCCGACATCAACGCCCAGGCCACCGTCCCCGTCGCCACTTCCCAATGGACCAGCGCCCCCTGGGACTCCAGCATCTTCGTCCGCCACGACAGCAACTGCGGCGACGCCCGCGACATCTTCGTCGGTACCGGCACCGCCTCCGGAGCTCGCGACACCGGCTTCCACGTCATCGTCCCCTGACGTACCGCCAGCGACCATGGCCCTCTCGCCATGCCAAGGCGAGAGGGCCTTCCCGTGTGCCTGTACGAGGCCGGGCTGTGATGGAGACGCGGATCGGTGGTCGATGGAGCCGCCATACCTGGGCACCGGGGCGCCTCGAACCGGGCGTCCCGAACCGGCCTGCCGTTGTGGCTGCTCCTCCGAACTAGGAGGTCAGTTGTGGCACCACGACCCTGTCGACACCCGGCAGGTTCTGGACGGCTTGTTCGATGGCTTCGACCGCTCGTTTGTCGAGAATCTTGATCTGGTAGGCCTCGCTCACCTCGTTCAGGGCGGGGGGCTCGCCCAGGAGGTGTTCGGCGACCCTGCGGGTGTGGCCGGCGTCCTCGAAATAGACCTTGTCGATGTTCGAGACGGCCGCAAGGGCCGTCTCGATGGCCTTGCGTTCCTGCCGCGAGGGGCGTCCTCGGCCGGCGCAGGGCGGGTCCTCGTTCGGAGGTTCACCGCACAGCCGTACGGCCAGGTCAGATTTGCCGGACCAGAACGTGCGATCAGTGGAGAGTTCCACGGAGACCACGCCGGGGAGGTGTTCCACAGCCGATCGCAGGTCGTCGGTCAGCGGGCGCGTGGCCTTCTCGTCCCCGACGCTTCGGAATCGTCCCTCGAATGAGGGCATGGTCTCCTCCTCGGTGAGGAGGCTTTCCCCTGAACCATCATCGGTCATTGCCTTGAGTGCGGCTTCCGCGGTCAGGAACTCGTACTTCTCGATACCTGATACGCCACGAATCGCCGCCTCGACCGCCTGCCGTTGACGGTCCGTTACCCCGCTCCGGCACTTGCGGGTGCCTTCGGTCTGCTTCTTCGGGCAGAGGCCGACGGAGAAGAGAGTGGACGGCCAGGGTCCTTCAGGCGGGGGCAGGACGGTCAAGGTCAATGACCGGCCGGCCGTAGAAGGGTGCCGCTCTGTCGTCGCAGGCGCACAGGCCGCCAGCATCGCGCAGATGACGGCTACCACGGCAATAGAGGACCTGTGCCGATGAGCCACCGAGCGAACCTTGCCGGAGGGAAGGTCAACGCGGGGTGGGCGGTCTCCCGCGCCGGGGCGTGAAGTCACACGAACCAATGTTCCTGTGCGGCCTACACCCCGTCAAACTTTTTGTCATGCGATCCAGACCGTCAGGCTGAACCCCGTGAAAGTGAGAAACGTCCGCACCACCGAAAGCCGTAGAGAGCCGAGCGGACTCAACCATCTCAGGGCGAGACCAACTCCGCCTAATACACCGCGGCGGCTGAGGCGAGCCGAAGGGACCGGCCGGACCACTGGTCCGGACGGTCCCTGGATGTCGGGCTCACCCGTGGACTCCGGGCCCCCGGCGGCTCTTACCGGCCGATCCGGCCGGAATCCCGGTTGGGCTTCTCACGCTCGCCGACCGTGGCGTTGTGGCCCTTGCCGTCGCGCGGTTCGACCTTCTCCGGTCTCGGATGGAGCCAGCGGTTCGACTGCCGGTTGATCGCCTCGAGGGCCTCCTGCCTGCTGTGGTACCTACGCAACTGCCGCAAGAGGTAGGTGTCATCGGTGAAATGACGGTTGTGGTGGTGGCCGTGATTCCCCCGATGGTGCCGGTAGCCGCCGCCACCGCCGTGCTCGGACCGGACAGAGACCTCCTCTGGTTGGTGGACGAAGTACTTGTAGTGCTTCCGCGGCGCTTGGGCGATATGACGTGCCGGGCGGTGTTGCCGGATTTCTTTTCTGGGCTTCTTCGCGGGGGGAGTCTCTTCTTCGCCCCCACCTCCACGGCCGGGCGCCGATGCGAACGTGAGGTCGACATGGGCGCCGTTCTTCGCGGTGCCGCCGTGCACCTCGGCCTGCGCGGGAAGCGGCAGCGCCATGAGCGTCCCGACCGTCAACGCCGCGCCGATGTAGGCGAACGGCAATCGGTCGTTGATCACTCGCGCCAGGGGCCGCCTGCCTCTAGATGGATGAGTCACCTAAATACCCCCATTGGTAAATGAAGAGAATTGAGCGCCGTTGGCCATAATGGCGCCACATAGGTGAACTACCCCGACTTGAGGCGGCAACACAGATGATTAATCAGGCAGGTGTGTCGACTACCGATTAATACACCCAAATGGGATATCCTCCGACAAGCCTCTTGTACGTTATATCGCACGATTGGCATCGTATCTCCATAACTAGACTGATTCCTCATGCGATGAGGTCGAGGCTGCACCACGACGGGAGTGCACGCCAAGGTCGGCTCCTTCGGAAGCGCAGCGGCGCACTCCGACACTCGGCGAACCGCGACACGCGCGCGGGCTCGGCGCATCCCCGCTCTCGCCGGTTGGCCGAGACCGCTGAACGGTCCCAGGTGAGGGCACGTCCGACCGGGCCAGGCGCCCGCTCACTGAAGGCGGTTGCGTCCATCCCCACTCACTCAAGAACGCCAAGGCAGGGGCCGGGACATGCGCTCGGGGCGGCCAGGGGGCGAACATCCGTGTTGGTCAGCACCTTCCCCTCAACCCCCGTGTGATCATCAAGTTGCCCAACGTGATGGAGGCGATGGCTCCTCACACGGACTGATCACACAGGAGACACCATGCCTTCCACCGCCTTCACCACGGCAATCGCCCGCATCGGTGCTGATCGCAGGAGCCGCGCTCTCGGCTGCCGTTCCTTCCGCCCTGGCCGCCATCGGCGCGCACACCCCAGGAGCACGCGCCGCCGCTGCGGTCAACGCCCCTGCCATCCACTCCGCCCCCGCCACGTGTGGAGACCCCGCCCGAAACATCCTGGTCGCAACCGGCACAGCAACGACCTACTCGGACGCCCCCTTTAATATCATCATCGACTAACCCCGCCCCACCCGTCTCGCCATCTCTGGGCCCCAGCCCCCCACAAAGGCAGGGTCTTGTGGCCGTCTCCTCGTCAGGCAGGCGCAGCCGGGCCTGGCCAGAAACTCGAGGTCAAGTCGTCCTTCACGTGTTCCATCTACCGGTCGTCCTTCCACGCCCGCATGTGCTCCGGAAGATCACCGGCGTTGAGCACTCATCTCACGGTGCACCGGTCCCCACGCCGTCCCCGGCTGCCGACCGTCTGACGACGCCCGAGAACCCAGCCGACACAAAAAAGGTCTGCTGACCTGAGGTCTCCCTCAGCTCGACAGACCTTTTCGTCTGTCGAGGCGACAGGATGCGAACCTGCGCCCCTTGACCCGCAGGCGGGTTTTCCAGATTTCCCGACCTGCGCAAATGAGAGAATCGGCAGCTCAGCGCAGGTATACGGTGCACTCTCGTGCACTCCGACGCCCTACGGCCCCCTCGCCTGCTCCCATTTCGCTCCCAGCAATCGGACAACCCAACAAGATCACCCGCCCGCACTCGTCGTGGGACCCTCGGACATTCGGTGCCCCTGAGGGAGCTGGCAATGAAGGCCGGCCACAGGGTTGTGGTCAACCCGGTAAATCTCACCGCGCTTTGAGAGGTCTGCGGGGTGAGGACGATGCTCGGCCCCCACCCCCGTCGCGTCATGGCGGCAGGATAAGAAAGCGCGCGCCAAGGAGGGTACAGCCGCCGCGTCCGGGCCTCGGACGGGGTCTTGACGGCGTGCGACCCGCAGGTATCTTTCGCTTAGGAAACTTTCCTAAGAAAACGGCCGGTCGGCGCCTCCGGCCCCCATTTTCGCCGGAGGAAAGCACACGTGAACCCCAGGAAGTGGGCGGCCGCCCTCTCCTTCGCCGCGCTACTCGCCGTCGCGCTGCCGGGCGGCACGGCCTACGCGCTCCCCGCCGACTGCACCACCTGGGTGTCGAACGGATACGTCTCCAGCCTCTGCACGAGCGGCACCGGGGAACACCAGGTCTACCTGGTCGCCCGCCATGTGAACCCGCAGGTCGGCGTCATCACCAACGAGGGGCCGTGGGTCCCGGTGGGCTCGGTGTCGACGGCCCGCATCCCGGCGACGGGAAGCCTGCAGGACTACTGGGTCAACAAACGCTGACCCGCGGCCACACCACCTCCTGCAGATCCTGACCGCGGGAGGCACCGGCAACCACTCACATAAAGGAGCAGATCGTGAACACCAGGAAGTGCGCCTCCCTCGTCGGCGCGGCGCTCGTCTCCGCCGCGATCGTCGCCGGCACGGCCACGCCCGCGCACGCCATCCCCGACACCTGCTCGATCACCCCCTCCCCGATCGGCTACCTCAGCAGTTACTGCACGACCGGCACGGGGTACCACGCGTTACGCGTGACGTACCGATTCGTCAACCCGCAGCTGGGCGGCTACACCGAAACGGTCACGGGGCCTTGGGCCGCCGTCGGCTCCCTCTCGAGCGTCAAAATACCCGGTGCAGACGTCCTCGGCAGCATCATCCTGAAGAGCGACTGAGCCGTCCCACGAGCACTCCCTGATCAAGAGAACCGACGTCCTCCTCCGGGTCAGAAGGCGGGCGACGCGCGCCAGGCCGTGACCAGATGACGGGGAGCAGGGCCCGGCCGGTGAGCTCGGCCGCCGCGGTCCCGGCAGTCCTCAGACTCCACCAGCCGGGACCGCTTCGCCTGCCCGTGCGCCGCCCGGCCCGGACCGCGTCGCGTTTCCGCACCGCCAGAGCGATAGCAGTGCCTGCGGCGTCGACCAGGGCGACCTCGACGCCGCTCATCGCCCACTCGCGTCGGCGTCCGGGTCGGATCCGGCGGGCTGTTCGCCCCACATCTCGATGGCGGCGAACGAGGCAGCCAGGCCGGCGGCGACAGCGATGGGAGCACACTCATGGCATGGACGTGAGCGCGCTGCAGGGGAACGGACAGATGCTCGCCTCCCTGCCGGGAAACTGCGGGTACAGGCCCTGGGTGCCAGGGGAAGCTCTCGGTACCTACCGCTAGGTGTGACGCCGACCTCCTCGCATACCCCTGCTAGGCGCACTTCGCCATCTCCCGCGCGAAGGACTTCGACCGGCCATTGACGGCGAGATTTGCTATTAACAAACCTTCCTAAGGCAGGTCTACTTGGACGGGTAGAACGCGCGTCTGATCCACCCCAGATGTCAGGAGTGACGCATGAGCACCAGAAAATGGACCACCTTCGCCGCTGCCACGCTGCTGGCCACCGCCCTCATGACCCGCCCCGCCGCGGCCGCTCCCACCGACTGTTCATACCAGGTCGACGACGTGTCGTATGAGGCCTCCAGCTACTGCTCCAGCGGCACCGGCGAACACCGGATCCGGGTCGTGCAGAGCGGCGGGAGGGAGTCCGTAGGCCCCTGGGCGCCCGCCGGCAGCATCTCGTTCACCAACATCTCCGCTTTCAGGGTGATCGACGCCTGGGTGGAGACCCGCGGGTAATCAGGGCGGGTGCCCGCAGGACGCGGAGAGTGAGGCGAACGTCGACGCGCTTCAGGCTTCGTGGTGATTGATTCGACCGTGGGGTCCGGCCACAAGGTCAACCAGTGCCCGGCCGTACTCGACGGCAAGGAAAACCTGAGACGCAGGAGCGCGCGACACCCTCGCGCAGTACCTCCACGGGTCGCGGTGCGGTGACTACAGTGAGCCGGCCCCGCGAGATCGAGAGGAACGATCCGATGCCGTGACGGGCATTGCTCACGGCGGCAGGGCTCAGCATCCCCCTCGCCTTGCTCCAGCACTTCGACGACGCCCTCGCCCTGCCCATCGGACCTGATCGGCCTGAGCAACCGGCCGACGTCCAGCGGCGTCTCCAGGATGCACGCCGCCAGTATCCGGGCCACCGATCGGGTCCGCCGCTGGAGCGCAGGAGCGGGCGGTCATTCAGCTTCCGCCCATGTTGTCCCTGATGCATTTCCGCACGCCGTTCTGCCGATGGCCTCTGCCTGCTGCGCGGGCATCCACAGCGGGTGAAGCACGTACCCCTGCGCTTCGCTGCCTCGGAGGCGAACAGTCGTAAGAACTCCACCGGCCGACCGGCGTCATCACTGCCACGGGCGTCCGGGTGGCAGTGGTCGGGGATGCCGCACACCATAAGCACTCCCCCGCGAGGATCATCCTCGGACGGATTGACATGGCTGCCCTGGTAGATGAGTGGTGGCCCGTTGCCGCACGTTCAGGCGGCCGCTACGCGCGCCCAGCGCCGGCCGTCCGAGGTGATGGCCTGTAGGCCGCCTAGGGCATCTACGGCTGGCGCCCAGACCGCGCACTGCCCTGGCTCGTGGTTGTCGTCGTCCAGGGAGAACAGGGTTGCATAGATGCTCAAGGCGACTTCTCCGCCGTGGCAACCCGATCAGCGATCCGAGCGAGCTTCGCTTCGAACGTCCCGCGCGGGTCGCGAGTGAAGGAGTGCAGGGCGACCAACGCCGTGACGGCGACATCGACCAGTTCGCCGGCGACGTCCTCGGCGGAGTGGGTGATGCCCTTCCGCGGGTTCTGGCCGGTCATGCCGACGTAGGCGGCGACCGCTTCGCCGAACTCCTCCCCGACCTTCATGACGCGGATGGCCGTCTCGTGGTCGCTGGTGCCGTTGCTTCGGTTGAGCCAGTCGACGAGAGAGGCGAGGGTCTGCCACTGGTCAGTCACCCGGTCACATCCTGGGCGTCTTCAACGAACTCCCCGATGAGACGGACGGTGAAGTGTGGCTTGTCGTCGTGAAACGAGTAGTCCGGCCGCCACCCCTCCAAGCACCCTCTCCTGCGAGCTTCCACTGATCGACCTCACGCACCAGCGTCATGGCTTCCTTCGGACTGCCGAACACGCCCAGCGGCATCCCATGGTCATCGTTAAGAAGAAACATAGCCATCAGGTCAGTACTCCGCGGGCAGGATCGTAATCCTCAGCGTCGGGTGACGGCACGTTTCGCCCTCTTGGACCTGTACTGGCCGCCCGAGAAGCCCTAGGGGCGCCCCCGCACGTGGACGAAAGCCGGGGGTCAGCGACGAGGATAAGCACCCGGACATTCCGGTCATCGCATTCCCCTGGGGCGCCAGGCTCTCCTGCGATGGCTTCGCCGAGGCGACCGGAGCGGACTCCATCGGCCTGGACGCCACGGTCCCCTTGCGTGAGCCTTACAGAGGTGCAACGGCCTGAGGCGCTGCGCGCAGATCCTCAGCCTCGTCGTTGGCGGCCCTCCGCCGCCGAGATGGACCGCATCCTGCACGTCCCGAGTGGGGCCCGTTCGTGTTCGACCTGGGACACGGCATCGCAAGGGCCATGCCCCCCAGATCATGTCACCGCCCTAGCCGAGCAGGTCCGGGCCTGGACCACCCCAGCCATCCCGGGTCTCCCAGACATTGGTGAACCAGCTTTCAGCGCGGTCCCAGAAACCGCAGCGCGCCCGCGCCGGGATGCGCGGTAGCACATAGCCCGGCGAGGGAACGCGCAAGCGGCATGACTTTGATGAATCGAAACTATTCGCTCTTGACGGTGGGAGGCTTCATGAGCGCTCCCCGCTTCGCTGAGACCCGTATGCATGCTTCCGTATGAGCAGGGCGTGACCTGCTCGCGGCACGGCCTCTATGCGAGGCCGCCGATATGCGCGCCGCTCCATTCGCACTGCACGGTCAGGAAGCGGTCGTTCAGGCGGTCGCCCACAGAGCCGGAACGTTCGGGGGCTCCCAGCCCTGGATGGCGGTGTGCGGCTGCGTGCAGCGGTAGGTCACACCGTTGTAGGTCACCGTGTCACCGGCCCGGTACGCCGTGCCGGCCTTCCACGTGCCGGTCGGGTTACTCGTGGGAGTCTGGCTCGGGGTGGGGGTCGGCCGGGTGGGGGTCGGAGTGGGGGTGCTGGGGCCACCGCCACCGATCTGCAGGTCGACGCAGGCGTAGAACGCGTTCGCCGTGTCGGCGATGTTCCAGATGGCGAGGACCTTCTGGCGTCCGCTGAAGCCGGACAGGTTGACGTTGTGCGTCACGGTCGCGCCGGGCTGCTTGCCACCGTCGTTGAACAGGGCCACGCGGGTGTTACCGATGTAGTACTCCCACGTGCTGGTGGCGTGGCGGGCGGTGAGCACCCAGTTGAAGTTGACCGAATTGCCGACAGAGGTCGCCGGCCAGTTCCGGCTCTCGTCGTTCAGCGCGGAGAAACCGCCACCGCCGCTGCACTGCCGCGAGCCCTTGGGGGCCTCCACGCTTTGGGGCTCGTACTCCACGCCACCACAGTTGGTCACGACCCGCTGGGCGCAGAAGGCCTGCCGGCTCGGGGGCTGGGAGATGTAACCGTGAGCCGATGCGGGAGTGGCGGAGAACACTGTGATGCCGGCGGCGACCAGGGCGGTCCCGCCAAACATGATCTTCTTCCGCATACCATGCTCCTTTGCTGGGGGGATGCCAGGAATATAAAGGAAACTTTCCTAAGAGTAAATAGGCGGTTAGCCGAAGTCGGGCCTCAGAGTCAAGACCACATCTTCGTACGGTCACGCACCGTCACCATCCTCGCGCCTCGTCCGTTTCCGCCGCCTGACGCGAGCAAGCCTCATGTCCGCAGTTGGGAACGTGGTGGCCCGCGCGACGGTGCACGCGCAGTCAGTGACTCTTCGTCACGATGATCTCTATACGGCACATCGGGCATAACTCGCCCAGTCGGCGCGCCGCGACCGCGCGCACCCTGCTCACCGTTCCACGCCAGGCTGCTACACCTCACCCCCGGCCGGACGAACACTCCTGCCGATCGCCACAGGCGCCGCCCCATCCTCCGAAGGCCGCTGCCGCTAGGATGGCCGCCACTGCGACGAGGTGAACGGCACGGCGTCCAACCGACCTCACCGGCTGTGCGGCCCAGGTCGCGCGTTCCGACTGAAGCGCCGCTTTCGGCAATGCCCCTCTACTACATCGCCATGTTCGCCCTCGCCGTCTCCCAGCGCGACCCGTGCGAAGCCTTCGGCCAGGTCGTGCGCATCATCGTCGCCGCCCCCGGCTCCGCGCTGGGCCGCTACCCCGAAGGCAACACCGGACGCGCAGGCGTCGGCCTCACCAAGCCGATGTCACTGCCCGCCGACCTGGCCGAACTGCTGAACGGCCCCTGACCGGCACTCTTCTCCATGCACGTCTGGGCCAACGCTGACGCCGTCGAACTCGCCAAGACCCTGCACAAGGCCGTCACCGATCAAGCCGTCATCCCGGCGTCATAGGAACCCGATACGGCGTCGCAACCCCGCCAAAGACACCCAGTGACTTAGTCACTCAGTAAGTCGAAGATGACGTCGACCCAGAAGTCGGCCCCGTCACCGCTCCCTGTCGGACGGGCGAGCGTGGAGCCGGCGACGAACTTGCCCTGCCCGCCGGCGATACCGCTGACGTTGGGCGCGGACAAGTTGTCGTCGCCGACGCCGCTCGCGCCCGCGCCCGCGGTCCGGTACGAGGCCGCCGCGGTGTAGATGTGTGACCAGCCGCTAAAGCGCCATGAAAGCCCCGCTGGCCCGGCAGACCACATCCTCGAACCGTCACACCCACTCGGGAGATCCCGAGCGGATCCCCTATGAGAAGGGACAGCATCGTGACTGTCACGAGAAAGATCAGTGTCGCCTTGTGCGCGGCAGCGCTGGTAACCGGCGTCGGCGCCGTTCAGGCGAACGCGAGCGCCGCCTCAGGACCCTCGGCTGTCCACGCCCAGTTGGGCGCGGGCCATTGGGGGCCCTACAAGCACAGCCCGACCAAGTACTGGGCTACAGCAGACTTCGTCCCCAACGGGCGCCATCTCAGGGGCTACGCGGGGTGCTGGAGCGGAGGCGACGGCACCCGGTACCGGATTCAGCTGGTCCGCACGAAGGACAAGCATGTCCGAAGGAAGTCGGGCTGGTTCTTCTGCAACGACGGCAGGTGGGAGAGCATCTCCACCACCGTGAGGGCAGGCGAGGCCTACTACATGCGCATCGAACTGAAGGGCAAGGCCCACACGGTCCAGGCGAAGGCAACTTGGTTCTAACGCCTGCTCCATCATCGAGGCGTGAGATCGGCGCGACAGAGCTCCGGAGGGTGCACGCTCCGGAGGCCGGATCATGCGGGCAGGTGGTCTATGACTCTCCCGCCGCCGTACAGCCGCATCTTGGCGCAACACCTCAGGTGTCACGGCGAGCGCGCAGAACCGGTTCCCCGCCATGGAATGGCGATCTGATCGCCGGTGAGGCTGCGTGCAGCGACCAGCGTGCAAGGGCCCCGGAGCGAGAAGCCGTTTCAGGGCCGGGGGTCTGCGTGCCGATCGGGGTCTCAGCGTTACGAGCGGCCTGTCGCCTTGCCCCCAGGGCCGCCCGAAGAACCTACTGCTACCGACGTGAGCCGGGCAGGGGCGCGGCAGCGGGGCTATGCGTGTGACCAGCCGCTGAAGCGCCATGAAAGCCCTTTCGCTCGGCTGCCCACATCCTCCAACAGTCACCATCCGGCCGGGATCCCGAGAGCGATCCCCTTATGAGAAGGGACAGCATTGTGGCTGTCATGAGACGGATCGGTATCGCCTTGTGCGCGGCGGCACTGGTCACCGGTGTCAGCACCGTTCAGGCGAACGCCAGCGCCGAACCGGGAGCGACCTCCGCCGCGCCGGAATGCAGGAACTGGCGACCCATGAACACCGACGACGATACGGGCACGGTGACCAAGGCCGGCTACATGAAGAAGGACCCCTACAACGACTGCGCCCGCGCCGGCTACGTGAACGTGGGCACCCGTCTCTACTACTGGTGCTTCACCTTCAACGCCTACGGCCACGCCTGGACCTACGCGCGGGTCGCCGGAACCGGCAACGAAGGATGGCTTCCTGAGGGCTACCTGAGCGACGGGGGTTCCACGGTGAACTGCGGCTGGCTCCCCGCCGCGCCCAAGCTGCCTGCGTCGTTGATGCAACAGAGATAGCAGCGGGAGGCTCCCTCTCGCGTAGACCAGGCCAAAGATCGTGAACATGAAACGGTCCGGCTCTGCGAGAACCACAATCAGCGCTCTTGCTCCATTGGTCAATAAGTCGGACTGTGGGCCGGGTTCTAATTCGACAGCTCCCTGACCTGCGAGAGAACCCGCCTACTTACCCCTGAGCTGCCCCAACGTTGTGATGATCTGCCAACGTTCAACGACGCCTGACGGTCGCGCGTGCCCTTAATGTGCCCTCCCCCGCCGAAACACTGGGCCTCATTGGCACCCTCGTAGATGTAGGTGATCTCCGATCCGCTATCAGGCGACCTGGGACGATGGCTCGATCATGCGCCGAGCTGACGCTGAACCTGCCGGAATTTGTCACTGCTCAGCGCCGCCTTTCGACGCCTGACGGAACACCGACGGAACAGGCTCCCCCATTCGAGAGCCTGTCCCCTTCGATGCGAACCCCGGCGCTACATGCTGAACTTCGTAATCCAGCACCAAGGATTAGCGCCACGTACGCTTGTCGCGACATCCAGCGATCTCGGCAACAGTATGCAACCAACGGTTCTGCCGACTTCTCGCTGACTCAGCACCCGCAGGGTGGCGCCTTACCTCCTAGACACAACCTCAGGTGGCGTCATCGAGATTGCCATTCTCTAAGACTTGCTGCATCAGGTATTCCCGAGTCATTGCGTAATAGCACTGAGGGCATTTAACATGTCTACCCTGCCTGGCAGTGAATAACTGGCCACAGCTTAGGCATCTCACCATCATCTGCTTGCCCGCAGCGCGGATCCCGCCCAGCTGTTCCGCTTCTACTTAGAGAACGAATGGCGTTCTGTCGCAGGTCTTCACTAGCCCCCGGATCCACAGCTTGCTCGACAAGCTTATCCACCTGGTCTTCTTGTGCGGCTTCTATTTCGCCAAGGTCCACCTGGCCACCCGGGAAACCGAAAGACTTGACCCGGTCAATTAAGCGACCAAACGCCGTATGGTGACGTCTCATCAGCAGCCACACCGCTAGCACGACCGCTATCGGCCACGCCAGTGCGCCGACAAGATGCGCAATCGATTCGATCGACTTTGCCCACTCAGCCACCAGTCGATTCTCCCTGCCGTCGCCATGACCTTCTACTCGGAGGACGGTCGCCGCCAGCTCTCGATGTCGGCCACCCTGAGCGTCAAGGACCCCGGCGAGGCGGCCGGAGCCATGGGCAATCTTCTGCCCATCCTCGTCGACGGCGACTCCGAGTTCCTCCGGCCGCGTCAAAAGCCGAAGGGGTCCGCGGTTCCGGGGGCTGCTTCCCAGCCTTGCCACCTAGAAGGATTCGGACGCCCAGGCCTATTGAAAGGTGGGTCTCCGCATAGGGGCCCGCCGATCAGTCCTCCAGGGGTTCCGCGCCAAGGAATCGCAGCTCCAACATCTCCGGAGAGAAGGGAAGAGCAGTGATCATGCCGGCCAAGGCGAACGCGCGCTCCATCGGGAAGTCGATGTGCGAGTCGTCGCTGTCACTGTCGAACTCAGGGTCCAGGCCGACTTCGCGCATCTCCCTGACGAAGCGGTCCGGATCGTCGCCTGACCGCTCGTCCGGACACATCGGATCGAAGCAGACGATTTCCTGCCCGTCGATGATGTAGGTGAAAGTATCCTCGGCGTAGTCATGACGGCAGACCGACACGGTTTCGGTAGCCCGCGAGACCCGGGCCCTGATCTCAGGGTCGACTGCGATCTGCCATCCTCCAGGTTCGATGACCAGGGTCCAGTCACCGATCTTCACGGCGCCAATGTAACCGGCAGCGTCGTCCCTCATGCTCTCCGCCGAGCGCCTGCCCAGCTCGTCGTACGGCACCTCCTCCATGGTGCTCTCGTCCACACCGAACCGGCGGAGGACTTCCTCCGGGGAGAGATCCCGGACGAAGGACACGCAGTAGATGTCATCCAGTGGTTCGTGTTCGGAGAGCCAGGTGAAGTCTTTGGGGGGCTCCGTCATCGCTACTCCTTTGATCAAGTGAGCGTCATGATCGCAGTAGCACCCGACAGAAAGAGTTCGGTCTCTGGCTGGAGTCTGGGGGCAGGGGGCGCAGGGGCAAATCCTGTCGTCCCGACAGGGACTGAAGGCGGCTTTCGATCAAGTCGGTGCCCCGCAGGCCTGCCGGTCCGGCCTGGTGCGGTGACGACGCCTTCTAGTACGGCGTATAAGTGGGAGATGGCGAGGCAGTACAAGTCAAGGAGATGCCTGGTCAGGCCGCTTAGCATTCGTGCCGGGAGCCACATGGTGCGCTTGTACGGTTGACAAGAGTCGTCCGCTCGCACCGTTCATCGCGACCGGTGCCCGCTATCATGCTGCGTACGGGCCGCCCGCCGCGACATCCGGATCTTCGGCACCGAAGCGCCCCTCGAAGCTCATAGGAGACGGGCGTGACCACCCGCAAGGACAAGCAGCCGCCGCGGCAGGCGCTGAGTCGCGAGCAGGTCATCGACGCGGCCTTGGAGCTCATCGACCGCCACGGCGTCGAGGCGCTGACCATGAGGCGGCTCGCCGAGGTCCTCGAGGTGTACCCCGCGACCATCTACTGGCACGCGGGCAACCGGGCCCAGTTGATCGCCCGGGTGTGCCAGCGCGTGTTCGAAGGCATCGAGCTTCCCGACGCCGACTCGGTCCCGTGGACGGAGTGGATCCTGCAACTCGCGCACAGATCGCGCGAGCGGCTGGGCCGGCATCCCAACCTGGCGGTCGACTTCACGTCCACGATCCAGATCTCGGCCTCGAGCCTCACCATGGCCGACCGCCTCCTGGCGGTTCTCGAAGACGCCAAGTTCACCGGTGAACAACTGGTGATGGTCTACAACACGGTTCTCGGCGGCATATTCGGGTGGATCGCCGCGGAGTTCGCCTCGGAGCCCGTGGCCGGCGACAGTGACTGGGTCTCCGAGTACCAGCACGCACTGCGGGAGGGCGGTGGTGCCGATCTCCCGGCGATCCACAGGAACTTCTTCCTCGTCGCCAACCGCGCGTTCATGCTCAGGTGGTCTTCCGGGCGATCGACTCCGATGGAGTCCAGCTTCGACTTCGCGATGCGCACGATGATCGCCGGCCTGGAGCGCATGCGCGACGCCTGACGTTCTGAACCAGCTGAGCAGCGGCCTCGCCGCCGATGACTCCGGCGGGCCGTCGTCACCTCCCAACGCCTTCCTTCCCAGGTAGAACCATTCTGTCCTGACGCTCTTGTACGTTGTACTATTCATCGCAGTCGTGACCGGTTTCCTGTCCCGGGTCGTCCCAACGAACCGTGCCCCGCGAGATCGAATCACTGAGAGGTCGCGTGAGTAAGGCCAGCGAAGCGATCGAGCCGGATCCCGCCACGTCGGCGGCGCCACAGAGCCTGGGCAGGCTACTCCGCCGGGCGGCCGCCCAGTTCGGGAACAAGATCTTCGTCGAGGACGGCGCGGGGCGCGCCATCAGCTTCACCGAAGCCGCCCACCGGGTTTAGGCCGGCGTCGCGAGCCTGCGCGAGGCCGGTCTCGTAGCCGGTGACAGGGTGGGGATCTGCCTGCCGAACGACATCTCGTGGCCGTTGGTCTGGTTGTCCGTCGTATCCGGCGGCTACGTCGCCGTCCCGATCAACCGCTCCTACCAGGCGGCGGACATCGGCCACATCCTGGACGACGCACAGATCGGCGCCGTCGTGACATCGAGCGATTCGGCGCACAAGTTCACCGATCTCCACCCGCGCGACGAGCAGGTGCGACTGCTCATGGCCGACGAGCTGTTCGAGCCCGCGGCACCGGGCGGCGACACCGAACCGCGCGACCTCGGAGAGCTCGACACGGTCTCTGAGGATTCCGCGCTGGCGAACCTTCAGTTCACCTCCGGCACCTCTGGCCTGCCGAAGGCGTGCATGCTCACGCACTCCTACTGGCTGAAGCTGGGCGTGGCCATGGGACGGTGCTTCGAACTGACCCACGAGGATCGCGTCCTCACGGCCCAGCCGTTCTCCTACATCGATGGTCAGTGGGAAGCGGCGATGTGCCTGGAGTACGGGGCCACGCTCATCGTGCTGCCACGCTTCTCCGCCAGCACCTTCTGGGCCGACGTACGGCGGTATCGCGCGACGGTTCTCTACGTCCTGGGCAGCATGCCGCAACTGCTGTTCCAGCAACCGGCGACGGAAACCGACCGGGACAACGACGTGCGGCTCGTTCTGTGCTCGGCGATCCCCGTCGCGCTCCACCGCAAGCTCGAATCACGCTGGGACGCGCCATGGCGTGAGGTCTACGGCCTCACCGAGTCCGGCCTGAACATCACCGCGCCGATCGACGACGCGCGGAGCGTCGGCCAAGGCTATATCGGCCTTCCGGCACCGAACTGTGAGGCGCGGATCGTCGATCCCTCGGGGCGGGACGCCGCCCCGGGTGAACCTGGTGAGCTACTGGTCCGCGGGCCGACACTGATGACGGGGTATTGGCGGCGGCCCGAGGCGACCGCCGCGGCGCTGAAAGACGGCTGGTTTCACACCGGAGACCTCTGCGTCCGCGAGGAGAACGGATGGTTCCGCCTGGTCGGCCGGCTCAAGGACATGGTGCGCAGGGGAGGGGAGAACATCGCCGCCGCCGAGGTGGAAGCGGTGATCTGCGAGCTGCCCTTCGTCCGTGCCTGCGCGGTCGTGGGTGTGGCCGACGAGTTGTTCGGCGAAGAGGTCATGGCGTGTATCGAGGTCGGAGACGCCGAGGCGCTACCGAGCCTGGCGCGCGAAGTCGAGCAGCATACGCGTCGGCAACTCGCCATCTTCAAGGTGCCGCGCTACGTCGAATTCTGGCGGTCATTACCTCGAACCCCCTCCGAACGCATCGCCAAGACGAAGATCGCGGACTATGACCACGGCGAACGGCTCCTGGCCGTGGATTTCGGCCAGCGAGGAAAGAAGGCGCGATGAACGTCAACGGCGACGACGAGCGGGGCCGAGTCGTCTCCGATGTGGACGACGGCGTGCTCGTACTCCGGCTCGACAGCCCCCGGACGCTCAACGCCCTGTCGAGCGGCATGCTCACGGACCTGGCCCGGGCGATCCGGGACGCGTCGGACACCCCTGAGATCCGGGGCCTGGTCGTCACCGGTACCGGCGACCGGGCCTTCTCCTCGGGGGACGATCTCCGGGAGACACGCGCCTTTGTCGAGCGACACGGTATCGAAGCACTCTCCGCGTTGTTCGACTCGGTGACCGAGGCCGTGCTCGCCAGCAGCATTCCCTGTGTCGCCGCGATCAACGGTCTCGCCGTGGGCGGCGCGGCCGAGCTCACGCTGTGCTTCGACCGCCGGATCGGCTCGCCCCAGGCGGCTTACCGGTTCCCGGAGAGCGCGATGGGATTCACGATCTCCAACGCGTCCTCCGTGCTTCTCCCCGCTCTGGTCGGCCGCTCCGAGACGCTGGACCTGGTGCTTAGCGGGAGGGAGGTCGACGCCCAGGACTGCTCGCGTATCGGGTTGCTCGACGAGGTCGTCGCGGCGAACGCCCTCCTGCTGCGGTGCCGGCAGCTGATCCACACCTGGACACCCGACGGCAACACGGCCCACCTCCACCTGCCCTTGATCCGGCCGGCCTTGAGCACGGTCCAAGCGGCGTTCCGCGCCGAACGCGACGCCGCGCAGCGAGCCTGGCAATCGGGGTCGATGGAATCTCAGATGCGGAGATTCCAAAGGTGACTCCGTACACGTAACGGAGCCATGCACTCCCGGCTGATTCCTACGAGGTTCGACCGGCGCGGCCATCTCGGCTCTCCAGTGGAGCGGACATTTCTTACTTTCGCCGGGTTGAGCCTGAGAATCTGGATCGCACGACAAAGGTTTGACTGGATATATCCCGTACAGAGCCATTGGTTCGTGTGACTTAACGCTCCGGCACGAGCGAGCATCCACGGACCAGTTCGGCGCGGGCTGCCGCCGAGACCTCCGGCCCCCTGGACCGCCGTATCCGCCCCTGCGACCTGGCCCGGCTGAACCGTCTCGGCGTCACCGACCACGCCGCACACCTGATCCGTACCGCTACCGCGCCGCCCGCAGAACCGGTCCTCACAGCGAAGCCACAACCCTCGTCGTCGGCCACTGGAGCTGCGTCGGGCAGGGCTACACCGCTGGTGAATCAGTGCTCGCTTCAGGTGAGGTGGCCGGGGTACGGGCCGGTGACATCGACCGCGCCTCGTGGACCTGGACGGTTCGCCGTCAGACCACGCCCAGTCCCGGCGGCCTGGCGGACAAGGGCACGAAAGGGAAGCGGGCTCGTAAGGTCCCGTTGATCGCAGAGATTCGGGACCTGGTAGCTCGTCGGCTCGATGCGCTCGGCTCGGACCCGGCGGGCAGGCTGTTCACCGGGCCGCGCGGCGGTCGGATCACCACCGCGGTTCTCCGGGACGCGACCCATTGGGATGAGGTGGTGACCAAACTGGGGTTCGAGCATCTTCGGCGCCACGATCTCCGGCACACGGGCCTGACCTGGATGGCCGAGTGGTCCCCGGTTGCGGGCGGTCTAGAGACGCCCGACGATCTAGCCGACATTAAGAAAGGTCTGTTGACCTGAGGTTTCCCTCGGATCGACAGACCTTTTCGTCTGTCGGGACGACAGGATTTGAACCTGCGACCCCTTGACCCCCAGGACTATGGAGCAGGCGCTTTCGCAGCTCAACGGCATTCAGGGAGCAGCGAACGCCGTGCCGCGACCTGCGGTTCGTTCATCAACATGCATGACGTGTGGTCCCGAACTGGTCCCCACCTCAGCGGCTTAGTCTCGATGGGCCTCATCTGACGAGGGTGGACTGCTGCCGAGACTCCATGCTGCAACAGAGGTGAGTTTCACTCTCCATGGCATGGCATTTGTCCGATTGTCACCAGTTACGAGCACTCCATCCTTTATGTGGAGATATTCATCCTTGTGATCGATCAATGCGCCTTTATCGTTAATCTGCCCAGAAGCCGCAAAGGTGTTCCACATGACGGTATGCGTCACTACTCCACCTTCACCCGCCTTTTTCATGCTTTCGAACCATTCCTTGTACCAGGCCGAGGGTCCTATAAGGATTCCGTGCAGCATGCCCCCGGGTAACACCAGAGCTACACCCAACCCTGCCTGAGCCACTTCTACGTATATGCTCAAGTAGGCGAGCAACTTATCGACGCCACCAGCGCGAACTGGCACAGGGTAATCTTCGCTATGATCCACGATGACATAGTCTGGCTCATCAGGCTGCTTGACCATCTTCAACCTCCTGCTACTTCGGCCCATACAGCCTACATGAAGATCACGTACATTAGGGAGCTAGGCAGTGAAGTCCCGGCTTATCGGTATGATAGATGCTGGATTCATTAATGCATCCGCTGCGCGCACTCTCAACGTCCCCGTTAGCCAAGTACGCTTTGAGGGTCGCGAGTTAGTGGGATGGCTCAATACCGCAGCCGTCCGCATGGAGACGCCTTTTGTGCGCTGCTATTGGTATGACGGCGCCTACCCAGAGGGAGAAAAGTTAAGACATCCACAACGGGAGCGTTTTGCGGAACTGGAGAAATGCCCAGGATTGCAACTTCGCCTAGGACACGCACAAACTTTGCCATTCGAGCACAAGGGACTGCTCAGGCGTGCCGCCGAGAAAATGGGCATAGATTATTCAGAGCTAATGGCCAACTTCAACCTAGAAACACTGTATGAACAAAAGGGCGTAGACACTCTAATCGTTCTCGATATGATGAGATTTGTTCAACAAAACGCATGTGACACAATCGTTCTAGTAGCTGGCGATCGAGACTTAGCTGAGGCTATACGGGCAGTTCAGCAGCTTGGCTGCAGAGTCATCTTGGCTCATCCTGCCGGAGCTCCAGTGGCCCAGGAGCTGCGCAACCTCGCCGATGAGCAGGTGATATGGAGCGCAACCCTCATTAAACTACTGACTACTCGACATATAGATCGCTTCAACCTCTTATATGATGAGAATAAAGAGCACCCTGGCCAAGCAGGACCAGAATCACCGTAGTACGGCCCGTCTCATCGTCGGGCAGGCGCAATCATGTCGAGCTGGCGACCCGGGTCCTACCTCCCTCGTATCCTTGTCGACGCCGGCGTCCCACGTACCGATCACCGTTCCCCACGCGCTATTTCGGGAGGATTGATCACCCAGTCAGCGACTCTCAGGCGCCTTCCCCTGCTGATCACACCGAGCATCATCATCACGGCCGAAACGACCAGCACCGTGTCACCGAATGTTACTCAGGTTGTTTTAGAAGCTTCGACGTCAGCCGTCGCCGAGAAGTGGTTCATCTCCTCGTCGGGCAGGCGTAGCCATGCCGGGCCGGCTGCCCAGGGTCAAGTCGTCCTTCGCGTGTTCCAGTGTCCCGGTCGCCGTTCCTCGCACGCTGGTTGTCCTGCGGTCACAGGACGGCTTGACCCTGGGTGGACGGTCTGGCATCCCTTGTGGTGACCGACGAGGAGATGGACCACCCCGCCACCCGCACACTTTGCACCTCCTCCCCCATCTCCGAGGAGGGCCGGGGTTTGGGGCGGAGCCCCATATTTCTTTCCCTCCGCCCCTTCCCCTTCCGCCGTCTTCTTCGCCTCGGCGTCTGTCGTGCTCTCCGAGTCTTGATGTCCGGCCCTGGCTCAGCCTCGGTGTCTTGTCTCTCCCTTCACCCCCTGGCGAGAGATCCCCATCGGCACCAAGCAATCGGCAGCCGCCTCACCACCGCGTCGCTTGCGGCGCGGGGGCGCGCCGCTGCCGGCTGACCGGCCGAAGAGCCGCAGCAGCCGGCGGGCGAGCGCGGCCCCCGAACCCTTCATGGAGTTTCGGGCAGGTCTTGGACATGCAGGGCCGTGAATGGCATTAAGGGCTGCGCTGTGCCCGCACCCTCCTCGCCCCTTGGTGGCCTGGGTCGACACCTCACCGCCTGCTCAACCCCTCGCCGTACCCTCATCCCTTCTCGGCGGGGTTCCCTCCTGCGAACCTCCGTCAGCTCCTACAGTCAGCGTCCGCAAGAGTCCTCCCCCTCCTCTTCCCTTCTTCTGCCGCCCCGGCCCGAGGCGGCCGGTCCCGACGCGAAGCGGCGGGCTTGAAGACGTAGGGAAACTGGTAACAGGTCGGTGCTCAGGGTTCGGCTACAACAGTCGCGAACCGTCGTGGACACGTACGAACGGGCCGTCGCTTCGAAGTGCGTCCAGAACGCGGATAGCTCTGGCTTCGGGCATCCGGTCTTTCACCTCATCGAGGGTGAGCCAAGCCGACTGGAGTGCCTCGTCACTGGGATGCGGCTCGCCGCCGATCGGGTGACACCGGTAGGTCAGGGACACCACGCCAAGAACCATGTTCTTGTACACACCCGTGAGAACGTCCGGCTTGATCTGAACGCCGGTCTCTTCTAGCACTTCGCGAATCACCGCATGTTCCGGCGTCTCGTCTAGCTCTACAACGCCACCTGGGGGCACCCAACGCCCATCGTCTGCACGCTGGATTGCGAGCACACGTCCGACTGGATGGAGGACAACCGCGGTGACACTGACCGAGTGTCGTGGTAGCTCTGCCATCGGCGGGTCTCCTACTTGATGAGCCTGCTCGTATAGCCGGCCTGGATGAGGCGCTCGTAGGCATCATGAACTTCTGACGGCATCTCTTGCGGGATCGCGTACCCGGATTGTGGTAGCTCGATGATTCGTTGAGTGTCCCCAACGATCATGTTGATCACTCTGTTCGCATCGCCGATGAACTCGATGTAGTCCGGCAACGGTAGAGGCAGCGACGTGCATGTTACGGTGAGTTCTGGCCACAACTTCTTGCATGTGGCGTAGGCACGCCGCTGTTGGTAGGGCCTAGATATCAGTGTGGCTGAATCGACATGTATGTCCTGCTCGGACAACAGTTCGCGGGTAAACTGAAAGTTTTCCGCCGTATTTGTCGACTTGGTCTCGATCAGAATCGCTTCGCCCGGGACGCCTAGCTCTATGGCCTTCTCGCGATACTGAACCGCTTCCCCTCTCGGGAAACGTTCAATAGTCGTCGGAGCGTTTGCACCGCTGAACACGATCCGCGGGTAGAGTCCTTTCTTGTACAAGTCTGCGGCATAGAGTGCGACTCCGATGTCGTGGCTCCCCAGGCCGATGCCGATATCGGATTCACGCAGCTCGTGGTGCATGTCATGGTAGTCCCAAAGTATTTCGAGATCAGACCACACATCTTTGGGTATGACTGCGGAATTGGCGGTCATGCAACCTCCTCAGTCGGGAATCTTGAAGTTATAGGACCACTCGAAGTGGGCAGCGGAGTGCACCCCGCGGGCGAACTCAACGACTTGGCCGTCGCGGGTGAAGGTCAGACGTTTGAGAACCACCACAGGCTGTCCGACAGGGAGTTGCAATTCATCGATCTCATCCGGGGTGGGCATGCGCGCTTGCAGAGATTCGGTGATGTTGTCGGGTTCGAAGCCTTGCAGCGTCAGGACTGCGAATCCTCCTCCGTACCCCGCCGGCCCTGGTGTTGGGTCGACGAGCGGAGTGCCTTCAACGTGCTCGGGTCGGTAGTAGCTCGTGAGGGTGTGAGTAGGTGTCGCGCCGTCCTTCACCAAGCGCGCCCGCTCGTACACCGGCGATCCTTCGGGCAGCCCGAGCGCCTCAGCAACGTCCTTATCAGCGTGGACCTTACGGACCTTATTCGTCTGGTCGCTTGGGCTCCATGTGCGTCCGGAGACCTCTCTGTCCGCGGCGAACGCCACCAAGCCGAACTTCCACTTGCTCTTGGCGTACCGTTCGGCGCCCTGGCGCTTCATCCGGGGTCGGGGGCGGATGACCGTGCCTCGCCGGCGGATCACCGTCACAAGACCTTCGGCTTCGAGTAGTCGGATGGCCTGCCGGACGGTCTTGACGTTCACCTCGAACTCTTCGGCGAGTTCCTCATGCTTGGGCAAGGTCTTGCTCTCGTCGGTCGGGTACGTCCCGTCCTCGATGCGAGAGCGGAGCACGTTGGCAAGCTCTCGATACCCGATGGCCATCTGACTTCCTTCCTATCTGCCAATAAGGCTAGCGCTACCTGGGAGAATGCGATCTCTAGGGCAATAGTGCTAGCTCTATTGACAGATCGTTGGTCAAGAGGTTTTATAGTGGTAGCACTATCGAGACAACGGAGGGGACATGCGGAACATTCCGGTGGACATCGCCAACCTGGCGTTCATCGTCGCCGGTGAGCCGGAGGCCAAGTTGGCCGACCGCGACACGGGCGAGATCAAGACCGACAGGGAGGGGCGGGAGCTGTACACGATTCCGCTGCTGCCCAAGCCGAACGACGACCGGCGGAACCCGGTCATCACGGTGACCTTCCCGTCGGTGGACTTCCCGAAGATCCCCGAGGGCATCCAGGTCCGTCCGGTGGGGCTGTCGGCGTTCTACTGGTCGATGAACGGACGCTCGGGCATGGGGTTTCGTTGCGAGGCGATCCGCCCGGTCAACGCGCCGGCGAACGGCTCGGGCAACGGGCCGTCGTCCTGATGGGCATCGTCGGCCGTACCTATCTGGAGCGCGGGGAACCGGTGACGGTCCTGATCCAGTGGGGGCCGGGCGGCGGTCCGCGGAACGTCCTGATCCGCCGCGCGGACGGCACGAAGGTGGTTCGCCCGTTTCGGGGCCTGCGCCGTCTGCCCGACCCGCCGCCGGCGACGCTTCCCCTGTTCTGAAGGCTCATCCCCCGGAGCGGCTGTGCTTGGCGGCTCCGACCGCTCCGGGGTCTCCCATCCACCTGTAAGGGAAGGAAAGGAGGTACTCCAGTATGGCCGACATCCTGTTTCGCGTGGCCGTGATCGTCCTGATCGTGAGCGTGGTGCGCTGGGGATGGCGCAAGGTCCATCCGGTGTCGTACTGGCTGCTGGTCGGGTACCCGTTGCGGCTGATCGGTATCTACGCCACCTGGCGTGCGGTGGCGGCCGGCTGTGGCCTGGCTCGTCGGCGTCGCCGGTTCCGCTGGACGTTCCCCGGTTTGGGGGGCTGAGCGGTGACGCTGATCCTCAAGCAGAAGCGCCGGATCCGCCGGGTGGAGGTCGAACGCGCGCCCCGGCTGGGGCTGATCCGGCCGACCAAGCTCGGTTTCCGGGTATCGGTACGGCTGCACGACGGCCAGACTCCCGAGGACTATGCGCGGGTGCTGGACAAGCTGGCGCACGCCTGGAAGGTGCACAGTGTGCGCCTGGTCTCCTGGCGTCCGGGAAAGGTCACGCTCGTCGCCACGCTGTCCGATCCGCTTGATCGGGTGTCGATCCCGGTGCTGTCGGACGGGCTCTTGCGGGTGCGGGTCGGGCTGCTGGACACCGGGACGCCGTTCGCCATCGACTTCCGCGCGGTGCCGCACTGGCTGAACGTCGGCGCCACCCAGTCGGGAAAGTCGAACCTGGCCAATGTGCTGATCGTGGGGCTTGCCCCGCAACCGGTGGCGCTGGTCGGCTTCGACCTCAAAGGCGGAGTCGAATTCACCCCGTACCAGGCACGCATGTCGGCGCTGGCCACCGAGCGTGCTGAGTGCGCCGAGCTGCTGGCCGACTTGATCGGCATCATCAAGTCCCGGATGGCTCTGTGCCGGGCGCACCGAGTGAAGAACATCTGGCACCCGCGTCTGCCGGAGTCGGCGCGGCCGATGCCGATCGTGGTGCTGGTGGACGAGGTCGCCGAACTGTTCTTGATGGCCGATCCGAAGTCGGAGAAGGAAGAGGTCGCGGCGGTCGCCACGCGCCTGCTGCGTATCGCTCAGCTCGGACGGGCGTTCGGGATCTACTTGAAGATCTGCGGGCAACGGGTCGGCTCGGACCTCGGTCCGGGGGTGACCGCGCTGCGTGCGCAGCTCACCGGGCGGATCTGCCACATGGTCAACGATGACGAGACCGCCAAGATGGCACTTGGCGACATGGACGCCGGCGCCCTGGTGGCCGCGCGGCAGATCTCCCCCGCCATGCCCGGAACCGCCATCGTCATCGGCAGTGAAGGGCGCTGGCATCGGATGCGCTCGGTGCACGTCACCGAGGAACAGGCCGAAGCTGCCGCCGCCGAGTACGCCCACCTGACCCCGTCCTGGGCCGATCTCACTCGGGGCGCCGGCTCGGCCGGTGACGTGGACGACTCCGAGATGGACGAGTTCACCATCCCGGACCTGGAAGACCTCCCGGTCTGATCTCCCGCCGTACGGGCCTGGCGTGAGCCCCGATCGCGCCACCTCCCTAGCTGAGCCATGCCGAAAACCGGAAAGGAGCAGTGTCGGCCATGCGCCGGATCAAAGCCGCGCTGATGGACAACGGCCCGGTCATGGTACTTGCCGGTATCGCCGCGGTCGGGTCCTTCGACCACATCAGCAAGCTTGCGGCCAAGCATGGTCAAACCGAGTGGCGGGCCTGGGCGGTCGCGGTGTGCATCGACCTGATGTGCGTCATGGCCGCCCGGGAGATCCAGCGCGACAAACGCACCGGCCGTCTGCGCCGTGGCCTGCTGTCGTGGCCGTCCCTGGTCCTGACCGGCGGGATCGTGCTCACCCTGGCCGCCAACCTCGCCGAAGCCGACCGTAACCCCTGGGGGTGGATCCTGGCCGCCACCCCCGCGGGGGCGTTCCTGATCGCGATGTCCATGCTGGAGCGTCGCGCCGGCCACACTCCCGCCCCTGCCGAGTCTCCCGCTGCGGTGGCGGTGCTTGATGCCGAACTGGTCCCCGACCGCACCGGCCTCGACTCCGGACCGGCGGAGCAACCGCGTTCCGAACTGGCAGAACCGGCACATGCCGCACTGACCTCCACCGGCCACACGGGCAACCACACTGCGGACCCATCCGAGGTCAGCGCCTCGCTGCTGGAAGACGCCCGATACCTGGCGGCCGAACACGCCCGGCTACGCAAGACCCCGATTAGCGCAGATGACCTGCACCGCCGGCTGCGCATCTCCCCGCAGATGGCCAACCGCGTCTTGGCCCTGCTGACCACCCCGTAAATCCACTCCTGAAAGGGCATCGCCGTCATGACGACCGACACCACCACCCGCGCCGAGTTCATCGCCGGTCTGCGCCGCCTGGCCGCGTTCCTGGCCGACAACCCCAAGGTCCCCGTCCCCGGCCACGGCAGCGAGATCAACGTGTTCGCCTCGGGCACCGACGACGACAAGCGCACGCAGATCGACCGGATCGGCTCGCTGATCGACCGCCCGGTCAGCGAGGGCACGCACTACGAGACCTGCCGCGACTTCGGGCCGATCACCTACCGCGCGGTCGCGGTCTGGGACGACGTCGCCCGCGAATGGCGAGCGCTGATGAGTTACGACGGCTCCGTCACCGCCTGACCTCGGCCGGGAGTCGTCGCCATGCTGCGCAAGCTGACCGGTCGCGCCCTGCTGGTGCTCGCCGTCTTCTACCTGCTGACCCAACCGGCCTCAGCCGCCGAACTGGTCGGCCACACCGTGAACGCGCTGGACGCCCTGGCCGACAACATCGCCGGTTTCGTGTCCGGCCTGAACTGAAGACAGGACCCCGCCATGACGACCACGCCCCCGCCCTTCGTCCCCCGTGTCCCCAACGCTGATCGGGAGATCCTGGCCGACCTTGCCGGACAGTCCGCTAACGCCCGCGCCGAACTGGTCCGTATCGACGGCAAAGCCTCGGGCCTTTTGTCCTGGGCCGGTGGCGCCTTCGCCGTGATCGCCGGCCTGACCATCACCGCATCCACTGCCACCGACCTGCCCGCGCCAGCGACAGCCGCGCTCATCACCTCGGCGGGACTGCTGGCCTGCGCGATCGGCGTGCTACTGGCAGCGGTCCGCCCCCGCGTGCCGCGCACCGGCGGCACCGGATTCATCCTGTACGCCCGCGCCACCACCGCCCACGAAGTTCTCCGCGAACTGATGACCTTCCGCGGGGACCGGGTCACCATCGCCGCTGAAGAGGTGCACATCCTGTCACGGCTGGCGGTGACCAAGTACCGCCGACTGCGACTGGCGGTGGACGTGCTGCTTGTGGCGCTGGCCGCCCTGGTCGCCGCCCTGCCTCTCAGCCGCCTGTAGTCCCCTTTTCCTGCCTGGCTCGGCGCTGACGCTGCGCCCTGGCCGCCTACAAGGAGGGGCGGCCTTGCGGAACGTCAGACCGCACAGAAAGGACACCTCCCATGTCCCGCGAGACGTGCACCACCTGCCGCGGCTACCGCACGGTCGGCCTGCTCAAGTCCGTCCTGCGCAACGGCCGCATCCTGATCATCGAGACCCGCCAGACCTGCTCCACCTGCCACGGCACCGGCACCCGATGACCTCCAACGGCCCGACCACCACGACCACGCCTGAGCTGTGCCCCGACTGCGAGGGACGGCGCCAGGTACTCACCGCCCAAGTTGTCGGCCGCGGTCTGCGCCGCCGCACCATCGAGGGCTACGCGCTGTGCCTCACCTGCGGCGGTACCGGCCACGCCCCGAACGGAGAGGTTCCCGCGTGATCGAGAACGACGAGGACTTCGACCCCTTCGAGGACATCGAGCCGCGCGCCTACCGGTGCGCCACCTGCCACGGAACCGGCATCGACCACGACGACGCCTGCTGCCGCGACTGCAGCGGCACCGGCATCGACAACCACCGCTGACCCGCGAAACCTGCTCCCCGTCCCCTGCCCCAGGAGTGATCGCCATGCCGCGAAACACCGGCCCGAACGAGGAAGAAGCTCTGATCGAGGAACTGCTCGGTGAACTCATCGAGCTGCGTGAGGAGAACGCGCGACTGCGCGGCCCCGACGCCTCGGTGACCGACCTGAACGCCTATCGCAAGCGTTCCCGCTCCTGACCCTGCAATCTTCAACGCCTCCACGGGGCGGCTCAAAGCCTGGCAGCTCGCCGCCTCGTGGGGCGCCTCCCTCGCACACAGCAAAGGAGACACCAGTATGCCCGCAAACCGCCCCGGTCCGGCACTGTCCGGGCCGTGGCTGCCACCTGGCACCCCATCCACATGGGTATGCCGCTGCGGCGGCATCAACCTCCGCACCACAACCACATGCGGCAGGTGCGGCCGATGAGCGGCACACCTCACGGCCTGGACTGGAGCGGAGACAAGCGACGCAACTCCAAGGCGGTCAACCACTGGATGGGCGGACGCCGTTTGCCGTGCCGCATCTGCGGTCGGCTCACGTTTCTGTGCGATAGCCACGGAACTGCTTGCCACAAAGTCTGCGCCGAAACCGAGACCGTCAGCGGAAGCCGCCTGTGAAGTTCTACCTGGGCACCCACCATCCAGGGTGGCTTCGTCTGTGCCCTTTCCCGCTGTTTGTCAGTCACCGTCGTCTATCCAGCTACAAGACCCTGCCCCGAGCAATCGGCGAGGTCGCGATTGATTCAGGCGGCTTCACCGAACTTTCGCTACACGGCACCTGGACCGCCTCACCCCGTACCTACGGCAACGCCATCCGCCGCTACGTCGACGAAATCGGCAACGTCGCCTGGGCAGCTCCCCAGGACTGGATGTGCGAGCCCTTCATGCTCACCAAAACCGGGCTTACCTTACGCGAACACCAACACCGTACCGTGGGCAACTACCTCGATCTACGCAGCGCCTTTCCTGACCTGCCAATCGTTCCAGTGGTACAGGGCTGGAGCCTGAATGACTACCTGCACTGCGTCACCCTGTACGACCGCGCCGGCATCGACCTGACTGCACAACCCCTGGTCGGACTCGGCAGCGTCTGCCGTCGCCAACACAGCACTCAGATCCACACAATCGTGACCACTCTGGCCGCTGGCGGACTACGTCTGCACGGGTTCGGCGTCAAGACCCGCGGCCTACAGTGCTACGCAGCCTCCTTGGCCTCCGCCGATTCCCTCGCCTGGAGCTACCAAGGCCGCCGTACCCCCTCAGCCCACCCCGGGCACATCAACGAAGCCAACTGCCGCACCTTCGCCGAAACCTGGCGCGCCCGCTTACTCGCAACTCTGCGATGGCAACAACCCACCCTGGACGGCCTGTGATGGCCACCTACCAGGTACAAGTCACCGAGACCTACCGGCCCAGCGCCACCTACCCCCACGACACCACCCGCAGCGTCACAGCGGTCAAGTCCGGGCCGTGCCTGGCCCCAGTCCTGGTCCACTTGGCCAGACGTCATCGCCGGATCGCCTGCGGCGGGCGCCTTCCCTCCGAGCGACAGTGCCCCGCCTGCGCCTCGGTCATCGTCATCACCCACACCGAAAAGATCACCGCCCACGAAGGGAGCAACGTTCGTTGAGCGCCCCCGCGCCGCTCGCCGATCTGGTCGGGCCGGTCATTCGTGACCTGGCCCGCCGCTCGGGCAAAGACCTCACCCGCTGGCTTGACCAGGTCGCCCGGCTGGGCGGCTGCGCCGAACCGGTACGCCTGTCCGGGGAAACCGCCACCATCGACGCCGGTACCGGGCAGATCCTCGACCACTACAGCACCATCGGTGAACCGCACGGGCAACTGCTGGTGCGCTGCGGCAACCGTCGCGCCTCCCGCTGCCCCTCCTGCGCCGAGACCTACCGCCGCGATACCTACCACCTGATCCGCGCCGGGCTTCTCGGCGGCAGCAAAGACGTTCCCGCCACAGTGCGCACACATCCGCGGGTGCTGGCCACGCTCACCGCGCCGTCGTTCGGGCCTGTGCACCGCGGCCCCGACAAGAGCGGCAAGCCCGTCACCTGTCGCCCTCGGCGGACCGGGCCGGCCTGCTGGAAGAATCACGCCCCCGGTGATCCCGCGATCGGGCAACCCCTCGACCCGGCCAGCTACGACTACATCGGGCACGTGCTGTGGAACGCGCACGCCGGTGACCTGTGGCGCCGCTTCACGATCTACCTGCGCCGTCACCTGGCCACCGCCACCGGGCTGACGCATGCCGCCTTCAACCGCTGCGCGCGGGTCAGCTTCGCCAAAGTCGCCGAGTATCAGGCCCGCGGCGTGGTGCACTTCCATGCCGTCATCCGCATCGACGGACGCACCGACGATCCCGCCGACGTCATCCCACCACCGCCCTGGGCCACGGTAGAGCTGCTGACCGACGCCATCCACACCGCTGCCCGCGCCTCGACACTGGACGCGCCACACCTCGGGCAAGAAACCACAGAGCTGGTCTGGGGCGAACAGATCGACGTCAAACCCATCGACCTCGGCGAACTAGACGACCAAGCGGGCGAGCTGAACGAACAGAAGGTCGCCGGCTACATCGCCAAGTACGCCACCAAAGCCGCCGAGAGTTCCGGCACCCTGGACCGCCGAATCCGCCCCTGCGACCTGCCACGCCTGGAAAAGCTCGATGTGACCGACCACGCCGCACGCCTGATCCGAACCGCCTGGAACCTCGGCGACCTCGACGTACACCCGCGACTGCTCCCGCTGAAGCTGCGCAAGTGGGCGCACATGCTCGGCTTCCGCGGCCACTTCTCCACCAAATCCCGCGCCTACTCCACCACCCTGGGACGGCTCCGCCAAGCCCGCATCGACTACCGCACCAATCGCCGCACCGGTCCTCACAGCGATGAGACAACCCTCGTCGTCGCCCACTGGAGGTACGCCGGACAGGGCTACACCGCTGGCGAATCAGTGCTCGCTACAGGTCTCTCCGGGTCGCGCAACGTGTCAGCACACGAAGGAAAGGAGGCTTCGAATGTCCACCCCCGTGACGATTTCCAATGAGGCGGTGATCCTCTTCGAGGAAGGCTGGTACACGACGGAGGAATTGGCGCGGGTGCTGAAGGTGGACCCTTCGACGCTTCGCCGATGGCGCACCGCGCGCCCTCTCCAGGGGCCTCCGTTCGTGCAAGTCTCTTCACGCCTGACGCTCTACGACGTGCGGGACGTTCGGCAGTGGCTGGCCAGTCGTCGCATCGACCCGGGCAAGGTCGCCTGATGCGCGATCTGAAGCAATCACTGCCGGTCGGCATCGCCCTGTCATCGGACGTGGAGCATCGGCCTGGACGACCCAACCCGTATCGCGCCCGGGTTCGCTGGTTCGATCCGGCCACCAAACGACGCAAGTCCAAGTCCGAATCAGTGGACACGTTGGAAGCCGCGGAAGCGTGGATCAAGGAGATGGAGGACGCCGCCCGCGGCGGCATCGATCCCCTCGCGGCTACGGCGACGCTCGCCGAGTATGGCGGGAATGTGATGCCCCTGGCGCTTCGCGGTCTGGAGAGCAAGACCCTGGACCCTTACCTTGCTGGCTGGCGTAGGCGGGTGGTGCCGACACTTGGCCACCTGCCCATACGGCTGATCTCCAACGGGGTGGTTGACCGTGCCGTCCATGGCTGGATCGCCGATGAATGTGGCCAGTCGACCGTGAAGAACAGCTTGGCTGTGCTCGTGCGCGTCATGGAACAAGCCGTCCGTGACGGCATCATCGATCGCAACCCCGCCCGGGTGACCGGCTGGCGCAGGGAGTACCAGCGGGCGGAAGACGAGTTGGATGATCCTCGCGCGCTGGCGCTGCCTGACTGGGAGACGCTGACCCGGCTTGCCGCGGCGTTGGTGGAGCGCTCGGCCGGCGCCTATCAGGGGTGGGGTGAGGTGGTCATCTTTGCCGCCTGTACCGCTGCTCGGATCGGCGAGGTGTCCGGGGTACGGGCCGGTGACATCGACCGTGCCTCGTGGACCTGGACGGTTCGCCGCCAGACCACGCCCAGTCCCGGCGGCCTG
Organism: Sphaerisporangium krabiense; assembly: GCF_014200435.1. Taxonomy (NCBI): domain Bacteria; kingdom Bacillati; phylum Actinomycetota; class Actinomycetes; order Streptosporangiales; family Streptosporangiaceae; genus Sphaerisporangium; species Sphaerisporangium krabiense. The sequence goes on along the minus strand of NZ_JACHBR010000001.1, from coordinate 5,950,170 downwards.
GCGGACAAGGGCACGAAAGGGAAGCGGGCTCGTAAGGTCCCGTTGATCGCAGAGGTTCGAGACCTGGTAGCTCGTCGGCTCGATGCGCTCGGCTCGGACCCGGCGGGCAGGCTGTTCACCGGGCCGCGCGGCGGTCGGATCACCACCGCGGTTCTCCGGGACGCGACCCATTGGGACGAGGTGGTGACCAAGCTGGGGTTCGAGCATCTTCGGCGCCACGATCTTCGGCACACGGGCCTGACCTGGATGGCGGATGCCGGCGTGCCGGTGCATGTGCTCAGGAAGATCGCCGGTCATGGCTCGCTGAGTACGACGCAGCGCTACCTTCACCCGGATGCACGCTCGATCGCCGATGCGGGAGAGGCGTTGAGCGCTCATCTCTCGGTGCGCCGGTCCCCAAGTGGTCCCCGGCTGCGGGCGGTCTAGAGACGCCCGACGATCTGGCCGACATGAAGAAAGGTCTGTTGACCTGAGGTTTCCCTCAGCTCGACAGACCTTTTCGTCTGTCGGGACGACAGGATTTGAACCTGCGACCCCTTGACCCCCAGTCAAGTGCGCTACCAAGCTGCGCTACGTCCCGGTGCTCACTGGGTGAGCAAGAACAACCTTAGCGCAGATCCAGGAGTCCTGCGTACGCGTGCCTGGCGGGGGTGGGAGGGCGGTGCGGGTGGCGCCGGGGTGGAACGTGGCGGGAACATGGGGGCCGGGGGCGTTCGCGGGTGGAAGGAGAGGTTGAGGGTGGGGCGTAAGGCTCATATCGATCGCGAGGAGTTGCGGCGGCTGGTGGCGTCGGGGCGGTCCAATGCGGAGCTGGCCGCGCACTTCGGGGTGACCGAGTCGGGGATCCTGCAGGCCAAGCGGTTGGCGGGGCTTGCCAAGCCGATGATGGATCATGGGCGCGCGCTTCCCTGGAAGCTCAACCGGGCGCACAACCAGAGCGGGCCCGCGACGAACCTCAGGAACCTCTCGGCGATCGCCCAGGGCGGGCAGGTACCGCAGACGAAGATCAATACGGCGCTCAGGTGGGCACGGAGGCTCACCGACAGCGGTCTGGACGTCGGCTACAGCTACGAGGACGGGTTCTACGAGAGACCGGCCGAGGGCACGTCCCACATCGAGACCGTGCTGACCGCGGCACTGTCGGCCCTACACGAACACGAACACGAAGAGGGACGGGGGTAGGGGCGGAGGCGGCGGACCGGCGAAGACTGCTGAGCTACAGGCCCTGTCTGCCCTGCGCGATCGGTAGCGTCGAGATCTACGGCTGACTCTGCGGTCCGGAGGCGGATCGGCCATCGCAGGATCATGCCTTTTTCCGGGTCAGGCTGTGATCGGATGCCGCCGCTTGGCAGTGTGCGCCCGTGCGGCGACTGGATCGCCTGGGTCGCCGGCGTCAGCCGATGGTCCGCTATCGATATCCGCGCAGTTGGAGGCACTCGGTGACGCCTGCCGATCGCGACAGCCGCACTGAACCGCTTATCGGAGACGGCGTCACGGCCGGTATCGTGCGCGTCGGGGAGACCGTTCGCCGGCGGCGCGTCGGTTGACCGCGACGATTCAGGCGTTCCTCCGCCACCTGCACGATGCCGGCTGCGCCGACGCTCCGATCCCGCTCGGTATCGACTTCGGCCTTGCCCGGCCCACCACCAGGATCTACGACGTCGCCAACGCCCTGTACTGGTGGGTGCCTCTCATCAGTGGAGCGCTGCCCATGTCGCGGGTCGCCCTGCGGTGCGCGGCGATACCGGTGCCCGGGGCGGCGAAGCGACCGCCGTGGTCTTCGCGGCTCGAAAGCGGCCGAATGTGGGAATGGCCCGTGTGAGGGAAATCCATGTGTGCGATTCACGTTCACTCGCTAATGTGGAGATCAGTTCGTCGCGCTTGGAGGAGCACGGGTCGAAGGGCATCGGTCATCTTTCCCATAGATACCCGCCGGTGGCCACTAACACATCCGTGTCCGCTCCCGGCGCGGTGGACCGGTCAGGTCCGGAATCGGCACGGGTCGAAGTCTCATCGGTTATCCACTATTAATGGGGCGGTCGCGGGTTCGAGTCCCGCCACAGGTTCGCCTGTGTAGCTCAGTTGGCAGAGCACCAAAAAGGCCGGTGGGCGTACCCATATCCGTGCCGGTTCCCGACCTGATCGTTCGTCGGTCCTGTCGGTGGTACGGGTCGAGGCTGGTCGGTCATCACTCATGGTGGGTGCGGGTTCGAATCCTGCCGGGCCGTCCGCGGCCCGTAACGAAACCGGTCGATACGGCACCTCCGTGCCGCCCATAGAGCCGGCCACCGCCATGGGGAGAGCGGGTCGAAGTCGAGCCGGTCATCCGGCGCCGGCAACGCGGGTTCGAATCCTGCCGCCCCGCACGGCGCGGGACGTCGTCCAGCGGTCCAGGACACCGGCTCAACACCGGCAGGCACCACCACATCCGCTCCCCCGCCCCCTTACATCCGCCGCTCCGGCGGGTCGAACCATACGGAGGCCGTCATGTCGCGTGACCCTCTCGCAGCGGTCACCTCCCACGCCACCCCGCAGACGCGGCGCATCCCCGGCCGGGCCGACCAGGTCCGTAACGCCGCCGACGGATACGTGTTCGCGAAGGATCTGTGGACGCGTCTGGAGGACTTCCTGATCCTGGGCACCACGGGCGGCACCTACTACGTCGGCGAGGGCAGGCTCACCGCCGACAACGCCGGCGTGTTGTTCCAGGCCATCGCCGAGGACGGCCCCCGCGTCGTCCGGGCGCTGACCGACATCTCCACCGCGCGCCCGCCGCGCGCGCCGAAGAACCGCCCGGCGCTGTTCGCGCTCGCCGCCGCCTACGCCAAGGGTGACGCCGACACCCGCCAGGCCGCCAAGCTCGCGCTGCCCAAGGTCGCCCGCACCACCGACCACCTGGCGGCGTTCTTCGGCTACTACAAGAACCTCGGCGGCAAGGCCACCGGCCGCGGCACCGCCCCCGTGGTGGGCCGCAGCCTGCGCACGGCGCTCGGCTCGTGGTTCCTGGAGGGCGGCGCGGACGACGTGGCGTTCCGAGTCTGCAAGGCCCGGCAGCGAAGGACGCCGCAGGGCGAGGCGTTCGACGTGCGTGACGTGCTGCGCATCGCCCACCCGGTCGCTGACACAGAGCAGCGGAAGGCGCTGTTCGGCTGGATCGCCGGGAACGTCACCGACGACGAGGCCCGCGATGAGTTGCCGGCCGTCGACCGATTCCTCACCGCCAAGGCCGTCACCTCGGCGGAGCAGGCGGTGCGCGTGGTGACCGAGGCCCGGGTGCCGTGGGAGTTCCTGCCGGATGCGATGCTGCGCGAGCCGGGCGTGTGGGACGCCCTGGTGGACACGGTCGGCATGACCGCGCTCATCCGCAACCTGGCCCGTATGACCCGCATCGGCACGCTCAAGCCCATGGGCGACGCCACCCGGCGCGCGGTCGCGCGGCTCACGGACGCGGACGCCGTTCGCCGGGCGCGGATCCATCCGATGGACGCCTGGCTGGCCATGCGCGTCTACGCGTCCGGGCGTTCCCGGCCGAACCCGCGCGCCGACGCGCACACCTGGAAGCCGGTCCCGGCGGTCCTCGACGCCCTGGAGCAGACCTACGAGCTCGCCTTCGGCACCGTCGAGCCGTCCGGCAAGCGCCTCCTGGTGGCCGTCGACTCCTCCGGTTCCATGAGCGGCCGCTGGGGCGGCGGGCAGATCGTCGTGGGCGGATCCGTGATCGCCAGTGCCTACGAGGCCGGCTGCGCCATGGCCGTCATGCTCGCGCGGATCGAGAACGGGAACGTCCACGTGATCGAGGTCGACACCCGCGTCCACACCTCGAAGATCACCCCGCGCACCAACCTGCGCGAGATCGCACGCTGGGAGCCCTCCGGCGGCGGCACCGACCTGTCGCTCCCCTTCAGCTGGGCCCTAGACGAGCACCTCGAGGTCGACGGGGTCGTGCTCTTCACCGACAACGAGACCTGGGCCGGCCGCGCCCACGCCTCACAGGCGCTCACCGCCTACCGGCACTCGGTGAGCGCGGCCGCCCGGGTGATCGTGGCGTCCATGACCGCCACCGGCCACTCGATCGGCGACCCCCGCGACGACGGCGTGCTGAACATCGCCGGCCTGGACGCCTCGCTGCCGCTGGTCGTGAACGGCTTCATCCGCGCCTGATGGGCGTACGACCGGTGGCATCTCTTGTCGGCGTGTAGGTGAGGATCAGCCGGCCCAGGGGCGATCCGCCCCGGGGCCGGCTCCACGCCGGGCGCGGGGTCACCGCGTGGCTTTGGGGGTGAAGAAGAGCGGGTCGGCGTGGGCCAGGGCGTGGGACATCATTCCGCGGAGGAACAGGCCGTGGCCGTGGGCGCGGCCGATGTCGTAGTCGCCGTCGTGCCAGCCGCGTTGCTGGTTGCCGACGATGACCACGTTGCCGTTCTGGTCATGGTTCTGGAGGTAGAAGCGGAAGAAGGACACCGGCAGGCAGACCAGGCCGAACCGCGCGTCCGATCCGTACGCCTCCGAGGCGACGCCCCGCGCCTGGCCGCGGACCTTCTGGGCGGGGCCGTCCGACCAGGAGACGTCCTCCAGGTCGAGGTCGGCGCGATCGGTCCACCCGCGGCCGCCGGGCTCGGGGTCGGCCAGGCACTGGTTGTAGTGGCTGCGATAGGAGGTGTACAGGTAGGCGCGGGCCCTGCGGTTGAGCTGGGCCCACTGGCGCGTGGCCGTCCAGAGCCGGGCCAGTTCGGGCAGCCGCTGGGCGTCGTTGTCGCCGAGGTTGATGTCGAACCCGTTCCACTGGGTGAGGTGCTCGGTGAAGAACGGGGTGCGGCCGACCTGGCGCATGAGCTGGACCAGCCGGTCGCCGCTGCGGCTGTACGCGGAGAGCATCACGGCGCCGATCCGGTCGAACTGGGCCGGGCCCTTCAGCGACGTCGTCAGGGCACGGTAGACGTCGCCGAGGGCGCCCAGCATGCCGGCCGGGGTGAGCAGGTCGGCGAAGTTCCCGGCCACGTCGGCGACCGGGACGACGTAGGCGAGGTTCGGGTCGCGCTCGGTGACGGCCATGACGTGGTGGGCCACGCCTTTGAAGTCGTTGCAGAGGTACCGGATGCCCAGCTTCACGTAGTACGGCACCCCGTCCGCGCGCAGCCTGCCCCGCCAGTAGGGCCGTGAGCCGGTGTACTCGGTCTCGTACGTGGGCGGGTGGAACAGGACGTGGAAGTTCAGCGGCGCGGTCAGCGCGCCGCGGCTCAGCCGGCCCGCCAGCGCGCCCGGCAGCCAGACGAAGAACAGCCGTGTCGTGCCGGAGTCGCGTTCCAGCGCGAACGCGCGCCCCGCGGCGTCCTTCCCGTGGCCCGGGCCGTAGGCGGCCTCGTGGTAGGCGATCCCGTCGGCCGCCGCCTTGTCGAGCACCTTCCAGGCGAACTTGCGCAGGCCACCGCCGGGCAGCAGCGCGCCGGGATCCGTTTCCACCTCCGCGGCGGGGCCGCGCCGGAAGAGCGGCAGCGGCTGGAGCCCCAGGACCTCCGCGCCGACGTCCCTCATCGTCATCGTCGTCGGGCGCCGTCTAGGAGATCGTCGTGAGGTTGGACGTCATGGCGATGTCCGTTCCCGAGGACGGGGTGTAGTCGCCCCACTCCGCGATGAGCGCGCCCTTCTCCCCCGGCTGCAGGATCGGCACCGGGGACTGGGTGCCGCGGTGCGCGACGGTGATCCGGGCGACCGTGATGCGCGTCGCGTCGGGGATCGCGGTCACCGTCTGCGCCTCCTGCAGGCGCCGGTCGTCCTCCACGTCGATGACCACCGGCAGCCCGACGACGAAGCCGTCGCTGCTCTCGACCTTGATCGTCACCGGGTTGGGGCTCGGCGCGATGTCCGCAGAACAGGTGGTGAAGACGGCGTCCTGGAGGCGGACGGCCGCCCGGCCCGGATTCGCGGGCGGGATGCCCGGATAGTTGCGGTCGTCGTACGCGGCGATCTCCTTGGCGATCGACAGGTAGGGGGCCGGGATCTGCGCGTCCACCGCGCCGCCCTCGGCGAAGCGCATCCACCGCTCCTCCCAGCCCTTGCGCACGGTGAGCACGATGCGGGCGCTGCCGGCGCGCAGGAACGCCTGCCGGCTCGGGTCGGGGTGCCGGAGCCGGCGGACGAAGTCCCAGCTCGGGGGGACGTCCCAGAAGTAGGAGTACAGGAACGTGACCACGTTCTCCCACTCGATGGCCTGGTTGAGGAACCGGATGACGTCCTCGTGCCGCCGCAGCACCGACCACTGCTGAGGGCTCAGGTCCAGGCCCGGCCCGTCGAAGCCGATGCCGTGCTGCAGATCGACCCCGGCGGCGGTGAACGCGGCCAGCACGTCGTCCGGCATGAAGTCGAAGTCGGGGCCGAGGACGAAGCGCAGCACGCACTTCATCAGCTCGTCGTTCTCCTCGCGCCGCAGGGTCAGCGTGTCGACGCTCTCCAGCCGCTCCTCGATGGCGGCGATGCGGGCGGCGATCTCCTGCTGCTGGGCGAAGTACCTGGTCTGGGCGGCGGTGTACAGGGTGTTCCAGACGTCGGTACGCCACTGCTCGACGGCCTCGGGGGTCAGCTCGCGCAGCACGGTCAGCCCGGCGAACACCTGCTCGGAGTGGTGGAAGAAGAAGGTGACCTTGTGTCGGCCGGTGAAGCCGGCCATGTACGGCACGCCGGACCCGACCGACATGATCTTGTGGTCGCGGATGATCAGCGGCCCGCTCAGGCCGCCCCACCCCGGCTCGGCGTGGGCGCCGATGACGTCGAAGTTCATCCTGTCGTCCGAATCGTCCTTGCCGATCTGCGCGTCCAGCCGCATCTCGCGGACGCGCGTCCCCCCGGGCACCTCGAACTCCAGGTCCAGGAAGTACCAGCCGCCGCCCGTGCTGACGTGCGCGCTGACGGTCAGCGGCGTCGGCTCCTCCGGGTACGGCCGGACCGCCACGCCGTGCCGGTCGGCGAGCCACCGGTACTTGGGCACCCCGCCCGGGTCCGGCCTGCCGTTCTGGTCGACCTTGTCGGTCGTGATGTCGGAGTACTTCACGTCGAACTCGAACGGCCCTTGCTGGGCGCGCAGCCGTTCCAGCTCGGCGTACGCGCGCCGCATGGCCGCGCCCGGCTCCGGCACCGTGATGTCGTAGGTGAGACGCAGCCCGTAGCGGTACAGCCGGACGCGCCACTTGCGCATCAGGCTGAAGTAGTCGACCCGGATGGGGTCCTTGCCCGGGTTGCGCAGCATGCGGGTCGAGGTCTCGGACGCGCCCGTCTCGGTCTTCGTCGAGATGGTGACCTTGTGTTCCCGCCGCGACCGGGACGCGGCCTTCTGGGTGGTCGTCCGGGCGTGCTTGACGCTCTCGCTCGCGGACGCCGACTCCGACCCCTGGGCGGTGAAGCCGGTGGTGCTGGAGCCGGAGATGATGGGGATGCCGCCCTGCACCGTTCCGGTGATGTTGAACTGGTTGGAGTGCTGGCTCTGCGACGACGTCGACTGCGCCAGGTCGGTGTTGTCGGTGACGCCCGTCTCGCTGACCTCCTCCAGCGAGTCGGTGACGATGGTCGTGAACTCCCGGGACGTGACCGACCACTCGGTGTGCGTGACCGCGGTCTCCTCGCCGGGGGCCAGCGGGATGGTCGCCACGAGCTCGCCGCGCTGGATTCCCACCGGGACCATCTCGATGCGTTCCAGGTTGAGCATGCCGACCGGCGGCGCGGTCACGGCGAGCAGCCCGCGCAGCGCGACCGCCGCGGTGTTGACCGCCTGCGCGGCACGGCCGCTCGCCTCCGGTTCGCGCGCCGCGTCCGTCGCCTTCAGCCGTTCGGCGCGCCGGCCGAGCAGGGTTTCGGCGAACGCCGTCAGCTCACCGGCGGGCACGCGCGAGATCGCGGCGAGGCTCGGGCGCAGGGCGGGGACGGCCGGCTCCTCGAACGCCTGGAGCAGCTCGAACGTCGCCTCGGAGACGCCGGCCGCGTCGGAGCCGGCCCGCGCCGCCGCGTCCCGCAGCCGGTCGCGGACCTCCGCGGTCTCGCCGGGGTTCAGGGCCAGTTGTCGGATGGCGCCGGATTTGGCGATGCCACCGCCCGGCTCGCCGGCCGCCACCGTGACCTGCACCGGCACGAGCGTGCCCTTCAGGATCTCCCGCGCCGAGTTGTCCAGGACGGGCGCGGTGGGAGGCGAGGGCGGCGGCGGATTCGGCGGGCCCGCGGCGGGAATGGGGGCGGAGGCGGGAGTCGGCATGGTTTTCCCCTGACAGCCGGAACTGGACGCTACTTCGCGGCAAATGTCCGAAATCAGGATGTATGCAGACGATGTCAGACTATGCCGCCGTTTGCAGGTAAAAGATCGGCCGAATAATCAGCATATGGGATTGTGTGCTCAGGCTAATCCTGGCTTCCGGTCGGCCGCCAGCCTTTTCTCTCGATCGGTCTATGCCGATTGGCCATATGTCAGGGAATACAACGATTCGATCAACCCGCTACACCATCCGGCCATGCGGACAAGACTCTCACCCATGCAGTTAGGACAGTTCATGAAGATGCGGGAAGAGCCTGGACACCTGGCCCTCACGACTCCCCCTTCGGCTTCACGCTGCTCAATCCGCAAGGGGACAGACACCTGGCGTTCGACGACAAGCGTGGTCACTGGTATCGACTGTGGCAGGGCCGGCGGCCCGAACGTCTCAACGGCGGCGACGCCATCCTCCTCCGCCCGAGCGAGACCGGCCCGATCCTCCAGATCTCCATGGTGTGGATCATGAATCACCCGGCGGACCCCCGCCGCCACGCTTTGGCCGAGGAGGTCGCCGCCGGCGCACACGCCGTGGTCCAGCATTTCGCCAGACTGTCCGGCGCCGTCTAGCCGGTCATCAGAGGGAGGCCGGGGGGAGCCAGGGGACGTTCTGGCCGAGGTGGCGGATGTCGGCGCTGCGGGCGTGGCCTTCGAACTGCTCGACGCGGGAGGCTCGGGCGCAGAGTTCGCCGAGGTGGGCGCTGGCCGCTGGGTCGGTCACCTCCTGATAGGTCACCGTCTTGAGGTACTTGCCGACCCATAGGCCGCCGGTGTGGCGGGCGGCGCCCCGGGTGGGGAGCGTGTGGTTGGTGCCGATCACCTTGTCGCCGTAGGAGACGCACGTGCCGGCGCCGAGGAACAGCGCCCCATAGTTCGTCATCACCTCGAGCGCGCGCCGGGGGTTCTCGGTGAGGATCTCCACGTGCTCGGCGGCGAAGGTGTCGGCCAGCGCGAGCGCCGCGTCGACGGAGCCGTCCACCACGATGACCTGCCCGTGGTCACGCCAGGCCGGGCCGGCCAGGTCCCGGGTGGGCATGGTGGGCAGCAGGTCGTCGATCCACCGCATCGTCCGCTCGGCGACGCCGGCCGAGGTCGTGATGAGGATGGCCGGCGAGTCGGGGCCGTGCTCGGCCTGGCTGAGCAGGTCGACGGCGACGACGAACGGGTCGGCGTGCTCGTCGGCGACGACGAGGATCTCGGTCGGCCCGGCGAACAGGTCGATGCCCACCGTGCCGTAGAGCCGGCGCTTGGCCTCCGCGACGTAGGCGTTGCCCGGCCCGGCGATCAGGTCCACCTTGGGGATGCTCTCGGTGCCGAGCGCCAGGGCCGCGACCGCCTGAACGCCGCCTAGCAGGCGGATCTCGTCCGCGCCCGCCAGGTGCATCGCGGCGACGGTGGCCGCGGGGATCTCGCCGCGGATCGGCGGGGTGCACGCGCTCACGTATCCGACCCCGGCGACCTTGGCCGTGACGATGGTCATGTGGGCGGAGGCGACCAGCGGGTACCGGCCGCCGGGGACGTAGGCGCCGGACCGTCCGACGGGGATGTTGCGCTGGCCGAGGTGGACGCCCGGGCTCGTCTCCACCTCGAAGTCGGTGATGGACTCGCGCTGGCGCAGCGCGAACTCCCTGACGTTGCGCTGCACGGTGACGATGTCGTCGATCAAGGTGGTGGGCAGGCCGCCGACGACGGCGCGGACCTGGTCCGGGCCGAGCAGGAAGTCCTCGGGGCTCCAGCCGTCGAACCTCTCGGAGTACTCGCGCACCGCCTCGTCCCCGCGCCGGCGGACCTCCTCGATGATTCCCCGCACGATGTCCGTGACGTCGGCGGCGGCGGCGTCGCCCTGGGGCGCGGCGGGCGTCTTGAGCCGTGTTGTCGCTGGTGAGAGCATGCTGGCAGCATGGATTGCATACGTATACACGTCAACTGCGCCAAGTGCTGGAATACGTATGCTTGACCGCGTGTCCGTCACCAGTTTCGACGTCGCCAGGCTCGCGGGCGTGTCGCAGGCGACCGTCTCGCGTGCGCTCCGGGACATGCGCGGGACCTCGGAGGCCACCCGGCGCAGGGTGCGGGAGGCCGCCCGGCAGCTCGGATACGTGCCGCGGCAGACGGCCCGCTCACTGGCCACCAGCCGCACCCGCCGGATCGGGGTCGTGATCGGCGAGCTGGGCAACCCGTTCTACGCCGCCCTGCTCGACCCCCTGATCGCGCGGCTGCACGAACGGGGCTACCTGGCCGTGGTGGTCCACGACGACGACGTGAGCGAGCTGGACTGCGAGCCGCTGCTGGACGGGTCGCTGGACGGCGCCGTCCTCGCCACGGTCCGCGCCGGCTCGGCGGCGCCGGAGGAACTCGGCCGGCGTGGCGTGCCGTTCGTGCTGGTCAACCGCGAGCAGGCGGGGAAATGGGGGGACGTGAGCGTCGCGGACAACCGCGCGGGGGCCACGCTCGCCGCCGAGCTGCTGCTCGGCCTCGGGCACCGGCGCATCGGCATGATCGGCGGTCCGCCGGACACCAGCACGGCCCGGGCCCGCACCGAGGCGTTCCGGGACGCCCTCGCCGCCGCCGGCGTCGCCCTGTCGCCCGGCCTGGTCGTGCACGGCGCGTTCGACCTGGCCACCGGAAGCGACGGCTTCGACCGGCTCATGGGCGCCCCCCGGCCGCCCACGGCGATCTTCTGCGCCAACGACGTCCTCGCGATCGGCGCCCTCCACCGGGCCCGGTCGTCCGGGGTGGACGTCCCCTCCCAGGTGTCGGTCGTCGGCTTCGACGACATCCCCCTGGCCTCGCTCGCCCAGATCGGCCTCACGACCGTCTCCGCGGACCTGCGGACGATGGCGGTCACCGCCGTGGACCTCCTGCTGGAACGCCTGGCCGATCCGGCCCTGGGGCAGCGCCGGGTGCTGCACGCGGCGACCCTGGTCCGCCGGGCCACCCACGCCGCCGCGCCGTGACGACGGCCCGCCTGAACGCGGGCGGGTGGGCGGAGGTGGGACCGGGTCGTTTTGGGGTGGCCGTGCGGGGCAGTCGGGGGGTTGACAAACGCAGACAAACCCGGAGGCAGACATGACCATCGCCTGGGTGGCCGTCGTCCTAGCCGTGGTGGTGGCGATCCTGGCGGTCGGCTACCTCATGGCGCAGCGGCAGCGGAGGCACCGGCTCCAGGAACGCTTCGGACCGGAGTACGACAGGACGCTCCGCGCGAGCGAGAGCCGTCGCGAGGCCGAGCAGGAACTACGCGAACGAGAGCAGCGGCACGCCGAGCTGGACATCAAGCCGCTCGCGCCGGAGAGCCGCTCCGCCTACGCCAAGAAGTGGACCGAGGTGCAGGAGCGGTTCGTCGACGCTCCCGGCTTCGCGGTCACCGAGGCGGACCACCTGGTGACGGCCGTGATGGCCGACCGGGGGTATCCGACCGAGGGCTTCGAGCAGCAGGTGTCGGACCTGTCCGTCGCCCACGGGCGGGCGCTGGACCACTACCGCGCGGCGCACGAGATCAGCAGCCGCGCCGCCCGTCAGGAGGCCTCGACGGAGGAACTGCGGCAGGCCATGGTGCACTACCGCGCCCTGTTCGAGGAACTGCTGGAAGACACCACGAGCAACCTCACCGGCCGGGCCCGGCACCGTGATGACACGGCCGCCCACAACGGCACCGGGTCGCACGACGGCACGGTGTCGCACGACGGCACGGCCGCCCACAACGGCACGGCGTCGCACGATGGCACGGCGGCCCACGACCGGGCGGTGGCGCATGACGGCGGCGTTCCTGCCGCCCGCCGCGAGGACGTGCGACGCGAGGACGTGCACAGCGAGGACCTGAGCGACGCGAACGTGCGCCACGACGGCCTGCGCGAGACGAACGTGCGCGAGGAGTACCTGCGCGACGCGAACGGGCGTCACGAGGGCGTCCGCCGGGAGGCGGACGATCGGCTCGCCGAGCCGGGCCGCGGGGAGCGCGGGCGGCACGAGGCCGTCGAGGTCCCCGGTCGGCGTGATGGCCGGGACCAGGACGTTCAGGGAGGCTGACCAGCGATGGAACCGTATCGCCGAGACAAGGCCGACGACGAGGTGACGCGCGGGCGGGCGCAGGTGGACCTGGCCGACCACGACCGTGCGGGCGGGCCGTTCGCGGACGAGCGGGTGGACCTGGCGGACCATGACCGTGCGGGCGGGTCGCTCGCGGACGAGGGGCTCGGCGGGCTTCGTGACGCGCGCGCCGAGAACGGCCGGGCTCCCTCCGGCACGGCCGACCCCGCGCACACCGCCACCTCCCCCGGGTCCGACCTGGCCGAGCCGGCCGAGGCGCGGGACGCGGAGCGGCGGCGGGAGCGGGACGACGCGCTGCGCGACCCCGACTCCGTACCCACGCAGCCCGGACGGGCCGGCGGGGCCGGGGCGCACGGTGAGGCGCGGCCCACGCCTGATCCCGTCCTCGACTTCGAGCCGACCGGGCGGCTCGGTCAGCCTCCGGAGGCCGCCGACCTGATCGTGTACCCCAAGCCGGCGGAGCGGGCGGGGACGGACGAGCTGACGACGACCAGCGGGCCGGTGACCGGTCCCGGCCTCACGGACACAGGCCATGACAAGCACGACAAGGGAGACGACCTGGTGAGGGAGAACGAGGTGACGACGAAGGACCGGGCGGGACTCACGGTCGCGAAGGACGCCGCGCACGAGTCCTCGCACGCGGCCGACCTGGACCGCGACGGCGTGACCGCGCGCGACGGCGCTACGGACGGCGCGATCGCGCATGACGGCGCCCCTGATGGCGTGACCACGCACGGGGCTCCCGGTGGCGCGATCACACACGGCGCTCCCGACAGCGTGACCACGCATGGGGCTCCCGGTGGCGCGATCGCGCACGGCGCTTCTGACGGCGTGACCGCGGACGGCGCCACGGATGGCGTCGGCTTGGGTCCGGGCGCGGGCGTGCGGGCCGGGGGGAACGGCCTGGGTGACGGGCGGGGCTCGGCGGACGGGGACTTCCTCGGGCGGTGGCGCGAGGTTCAGGCCGGGTTCGTGGACGACCCCCGGGACGCCGTGGAGCGGGCCGACCGGCTCGTCGAGGAGGCCGTGGACGCGCTGACCACGCGCAGGAAGAATCTCGCCGACCGCTGGAAGAACGGCGGCGACGGCGACACCGAGCGGCTCCGGCTGGCGCTGCGCGACTACCGCTCGCTCCTGGAGGAGCTGGTGGGACTCACCCACGGGAACGCCGGGCAGGCGGGTTCCCCGGCACGTCACGAATCGAGGTAACACATGCTCGCCATCGTCGCGGCGATCGTCTTCGGACTCGCCTTCGTGCTGGCGCTCATCGGCTCCAGCATCGGGATCTCGACCACCGCGCTGATCGCGCTCGGGCTGTGCCTGCTGGCCCTGCACCAGGCCGGCATCGGGACCTCGAGCGTCGGCTCGTGGCGCGGCGGCTACCGTCGCACCCGCCGCTGACGGCGCGTAAGTACCGGACGACGAGGGGGCGCCATCCCGGCGCCCCCTCGTCGTCGTTCCAAGAGGGATGTACGAGACGGGTCGGCTGTCGCGATCACGCGTCACCGGATGGGGAGGGACGTGCGGAACGCGTCGGACGCGGACGAGCGTGCGTTCGCGGACGGGGAGGGATGTGGGGGGCGGGTCAGCCGCGGGCGAGCATGCGTTCGCGGATGGGGGTGGTGCGGGCGGCGTATTCGAACTCCTGGCGGGGGTCCTGCATGGCGCCCAGGGAGACGATCTCGCGGCGGAAGAAGAAACCCATGATCCAGTCGGCCATGATGCGGGACTTCTTCTCGAAGCTCGGCACCTTCGACAGGTGGTAGGCGCGGTGCAGGAGCCAGGCCGGGTAGCCCCGGATCCGGTGCCCGTACACGTTGGCCACGCCCCGGTAGCGGCCGAGGCCGGCCACCGACCCGGCGCTGCGGTGGACGTACGGACGCCGCTCCTTGCCGCGCAGGGTGGCGATGAGGTTGTCGGCGAGCAGGGCGGCCTGGCGGACGGCGTGCTGGGCGTTGGGCGGGGTGGTCTGGCCGGGGTGGAGGAGGTCGGGGACGGCGGCGCTGTCGCCGGCGGCGAAGGCGAAGTGGGTGCCCTCGACGAGCAGGTAGGCGTCGACCTTGACGCGGCCGCGCTCGTCGAGGGGGAGGTCGCCGCTCGCGGCGAGCGGGTTCGGTTTGACGCCCGCCGTCCACACCAGGGTGCCCGCGTCGAACTCCTCCCCGTCGCTGAGGACGATGTGGCGGTCCACGGCCGATCTCAGCAGGGTGTGGGTGCGCACCTCGATGCCGCGCCCGCGGAGCTGCTGGGCGGTCCACAGTCCCATCTCGGGGCCGACCTCGGGCAGGATCTCGCCGGTGGCCTCGACGAGGATCCAGCGCATGTCCTCGCGTTCGATGGAGGGGAAGTAGCGGCAGGCGTCGGCGGCCATGTCCTCCAGCTCGGCCAGGGCTTCGACGCCGGCGTAGCCTCCGCCCACGAAGACGAAGGTGAGGGCCCTGCGCCGTACTCGGACGTCGGTGGTCGAGGCGGCGAGGTCGAGCTGGGCGAGCACGTGGTTGCGCAGGTGGATGGCCTCTTCGAGGTTCTTGAAGCCGATCCCCCACTCGGCGAGCCCGGGGATGGGCAAGGTGCGGGAGACCGAGCCGGGCGCGAAGACCAGGTGGTCGTACCGCAGCCGGCGCGGCGGCCCCTCGTAGGGCTGGAACCCGGCCGAGCGCGAGGAGAGCTCGATGTCCAGGATCCGGCCGCTGAGGATGGCGCAGGCGGGCAGGACGCGGCGCAGGAAGATGACGACGTGCCTGGGCTCGATGTTGCCGGCCGCGGCCTCGGGGAGGAACGGCTGGTAGGTCATGTAGGAGTCCAGGTCGGCCAGGGTGATGGCGGCCTCGCCGGGGTGGAGCCTGCGCTGGAGGCGGAGGGCGGCGAACATGCCGGTGTGGCCGCCACCGACGATGAGCACGCGCGGGGTTCGCTCCCTCATGGTTGCGGACGTACCCCGTCCGACGCCGCCGAACAGAGGCTTTATCGGCTTTGCCAGAATTGTCAGCTTTGCCGGGTATATCCCAGCTATCGGATCTGGAAGCGCATGGTGAGGCTCGTCCCCGTGGCGCCGGTGCGGAGCGTCAGCGCCTTGGTCAGCCTGCGCGCCACCCACAGGCCCATGCCGCTCGTCGAATAATCGTGCGGGGCGATCATCCCGGGCTGCTCCTCGACGATCCAGTGGCCGTCGTCGTGGATGTCGATGAGGAGGTCGCCGCCTTCGCACCACACGCGCAGCCGCGCCTTGGCCGAACCGTGTGTCACGGCGTTGGTGGCGACCTCGTTGACGGCGACGAGATAGTCTCCGATGCTCTCCTCCGCCATTCCGGCCCTGCGGGCCTGGAGCGCGGCGAAGTCCCGCACCTCGGGCAGGTCGGCGACGCAGAAGGTCAGCTCCCTGGCCGGCACGCCCAACGGGAACAGCGAAGTGCCGCCCCCGTCCGCGAGGAAGCGGGGAGGAGGAGGGATACCGTCCTCGTTCACCCGATAACCGCCTCCATGAGCGATCAGACTAGGTCACCCTGTGCCCGGGAATACCGTCATACATCGATGAAGATACCCCGGGACACCCCTTCGCGATGGTGATGGCCTGCACGCAAGCCGCGTTCCGCCCGATTGAGTGCCCCGGGATCGCCCGTCTAATCAGCTCGCGCCCACAAGTTGTGCGCGGAGCTGGTCGAGGACCTTGCGGAGGATCCGCGAGACGTGCATCTGCGAGATGCCGAACTCGGCGGCGATCTCCGCCTGCGTCATGTTGCCGTAGAAGCGCAGCAGCAGGATGTTGCGCTCACGCTCCGGGAGCCGGTCGATCAGCGGCTTCATCGCCTCGCGGTCGACCAGGGTGGCCAGCTCGTCGTCGTCGTCCGGGATGACGTCCCCGAGCGCGGCGGCGTCGTCGTCGGCGCCCATCGGGGCGTCCAGCGACAGGGTGCTGTAGGCGGCGGAGGCGTCCATCGTGAGGAGCATGTCCTCCTCCGAGATGCCCATCTTCTCGGCCAGCTCGGCGACGGTGGGGAACCTGCCGAGCTCCTGGGTGAAGTCGGCGACGAGACGGTTGAGCTCGGAGCGCCGCTCCTGGTAGAGGCGCGGCACCCGCACGGCCCAGGTGCGGTCGCGGAAGTGCCGCTTGACCTCGCCGGTCATCGTGACCATGGCGTAGCCCCTGAAGCTGTGGCCGAGCTCGGCGTCGAAGCCGTTGATCGCCTTCATCAGGCCGACGTACGCGGCCTGGAGCAGATCTTCCATGGGCTCGCCGCGGTGGCGGTAGCGGCGGGCGATCTCACGCGCCATGGGAAGGTGCATCTCGACTATCATCTCGCGAAGCCGCGCCGCGCGATCCTCGGTGATGGCGGGCTCGGCCAGCTCACGGAGGAGGTCTTCGGCGGTGACGTCGATCTGGGGGGAAGTGCTGCGGTCTTCGGCAGCCATTGCTGCTCCCTCGTATGCCTTGCAAGCGAGGCGGGAGCCGCCTGAACCCATGCAGAGCAGGCGTCGCCTCGCGTACTACGGTCGAGACGAGGCCCTCTGCTGGACCTCGGCTCCAGTATTCCCCAGAAATCAAGAGTATTGCTACCCCCTGGGCAACAGTAATGTTGCGATTGACCCCCCGATGGGGTTGGCGCCATGCGCCAGGATGCGGTGAGGAGGCGCGTGGTGACCGTTCCCGACAAGGCCGAGTCGGCCTTGACCCTTACCTCGGCGGTTGCCGAGGACGTACCGGTGGTCCGGGTGAGCGGCATCCTCGATGCCACCACACGCCAGCAGTTCACCGACAGCCTGGCCGAGATCACCGACGACCACGGCCCCGACCTGGTGCTCGACCTGGCGGGCGTCACGTTCATGGACTCCCGGGCCCTCGGCCTGATCGTCCATCACTGGCAGCGCACGATGGCGGCGCAGGGCCACTTCGCCCTGGTCGGGGTGCAGTACTCCAACTCCAAGGTGATGTGGGTCACGGGCCTGGCCCAGCGGCTCCCCCTGTACGACACGCTGGAGGAGGCGCTGGCCGCCTTCCGCGGGTGAGCCCGCGGCCGTCCGGGCGCCGCGCCTGAGCCGCGGCGCCCCGGGGACGGCTCAGGACGGTGCGGCGCCGCCGTGCTTGCTCTGGTGCTCGCTGACCAGCAGCCGCGCGAGGTCGGCGACCTTGACCTGGTGGTGCTGGGACAGGCGGCGCAGCTCGTCGAAGGCCGCCTCGGCCGAACATCCGCTGGCGTGCATGATGATGCCCTTGGCCTGGTCGATCACCGAGCGGCCCGCCAGCGCCTCCTGGAGCTGGGCGGCGTCGGTGAGCACCTCGTCGTAGTCGGAGATGTTGGCCAGCGCCACGGTGAGGTGCTCGGTGAGCAGGGCGGCGAGCGGGTCGGCCGAGCCGCCGGTGAACGCGCCCGGCCGCACCGCGTAGAGGCCGAGCACGAGCGTGGCGTCCTCGATCGCGATCGGCAGCACGAGCGCGGCCCGCACGCCGTAGTGGACGGCGGTCGCGGCGTACCGGGGCCAGCGCGTCTCCTGCAGCAGGTCGGGGACCAGGACGTTCCTGCGGCTGGCCACGGCCTCCAGCGCGGGCCCCTCGCCGAGGGCCTGCTCGCGGTCGACCAGGGCGATCAGATCGCTGTGGGAGGCGGAGAACATGAGCCGCTCGTCGCGCCGCAGCTCGACGGTGCCGCCGGCGCACCCCGGGACGCCGACGGCGACGGCGCCGGTGATGCCGCGCAGCACGCTCTCCATCGAGGTGCCCTCGTGGACGCGGCCGAGCGCCGCGAGATCACGGGCGAGGGCGGGGCTGAACATGCGCATCGTCTCTACCATCGTCTACAGCACCGTCTCCATACGCAGGGCTCCAAGGGCGTCGTGAGCAGCCTTCATGTGCGGGTCTCGGTTCCCCGAAGCCTCAGGTTAATTCGCGTCATGAGATGCTCTTCGACGCGCGGGCGCCGTGCCGCCGTAGTTGACGTACCGTCTAGCAGGGGAACGCCCGCCCGGTGACACGAAGGACGTCCAATTGACCGAGCCTACCGACCTGCCCGCGCTGGAACAGGCGCTCAGCGGGCTGACCGCCCGCATCTCGTCGCTGCGCCAGGCCCGCGCGGCCTACCCCGCCGACCCCGGGCCGACGCTGGACGCCGCGCTCGTGGAGCTGGACACGGCCCGCGACCTGCTGCGGGGGGCGATCGGAGAGCTCGGCAAGTCGCGCCGCAGGCCGGCGGGGCCGGGCGGCAGGGACGGCGCGAACCGCGAGCTCAAGCTGCTGCGCACGCTCTACCGGGCGATGCCGGTGCCGGTGATCGTGCTGGACGCCTCCGGCAACGTGCGGCGGGTGAACGCCGAGGCGTCCCGCCTGCTCGGCAGCCCCGACGGCTACCTCACCGGCCGCGCGTTCCCGCTGCTCGTGGACGTCTCCCGGCGGGCGGCGTTCCGCTCGCACCTGACGGCCGTCCTGCACACCGGTGAGACGGCGGCGTTCCCGACGCGG
This sequence comes from Sphaerisporangium krabiense, assembly GCF_014200435.1. Classification (NCBI taxonomy): domain Bacteria; kingdom Bacillati; phylum Actinomycetota; class Actinomycetes; order Streptosporangiales; family Streptosporangiaceae; genus Sphaerisporangium; species Sphaerisporangium krabiense. Next base: position 5,931,382 of record NZ_JACHBR010000001.1, on the reverse strand, counting down.
CTGGCCCATCAGGGGCGCGCCCACAACGTGCAGCTCGTCCTGACCCAGCTCCGCATGGCCGGGGAGCCCCAGGAGATGATCGCGGCGGTCGCGCTGCCGGTCGAGGCGCGCACGCCCGAGCCGGGCCGCGCGGTCGAGCAGGACGCCACGCCGGACGAGCCGCAGCTCCTGGCCGGCGCCCGGCGCCAGGAGCTGCTGTCGCAGCTCACCCGCCTGCTGCTGGACGAGGAGAGCCTGAGCCAGCCGGTCGCGCTGATCCGCTCGGGCCGCCTGCTGGCCGCGCACACCGCCGACTGGGTCATCGCCGACGTCGTGCGCGAGGGGGTGGCGCGGCGGTCGCTGGTGCTCGGCCCGACCAACCAGCCGGTGTCGCGGCTGATCCGCACGCTGGAGCGCCTCTCCCCCGCCGCGGCGCCGCTGATCTCGCACGTGCTGGAGAGAGGCACGGGCGTGGTCCACGAGATGGTCGAGGACGATTCACTGCTCGGCGCCCTGCCCGACGGCGTGCCCGTCCTGCAGGCGGCGCGGGCGGGCTCGGTGCTGAGCGTGCCCATCGGCGCGGGCGAGGAGACGGCCGGGGTGCTCACGCTGCTGCGGCTGCGCGAGCGTCCCTCGTTCGGCCTGGCCGACCTCGCGCTCATGGAGGACGCCGGCGCGCACATCGGGCTGGCCCTGCGCGCCCAGCGCACCTTCCAGGACCGCTCGCAGGCCGCCGACACCCTGCAGACCGGCGTGCTGCCGCGCACGCTGCCGGAGATCCCCGGGTACGACACGGCGGCGGCCTACCACACCGGCGCGGGGCCGCGGGCGATCGGCGGCGAGTTCTACGACGTCTTCCGGGTGAAGGACGGCTGGGGGTTCGCGCTCGGCGGCGTGGTCGGCCAGGGCGAGGAGGCGGCGTCGGTGACCGCGCTGGTGCGCGGCGGCCTGCGCACGCTCAGCGTCTGGGAGGACGACCCCGCCGAGGTCGTCGCGCGGCTGAACGACGCCCTGGTCGTGCAGGACACCGGCATGTTCGTCATGGTGGCCGCGGGTTTCGTCACGCCGGGCCGGCGCGGCGGGCGCGTCCGCCTGGCCTCGGCGGGCAACCACCCGCCCGCGGTGCTGAAGGCGGACGGCGAGGTCGGCTACACCTCCGGGGGCGGCATGCCGCTCGGCATCGAGACCGGCGCGAAGTTCCCCGTCGAGGAGGTCGCGCTGGCGATCGGCGACACGCTGGTGCTGTACTCCGACGGTCTCGCGGGCTCGCGCGGCAGGTCGGGGCAGGCCGAGCTGGCCTACGGGGAGGGCCGCCTGACCGAGGTGCTGGCCCGGTGCGCGGGGCAGCCGGCGACGTCGGTGGTCAAGGCCGTCGAGGACGACCACCTGGCCTTCTCCGGTGGTCAGGTGCTGGACGAGACGACGGTCCTGGCCCTGCGGCGTGCCCGCTGATCCCCGCCGCGGGGTCTGCCCGGGCGGATCCGGGGCAGGGGTTTGCAAGATTTTTTCGCGAAAGGGGTTTGCCGCTTAACTGACATCGGTACACTGACATACAGATTTCGTGCCTAAGACGCAGGCACAACTCAGTACGTTCGCGGGTCCGTCGTGACCCGGCTTCCCTGAGGTGTGCCGTGAAAATCGCCTTCGTCTCCGTGCACGAACTTTCCTCCGACCTCCTGGCCGTCGCCCGTGAGTTGAGCGCTGCCCACCGCGTCACCATCTACACGCGCCGCGACGCCGCCGACCGCAAGCCGCGCGGCAAGGTGGCCACCGGCGTGGCGATCGAGTACCTGGAGGCGGGCCCGGCCCGGCCGCTCCCCGAGAGCGCGGTCATGCCGCACATCTCCGCCTTCAGCGCCCACCTGCGCGAGCGCTGGGCCAAGGACCACCCCGACGTCGTGCACGCCCACTCCTGGACCGGCGGGCTGGCCGCGGTCGCCGCGATCGACGGCCTGGACGTGCCGATCGTGCAGACCTTCCACGCCGGGACCCCGCTCGGCGCCCGTCCGGGCGACCGCGAGGCCGCGGCGCGCACCAAGCTGGAGCGGGCGATCGGGCGGCGGGCCGGCGCGGTGGTCGCGGCCTGCGCGAGCGAGGCGGCGGACCTGATCCGGCTGGGCGTGCCGCGCAGGAACATCGCGGTCGTCCCGCACGGCGTGGACGTCGAGCGCTTCCGCCGCCAGGGCCCGGCCGGGGCCCGCGGCGACCGTCCCCGCCTGCTGCACGTCGGCCACATCGGCCGGGGCGGCGGCGCCGACATCGCGATCCGGGCGCTGGACGGCATTCCGGGCGCGGAGCTGGTGATCGCCGGCGGCCCCCTTCCCAACGCCCCCGAGGCCGAGCGCGACCTGGAGCGCCTGACCCTGCTGGCCAAGGAGGCCGGCGTGGAGGACCGGGTCACGCTGCTCGGCCACGTCACCCACAACGCGATGCCGAAGCTGATGCGCGGCGCGGACGTCGTCCTCACGCTGCCGGTCGCCGCCCCCAAGGGCAAGGTCGCGCTGGAGGCCATGGCCTGCGGCGTCCCGGTGATCGCCTCGGCGGTCGGCGCCCACCTGGACTCGGTGGTCGAGGGCGTGACCGGCCTGCTGGTGCGTCCCCAGGACCCGGCGACCCTGGCCCGCCGCACCCGGGCCCTGCTCGGCGACCTCACCCGCCGCACGGCGCTGGGCTTCGCCGGCGCCGACCGCGCCGGGTCCCGGTACTCGATGGAGCGCATCGGCCGCGAGCTGGTCCGCGTGTACGAGAACGTGACCGGCCGCGCCCGCCCCGCCGAGCTGGACGAGGCCGAGGCCGAGGCCGCCTGACCACTCCCGCCGGGCCCGTGCCACCCCCGGGTGGCACGGGCTTCGTCGTTCCCGCGCCGGGGGGGTCAGATGACGGCGCGCGCGGGGACGGTCCAGGTGTCGCACGCCTTGGGCCGTGCCGATGAGAATCCCCGTTCGAGCCACCGCATCTGCGTGTCCAGCTGCCCGTGGTCGCGGACCCACCGCGCCTCGAGCGTGCCCTGATAGGACTCCTGGAACCGGCTCCACGGCGGGAGCGCCTCGCGTACGGCGTGGAGCGCGACCCCGCCCAGGCAGGTCGCCTGGAGCTCCAGCCGCCGGCTCAGGGCTTCTCTGACGGCGCGCTTGGCGCCGTACTCGGCCTCCCCTTCCCAGTCGAGGATGTTGACCATGTGCTGGACGTGGTGGCCGTACTCGTGGGCGATGATGTCGGCCACCGAGGAGGTCGCGTCCGGGGACAGGTCGTCCGGCTCCAGCAGGACGTAGTAGACGCGGGTGTCCGGGCAGTAGGTGCCGTCGGCGCCGCGGGCGGGCATCGTCCCGCATTCGCGGTCCTTGACCGGGCGCGGCACGAAGACCCGGCGCGGGGGCGTGAAGTACGTCCTCGCCGCCCTGAACTGCCGCGCCCAGACCCGGTCGAGGCAGGCGGACAGGGCCTTGCCGTACCGCCGCATCGAGGCCAGGCTTCCCGATCGGACCGTGGGAAGGCGGCAGGCCGTCCTCGGCGTCTTCGGCGCGGCGTAGAGGGGGCTCCTGACGGCGGCGTCCCGGCCCTGGGGCGGGATGACGCGATCCGGTGTCCTGGCCGGGGCCCGCGCCCCGGAGGGCGTGGGTGTGGGCGCGGGCGCGGCGTGCCACCGTCCCACGCCCAGAGGCACCTCGTCGCGCGGCGGCTGCGCGGTACAGGCGGCCAGGAAGACGCACACGCTGAACGCGGCGAGGATGCGGCGCATGATCGCGCATCATAGGGAACCGAGCGGCATGTCGGATATCAAATGATGTTGCGTCACATGTCGGGCGGAACCTTATCGCCCGCCCGGAACCGGGCCTCAGTCGGCGAAGCGCGCCATTCTCCGGATCTTGTTCATGGCGTCCAGCGCGGCGACCTTGTAGGACTCCGAGAGGGTCGGGTAGTTGAACACCGCGTCCACCAGGTAGTCCACGGTGCCGCCGCAGCCCATGACCGTCTGCCCGATGTGCAGCAGCTCGGTGGCGCCGGTGCCGAAGACGTGCACCCCGAGCAGGGCGTGGTCCTCGGGCGAGACCAGCAGCTTGAGCATGCCGTAGGTGTCGCCGATGATCTGGCCGCGCGCCAGCTCCCGGTAGCGCGACACCCCGACCTCGAACGGGATGAGCGCCTTGGTCAGCTCGTCCTCGGTCCTGCCGATGAAGCTGATCTCCGGGACCGTGTAGATGCCGATCGGCTGGAGGTGCGACATGCCCCGCAGCGGCTCCTCGCAGGCGTGGTGGGCGGCGATGCGGCCCTGCTCCATCGAGGTGGCGGCCAGCGCGGGGAAGCCGATCACGTCGCCGACCGCGTAGATGTGCGGCACGGCCGTGCGGTAGAACTCGTCCACGGCGATGCGCCCCCGGGCGTCGGCGGTCAGCCCGGCGGCGTCCAGGCCGAGCCCCTCGGTCACGCCGTTGCGGCCCGCCGAGTACAGGACGGTCTCGGCCGGGATCTTCTTTCCGCTCTCCAGCACCGTGACGCAGCCGCGCGCCCGGCGCTCGACCGAGGCCACGGTCTCGCCGAAGCGGAAGGTGACCGCGAGGTCGCGCAGGTGGTACTTGAGCGCCTCGACGATCTCCAGGTCGCAGAAGTCCAGCATGCGCTCGCGCCGCTCGACCACGGTGACCTTGGTGCCGAGCGCGGCGAACATGGAGGCGTACTCGATGCCGATCACCCCGGCGCCGACGACGACCATCGAGTCGGGCACGTGCTCCAGCCGCAGCATCCCGTCGGAGTCGATGATCGTGCGGTCGTCGAAGTCCACGCTGTCGGGGCGCGCGGGCCGCGTCCCGGTGGCGATGATGATCTTGTCGGCGGTGACCTTGGTGGTCTTGCCGCGCTCGTCGGTCACCTCGACCGTGTGCGGGTCCAGGAAACGGCCGCAGCCGAGCAGCATGGTGACGTGGTTGCGGGAGAGCTGGCTCCTGACGACGTCGATCTCCCGTCCCACCACGTGCGCGGTGCGCATGGTGAGGTCGGCGACGGTGACGTCCTCCTTCAGCCGGTAGCTCTGGCCGTACAGCTCCCTCTGGTTGAGGCCGGTGAGGTAGAGGACGGCCTCGCGCATCGTCTTGGACGGGATCGTGCCGGTGTTGATGCACACCCCGCCGACCATGTCGCGCCGCTCGACGAGGGCGACCGTGCGCTCCAGCTTGGCCGCCGCGATGGCCGCCTTCTGCCCGCCGGGGCCGGACCCCAGAACAAGGATCTCGAAATCGGACACACCGCCAAGTGTGCGGTGAAGCCTGGAATAGGTGAATACCTACCTGACATACGTGGCGCGAATTCGGCATAACACTGGGATCACGGACAGATGGCTGTTTTCATGGGCGCATGTCGATCCGTAGCGCGTACCTGATCGTGGCGGCGGCGACCTTGACCCTCTGCCCGGTCCCGCAGCCGGCGGCCCGGCACTCCCCCGCGGCTCCCCCGCCGGCCGTCCGCCCCGAGACGCCCCCCGCGCCTCCCGTGCCGTCCCCGCCGGTGGTCCGCCGGGGGACGCCGTCCCCGTCGTACCCGCCCCACGCCCCGCCGGTGGTGAGCCGCCCCGCTCCCCCGCCCGCCCGTGCGGCCGGCTCCGGCCCCGACCGTCCCCCGCCTCCCGTCTACGACCACCGGTACGGCGGCGCCCCCGCGCCGTCCGTCCCGATCCCCTCGCCCGGCCGGGACGGCGACCCGCCAGGTCCGCCCGCCCCGCCGGCCGCGCCCGGCCCCGCCGAGACGCCGGGCGGCGCCGTGCCCGAGCGCACCGACGCCCGGTGGGGCGCGCCGGTGCTGGTGGAGGACTTCGACGGCGACCGGATCGACCAGAGCAGGTGGGAGGTCTACCACTCCCCCGGCGCCGCGGTGAACCCGCGCACCGCCGAGGCGACCACCGTCCACGACGGCATGCTCCACATGACCGGCGGCTTCTACGACGGCAAGGACCTGTCCGGCGGCGTCGCGAGCCGGATGTCGCAGACCTACGGCCGCTGGGAGGTCCGGTTCCGCGGCGAGCCGGGCCGCGGGTACTCGCTGGTCACGCTGCTGTGGCCGGAGAGCCAGAGCCCCGAGTACGCCGAGGTCGACTTCGCCGAGGTGATCGACGCGACCCGCCGGAGCGCGGGGATCTACGTCCACCGGGGCCAGTCGCCCCAGGCGCAGAGCCTGGTGCGCGCCGATTTCACGCGCTGGCACACGGCGGCCGTCGACTGGACGCCCGGACGGCTGACGTTCTGGCTCGACGGCAGGCGGACCTGGGACTACACCGGGCCGAACGTCCCCGCGGCGCGGCCCATGCACCTCACCCTGCAGAACGACGTCGTCTGCAACCAGTGGTCGCCGTGCCGGGACGCCACCACGCCCGCCACCGTGTCGATGTTCGTGGACTGGGTCAAGATCTACCGGGCGCCCTGACCCGGGCGCGGGCGGGCCCGTCCAGCAGCTCGGCCGCCTTGAGCCCGAGGTGCAGCACGAGGCGGTCCTCTCCGTCGGCGAGGTCGAGCCCGGTGGCGCGCTCGGCCTTGGCCAGCCGGTAGTAGAGCGTCTGACGGTGGACGCCGAGCCGCGCCGCGGTCTCCCCGGCGTGCCCGGCGTGGTCGAGGTAGGTGCCGACGGTGTGGGCCAGCTCGCCGTCCAGCATGGCGGCCTCGGCGGCGAGGTCGGCCAGCTCGGCGGCGGAGAGCCGGGCGAGCAGGCGGTGGACGCCGAGCGAGCTCCAGCAGGCGACGGGCGCGTGCCGGGGCACCCGCTGGGCGACGCGCAGGGCCAGCGTCGCCTCGCGCCAGCTCCGCCACGCCTCGCCGACGTCGTCCCGGACGCCGCCGACGCCCGCCGCCGTGCCGTACATGCCGATGACCCGGGCCGCGACGGCCTCGGCCTGGGCGGCCGGGGCGAGGACGGCGGTGACCGGGTCGCCCGCGTCGGCGATCACGCCGCGCGGCAGCGTCCACAGCGGCACGACGCCGCCCGTGCCGCTCTGCACGGCGATCGCGGCGCACGGCCCGGGAAGGTCGATCGCGGCGGAGGCGCGCAGCTCGGGGTCTGCCGACAGCAGGTCGCGCAGGCGGGCGCCGAGGTCCTGGCGGCTGCGCGCCTCCCTGGCCAGGGCGGCGGCGGCGCGTTCCACCAGGGGCGCGACCCGGGCCAGCCGCTCGTCGCCGAGCGCGCCGGAGTCCAGCAGCCACAGGTAGCCGTAGGTGACGCCGCGGTGGCGCAGCGGGACGCAGACGCGGGCCAGCACGCCGAGACCCCGGTCGGCCGGGATGCGGACCGGGCCCGCGGCCGTGGCGATGCCGTACCCCTCGAAGTAGGCGCGGACCTCGTCGGAGGCGCGCCTGCGCAGGATGGACTCGCGGCGCACGGTGTCGATGTCCCCGCTCTGCGCCGCGTAGGCGAGCATCTGGAACGAGCGGTCCTCCAGCGTCGCGGAGGCGTCCAGGATCCCCGCGATCTCATCGACTGTTTCCTGCAGATCCACCCGCACATTGTCATACATCTGTATGAACCGGGTAGACGCCGCCCGTGGCGGATGTCCATGGAGGCCGCTGAAGAGCAGCTCTTAGGGTGGTTGACATGCTCGGTTCCCTACTTCTCGCGGTATCGCGCAGCCCTCTCGCGCGCCGCGCCGTATCGGGTTTCCCGGTCACCCGGCATGTGGTGGACCGGTTCGTCGCGGGCGAGGACGCCGGGGACGCGCTGCGCGCCGTGCGCCGCCTCACCGACGCGCGCCTCACGGTCACCCTCGACCACCTCGGCGAGGAGACCAAGGACGCCAGGGCCGCCGCCGAGACGGTGAAGGCGTACGTCACGATGCTGGACACGCTACGCCCCCTCGGCCTCGGCGACCGCGCCGAAGTGTCGGTCAAGCTCTCGGCCGTCGGCCAGATGCTGGACGGCCGCATGGCCCTGGACCACGCCCGCGAGATCTGCGCCGCCGCGCGGGACGCCGCCACCACCGTGACCCTGGACATGGAGGATCACACCACGGTCGACTCCACGCTGTCGATCCTGCGCGCCCTGCGCGAGGACTACCCCTCCACCGGCGTGGCGATCCAGGCGTACCTGCACCGCAGCGAGCAGGACCTGCGGGAGCTGTCCCGGGAGGGCTCCCGGGTGCGGCTGGTCAAGGGCGCCTACCGCGAGCCCGCCTCCGTCGCCCACCAGAAGAAGGCCGAGGTGGACAGGGCGTACGTGCGGTGCCTGCGGGTCCTCATGGAGGGGAAGGGATACCCCATGGTGGCCACGCACGACGACCGGCTCATCTCGATCACCGAGCTGCTCGCCGACCGGGCCGGCAGGAGCCGCGACACCTTCGAGTACCAGATGCTCTACGGGATCAGGACCGACAAGCAGGAGGCGCTCGCCGCCGCCGGCTCCACCGTCCGCGTCTACGTGCCCTACGGCGACGACTGGTACGGCTACTTCATGCGCCGCCTGGCCGAGCGGCCCGCCAACGTCGCCTTCTTCCTGCGTTCACTCCGCTCCAAGTGAGGTCAGTCATGGATGCCGTCACCAACGTCCCCGTCCCGGCCAACGAGCCGGTCCACGGCTACGCCCCCGGCAGCGCCGAACGGGCGGCGCTGGAGGGCCGTGTCAAGGAGCTGTCCGGCACGGCGATCGACCTGACGATGACGATCGGCGGGGAGCGCCGCATGGCCGACGGCCCGGCCATCGAGGTCGTGCAGCCGCACAACCACGCCCACGTGCTCGGGCACACCGCCGACGCCTCGGCCGCCGACGTGCGCGCCGCCGTCGACGCCGCGCTGCGGGCCGCCCCCGCCTGGCGGGCGCTGCCGTTCGAGGAGCGGGCCGCGATCTTCCTGCGGGCCGCAGACCTGCTGGCGGGCCCGTGGCGGGCGACGCTCAACGCGGCCACGATCCTCGGCCAGTCCAAGACCGCGCAGCAGGCCGAGATCGACGCCGCCTGCGAGCTGATCGACTTCCTGCGGTTCAACGTGCACTTCGCGCGGCAGCTCCTCACCGAGCAGCCGAGCTCCTCGCCGGGCGTGTGGAACCGCATGGAGTACCGGCCGCTGGAAGGCTTCGTGCTGGCGATCACGCCGTTCAACTTCACCGCCATCGCCGGCAACCTGCCGACCTCCGCGGCGCTGATGGGCAACGTGGTCGTGTGGAAGCCGTCGCCGACGCAGCAGTTCGCCGCGCACTTCACGATGCGCCTGCTGGAGGAGGCCGGGCTGCCGCCGGGCGTCATCAACATGGTGACCGGCAACGGCGCCGGCGTCTCGGAGGCCGCGCTGACCCACCCGCGGCTGGCGGGCATCCACTTCACCGGGTCCACCGCGACCTTCCAGCACCTGTGGGCGACCGTCGGCGCCAACATCGCCGGCTACCGCGGCTACCCGCGCCTGGTCGGCGAGACCGGCGGCAAGGACTTCGTGCTCGCCCACCCCTCCGCCGACCCCGCCGCGCTCACCACGGCGCTGATCCGCGGCGCGTTCGAGTACCAGGGCCAGAAGTGCTCGGCCGCCTCCCGGGCGTACGTGCCGCGCTCGGTCTGGAACGGCATCCGCGACGACTTCGTGGCCACCGCCGAGTCCCTGACCGTGGGCGACGTCGCCGCCGACCTGTCGACGTTCATGGGCGCGGTCATCGACGCGCGCGCGTTCGCCAAGAACAAGGCGGCCATCGACCGGGCGAGGGCCACCGGCTCGGTGGAGGTGCTCACCGGCTCCTACGACGACTCCACCGGCTACTTCGTCAAGCCCACCGTGCTGGTCGGCGCCGACCCCGAGGACGAGGTGTTCGTCAAGGAGTACTTCGGGCCGATCCTCGCCGTGCACGTCTACGACGACGGCGACTACGACACCGTCCTCGACCAGCTGGAGGGCGTGTCGCCGTACGCGCTGACCGGCGCGGTCATCGCCCGCGACCGGTACGCGATCGCCGAGGCGACCGAGCGGCTGCGCTTCGCGGCCGGCAACTTCTACATCAACGACAAGCCCACCGGCGCCGTCGTCGGGCAGCAGCCGTTCGGCGGCGCCCGCGGCTCGGGCACCAACGACAAGGCCGGCTCGATCTTCAACCTGATCCGCTGGGTCAACGCCCGCGCCATCAAGGAGACGTTCGTGCCGCCGGTCGTCGCGCCGCCCTACCGGGGCGACATCCCCCAGACCGGCTGGCAGCAGCCCGGCCTGGAGGCGCTCGGCTTCACGGAGTGACATCCGGTTCCCGTGCGGCGCCTGTCGTGGACGCCCGGCTCCAATGGCGTGGCCGGGCGTCCTCGTCACCAGGGCCGGGCGTGCGGCGGTCCCGGCGGGGTCGCGGCTCCTGACAGAATCACCCGGGTACGGGTGACGACAGGGGGAGCGACATGAGCGCGGCCGCGCACACCACACTGGCGGAGGTCCTCGGCGGGTACGCGCCGGCGTCACAGAGCGAGACGGCCGAGCTGCGGCGGGTCCGCGCGCTGGCCTCCGGCGAGAACGCCTGGGACAGGTCCACGCCGCTGCACCTCACGGCGTCCGCCCTCATCGTCCACCCGCCGACCCGCCGCGTGCTGCTGCGCTGGCACCCGCGGCAGCGGGCGTGGCTGCAGGTGGGCGGGCACGCCGACCCGCACGAGGAGCTTCCGCTGGCGATCGCGCTGCGCGAGGGCGCCGAGGAGACCGGGCTCGCCGACCTCGCGCCCTGGCCGGACGCGGCGCTCGTCCACCTCGTCATCGTCCCGGTCGCCGCCGGGGCCGCCGAGCCCGCGCACGAGCACGCCGACCTGCGCTTCGTCCTCGCCACCGCCACGCCAGAGGCCGTACGGCCGGAGAACCCCGAGGCGCGGCTGCGGTGGGCGTCCGTCGCGGAGGCGCGTGAACTGACCACCGAGGACAACCTGCGCGAGACCCTGGCCCGCGTCGGCCGGCTTCTAGAGCGTCGTTCACCGTACGTCAACGCCGCCGACAACGCGTAAGGGTCGCAGGTCGAGGCCGCAGGAGGTCTGGGATCGACTGCCGGGTTGGTGCTCGTCTCTACCTGAGGCAGCAACCATGCCCTTTTCATGATGGTCGGCGTTAACTACGTTGTCATGATCGTCGGTAAGGCTACGGGTGACCACCCCAAGATCACACCTGGGAGATCCCGTGCAGCGTCTCGACCGACGATCATTCCTCGTCACCGGACTGGCCGCAGGAGCGATCGCCACAGTCCCCGCCGCCTCGGCCCTCGCCGAGCCCGACCCCGCCGCCGAGACCGCGCTGAGCCTCGCCTCCCGCGGGCTGCGCACCGACCCGTTCCAGCTCGGAGTGGCCTCCGGGGACCCCGACCACGACGGCTTCGTGATCTGGACGCGCCTCGCACCCCAGCCGCTCGCCGAGGACGGCGCCGGCGGCATGCCGTCCCGCCCCTTCACCGTCCTGTGGCAGGTGTACGCCGACGAGCGCCTGCGCCACGTCGTGCGCGCCGGCGTGGCGATCGCCTCGCCCGAGTGGGGGCACAGCGTCCACGTGGAGGTCGGCGGCCTGCAGCCCGGCCGCGAGTACTGGTACCGCTTCCGCCTCGGCTCCTACGTCTCCCCCGCCGGCCGTACCAGGACCGCGCCCCACCCGCTGACCCTCGGTGGGCCGCTGTCCATGGCGTTCGTGTCCTGCGCGCAGTACGAGCACGGCTACTTCACCTCCTACCGGCGCCTGGCCGAGGACCACCCCGACCTCGTGCTGCACCTCGGCGACTACCAGTACGAGTACACCAAGGACACCTACACGATCCCCGGCGGCAACGTCCGCGACCACGAGGGCCCCGAGACCGAGACGCTGGCCGGCTACCGGCAGCGGCACGCCCAGTACAAGGCCGACCTCGACCTGCAGGCCGCGCACGCCGCCGCCCCCTGGCTGGTCGTCTGGGACGACCACGAGCTCGACAACAACTGGGCCGACGAGGTGCCCGAGCGGCCCGACATCCCCCAGCCGAACTTCCTGGCCCGGCGCGAGGCCGCCTTCCGCGCCTACTACGAGAACATGCCGCTGCGCCGCACCTCGGTCCCGCGCGGCATCGACATGCAGCTCTACCGGCGGATCCGCTGGGGACGCCTGGCCACCTTCCACATGCTCGACACCCGCCAGTTCCGCGACGACCAGGCCTGCGGCGACGGCTTCCGCGACTGCCCGGCCGCCCTGGACCCCGCCCGCTCCATCACCGGGCCCGAGCAGGAGGCGTGGCTGATCGACGGATTCCGCCAGTCCCGCGCCCAGTGGGACATCCTCGGCCAGCAGGTCTTCTTCGGCCAGCGCGACAACAACGCCGGCCCCGCCAAGGTGACCAGCATGGACGCCTGGGACGGCTACGTCGCCTCCCGCCAGAGGATCACCCAGGGCTGGGTGGACGCCAAGGTCCGCAACGCCGTCGTCCTCACCGGCGACGTGCACGCGCACTGGGCCGGCGACCTCAAGCTCGACTACGACGACCCCGACGGCCGCGTGGTCGGCTCCGAGCTGGTCGCCACCTCGATCAGCACGGGCGGCGACGGCGCCGACTCCGACCCCGCCACCCAGCCCTTCCTCAAGATCAACCCGCACCTGAAGTTCTACAACAACCAGCGCGGCTACGTGCTCACCAAGGTCGAACGCGACCAGCTCACCGCCGACTTCCGCGTCGTCCCCCACGTCCAGACGCCCGGCGCCGCCGTCCACACCAAGGCCACCTTCGTCGTCGAGGACCGCGTCCCCGGCGTCCGCCAGACCTACCTCCGCCCGGCCGACCCGGCCCTCAGAACCACCGGCGCCCCCACCATCGAAGACACCGTGCGACTCGAAACCGACCGCCCGTAACCATCTCCTCCACTCCCCTGGCGACGACGCCCGGCTCCCACGCGAGGGACCGGGCGTCGGGCATCGGGCGTCCCGGCTGCCCTTACCGCGCGGCACGAAGGTCTCCAGGCTGCACGGCACGAAGGTCTCCGGCCTGCACGGCACGGAGAACTCCGGCCTGCGCAGCACGAAGGTCTCCGGACTGCACGGCACGAAGGTCTCCGGGCCGCGCGGCTCGCCGGCGCGCGGTTGTGGGTGGGATCGCGGCGCCCGGCCACGACGGCGCCGCACGGGTGGGCTCAACACACCTCAGCCGACACAAACCACCATCCACCCTGACCTCGCCCTGCAACCGCTTATCTAGGGACTCCCCAGAACGATCGAAGTGATCGAGCCCACCCGTGCGGCACCGTCGTGGCGAGCCGCCGTAAGCCCACCCCGACAGGTACGCAACCCCAGAACGAGCCGCAATGAACGACGCAGGAGGCACATCTGCGACCACCAACGCCGGCTCGCCGGCGCGCGGTTGTGGGTGGGATCACGGCGCCCGGCCACGACGGCGCCGCACGGGTGGGCTCAACACACCTCAGCCGACACAAACCACCATTCACCCTGCCCTCGCCGTGCAGCAGATCATCTGGACGACACCGCAGAACGATCGAAGTGACCTGGCCCACCCGTGCGGCACCGTCGTGGCGGGCCGTCGTGAGCCCACCCGGCAGGTACGCGAACGCCGAGCGAGCCGTAATGGAGAAGGCGCTGTTCGAGGTGGGATTCAGTCCCAGGACGGTTGGGGGGATTCGTGGACGGTTCCGTCGGGGTGGAAGATCAAGTAGCGGTCGAAGTCGGTGGCGAACCAGCGGTCGTGGGTGACGGCGAGGACCGTACCGGAGAAGCCCTCCAGGCCGCGCTGGAGGGCGTCGGCGCCGGCCAGGTCGAGGTTGTCGGTCGGTTCGTCGAGGAGGAGCAGGGTCGCGCCCTGGAGTTCGAGGAGCAGGATCTGCAGCCGGGCCTGCTGGCCGCCGGACAGTGTCTCGAAGCGCTGCCGGCCGGCGGGGGCCAGTTCGTAGCGGGCCAGGGCGGCCATGGCCTCGTTGAGCGTGAGGCCGTGCCGTTCGGTGATCAGGTCGGCGGGGGTGCGGCCGTGCAGGTCGGGGCGTAGGTGCGTCTGGGCGAAGTGCCCCGGGACGACCCGGGCTCCGAGCCGCACCACCCCCTCGTACCGCACCCCGCGCTGAGGCCGCGCCGCCCCCTCAGACCCCACCGCGTGCTGAGGCCGCGCCGCCCCCTCAGACCCCACCGCGCGCTGATGCCGCGTCGCCCCCTCGTACCGCACCGCGCGCTGATACGGCGCCGCCTCCTCGGACCGCACGGTTCCGTCCAGTGCCGGCGTGGCCGGTGTCGTGGTGCCTTCGAGGGACGCCTCGGTGAGGAGGCGGAGGAAGTGGGACTTGCCCGAGCCGTTGGCGCCGAGGACGGCGACGCGTTCGCCGTACCAGATCTCGGTGTCGAAAGGGCGGGTAAGGCCCGTGATGGTCAGCCCTTCGCAGATGACCGCCCGTTTGCCGGTGCGCCCGCCGCGCAGGCGCATGCGCACGTTCTGCTCCCTGGGGGCCTGTTCGGGCGGACCCGCCTGCTCGAAGCGCTCCAGCCGTGTGCGTGCCGCGCGGTAGGCCGACGAGAGGGCGTCGTTGTTGGCGGCGGTCTGGCGGAGGGTCTGGACGAGGCGGGCGAGCTTGGCGCGCTCCTCGTCCCAGCGGCGGCGGCGCTCATCAAGGCGGGCGACGCGGTCGCGCCGGGCCTGGGCGTAGGTGGCGAAGCCGCCGCCGTGGACCCACGCGCCACGGGATTCGACGGTGACGATGCGGTCGGCGGCGGTGGCCAGGAGTTGCCGGTCGTGCGAGACGAGCAGCACGGTCTTGGCGGTCGCGCGCAGCGCCTCCTCCAGCCGGCGCTTGGCCGGGACGTCCAGGTAGTTGTCCGGTTCGTCGAGCAGGAGCACCTCGTCGGGGCCGCGCAGCAGCGCCTCCAGCACGAGCCGCTTCTGCTCGCCGCCCGACAAGGTGACCACCGGCCGCTCCCTGATCGCGTCGTACGGCAGCCCCATGGCCTCGGTCGCGCAGGTGTCCCACACGACCTCCATGGCGTACCCGCCGGCGTCGCCGTATTCGGCCAGCGCGTGGGCGTAGGCGAGTTGCGCGGGTTCGTCGTCGCACGCCGCCAGCGCCGCCTCCGCCGCGCGCAGGGCGGCGGAGGCGCCGCGCAGCCGTTCGGGCGCGACCGACAGGAGCAGGTCGTGGACGGTGCGGCCGTCGCGGACGGCCCCGATGAACTGCCGCATGACGCCGAGCCCGCCGGACCGCGCCACCCGGCCCGTGGCGGGGGTGAGGTCGCCGGCGATCAGGCCGAGGAGGGTGGTCTTGCCCGCGCCGTTGGGGCCGACCAGCCCGGCGGTGACGCCCTCGCCGACGCGGAAGGACACCTCGTGGAGCAGGAGCCGCCCGTCGGGCAGCACGTAGGTGAGGCCGTCCACCTCCACATGTCCCATGACCGCCCGCCTTCACTCCCGACTGGACCGACGTTCTGGTACCGGATCGTTGGTCCGGTACCGGAACGTCATACTAGACTGTGCGTCCATGAACGCGAACACGACGGGCTCGGACACGGCGGGCAACGTGTGGCTGCGCCCGGCGAGGGCGCGGCGCGCGGCGGCCCCGCTGAGCCCCGAGCGCATCGCCGCCGAGGCCGTCGCGCTGCTGGACGAGGAGGGCATCGGCGGGCTGACCATGCGGCGGCTGGCCGAGCGCCTCGGCACCGGCTCGACGACGTTGTACTGGCACGTCAAGACCAAGGACGACGTCCTTGACCTGGCGCTGGACACCATCTTCGCCGCGGTCCCGCTCCCCGCGACGGAACCCGAGCGGCCCGGCTCGGACGGCGGCGCGCCGCCCCCGGCGGCCAGGGACACGAGCTGGCGGGACCGGATCACCGTCCTGATCAACGGCTGGCGGGCCGTCCTGCTGGCGCATCCGTGGTCGACGGCCGCGCTGGGCCGTCCGCTCCTCGGGCCGAACGTCCTGGGCAGGACCGAGTTCCTGCACGCCACCCTGGCCGGGGCGGGCTTTCGCGAGCCCCATCTCACCGCGGCGGCCTACGGGCTGTTCAACTACGTCATCGGCTCCACGGTGATGCAGGTCATCGCGCAGGCGGGCGACGAGGCGCGCACCCGCGAGGCGACCGCGCGCCACCTGCGCGAGAACGCGGACCGCTACCCGACCCTCGCCGCGACCGACCCCACGGCCGCCGACTGGGACTCCACCTTCGCCCTGGGACTCGGCTACCTTCTCGACGGCATGACGGCGCACGGCCCCCGCGGCTGACGGCCCGGCGGGTGAAACGGCGCGGCGGTCAGATCGCGATGTCGCTCGCCGCGATCACCCGTCCCGGGCGGACGCGCACCACCACCTCGCCCGGTGCGCCGTTGCGGCGGCCGTACTCCTCGGCCAGGTCCGGCCCCATGTAGCGGCCGCCGAGGACGGTGGCCCACTTCCTGAGCTCGTCCAGGTCGTCCGACAGCGTGGCCGTGCCCTCGATCATGACGAACGCGTACGGCGGGCGCTCGTCGTCGACGCAGATCGACACCCGGGGGTCGCGGCGCATGCTGCGGGCCTTCTGGCCGCTCCGGGCGGTGGTGAACACGAAGTCGTCGCCGTCGAAGGTGAACCAGACGGGGGTGACGTGCGGGCGGCCGTCCGCGCGCGTGACCCCGATCTTGCCGGTGCGCGTGCCTTCCCGCACGAACCGGCGCCACTCGTCGTCACTCATCCGTTTCATGAGGTCACGCTACGGCACCGCCACCGGCGCCCCACCCGGCGGGGGGCGGGCGTCAGTGGCCGCGGAACGCCTCCTCCAGCCACCACGCGCCCCGCTCGCGGGTCACCCGGGCGTGGACGAGCAGCGGCCGGTCGCGCGGCCCGTCCAGCCATTCCGTCACCGCGGCGAGGTCGCCCGGCTCCCGTACGGTGACCGCCGCGCACCCGTAGCCGCGCCCGATCGAGGCGAAGTCCACGGGCGGGAACCGCACCTGGTCCAGGGGATGGCCGTCCGGCCCGAAGTGGTGGACCTCCGCGCCGTACGCCTCGTCGTCGTAGATCACGATCACCATGGGCAGCCCGAGCCGGACGACGGTCTCCAGCTCCGAGGCTCCCATGAGCGCGCCGCCGTCGCCGAGGGCCGCCACGGGCAGGCGGTCCGGCCGGGCGACGGCCGCGCCGATCGCCGTGGCGAGGCCGAGGCCGACGGACTGGAACGCCTGGGTGAAGCAGAGGCCGTTCTCGTCGGGGACGGACAGGAACATGGACGGGTAGCCCATGAAGTTCCCCGAGTCGACGCCGATGATCCGCTCGGCGGGCAGCAGGCCGTCCAGCGCGATCGTCAGCGTCCTCGGGTCGATACGGCCCGCGGCCGACTCGTCGGCGTAGGGGACGTCGCGCCAGGAGACCTCGCGGGCGATCCGCTCCGCCAGCGCGGGCGTGCGCCTGCCGTGTCCGGCGGGGGGACGCTTCTCGCCCTCGACCAGGGCGGTCACGGCGCGGGCGGTGGCGGCGGCGTCGCCGACCACGCCGATGTCGATGGGCAGGTGCGCGCCGAGCGCCCCCGGCTCCAGGTCGACCTGGGCGATCATGGCGGACGGGCCGACGAGCCTGCCGTGGCGCATGGTCCACATGTTGAGCGCGCAGCCCCACCCCACGATCAGGTCGGACTCGCGGATCAGCGCGGCGGTGAGCGGCGAGGCGAACCCGCCGCTCACGTCCAGGTTCCAGGGGCTGCCCGCGAACAGGCCGCGGGCGACCGCCGAGGTGGCCAGCAGGGCGCCCGTGCGGTCGGCGAGCGCCTCCAGCTCGCGCCGGGCGTGCCGCGCCCCGCGCCCGGCGACGAAGACGGGGCGCCGGGCGGCGGCCAGGGCGCCGGCGAGCTCGGCGGCCCGCTGCGGCGAGGGGTCCGGGAAGACGCGCTCGGTCGGGGCGGGGACGGCGAGCATGTCCTCGGCGAGCGTCAGCCGCTGCACGGCCAGGGGCAGGTTGAGCACGACCGTGCGGCGCTCGTCCACGGCCAGGCGGAAGGCCCGCACGGTCTCGGCGACGGCGGTCTCCGCGGAGGTAACGCGCAGGGGCACGGCGCCGACGGCCTCGGCCAGCCGGAACTGGTCGATGTGGAAGTTGGACCTCGGTTCCATGGCCTCGCCGGCGAGCACGATCAGCGGCGTGCGGCTCTTGGCGGCCTCGGCGATGCCGGTGGTCGCGCCGGTCAGCCCCGGCCCCTGGTGGACGCTGAGCACGCCGACCGTGCCGCTGACGCGGGCGTAGGCGTCGGCCATGGTGGCCGCGCCGCCCTCGTGGCGCGCGGCGACGAACCGCACGCCGTGCTCGGCCAGGGCGTAGGTGACGTGGAAGTTGCCGCTGCCGACCACGCCGAACGCCGCCGTCACGCCGAGCCGTGCCAGCACGGCGCCGACGGCCCGCGCGACGATCATCGCTCGACGAGCGCGAGGACGCGGACGGGGCTGCCCGAGCCGCCCACGATCGGGAGCGGCGGGGCCAGCACGACGGCGCCGGTGACGGGCAGCCGGTCCAGGTTGCGCAGCTGCGTGAGGCCGTACTTGCCGGCGCCGAGCAGGAACGAGTGGCAGGGGAACGCCGGGTCGAAGGAGTGGGCGGCCCCGGCGTCGGTGCCGACGGTCTCCACGCCGATGCCGACGATCGGCGTCTCCTCGGCCAGCCACCTGGCGCATTCGACGGAGATGCCCGGGGTGTGCGGGCCGGTCTCGTCGGCGTTGAGGAAGCCCTCCTGGTCGTTGGCGCGCGCGTCCCAGCCGGTGCGGTAGAGGAGCCAGCCGCCCTCGGGCAGCGGCCCGTTGGCCTTCTCCCATTCCTGGACGTGCTCGATCCGCAGGAGGAAGTCGGGGTCGGCGGCCGCGTGGGCGGCGAAGTCGAGCACCACGGCGGGCGCGATCAGGCGGGCGGGCGGGACCGCGGCGACGTCCTCGCCGTCCCGGCCGGTCACCCAGTGGACGGGGGCGTCGAAGTGGGTGCCGGTGTGCTCGCCGGTGGTGATGTCGTTCCAGTACCAGGCGGGGCCGCGGTCGTCGTAGCGGCTGATCTCGGTGAGCCGGAAGGGGACGGTGTTCCCGAACGGCTCGGGCAACCGCAGGACCGGCGTCGAGGAACTCAGCGGCGCCGTGAGGTCGACCACCTCGATGGCCCCGTTCCTGATGCTCTCGACGAGACTGCTCAACACCGACATCTGCCGCACCTCACGTTCTCGGGTCGTTCGGCCTCGATCCTCCCGCGCCCACCGGGCGGTCCGCCACCACCCGGGCGTACCGAACGGCACTTCACCGCGAGGAGTCGAACTTGCCAACACCCTCCTGGCAGGAGAGATTGGCCGGGGGACCGCCGACCGCCGGAGGACCAGATCATGAAAAAGCTGATCAACGACCCGGGCGACGTGGTGACCGAGGCGCTCGCCGGGATGGCCCTGGCCCACCCCGATCTGCGGGTGGACGCCGCGAACAGGATCGTCTACCGGCGCGCGGCGCCCGTCCGGGGCAAGGTGGGGCTGGTGTCCGGCGGCGGATCCGGCCACGAACCCCTGCACGGCGGCTTCGTCGGGCACGGCATGCTCGACGCCGCCTGCCCCGGCGAGGTCTTCACCTCGCCGGTCCCCGACCAGGTGGTCGAGGCCACCAAGGGCGTGGACGGCGGCGCGGGCGTGCTGCACATCGTCAAGAACTACACCGGCGACGTGCTGAACTTCCAGATGGCCGCGGAGCTGTGCGCCGAGGAGGGCGTGCGGGTGGCGTCGGTGCTGGTGGACGACGACGTCGCCGTCACCGACTCCCTCCACACCGCCGGGCGCAGGGGCACCGGCGCGACCGTGTTCGCCGAGAAGATCGCCGGAGCCCTGGCCGAGGCGGGCGCGCCGCTGGCCGAGGTCGCCAAGGCGGGCGAGGAGGTCGTCGCGCGCAGCAGGTCCTTCGGCGTGGCCCTCACCCCCTGCACGGTCCCCGCCGCGGGACGGCCGACGTTCGAGCTCGGGCCCGGCGAGGTCGAGCTCGGCATCGGCATCCACGGCGAGCCGGGCCGTGCCAGGGCCGCCGCCGCGCCGGCGCGCGAGCTGGCCCGCGTCGCCATGAACGCCGTCCACGCCGACATGCCGCTGTCCGGCGACGTCCTGGTGATGGTCAACGGCATGGGCGGCACCCCGCTGGCCGAGCTGTACATCGTGTTCGCCGAGGTCGCCGCCTTCCTGCGCGAGAAGGGCGCCACACCGGCCCGGTCCCTGGTCGGCGACTACGTCACCAGCCTGGACATGCAGGGCTTCTCGGTCACCGTCTGCCGGCTGACCGGCGACCTCACCGCCCTGTGGGACGCCCCCGTGGCCACCCCCGCCCTCCGATGGGGCCGCTGACCATGGACGACGGCTTCTTCGCCCGGGGCCGCTGACCATGGACACCGGCTTCTTCGTCGCCTGGATCGAGGCGGCGGCGCGGGCCGTCGCCGCCGGGCGGGAGCGTCTGACCGAGCTGGACGCGGCGATCGGCGACGCCGACCACGGGGTCAACCTGGACCGCGGCTTCACCGCCGTGCGCGAGGCCCTCGCCGCCGATCCGCCCGCCACGCCGGGACGGGCGCTCACCCTCACGGGCACGACGCTGATCCGCAAGGTCGGCGGCGCGTCCGGCCCCCTGTACGGCACCGTGTTCCGGCAGATGGGCGCCGTTCTCGGGTCCGACGCAGAGACCACCCCGGACGCGCTCGCCGACGCCCTGGCGGCCGCCGTGGCCGCCGTGGAGCGGCTCGGCGGCGCCCGTGAAGGCGACAAGACCATGATCGACGCCTTGGCGCCCGCCTCCCGGGCGCTCTCCGACGCCGTGCGCGCCGGGTCCGCGTTCGAGGAGGCGCTGGACGCGGCCGTGGCCGCCGCGCAGGAGGGCGCCCGCGCGGCGATCCCGCTCCGGGCGCGCAAGGGCCGCGCCAGCTACCTCGGCGAACGCAGCGCCGGCCACGAGGACCCCGGCGCCGCGTCCTCCGTCCTCATCGTCACCGCCCTGCGCGCGGCGGCGTCCTGCGGCTCACGGTGAGCCGGTGAGCCGGCGGCGGCGCGCCGCCGTGGCGAGCAGGTCGAGCGCGGCCAGGGTGTCGGGGAATCCGACGCAGGCGTCGGTGATGCTCACCCCGTACCGCAGGGGCGCCTCCTGACGGCCCTCCTCCAGGAAGGACTCGATCATGACGCCGGCGACGCCGCGTCCACCGCCGGCGACCTGCGCCGCGATGTCGGCGACCACGTGCGGCTGCCTGCGGTGGTCCTTGCCGCTGTTGCCGTGGGAGGCGTCGATGACGACGCGGCCGGGCAGGTCCGCCTCGCCGAGCCGCCGCAGCGCCCCGGCCACCGACTCCCGGTCGTAGTTCGGTCCCGAGGCTCCGCCGCGCAGCACCAGGTGGGCGTGGGGGTTGCCCGCGCCGCGCAGCACGCCCGGCGTCCCCTCCTCCGTCACCCCCGGGAAGACGTGGGGCGCCCGGGCCGCGCGGATCGCCTCCACCGCCGTGGTGAGGTCGCCGTCGACCGCGTTCTTGCATCCCACCGGCAACGGCAGCCAGGAGGCGAGCTGCCGGTGCGGCTGGCTGGTGACCGTGCGGGCGCCGAGGGCGCCGTAGGTGACGAGGTCGGCGAAGTAGGGGGCCAGGAAGGGGTCCACGAACTCCGCGGCGAGCGGCAGCCCGAGCGCGGCCACGTCCCTGAGGAAGCGCCGTCCGACGCGCAGGCCGGTGGGGAGGTCGTCGCTGCCGTCGAGCGCGGGGTCGTGGACCAGCCCTTTCCAGCCGAGCACCGTGCGCGGCTTCTCCAGGTACCCCCGCATGACGACGAGCAGGTCACGGTCGTGGCCGGCGGCCGCGTCGGCCAGGCGGCGCGCGTAGTCGAGCCCGGCGACCGGGTCGTGGATCGAGCAGGGCCCGACGATGACGAGCAGGCGGTCGTCGGCGCCGTCCAGGATCCGCCCGGCAGCCGCGCGGTGCGCCAGGACCCGGTCCGCCGCGGCCGGGGGCAGCGGGATCTCGGCGCCGAGCCGCCCCGGGGCCGGCAGGGCCACGGTCCGCGGGAGGGTGGCCCGCCGCGTGGGGCGGTCGATGCGGGTGTCGAGGTCTTGCAGCATGTCGGCGAGTCTCCTGACGTGGGTGCCTAGACGGAACTTCGGCCGGTCGCCGGGACGGTCGCCGCCGGGGTGGGCGCGGGGGGCCGCGGGCGCCGCCGGGACACCGCGACGCCGAGGAGGCACAGGGCGCCGCCCGCCAGGGCGAGCGGGGTGGGAACCTCGTCCAGCAGCGCCCAGGACAGCAGCACCACCAGCACGGGCACCACGTAGGTGGTGGCGCCGAGCCTCCCGGCCGTCATGCGCGTCAGCGCGTAGGCCCACGTCCAGAACGCCACGGCGGTGGGGAGCAGGCCGAGGTAGACCATCGCCAGGGTGGCCCCGCCCGGCGCGGCGCGCACGTCGGAGACGAGCTGCCCGGCGAACGGCAGGCAGGCCGCCGCGCCGAGCGCGCAGCCGAACGTGGTCACCTGGAGGGCCGAGGCGTGGGCGAGCGCCCGCTTCTGCCCGACGACCCCGATGGCGTACCCCACGGCCGCGACCAGGCAGAGCAGCACGCCCCACAGGGAGCTCTCCCCTCCCCCGCCGGCCAGCCCGACCACCGCCGACCCGGCGAAGGCGATGGCGAGCCCGGCCAGGAGCGGCCGGGGGAAGCCCTCGTTCAGCAGCCGCCCGCCGAGCAGCGCGACCAGGATGGGGCCGATGCCGACGATCAGCGCGGCCGTGCCCGCGTCGGCGTGCCGCTCGCCCCAGTTCAGGGCCACGGTGTAGACGCCGAACCAGAAGAGGCCGACGGCGACGATGCCGGGCCAGGCGGCGCGCGGCGGCAGCCCCTCGCCGCGCACCACGAGCAGGGCCGCGAGCGCGACGGCGCCGATCACCAGCCTGCCGAGCGCGAGCGAGCCGGGGTGCAGGTCGGCCCCGGCGTACCGGATCGCGACGAAGGCCGAGGACCACAGCACCATGGTGACGCCGACCGCCAGCGCGGCCTTCACATCGATCACGCGGTCCGAGGCCGCGGTTCCTGTCATGGACGAAGCCCTTCCTTTCCTGCCATCAGCCGCAACTTGCGGCGCAGCAGCTTGCCGGTGGGATTGCGCGGCAGCTCCGGGACGAAGACGACGTCCTCCGGCGCCTTGTACCAGGTCAGCCTGGCCCGCGCGGTGTCGAGCAGCTCGGCGCGCAGGCGTTCGGGGTCGCCCGCGCCCTCGGCCGGGACGACGAAGGCGCGCAGGCCCGACACGCCCGCGCCGCGCCGCACCGAGCACACCGCCGCCTCCCGGACGCCCGGATGCTCCAGGAGGAGATCTTCGATCTCGGACGGGTGCACGTTGGCGCCGCCCACGATCTCGATGTCGTCGAGCCGGCCGTGCACGCGGACGAAGCCGTCGCCGTCCACGGTGGCCGCGTCCCCGGTGGTGTACCACTCGTCGGGGGTGAGGCGCGCCGGGGCGTCGCCGCCGCGCGCGACGCCGGGGCCGATCGTCGGCCCGGCGACCTGGAGGCTTCCCTCGGTGCCCGCGGGGACCTCCCGCCCGTCGTCGTCGACGACCCTCACCCGGTAGGGCGGCAGCACCCTGCCCAGGGTGTGCTCCCGCACCACGCCGGGGCCGTTCGCCAGCATCGCGTGGCCGATCTCGGTGGTCCCGAACACGTTCAGCAGCCGCTCGCCGAGTATGCCGCGCAGCCGCCGTTCCAGCGCCTCCGGCAACACCTCCCCGGCGACGACGGCCGTCCGCAGGGTGCCGAGCACGTCGTGGCCGGGGTGGCCGAGCAGCCGGGCGTAGAAGCTCGGCTGGCCGTAGAAGACGGTGACGCCGTGCTCCTTGATGACGGTGACCGCGTCGTCCTCGGTGGCCCTCGGCGGGGACAGGATCGTGGTGGCGCCGCGGAGCAGCGGGAGGAACAGCGAGTTGCCGAGGCCGTAGGCGAAGTACAGGCGCGACACCGAGAAGCAGACGTCGCCGGGGCCCACGCCGACCGCGGTGCCGATGGCGAGGTCGAAGACCTCCGGGTCGCCGTGGGTGTGGAAGCACAGCCGCGGGTCGCCGGTGGTCCCGGAGGTGAACACGGCGAACGCCGGCGTGTCCGGGGAGCACGCGGCGTACGGCGGCGCCGAGCCGGCCCGCGCGGGGTCCGCGTCCAGGTCGTCCGGGGTGAGGACGACGGGCGGCGCGAAGTGGCCGGCGAGCTCGGGGGTGGCCACGGCGGCGTGCGGTTCGGCGATCTCCCCGGCGCGCCGCAGCTCGTCGGGATGCAGCAGCGAGTTGACCGGGACGGCGACCGCGCCGACGCGCAGCGCCCCGAGGAAGGCCCACACGAAGTCCACGCCGTCGGGCAGGGCGATCAGGATGCGCGAGCCGCGCCCGAGCCCGCGGGCCGCGTACGCCGCCGCGGCCCGCGCGGCGCCCTCGTAGACGTCCGCGTGCCGGAAGACGCGGCCCTGGACGATGTAGGCGGGCCGGTCCAGCCGGCCGCCGTCCCGTGCCGCCTCCTCCAGGCGTTCGACGAGGTTGGCGCTCGGGCCGGTGGGCCGCTCAGGGGTGGGGTGGCCCGCGGGCCGCTCGGGGAGGGGGCGAAGGGTCGCCGGCC
Source organism: Sphaerisporangium krabiense (assembly GCF_014200435.1). NCBI lineage: Bacteria > Bacillati > Actinomycetota > Actinomycetes > Streptosporangiales > Streptosporangiaceae > Sphaerisporangium > Sphaerisporangium krabiense. The sequence goes on along the minus strand of NZ_JACHBR010000001.1, from coordinate 5,906,911 downwards.
GCGCCGTCATCGGCAGATCCCTTCGATCTCCACCAGCAGGTCGCGGCGGCACACGTCGACGTTCAGGTAGGCGACCTCGGCGTGGCCCGCGAAGGCCTCGGCGCATCGGGCGCGCACGGCGGGCAGGTGCTCGGCGTCGCGGACGTAGACCTTGACGTGGTCGAGGTCGGTGAGCCGGAATCCGTGCTCGACGCCGTACCGGCGCAGGTTCTCCGCCCCGATCAGCGCCTCGATGTTGGCCAGCGTGACCTCGCACTGCCCGGCGATGTCGCCGTGGCGCACGGTGTCGTCGCCGACGATGCTGGCGGTCCCGGAGACGTAGAGGGTGTCCGGGTCGCCGCCGGTCCCCCTGAGGTAGGTGGCCCGGGCGAAGCTCGGCGACTTGGGCCCGTACCGGTCGGGGTAGTTGTAGGCGGGGGTCTGCCGGGGGTTCTCCAGGTGCTGGGGCACGCCGTCGCGGGAGGCGAGGAAGTACAGGTCGATGCCGGGGCTCAGGGTGCCGATGCCGGTGGCGGCGGGCATCGGGCCGATCCGGTCCGACCACTCCTCGAACGCCTTGGCACGGCCCACGCAGAAGTCCTGGTAGATCTCCATGTCGTCGGCGTTGCCGCCGGTGATCGAGCCGACGAGGTTCCACATGCGGAACGGCCGGGTGTAGCCCAGCCCGGCGATCAGCGCGAAGGCCTCGTGGTACGCCTCGTGGACCGCGTCCCGGTAGACGTCCCTGGCCGGGACGCGCGTGGCGCAGAAGATGTGCTCGCCGTCCTCGGCGTAGAGCAGGTCTCCCCTGGCGCCGGCGCGCACGGGCCGGTCGGTGACCCAGACCTCGGTGAAGGGGTCGGTGCCGGGGCCGGCCATGTGGACGGACAGCAGGGGGGTGCCCTGGTCGAGCGCGGATGCGCTGCCGTGCCCGTAGTGGACGCGCCCGAGCACGTTCCCCGCGGCGTGGCCGACGCCGGAGGAAAGGGACTTGTCGAAGAAGCACCGCAGGCCACGATCGGAGGCATGGAGTGATTGACGCACGGCATTCCTTTTCTCTGGATCCGGGAATGGACGAGCGCGGGACGGGGGTGCGTCCTTCGCGCCGGATTTCGGGAATGCTCGCCTTCCACAGGGGGCCGCGATGGCCGGGTCACGGCGTGGCCGCCCGTGCGGGCGCAAGACGAGAAAAGGCGGGAATGGCGGTCGAGGGGGTGTCGAGGGGGGTCACACGGCGGAATGGTCTGTGCGCGGCGAATGGGGTGTCACCGGTGAGAAACGCCCGCACTCAGGGCAATCGACCACTCCTTGTCGTGAGGGGGTGCCGGGAGGAGCGCGGCCGGACTTAACGCGATGCGCGAATAACATGTAATACAGGTAGGTAATGTATGTCAAACCCCAAGTTGCCGACCCCTATGGGGCGAGTCTGACCTGCGCGGATTTTCCGGACGCCTTTCATAGCCGATGAGGACATCCGGAAAACGCGTACGTGACCCTGGAAAGCGGACGATCGCCGTCGGGCGGAGACACCTATGGCACGGCGAAATCGGCCACCACCTCCGGTGCCGGACCGGATGGATCAACGGCTCGGGTACAGGGGCGGCACGTAGGTCATGAATTTATAACCTGTCCGGAAACAAGAAGTTACAGTCATCGAGCTTCTGAAAGTCGAACCATCGCCGCCCGCCCGGCGGACAGGGGTGGCACCCGCCCGCCGGACTCGGGTGGCACGACGGAACGGGGTCCGCGCCCTTCGCCGGCGCGCGGCCGCCTCGCGTGCCCGGTACCAGGCACAAGGTTCGGCCGGAGATCACGGGGTATTGTCGGCGCGACCTCGAAGACGAGGCCGGCAGGTCCGGAGCGAAACAGCGGGAGACCCTCCGCCGATGAGCACCCCTCAGCGTCTGGTTGGAATCGTCCTGGTCTCGCACAGTGACACGCTCGCGTCCTCGGCCGCGGCCCTCGCCGTGCAGATCGCCGGGCCCGACGTGCGCGTGGCCCCGGCGGGCGGCACGGAGGACGGCGGCCTCGGCACCAGCCCCGACAAGGTCGCCGCGGCCATCGAAGCGGTCGACCAGGGGGCCGGCGTGGTGCTGATCCCCGACCTCGGCAGCTCGGTGCTCACCGCCCGCCTGCTCGAATCGCCCGGCCGGGTCGCCATCGCCGACGTCCCCTTCGTCGAGGGCGCGATCGCCGCCGCCGTCCAGGCCGGGATCGGCGGCACCCTCCAGGACGTCCTGGCCGCCGCCGAGGACGCCCGCGTCTACCGCAAGCTCTGACGAGCCGCCCCGGCCTCGTTCTCCCGTGTCGGCGGCGTGAAGACTGGGCAGGCCACCCGTAGGCGTTCGACCTGCGACGACGGGGGGCCGCGTGTCCATGGCTGACGATGGCGACGCGTTCGACGTGATCGTGATAGGCGCGGGCCCGGTCGGGGAGATCACCGCCAAGCGGGCCGTGCGGGACGGCCTGACGGCGGCCGTCGTCGAGGAGCGCCTGGCCGGCGGCGAGTGCGCCTACTACGCGTGCATCCCGAGCAAGGCCCTGCTGCGGCCGGTGGAGCTGGCCGCCGAGGTGCGCAGGCTGCCGGGCGTGGAGCTGCGCGGCCCGATCGACGCGGCGGCGGTGCTGGCCCGCAGGGACGAGGTCGTGTCACACCTCGACGACGCCGGCCAGGTGCGCTGGATCGAGGACGTGCCGGCGACGTTCCTCCGGGGCCGGGGACGCCTGGCGGGGCCGCTGCGCGTCGAGGTGACCGGGCCGGACGGGGACGTCAGGACGCTCCGGGCCCGGCACGCGGTCGTCGTCGCCACCGGCAGTGACCCCCGCGTCCCCGGCGTTCCCGGGCTGCGCGAGGCGCGGCCGTGGACCAACCGGGAGGCCACGGTCGCCGAGCAGGTGCCGAAGCGGCTGGTCGTGATCGGCGGCGGCGCCGTCGGCTGCGAGATGGCGCAGGCCCTGTACGCGCTCGGGGCGCTGGAGACGACGATGCTCGTGCGCGGCGACCGCCTGCTGAGCCGGTTCGAGCCGTTCGCCGGGGAGCTTCTCGCGGACTCGCTGCGGCGGGACGGCCTGGACGTGCGGTTCGGCCGCTCCGCCGTCCGCGTCGAACGCCCCTTCCCCGACGGCCCGGTGACCGTCCACCTCGACGACGGCGGGCGGATCGAGGCCGACGAGATCCTCGTGGCGACCGGGCGCCGGCCCGCCGTCGCCGACCTCGGCCTGGAGACGGTGGGCGTGCCGGCGGACGGTCCGATCGAGGTGGACGCGACCATGCGGGCGACCGCCGTCCCGGACGGCTGGCTCTACGCCGCCGGGGACGTCAACGGGCTGAACCTACTCACCCATATGGGCAAATATCAGGCCCGGGTGTGCGGGGACGCGATCGCCGCCCGCGCCCGGGACCTGCCCGGCGACCCGGCGCGCGACACCGCCGACCACGCGGGCGCCCCGCAGGTCATCTTCACCGACCCGCAGGTCTGCGCGGTGGGTCTCACCGAGTCGCAGGCGCGCGAGGCCGGCCTGCCGGTGCGGGTCGTGGAGGACGACCTCGCCACGGTGGCGGCCGCGCGCCTCCAGGCCGCCGACTACCGTGGCCGGGTGAAGATCGTCGTCGACGAGGAGCGCCGCGTCCTTCTCGGCGCCACCATCGTGGGCCCCGCCGTCCTGGACCACCTCCACGCCGCCACGGTCGCGGTCGCCGCGGAGGTCCCCCTGGACCGTCTCTGGCAGGCCGTCCCGGTGTTCCCGACGATGAGCGAGTTCTGGCTGCACCTGCTGGAGGCGTACGGCCTGTGAGCCGCGACCGGAGGTGAGCCCGCGGGGGCCTCGAGCCGTACGGCCGTGAAGCGTGCGACATCACGGGAGAGGAGCCTCACGGCATAGGGGAGGAAGCGGTCGGCCATGCGCAGGGCCGGGTCCGTGCACAACTCGGCGAGGAGGAGTGCGGCGAGGCCAAAGGCGTTCAGGCGTTCGATCGCTTCCTCCCTCCGAGCATAACCCCTGGTCACCCGGCCCAGCGTGGCACGATCGACGGCCCGCGCGGGACGTCGCCGGTGGGCCCGTCAGACGTCCGAGGGCGCGGGCGTGGCGAGGATGGCGGCGAGCAGGCCGGGGAAGCGCCCCTCCAGGTCGTCACGGCGCAGGCTCACGTAGCGCTGTCGGCCCGCCGGGACGTTGCGGATCACCCCCGCCTCGCGGAGCGTCTTGAGGTGGTGGGAGAGGGTCGATTTGGGGATCTCGCCCTCGATGGGCTGGCAGGCGGCCACTTCGAGTGGCCCCTCGGCGAGCCGCCGCACCAGCGCGAGCCGCGCGGGGTCGCTCAGGGCGAAGAGCACGTCGGTCACCACCAGGTCGGCGGCTTCGGGGTGCGCCAGTTCCCGCGTCGAGGACACCATGGTTCGATAATAGTTGAACAGTGCGCCCGGGCGGGCGTAGCCTCTAACCGTTCGAAAATTCTGGAACGATTGGGGGCTTCTATGAGGACCAGACGGAACGAGCGCGCACCGGGGGCCAGGCCCGTGCCGCGAATGTCACGGCGCGCGGGGTTCTGGACGCTCGGGGGCACGTTACTGGCGTTCATGGCCGCGTCCAGCGCGCCGTCGCCGCTCTACGTCGTGTACCAGGCGCGATGGGCCTTCTCCTCCGGCACGCTGACCGCCGTCTTCGCCGTCTACGCCCTCGCCCTGCTGGTCGCGCTGCTCACGGTCGGAGGGCTCTCCGACTTCGTGGGACGCCGCCCGGTGCTGCTGGCCGCCCTGATCGGCGAGATCGTGGCCATGGTGACCTTCCTGACGGCGGACGGGGTCGGGCAGCTTCTGGCGGCGCGCGTCCTGCAGGGGCTCGCGACCGGCGCGGCCACCGGCACCATCAGCGCGGGACTCGTGGACCTGCAGCCCTCCCCCGGCTCGCGGCTCGGCCCGCTGGTGAACACCGCGGCGCCGACCACCGGCCTCGCCATCGGCGCCCTCGGCACGGGACTGCTCGCCCAGTACGCGCCCGCGCCGACCACGCTCGTGTTCGCCCTGCTCACGGCCGTCTTCGTGCTGATCACCGCCGCGATCGCCCTGCTCCCGGACACGGTCACGCCGCGCCCGGGCGCCCTGGCCTCGCTGCGCCCCCGCGCGCGGGTCCCCCGGCAGGCACGGGGCGCGTTCCTCGGGGCCGTCCCGTGCCTGATCGCCACCTGGGCCCTGGGCGGGCTGTACCTGTCGCTCGGGCCCTCGCTCGTGGTCGGCGTCCTGCACGTCCCCGGCCGTCTGGTCGGCGGGCTCCTGGTGACCGTGATCACGGGCGCGGGGGCCGTCGCCTCGGTGCTGGCCCGCGACCTCGCGCCGCGGCGGGTCATGATCGGCGGCTCGGCGGCCCTGGCGGCCGGCACGATCATCACCCTGACCGGCCTGGCCCTGACGTCGCCGCCGCTGTTCTTCGCCGGCGCCGCCGTCGCGGGCTCCGGTTTCGGCGCCTCGTTCCTCGGCACCCTGCGCTCACTCGCCGCCCTCGCGGCCCCCCGCGAGCGCGCGGAGCTGTTCGCCGCCGTCTATGTGGTCAGCTACCTCGCCTTCAGCCTCCCCGCCGTCCTCGCGGGCGAACTCGTCCCCGTCCTCGGACTCGCCACGACGGCCACCGCGTACAGCGTCTTGATCATCGTCCTGGCCCTCGTCGCCGTGGCCGCCGGCCCCCTCCTGAAGCGCCCTCTCCCCACTGCCGACCAATCCCTGCCCCAGGCCGCCCCCGCCACCGAACCCGTCTGAAACACCCTTCCGACCGCCCGCCGAATCGCGTTCGACGCAGCGGGTAGGGCCCCTGAGGAGGAAGGGCGCGAAGGCGGAGCCCAGCGACGACGTCGGCCACGGGCGAGGTGAGAGCCATGTGGGGGAACCGATCAGGAACCGAGCCGAGAACGGCGCGCAGCCCGCTCGGCCTGCGCGCCATCCTCTCCGGCGTGACCCTGCCCCTGGCGATGGCCGTCGGCGTCGCCTTCATCGTGGCGGGGAACAGCACCGGCGCCGGCATCTGGTACGCCGAGGCCGCCGTGGCCTTCGCCGTCGCCCTCATCGCCGCCACAGACCTCATGGTGATCCGCCACAGAGCCCGCCGGCGTTCTCACCAGGACCAACCCCCGCCTCCTTGACCCCACCCACCCATTCGACCGCCCAGGCCGGACTGAAAGGGGCTTGGGGCGTCGTTGGGAAGTGCCGTGCCCGGAGGTGGGCTTCGGTGAGGGAAATGTGGCAAGTATGCTGATTCGGCGAATGATCATCGGGCGAGGTGAGGAGTCGTCATGACGGAGGGACCTGCGGTCGTGGAGGTCACCTCGGAGGCCGAGTTGCGGGCGCTGCTCGGCGCGCCGATTCCCCGGGCCCTGGCGAAGGAGCGGGTGGCGCTGCACGCGCGGGACCGCGAGTGGCTGGCGGCGTCCCCGTTCTGCCTGGTGGCGACCTCCGGAGCGGACGGCGCGTGCGACGTCTCCCCCAAGGGCGACCCTCCCGGCTTCACCCACGTGATCGACGACACCACGATCGCGATCCCGGACCGCCCGGGGAACCGGCGGGTGGACGGGTTCCTGAACATCCTGGCCAACCCGCACGTCGGCCTGCTCTACGTGGTCCCCGGGCGCAACGAGACGCTGCGCGTCAACGGCCGCGCCCGGCTGGTGCGCGAGGCGCCGTACTTCGACGAGATGATCGTCAAGGGCCATCGCCCCGCGCTCGCGCTGGTCGTGGAGATCGAGCAGATCTTCTTCCACTGCGGCAAGTCGTTCATGCGCTCGTCGCTGTGGAAGCCGGAGACCTGGAACCCCGACGCCCTGCCGTCGCACGCCACCATCGTCAAGAGCGTGCAGCAGACCGAGGAGACCCTCGAAGAGCTGGAGAAGTACTACGGCGCACAGTACGCCACCCGCCTCTACAGCTCCTGAGCCCGGACGCGCCCGCCGATCACTTGTGCCGGAAGTACACGAACAGCCGGCCGTGGTTCTTGGCGTCCTTGTCGATGCGGTGGTACAGGGCCTTGATCTCCTTCTGGTCCAGGAAGCGCAGGACCTTCTTCTTGAGCTGGCCCGAGCCCTTGCCGGGGATGATCTCGACCTCGGTGGCCTTCTTCCGGATCGCCTCCTGGATGATGCCGTGCAGCGCGCGGTCGATCTCGGCGCCCCTGTTGTAGATGTCGTGGAGATCGAGCTTCAGCTTCACGATCGTGATTCTACGTACGTCTCCGGCGTTGGAACGTTCTTTCAACTGCGCCGATCGCACGAACTAACCGCGAACTGTCCGCTTTTGGTCAGATATTGCCGCAGATCAGTCTGTAAATCGATCTAGGCCGGACATCCGCTGGCATTTAGACTCCCCCTGTGTTCGGCCATCCGGCGGCGGCCGGACGGCCGGCACGTGTCGCCCAACGGGGAGGGTGAGGTCACCTTCCCGTGTCGTCGTACGCGGGCGGCACGGCTTCTCCATGCCCTTTTGCGGCGGCACGTCCCAATGGTCCTCCAGGAGGTGCCGTGCCAAGCAATCCCCCGCCCACCCCTTTATCCCGTACACACCGGTCATCCCGTACGCGCCGGGCCCTGGCCGTCGCAGCGAGCCTCGTCGTCGTCGGCACGATCAGCCCCGCCGTCCCGGCCTCCGCGGCCCCGACCCCCGGGCCGGCGACCGCGTCCACCAGCAAGTGGAAGGCCACCGCGCTGACGCCGGCCGACCGCGTCCAGGGCGCCAAGTCGCCGAGCGGCAAGCTGGCCAAGAGCGACACCGCGCTGTTCAAGGCCACCGGAAGCGCACCGGTGAACGTGGTGGTCAAGCTCGACTACGACTCACTGGCCGCCTACAAGGGCGGTGTGGACGGCCTCAAGGGCACGAGCCCGTCGGTGACCGGCAAGAGCCTGGACGTCAAGAGCGACGCCGCGAAGAAGTACGAAAAGCACATCGAGGGCGTCGAGAACGAGTTCCTCGCCGCCTTGGCCAGGAACGTTCCCGGCGCGAAGGCGGGCCAGCGTCTCCGCACGGTGTACGGCGGCATCGCGCTGAAGGTGCCGGCCGACAAGGCCGTGCAACTGCTCAAACTGCCCGGCGTCGCCGCGGTGCAGGAGGACAGACTCCAGCAGCCGCTGACCGACTCCAGCCCCGACTTCATCGGCGCTCCGACGATCTACAACAAGCTGGGCGGCAGCCCGTCCTCCGGCAAGGGCGTGATCTTCGGCAGCCTGGACTCCGGCGCGTGGCCCGAGCACCCGTCGTTCAAGGATCCGGGCAACCTGCCCGCCCCGCCGCCCACCAAGGACGGCACGCCGCGCGTCTGCAACTTCGGCGACAACCCGCTGACCCCCGCCACCGACGTCTTCGTCTGCAACAACAAGCTGATCGGCGGCAGGCCGTTCCTGGACACCTACAACGCCGTGTTCGGCGGCGAGGTGTACCCCGACAGCGCCCGTGACTCCAACGGGCACGGCACCCACACCGCCACCACCACCGCGGGCGGCCCCGTGGCCGACGCGAACCCGCTCGGCATCAGCCGGGGACCGATCCACGGCATCGCCCCGGCCGCCGCGGTCTCGGTGTACAAGGTGTGCGGCGCGGACGGCTGCTTCCCGTCCGACTCGGCCGCGGCCGTGGGCCGGGCCATCCTGGACGGCGTCCGGGTGATCAACTTCTCGATCTCCGGCGGCGGCGACCCCTACAGCGACCCGGTCGAGCTCGCGTTCCTCGACGCGTACGCGGCCGGGGTGTTCGTGTCGGCCTCCGCGGGCAACTCCGGCCCCGGCGCGGGCACGACCGACCACCGCGGCCCGTGGGTGACCACGGTCGCCGCCTCCTCCCAGACCCGGACGTACCGGTCGACCGTCACGCTGACCGGCACGGGCGGGGCCACGGCCACCGTCTCCGGCGCCTCGATCACGGCGGGCCTCGACTCCCCGCTGCGGATCGTGTCGGCCGCGGCGCCGCCGTACTCCGACCCGCTGTGCCAGAACCCGGCTCCCCCGGGCCTGTTCTCCGGCAAGATCGTCGCATGCCAGCGGGGCCCGAACCGGGTCCTGAAGAGCTTCGCCGTCCGGCAGGGCGGCGCGGCCGGCATGATCCTCTACAACTCGACGCCGCTCGACGTGATGACCGACAACCACTGGCTGCCGACCGTCCACATCGATCAGCCGGACAGCACGACCCTGCTGAACTTCCTCGCCGCCAACCCCACCGCGACCGCGAAGTTCACCCAGGGCACCAAGACCACGTGGCAGGGCGACGTGATCACCTCGTTCTCCTCGCGCGGTCCCGGCGGCGACTTCCTCAAGCCGGACGTCACCGCGCCCGGCCTGCACATCCTCGCCGGCACGACGCCCACGCCCGAGTCGCCGCTCGAAGGCCCTCCGGGCAACTACTACCAGGTCATCGCGGGCACCTCGATGTCGGCGCCGCACGTGGCCGGGGCCGGCGCGCTGCTGTTCGCGCTGCATCCCGACTGGACGCCGGGCCAGGTCAAGTCCGCGCTGGAGACCACCGCCAAGACGGCAGGGGTCACCAAGGAGGACCGCACGACCCCGGCCGACCCGTTCGACTACGGCGGCGGGCGCATCGACCTCACCAAGGCCGGCGACCCGGGCCTGACCCTGGACGAGACCGCGGCCAACTACGCGGCGAGCTCGAACGACCCGCTCAACCGGATCGACCTGAACGTGCCGTCGGTGAACGCGCCGGTCATGCCGGGCATCATCACGGCCAAGCGCAAGGTCACCAACGTCAGCGACAAGACGCTCGTCTACACCGCCACCGGCACCGCCCCGAAGGGCGCCTCGGTGACGGTGCTGCCGCCGCTGTTCACCGTCAAGCCCGGCAAGACCGCCGAGCTGAGCGTCGTGATCACCGCGGCGGACCTGCCGGACGGTCAGTACTTCGGCCAGGTCGACCTGAAGCAGGTCGGCGGCGCCCGTGACCTCCACCTGCCTGTGGCGTTCTACCGCAAGGAGGGCGTGGTGCCGGTCGACCAGACCTGCGCCCCGGCCACCATCCAGCGGAACACCGGCGAGTCCACCTGCACGGTCACCGTCGAGAACACCACGCTGAAGAACACCGAGGTCACCGCGCTCACCACGCTCGACGCCAAGCTGCGCCTGAACAGCGTGACGGGCGCGACCAAGGTCGGCACCCAGATCGCGACGACCAAGACCACGCTCGCGGCACGCCAGCCCGACACGCCGGGCATCGCCCCCGGAGTCGGCCCGGCGGGCTACATCCCGCTCGACGTGTTCGGCATCGCGCCGACCCCGATCGGCGACGAGGAGGCGATCAACTTCACCGTTCCGCCCTTCGTCTACGCGGGCAAGTCGTACAACCGCATCGGCGTCGTCTCCAACGGCTACAGCATCCCCGGCGGCAGCTCCGGGTCCGGCGACGTCAGCCTCACGCCGCAGACCCTGCCGAACGTCTCCCCGCCGAACAACGTCCTGGCGTCCTACTGGACCGACCTGGACGGCACGGGCGCGCCGGGCATCCTCGCCGGCACGCTCACCGACGGCGTGGACACCTGGCTCGTGCTCGAATGGCGCGTCCACCTGTACGGGCAGACCGGCCTGAAGGTCTTCCAGCAGTGGATCGGCGTCAACGGGTCCGAGGACATCACCTACGCCTACGACCCCACCGCCCTGCCCGGTGACCCCGGTCCCTCCTACGGCCTGACCGTCGGCGCCGAGAACGCGGAAGGCACGGCCGGCGGCCAGATCTCCGGTCCCCCGACCGAGGACTACCGCGTCCAGAGCACCCCCGGCGCCCCCGGCGGCAAGCTCACCTACACCCTGAAGGTCAAGGGCGTCTCCCCCGGCGTCGGCTCCCTCACCACGGCGACCTCCACCGCCGAGGTGAAGGGCATCACCGTCGAAGTAGACAAGATCACCGTTCAGTAACACAGCACCATGCGGGGCCGGCCTCCACCGGCCCCGCTTTCGCTTTCCTACTCCACCACCTGGAACCACACCGACCGGCCCGGCCCGTCGTCCCGAGGCGACGATCCCCAGGCCGACGCGATCTCGCTGACCAGCCAGAGTCCCCGGCCACCGGCGCTACCGACCTCCGCAGGACGGGCGACCGGCGCTTCTCCCGCCGCCCCGTCGTCGGCCACCTCGACGTGCACCCCCCGGACCCGCGACAGCAAGGCGACGCGCAGCCTCACCCGCCCGTCGGGCGAACGACCCGAGTCCGAGTGGGTCACCGCGTTGGTGACCACCTCGCTCAGCAGCAGGAGCACGTCGTCGAGCGCGGGCGCGACGATCCACACCGCGAGCAGGTCCCGCGCCCAGGCCCGGGCCACCGGCACCGACGCCTCCACCGCCGGCAACGCCCTGCGCCACCCTCCCGCCGCCACCTCCCCGCCGTGCCGCACGACCTGGTCGCCCGTGGTCATGTCATCCCCCTGAGGCCGCATTTCTCCCGACCCGGACAGGGCACGACCGGGCGGGAAAGGATCGTCTTTTCGATGAGGCATCACACGCATCCGTCCCTCGCTACGGCGGCACGCACTCCGCTTTGATTTCGCGTTCGAATAAAGAAGGCGTGTGCTTAGATTGCTCTCGTGACCGGTGAATCCACGACCGATCGGCGATCCATAAGATGACCCGCGATACCGAACTCCGGTATATCGAAACCGCCTTTCGACATCACCGAGCCGCATACGAATGGCCCGTTTTTCGCTGTTTCGGGAGGAAAGGCAATGAGCGTCGAACCGTTTCCCGACCCCGGTTCCCCCCGCGCGCTCTTCGGCGCCGAGATGCGCCGCCTGCGCGAGGCCGCCCAGTTGTCCCAGGCCGCCGTGGCCGCCCGCCTCGGCTGCACCCAGACCCAGGTCAGCCGCCTGGAGGCCGCCACGCGCACCCCGTCGAAGTCCGACGCGGAAAGACTGGACCGCCTGTTCGCGTCGGCGGGCGGCACCCATTTCGCGAGCTTGTACCGGCGCATCGGCACGCGCCGGGGCGGGCCGATATGGTTCAGGGGCTGGGCGGAAGAGATCGAGCCGAACGCCCTGGTCCTCCGCTCTTGGGACCCACTCCTGATCCCCGGCCTTCTCCAGACCGAACGCTATGCTCACGAACTCTTCAGCCGTGGCCCCGGAATCAGCTCCGAAGAAGTCGAGCGACGGGTCGAGGCCCGCCTACGCCGTCAGCAGGTCCTGAACAGAGAGCCCGCCCCCCTGGTACTCGTGCTCATGGACGCGGGAGTGCTGCGGCGCCGCGTGGACGGCCCAGAGGTGATGCGTGAACAGCTCGACCACCTTCTGGAGATGTCGCGGCGCCCCAAGGTGACCATTCAAGTCGTCGATCCCGAATGTCTCGCCGGGCTGGCGGGGGCATTCATGATCGCCGAACTGCCACACGGCCAACCGGACACGATCCACGCGGATTCCCCGGTCCAAGGGCTGATTACCAGCGATTCCGAATTCGTTACATCCATCCGCAATCGATATGAATCGGTACGAGCGTGGGCATACCCTGAGCACGTATCGCGACGAATGATCGAGGAAGCGAGGCGGGAATGGACCTGAACGCTGCGGAATGGCGAAAGTCATCTCGTTCATCCGACAACGGCGGACAGTGCGTCGAGGTGGCGAGCAACCTGCCTCGAGTGGTCGCGGTTCGCGACAGCAAGGACACCGGCGTTCCTGCCGTCCTGACCGCCCCGGGGGCATGGCGCGCCTTCACCGAGGCCATCAAGGCGGGACGGCTCGACGTCACCGGTGTCGGTGTTCGCCGCTAGCGTGCGGTGAGTGATCAAGTTTCGAGGGCTCCGCCTGGTATCGGGCGCTCTGATAGTGGTGATGGTGCTGGGCGGGGCGAACGGGAGTTCTACCGGGTTCAGCGCGTTCTGGGAAGGGGCGTCGTACGTCTCCTGTAGCTACCTGGGCGGCGGGTCTCATCTGTCCATCTCGTGTAGCGATCCCGCGGTCGAGACGGACATCATCGATCGGATGCTGACCCCCGCCCAGGCCCGGGCGGCCGGCTGTGATCCCATCACGATCACGAGGGCCTCGGACGACTGGGAAGCGGACGGCGGCGAAGCGGACGACGCCGTCGTCATGCCGCAGATGGTCGCGACCGGAGAGCCGGAAGCGACCTACGCGCCACGGACCCCCGATCCGGCCGTCACCGCACGGGTGGCCCGATCGTGGGACCGGATCGAACGTTGGCTGGGCGCGCACGCCTCCGCGACGCTCCGCAAGCTCGGCGACCCGGCCAAGCCCGAAGATCTCGCCCAGTGGGAGGCCACCCGCGGACGCCGGCTGCCCGACGCCCTGTACGCCTCGTTCCGGCGACACAACGGATCGCCCGGCTCCAACCTGGGACTCCAGGCGCCACCGGCTTATGACCTGCTGGATCTGTACTCCATCGACTCGGCGCTGTGGAGAAGGTGCCAGGAACTCATCCTCTGGAGCGACGCGCGGGACGCCGACGCGGAGAACGGAAGGTGGCACGGCAGCCTGGTGCCGTTCGCGGACTCGATCGAGGGCAGGAACCTTTTCATCGACCCCCGCACCGGCCGCGTCGGTCAGGCGTCGTGGCTGTCGCGGGTCAACTACGGCGAGCCCATGGGCTGGCCGTCGTACGCCGACCTGCTGGAGGGGCTGGCGGACGCGCTGGAACGCGGCGGGCCGCTGCGCGGGTGGTATCCGGTGGTGACGGCGGGGTGCGAGCTCGGCTGGGCGAGGAATCCGGGCGGCCCGCAGCGCGGCGGGTGCGCCGGAGGTCCGCCTCCCACGCCGTCCCCTACGCCCGCCGCACCCTCGCACCGACGCTGGTCGTGAAGTACCCGGCGCGCCGCGGAGTCATCACATCCACGTCACGCCGAAGTGACGCTCTGCTTCTGATGATGGGCATGCCCCCTGTCCACGGAAGAAGGGATCGAAAGAAGCAGGTCAGCCAGACGCGCTCACACGGGAGACAGCGATGACGAGAAAGTCCGTGCGCCGGGTGCTCGCCGGTGCCGTGGGAACCTGTTGCCTCGCAGGAATGGTTCAGATGGCGGCGAGTCCGGCCTTCGCTCAGGCGACGCACAAGGCGACGCAGCCGATCACCACGTCGATTCCCGCGGACGATGGGGACGACTGGGGCCGCGACAGAGACCGCGACGGCGACCGCGACTGGGACCGTGACGGCAGCTCCAGGCGCGACAGAGACCGCGACTGGGACCGCGACCGCGACCGTGACCGGGGCGAAAGCTCCAGGCGCGGCAGAATCTCCGAGCGCGAGCGCGAGCGCGAGATCAGTCCCCGGCGCGGCCGCGAGATGGAACGCCGCGAGATGGAGCGCGGCCGCGAGAGCAGGCGCGACTGGGACCGCGACCGTGACCGCGACCGCGGCGAGAGCTCCAGGCGCGGCAGGATCTCCGAGCGCGAGCGCGAGATCAGCCCCCGGCGCGGCCGGGAAATGGAACGCCGCGAGATGGAGCGCGGCCGCGAGATCAGCCCCAGGCGCGGCCGAGAGCTAGAGCGCGGCCGGGAGATCAGCCCCAGGCGTAGCCGGGAAATGGAGCGCGGCCGCGAGATCAGCCCCCGGCGGAGCCGAGAGAGTGAAAGGCGGTACTGAGAGCAGCGCCGCCACGCTCTGACCCGTCACCTCGACGGGTCGGGACGGCGCAGGATCCGCCCGGACGTGCAGCCGCTCCGGGCGGTCCTCGCGCGGGATGTCCCGATTGACGTAACCGGACCGAGGTCCGTATCGTGAGAGACGGATCGGATCACGGTCCGTCCCCAGGGGAGCGATCGGGAGGGAAGATGACGGTGCCCGGCGGCCCGCGGGTCTCCGCCGAGGAGGGCCTGCGGCTGGTCCGCGCGTACGGCGGCGCGGACAACTGGCTCGCGGTGCTGGTGACCACGCGCCCGGACGGGCAGCCCTCGGTCAGCGTGGTCAACGCGGGCGTGCTGCCGCACCCGCTGACCGGCGCGCCGGCCGTCGCGTTCGTCTCGCGCGGCGGCACGGCCAAGCTGGACAACCTGCGCGGGGACCCGCGCGCCACGCTGGTCTTCCGCGCCGGGTGGGAATGGGTCGCCGTCCGCGGCCCCGCCGAGCTGGCCGGGCCGGACGATCCCCTGCCCGGGCTGGACGCCGATCGCGTGCCCGGCCTGCTGCGCGACATCTACCACGCGGCCGGCGGCGAGCATCCCGACCTGGAGGAGTACGACCGGGCGATGGCCGCCGACCGGCGCACCGCCGTGCTGCTGCGCCCGGACCGGTTCACCACCAACCCGCGCGGCGCCGAACACCAGGAGTGACGATGACGATCGCCCACGACCGGCCCCCGCGGCGCCGGGCGAAGAAACGGCCGGAGAACCGAGCGGAGGAGCAGGGATGACGACCCCCGGCGACGTCCCGGCCGTGCCCCCCGTGCCACCCGTGCGGAGCGGCACGATCCAGGTCTGGTCGGACCTGCTGTGCCCGTTCGCCTACGTCGGCCTGGTGCGCCTGCGCCGGACCCGGGAGCGCCTCGGGCTCGGCGGGGCCGTCCGGCTGGAGCACCGGACGTTCCCCCTCGAACTCTTCAACGGCCCGCACCCCCGCCGCGGCACCGACACCGAGGCCGTCGGGCTCGGGCAGATCGAGCCCGCGGCGGAGTTCCGGGTCTGGACCGCCGACGAGGCCCTCTACCCTCACACCGTCCTGCTCGCCGCCGAGGCCGTGCACGCCGCGAGCGCGCAGAGCCTGCACGCCGGGGAAGAGCTCGATTTCGCGCTGCGCCGGGCGTTCTGGTCCCATTCCCGGTCGATCAGCCACCGCCAGGTCATCCTGGACGTGGCGGGCGAGCTGCCGGACGGCGTGGTCGACGTGGCGGCGCTGGCCGCCGCGCTGGACGACGGACGGCACCGGTCCGCCGTCATGGGCGACTTCGCGGTCGCGCGGACGGACGCCGTCACGGCCAGCCCCACCTTCCGCCTCGCCGACGGGACCACGGTCGCCAATCCCGGCATCACGGTCCGCTGGGAGGGTCCGTGGGCGTCGGGCTACCCCGTCGTGGAGTCCCACGACCCGGACGTGTACGACGGCCTGCTCAAGCGCGCCGCCTCGTGACCGCGCCCTGATGGCCGCCGAGGCCGTGCTGCGGCGCGTCGTCGTGGGCGTGCTGGACACCAACTGCTGGGTCCTGCACGCCCGCGGCGACCGCCGCGCCCTGGTCGTGGACCCCGGGGACGAGGCCGGCCGGGTGCTGGCCGCCGTCGCGGACCTGGACGTGGTGGCCGTCCTGCTCACCCACGCCCACTTCGACCACGTGCTCGCGGTCCCGGACGTGACGGGGACGCTCGGCGTCCCCGTCCTCGCGCACCCTGCCGAGGCGCCGGTCTGGCCGCACGAGGTCGAGGCCGCGCGCCGCGCCGGGCACTGGGACGCGGGCACCGCCACCGCCGACCTGCTGGCCCGCGACCCCGCGCCGCTGGCCTTCTCCGCGAGCGCGGCCCGCTGGGACGGCGCGTACACGCCGGTCGCCGACGGCGAGGCGCTCGTGGTGGGGCCGCTGGAGGTCACGGCCCTGCACACCCCCGGCCACACCCCGGGCGGCCTGACCCTCTCGGTTGACGGCCACCTGCTCACCGGCGACACCCTCTTCCCTGGCGGTCCCGGCCTGACCGGCCCTCCCCTCTCGAACTTCCCGACCATCATCGGCTCCGTCCGGCGGCTCCTGACCTGGCCGGGCCCGACACGGATCCACCCCGGCCACGGCCCCGACACCACCGTGGCGGCCGAACGCCCGCACCTGGAGACCTGGACCGCCCGCGGCTGGTGAGCCCGGGGACGGCGGGACCGGCTGCCGGTACGGCCGGCGCGTGTTCCCTTATCGGCAGCGTCGGCGGGCATTTCGCCCATCCCGTTATTCCGGTGATACGCCCTTTTATTCCGCCTTTTAGGGCGGACGCCGGTTCATCGAGTGACCAGATCGATATCCCGGATTCGCCATCCCGGTCACGCCTTCCCCCGTCACAATGACGACGCGCCGACGGGAGGAAACCCAGGGACATGAGCTTCATCATCGAGGTCGAGACCGGCGACGCCGGTCATCTCCGCGACCTGCACGCCTGGACGGGCCGGCAACCCGCGCTCCGGGGCCTCACCCGCATCATCGAGGCGGCGCCCGCACCGGGCAGGCTCGGCCCGATCCCCGAGATCCTCCAGGTCGTCGTGGGCTCGGGCGGCGCGCTCGCCGGCCTGTCCGGCATGGTGATCGCCTGGCTCAATTCACGGCCGGGCGAGGTGACGGTCAAACTGACCCGAGGCGAGGACCATCTGGAGATCACCAGCAAAGGCGTGAAATCACTGTCGCCCGAAGAACTGCGCGCGCTCATCACCCAGATCACGGAAGCCCTTGACGCTTCCCGAAAAACCGAAGATGGCTGACACCGGACAAACGCGATTATTGTCGTCAACGGCCAGCAGGATCCTGATCACCGGCTCGGGCACGTACGGCCCCGGATCACGCCTCACTTCCCTGCCCGCCGTCCCGACGACCGTCGCGGACCTGGCCGACTGCCTGACCTCCCTCGCGGGCACGGCCCCGGAGAACA
Source organism: Sphaerisporangium krabiense (assembly GCF_014200435.1). Classification (NCBI taxonomy): domain Bacteria; kingdom Bacillati; phylum Actinomycetota; class Actinomycetes; order Streptosporangiales; family Streptosporangiaceae; genus Sphaerisporangium; species Sphaerisporangium krabiense. The sequence goes on along the minus strand of NZ_JACHBR010000001.1, from coordinate 5,889,412 downwards.
TCTCGACCTCGGTGGACGCGCCGACCCCCGCGGAGTTCGCCGCCGTACTGCGTTCGGCCTCCCGGGACGCTTCCGACGTCTTCTTGTTCTACTACGTCGGCCACGGCCTCATCAGCCCCGCAGGGGAGCTCCACCTGGCCACCGCGGCCACGATGGACCTGACCGAAGGCGCGGCAGGTTACCAGGCCCTCCCCTACTCGGTGGTACGGGAGGTCCTGTCCCAGTGCCCGGCCCGGCTCATCGTGATCATTCTCGACTGCTGCTTCTCCGGGCTCGCGGACGGCGATGTCGGCGGCGGCGCGGCCGACGCCTTCACCGGCGCGCGCTGGGAGGGCGCCTACCTGCTGACCGCCACCAACTCCTACGAGAGCGCGTACGCCGAGCCGGGCGCCCGGCACACGGCGTTCTCCGGCGCGTTCATCCGGCTCCTCACCGAGGGCGACCCCGCCGCACCCGCCGCGCTGACCATCGACGACGTCTACGACTGCCTGGTCAGGAAGCTGGACGGCACGGGGCTCCCCGCACCGCGCCGCCAGGCGGCCGACCGGATCGACCGCCGTCCACTGGTCGAGAACGCGGCCTACCGGCCTCCGGAGCCGGACGACCCGGAGGACCCCGACCCGGCTCCCGGTGGCGAGCGATTCAGCCCCTACCAGGGCCTGTCGTCGTTCGGCCCCCGCGACGCGCCGTACTTCTACGGCCGCCAGGACCTCACCCGCACCCTGGTCGAGCGGCTCGCCCGGCACGCCCCCGGCGTGGGCCCCCTGCTCGTCACCGGCCCATCGGGCTCCGGCAAGTCGTCCCTGCTCCGCGCCGGCCTGCTGCCCGCCCTCGGCTCCGCCGACCTCGGCGCCGACGTGGCGTGGCTGTACCTGACGCCGGGCCCGGACTGCGTCGGCCGACTCGCCCGCCGGCTCTCACCGATGGCCGGGATGCCTGAGGCGGACGCGCGGGCGGCCATCGTGTGGGAGCCCGGCGGCCTCGCCGAGACGCTGGCCGGGACACTGCGGGACCGCGGCCGGCGACGGGCCAGGCCTGCACGCCTGGCGGTGGTCGTCGACCAGTTCGAGGACGTGTTCACTCCAGCCGAGGAGGTGGGGAGGGACGCCTTCATCCGCGCGCTGTGCGCGATCTGCGAGGCGGAGCAGGTATCGGTGGTGCTCGGACTGCGTTCGGACTTCTTCGGGCACTGCGCCCCGTACCCAGAGCTCATCGAGGCGCTGAAACACGCCGAGGTCGTGCCGCCGATGACCGGCGAGCGGTTGCGGGCCGTCATCGAGCGACCCGCCGCGCGGGCGGGTCTGGTCCTGGAGGACGGGCTCACCGACCTCCTCCTGCGGGACTGCGGAGGCATGGGGAAGACCGCCACGGGGCCGGGCGGCGTCCTGCCTCTTCTGTCGCACGCGCTGCTGGCCACCTGGCAGCGCAGACGGCGTGGCGTGCTCACCTTGGCCGGGTACCAGGCGACCGGCGGCCTCGCCGGCGCCCTCGCCCAGACGGCCGACGCCACCGTCCGCCGTCTCGGCCCCTCGGGCGAGCCGATCGCCCGGCGCCTGCTGCTGCGCCTGGTACGGCTCGGCGAGGGAACGGAGGACACCCGGCGGAAGGCGCGGCTCACGGATCTGATGCCGTCCCCCGCGGACGCCGGGAGCGCCGCCGCCCGGCACGTCCTGGCCGAGCTGGTCGCCGCGCGCCTCGTCACGGTGGACGACGACACGGCCGAGATCACCCACGAGGCGCTGCTCCGCCACTGGCCGCGGCTGCGCGACTGGATCGACGCCCGCCGCGGCGACCTGCTCGCCTACCAGCAGGTGTCCGAGGACGCCGCCACGTGGCGCGACAGGGACCGCAAGCCGGACTACCTGTATTCGGGCGGACGGCTGGAGGCCTTGGCGTCCAACCGTGCGAGCTGGACGGCCGCCTTCACGGGCACCCCACCCCGTCACGACGCACCGCTGAACGCCCCGCCCCTCCAAGACGCACCCCTGCACGACCGTCCCCTCGACGACGCCTCTCTGAACGACCCGCGCCCCGACGGCCCGTCCCTCGACGGCCCTCCTCTGCACGACGTGCCCCTGCACGAGCTGACGGAAGAGTTCCTGGCCGCGAGCGAAGCCGCCGCGAGCCGCGCCGCACGGATACGCAGAGGGGTCATCGTGAGCCTGGTCGGGCTCCTGCTGGCGGCCCTGGCGGGCGCGGGCGCCGCCGTCCGCGCGGCCGTCCAGGAGTCCGAGGCCCGCGGCGAGGTCGAGGCGCAGAAGGCGGCGATCCTGTCCCGACAACTCTCGGCGAAGAGCGACGGCCTCGCCGTCAGCGACCCCCGCGCCGCCCAGCTCCTCGCGGCGGCGGGCTGGAAGTTCGCGCACACCCCCGAGGCACGGCACAGCATGCTCGACGCCCTGGCCCGCCCCATGCGCCAGACGCTCACCGGCCACACCGCCCCGGTGACCCAGACCGCCTTCAGCCCCGACGGCCACTATCTGGCCACCGCGAGCCGCGACGGCACGGCCCGCCTCTGGGACATCACCACGCATCGCGTGCTGAACCCCCCGCTCACCGGTCACGCGGGCGCGGTGTGGGCGATCGCGTTCAGCCCGGACGGCCAGACACTCGCCACCGCCGACGGGGGCCAGAACGGCGAGGACGTCACCATCCGGCTCTGGGACACCGCCACCCGAACGCTCACCGGGACCCTGAAAGGTCACACGGCTCCCGTCTACGCGCTCGCGTTCGACCGCGACGGCGTTCTCGCCAGCACCGGCGCGGACCAGTCCGTGCGCCTGTGGGACACGACGGCCCGCGTCGAGACCGGCGAGCCGCTCACCGGCTCGCGGCCGTTCACGGCCGTGGCCCTCAGCGGCGACGTGGTGGCCGCCGGCGACCGGAGCGGTGAGATCCGGCTGTGGAACCGCGCCACAGGGCGTGCCGTCGGGCACCCCCTTCGCATGCGCGGCGAGGCGGTCTCGTCCGTGGCGCTCAGCACCGACGGACGGACCCTCGCCGCCACCGACGGCGGCGTGACCCGCCTCTGGCGCCTCGACGGCCGCCGGGCAGGGCGGGACCTGCCCGGCGAGAGGGCCCTCCGTGAGTCCATGACCACAAGTCCCGGTGGGGAGGTGGTGGTCAACACCGGCCGGGGCGAGGACGTCGAACTGTGGGACGCCCGAACCTCACGGCCTCTGACGCCTGCCTTCGAATGGAGATCCGGTCTCGCCGGCCTGACACTGAGCCCTGACGGCCGGACCCTGGCGACGCTCGCGGGCAACGACGTCCAACTGTGGGACGTGGCGATCCTGCGCCAGATCGACCGGCCGCTGACCGGCCACACGGTGAACGGTCTCGCGTTCGGCCCGGACGGCACGCTGGCCACGGCGGGCACCGATGGGACCGTCCATCTGTGGGACGTTCTCCACCGGCGCGACGTGACGATCGCCGGCCACGAGGACCGCGTGCGGGCGGTGGCGTTCAGCCCGGACGGACGCACGGTCACGAGCGCCGGCGACGACAACACCGTGCGACTGTGGGACGTCGCCACCCGCCGGTCGCTCGGAGTGCTGGCCCGGGGCGGCGGCTCAGTCGTCGCCGTGGCCTTCAGCTCCGACGGGCGCACGCTGGCGGCGGCGAGCAACGACAGCACGCGGTTATGGGACGTGGCGACCCGGACCATGATCGGCGAAGCCTTGAGTTCCCGCACAGGAATGGTCAGCGGCCTCGCATTCCGCCCCGACGGACGGGTGCTGGCGGTCGCCGTCGAGGACCGGGTGGAGATGTGGGACGTGGCGACGCCCCGGCTGCTGACCACCCTGGCCGGGCAGGGCCTGCAGAGTGTCACGGCGATCGCGTTCAGCCCGGACGGACGTCTGTTGGCGGCCGCGAGCGCCGATGGCACCGTCCGGCTCTGGGACACGCGGACATACGTCCAAACACTCCAGCCCCTCGTCGGTCATGACAAGGCGGTCACGGCGGTGGCGTTCGGCCCGAGCCAAGGGTCACCAGACCGTGGAGAGGCCGACGCCCCCCTGCTCGCGACCGCGGGGAAGGACGGAACAGCGCGATTGTGGGACACCGCCACTCACCAGCAGATCGGCCCACCCCTACGCGGCCACCACGGGACGGTGTGGGCGGTCGCGTTCGGCTCGGACCGGCGCAGGCTCGCCACGGCGGGCCGGGACGGGACCGTCCGTCTGTGGGACGTCGGCCTGCCTGCCCATCCGTACGCGGCCATCTGCGCGATCACCGGGCGTTCGCTCAGAGAAGACGAGTGGAACCAATACCTTTCCGGAGAACCGGTTCAGGAATCCTGTGGCACGAAGTCGGGGTCATGAAAGGACGCACATGCGGCACCGGCACAAAGTCGCCTCGCTCTTGTGGGCGCTCGGCGCCCTGATATCTGTGATGTCCATCCCGTCCGCGGGCGTCCCACGGTCCGGGGCGTCGAGCGAGCCGAGGGCCGCCGTCTCTCCCACCGCCCATGGCTTCGGGGAACTGCCCGCCGTCGGACGGCTGTTCGGCACGCAGGGGAGACAAGAGCTGAGCTGCATGGCGAGCTCTCTGTCCTCGCCGAACAAGAACCTGATCATCACAACGGCGGACTGCGTCTTCGACTTCAGGAGCGGCAGGACATTCGACAATATGATCTTCGTTCCAGGGTACGACGCCGGTAAGGCGCCCTATGGGCAGTACGTGCTCAAGAGCGTCTACGTTCACCACCGCTTCCTTCGAAATCCGAGAAAGGCCACCTATAATTACGCCTTCGTCACCGTCTACGATGGAATAGATGCCGATGCCGCGGGACGCCCCAAGGACGTAGGAAGGCTCGGGGACAACGTAGGAGGTCTGGGATTCACCTGGGATCGCAGACTAGCCGAACCCGTTTCCGGGTTCGGCTACGCCGAAAGCCCGCAAGGCCAGCCCTATCTGCTTCCCGGCGGGCGGCTCCAAGCATGCCACGGCCAAAGCTTCCCCGCCGTCGAAGTGGCAGTGGGAATCAAGTGCGACCTGAGCCGGCAGGCGATCGGCGGACCGGTGCTCGTCCGCTACACCCCTGGGACCGGACGCGGATACGTCACGGGCGTGATGGGGAGCATCGTCGACATCACAGAAGACCATCGCGTGGACGCGATGCTGTATCCCTACTTCGACGACGAGGCGCACGACCTCTACCTGAGCGCCACCAAGGAATGGAGCGGGCGTCCATCCCTCTCCACGTTCCCCGAAACGTTCGACGACTGACCGCGACCCTGACCGCGACCCTGACCGCGCACCGTCCGGCCCTTCCCCGCGACCCCGCGCCCGATCGACTCACAGGAGACGCTCCGGGCGGTCCTCGCGAACCCAGGTGACGCCGTCGAGGCGGGCCAGGGCCCTGGCCGCTTCGCGCGAGGGGACGGCCACGACGGCGCGGGCGGGTGGGAGTTCGCGGAGGAACTCCGCGCCCGGGACGGTGGTCAGGTGGGCGCGGAAGTCGGGCATCGGGATGGAGATGCCGACGATGAAAGCGGTTCTGGTCACCGCACGCTCCTTCATCTCGCGGCCTCACGGGTTTTCGGGAGGCCGCGTCGGCGGGGTCGGCCGGTACGGACGGGCCGGTACCGCAAGGCGTCATGTACCGGGGTACCGACGGGGCGTCACCTACCGGCGGTGTCGATGGGGCGGTGCCGCGAGGCGGTGTGGATGGAGGCGGGGGTCAGCCGTGGAGGTAGTCGACGAGGTGGGCCTTTTCGGCCTCCAGCTCCTCGATGGCGCTCTTGACGACGTCGCCGATGCTGACGATGCCGGCGAGGCGGCCGTCGCTGAGGACGGGGACGTGGCGGATGCGGTGGTCGGTCATGGTCTTGCGGAGGTCGCCGGCGTCGGCGTCCGGCTCGCAGGTGCGGACGGGAGTGGTCATGATGGCGGACACGGGCTCGGCGAGGACCTCGGGGCCGTTCTGGTGGAGGCGGCGCACGACGTCGCGTTCGGAGACGATGCCGAGGATGGACATGCCGTCCTCCGACACCACCACGGCGCCGATGTTGTTGTCGTAGAGGGTGGCGAGCAGTTCGGTCACCGTGGCCTGGGGGCGGACGGTGGCGACCGTGCTTCCCTTGTGCCGCAGGATCGCGCTGATGAGCATCGACATCACCTCGTGATGCTGGGGAACCCGGAGAGTACCTCTGACTTCCCCACCTGCGGTCAACGTTAAGCGCGCGGCGCGGTAAAGCCGCGAGGGTGAGGGGGACCCAAATCAGGGGCTCTTCCCGGAAGGCCCGCCATGAGTAACATGCCACATACCACTACCTCTCCCAAGGACTGCGATGAGCGATCAGCTGAACACCGGCAGCCACGACCTGCCCTTCTCCGATGCTCTGGCCGCGTTCATGACCACCGGCTGGGAGGAGAGCGAGACCACCCACGCCCCGCTCCCCCTCGCCGCCTACACCGCCAAGCGGCGCGCCGCCCTGGCCCAGCGGTTCCCCGGCGAACGGCTCGTCATCCCCTCGGGCACGCTCAAGGTGCGCAGCAACGACTCCGACTACCGCTTCCGCACGCACAGCGCGTTCTCCTACCTCACCGCCGGGCGCGAGCCGGACGACGTGCTCGTCATCGCCCCGGACGGCCACGCCACGCTGTTCACCCGCCCCCGCTCGCCGCGCTCCGCCGACGGCGCGGCCGGACAGGAGTTCTTCCGCGACCGCAGGTACGGCGAGTTCTGGGTCGGCGCGCGGCCCACCCTCGCCGAGGCCGAGACGCTGTACCAGATCGAGTGCGCGCCGATCGGCCGCCTGTCCGAGGCGCTGACCGGGCCCGCGCGGGTGCTGCGCGGCGTGGACGACTCCGTGGACGCCCGGGTGACCCCGCACGAGGGGGACGGCGAGCTGGCCGCGTTCCTGTCGGAGACGCGCCTGGTCAAGGACGAGTGGGAGGTCGCCGAGCTGCAGCACGCCGTGGACGCCTCGGTCCGCGGCTTCGAGGACGTCGTGCGCGCCCTGCCGCAGGCGCTCGCCCACCCGCGCGGCGAGCGCTACGTCGAGGGCGTGTTCGGGCTGCGGGCCCGGCTGGAGGGCAACGCCACCGGCTACGAGACCATCGCCGCCTCCGGCGCGCACGCCTGCGTGCTGCACTGGATCCGCAACGACGGGCGGCTGAACCGGGACGAGCTGCTGCTGCTCGACGCGGGCGTGGAGACCGACGAGCTCTACACCGCCGACATCACCCGCACCCTGCCGCTGTCCGGCCGGTTCAGCCCGGTCCAGCGGCAGGTGTACGAGCTGGTGTACGCGGCGCAGGAGGCGGGCATCGCGGCGCTGCGGCCGGGCGCGCGCTTCCGCGACTTCCACCGGGCCGCGATGGCGGTGATCGCCGAAGGGCTGCGCGAGTGGGGCGTGCTACCGCACGCGGACGGCGACCTGCACCGGCGGTACACGCTGTGCAGCAGCGGGCACATGCTCGGCCTGGACGTCCACGACTGCGCCAAGGCCCGCGCCTCGGCGTACCTGGACGGGGTGCTGGAGGCGGGCCAGGTGCTCACCGTGGAGCCGGGCCTGTACCTGCAGCCGGACGACCTGACGCTGCCGCCGGAGCTGCGCGGCATCGGCGTGCGCATCGAGGACGACCTGGTGATCACCGAGCACGGCGCCCGCCTGATGTCGTCCGGCCTGCCGCGCCACCCGGACGAGATCGAGTCCTGGATGGCCGCCCTGAGCGGCTGAGCGGACGCGGGGACCGGGGCGCCGTCCGCCCCGGTCCCCGCCTGTTCGCGGCGGTTCACCGGCCGGCGACGCCGTGGGGGCGCCGGCCGGCGGCCGTACGGGCCCGGTGGCGTCGGTGTACCGGCCCGAGAATGATCAAATAATCTTCGTGAACTCCTTACAGCAATCGCTTCTGTCGCAGAGCGGAGCCCCTGACGCCCCGCTCGCCCTGACCGGGGTCACGGTGGTCGACACGACCGGAGGCCCGTCCCTCCCCGACACGACCGTGGTCGTGGCGGACGGCCTCATCACGGCGGTGGGCACGCGGCCCCCGCTCCCGCCCGGCACGCGCGTGGTGGACGCGCGCGGCGCGCACGTCATCCCGGGCCTGTGGGACATGCACGTCCACGTGTTCGACGAGAGCCGCCTGCCGCTGTTCCTCGCCAACGGTGTCACCGGCATCCGCCACATGGGCGCGGCGCCCGTCCACACCGAATGGCGCGACCGGCTCACGCGCGGAGAGTTGCTCGCCCCGCGCACGGTGGTCGCCAGCCGCATCATCGACGGCCCGAACCCGATGCGGCCGAACTCGATCGCGGCCGGCACCGAGCGGGAGGCCAGGGAGGCGGTGCGGACGAGCGTGGACGAAGGCGCCGACTTCCTCAAGGTCTACAGCCTCCTGCCGCGGGACGCCTACTTCGCGCTCGCCGACGAGGCCGCGAAACTCGGCATCACCTTCGCCGGGCACGTGCCGTTCGGGGTCACGGCCGCCGAGGCGGCCTCCGCCGGGCAGCGCAGCATCGAACACCTGGAAGGGATCTTCCTGGACACCTCGGCCCGGGCGGCCGAGCTGCGCGGCGAGGTCGCCGCGGTCGACGGCACGGACATGGCCGCGATCTTCCGGGTCTTCTCCGAGGTCCTCCCGGCCGCGGCCGCCTCCACCGACCCGGCGCGGGCCGCCGCCCTGTACGAGACGTTCACCGGGAACGAGACCTGGCACGTCCCCACGCTGGCCGCGCTCCAGGCGATGGCCTTCGCGGGCGGCGACGACTTCCCGCTGGAGGGCTACCTCCCCTACATCGAGCCCGGCCTGCGGGACGCGTGGACCTCGCACCGGGCGTGGGGCGGCGACCCGCAGCGGCGGGCGCGCAACCGGGACCTCTTCGACCGCCAGCTCCAGGTGACCGGCGACCTGGACGAGGCGGGGGTGGACCTGCTGGCGGGCACCGACACCTTCGTGCCCGGGTTCAGCCTGCACGACGAGCTGGAGCTGCTGGTCCGCGCGGGCCTGACGCCGCTCGCGGCGCTGCGCGCGGCCACCTGGAACCCGGCCCGCTTCCTCGGGGTCACCGGCGCCTTCGGCAGCGTCGAGGCGGGCAAGGCCGCCGACCTGCTCCTCCTGGACGGCGACCCGCTGCGCGAGATCGGGAATACGCGGAGGATCCGGGCGCTCGTCCACGGCGGCAGGCTCTTCGACCGCGCGGAACTGGACGGCATGGCGTCCGGCTTCGGCGACGAGCAGGCGTGACCGGCGCCAGGAAAGCCGTCCCCGGCCACCGGTGAGGCCGGCGCGGCGCCGGTCAGGTCTCCCCGCCGGCGAGCGGCGGGGAGACCGTGCCGGCGGCGCGGCCGGGCGTGGGGTCGAGGAAGACGTGGCTGACCCGGGGGAAGCGCTCCATCAGGCGGCTCTCCATCCGGTCGGCCGCCGCCTCCAGGCGCGCGCCCGTGCACTCGTCCACGAAGTCGACCTTCGCGGCGACCAGCACGTCGTTGGGCCCGAGCATCATCGTCAGCAGCTCGACCACCTGGCTGACCTCGTCGTGGGAGGTCAGCTCGTCCTCGATCGCCTCGCGCAGCCGCGGCGAGGCCGCCTGGCCGATCAGCAGCGAGGCGTTGGCGCGGATCAGGTGCAGCGCGACGCCGAGCAGCAGCAGGCCGATCACCACCGAGGCCAGGCCGTCCCACAGCGCGGACCCGGTGAGCAGGGCGCCGACCAGGCCGAGCGCCGCGATCAGGATGCCGGCCAGCGCCGCGGCGTCCTCGAACACCACGGCCTTGACGGCGGTGTCGGCGGTCCGGGCGACGTACCGGCCGGGGCTGACGCGCAGGCGGCGCGCCTCGCCGCGCACCTGGTGCAGGGCGCGCAGGAAGGAGATCGCCTCCAGGACGAACGAGATGGCGAGGACGGCGAAGGAGACGCGCAGGTCGCCGAGCTCCTCGCCCTCCCTGATCGTCTGCACGCCGTGCGTCATGGAGAACCCGGCGCCGATGACCAGCGTGGCCCCGGCGGCCATGAGCGCCCAGAAGAACCCGGCCTTGCCGTAGCCGAAGGGGTGGCGGGGGTCGGCGGGCTTCTCGGCGCGCCGCACCGACAGCAGCAGGAGGATCTCGGTCACGGTGTCGGCGGCCGAGTGCGCCGCCTCCGACAGCATCGCGGAGGAGCCGCTGAGCAGCCCGGCCACGAACTTGGCCACCGCGATCGCCAGGTTGACACCGGCGGCGACCAGAACGGTGAGGAAGCTTTCCTTGCCGCCGTTCCGCCGCGCCGCGCCGGCGGTCTGTCCGTCGTTCATTTCGCGGCTCCTGCCCCGCGCTGTCGTTCGTTATCTGTTCGGCACGGAAAAGCTCCTCCATCAGTCACAATGGGGTAAGCAGCGCACCACCCACCGCACTTCGTTCCGCGGAGTCCCGAGAGATAGATCATCTATGAGCACGGCGGAATCCGATGAACTCGACCACCACTGGCTGAGCAGCGGTGAGCAGCGTGCCTGGCGGGCGCACCTGTCCGCGCACAAGCTCCTCGAACACCGGCTCGACCGGGAGCTCCAGGAGTTCGGGCTGTCGATCAACGACTACGAGATCCTGGTCAACCTGTCGGAGAGCCCCGGGCACCGCATGCGCATGAGCGACCTGGCCGAGGCGACGATCCAGTCCAGGAGCCGCCTGTCGCACCAGATCGCCCGCATGGAGGCGTCCTCCCTGGTCTGCCGGGAGAGCTGCGCCGACGACCGGCGCGGCACGTTCGCCGTGCTGACCGAGCACGGCTGGGAGACGATCCAGCGGGTCGCCCCCACGCACGTCGCCAACGTCCGCTACCACTTCATCGACCGGCTCGCCCCCGAGCTGATCGAGGCCCTGGAGGCCGCCTACGCCCCGGTCGTGGCGCATCTGCTGAAGTTGCGGGCCGAGGAGCGCGCCTAGCCGGTCCTGGAGCGATCCCGAACCGATACCCGCGAACAGGGCTGCGGACCCGGGAATGGTGGCTAGCATCCCGGCTGTGTCGAACAGGTCCGCTGAATCGCCGACGTCGCCCGCAGCCAGGCGGCGCACTCCTCGTGTCCGCGCGCTCGTGACGTTGCTGGCCGCGCTCTGCCTGGCCGCCGCCTGCTCGTCGCAGGCCGAGCTGCCCGCCGGGCCCGACCTCATGAAGAGGTCGGCCGAGGCCATGCGGTCGGTCAAGAGCGTGGCGTTCGCGATCGCCACCGAGGGCAAGCCGCCCGTCCCGCTCAAGCGCGCCGAGGGCTCGCTGATCACCAAGGGGGACGCCAAGGGCACGGTCCAGATCGAGGTGCTCGGCATGCTGCAGGAGCTCGCGTTCGTGCTGACCGGCGACACCGTCTACTTCAAGGGCCCGACCGGCGGGTACCAGACCATGACCCGGGCGCAGCTCGCGCAGATCTACGACCCGTCGGCCATCCTCGACCCCGACAAGGGGGTGGCGCGGCTGCTGTCCGGCGCGACCGGGGCCACCACCGAGGCCGCGGAGGACGTCGAGGGCTCGCGCGCCTACCGGGTCGCGGCCACGCTGCCCCGGGACGTGGTCACCGCCGTGGTGCCGGGCGTGCGGCAGGAGGTCAAGGGCACGTTGTGGGTGGACACGGCGAGCGGGCGGCTGGTGAAGGCGAGCCTGCCGATCTCCGAGGGGGCGAACTCCGGCACGGTCCTGGTCACGCTGACCGACTACGACGCGCCGGTCACGATCGCCACGCCGGCGACGTAGCCGATGACGAGCCCCTCCGCACCGGGCGGCGCCCCGCACGACGCCGTCCGCCCCTCCGGCGACCCGGCCCCGCAGCACGGCCTGCCCTCACAGGAGGGCACACTCCCTCAGGAGGGCACGCCCCCGCACGATGGTCCGCTCACGCCGGGTGAGCCTTCCGCGCAGGGTAAGCCCCCCACGCCGGGTGAGCCTTCCGCGCAGGGTAAGCCCCCCACGCCGGGTGAGCCTTCCGCGCAGGGTGAGCCGCCTCGTGGGGACGGCTTCCCCTCGCGTGCCGCGGCCCGGCGGGCGGCGCTCGGGGTGGGCGGGGCGGCGGTGCTGCTCGCCGCCCTGGACGCCTACGTCGTGGTCACCGTGCTGGTGGACATCGCCAAGGACGCCGGGGTGCCGGTCAACCACCTGGAGCGCGTCACCCCGGTCGTCACCGGCTTCCTGCTCGGGTACGTCGCCGCGATGCCGCTGCTCGGCCGCCTGTCGGACCGGTACGGCCGCAGGCCGCTCGTCCAGGCGTGCCTGGCGGGCTTCGCGGCGGGCTCGGCCGTGACGGCGCTCGCGGGCTCGATCCCCCTGCTGACGGCGGGCCGCACCCTGCAGGGCATCGCCGGGGGCGCGCTGCTCCCGATCACCATGGCGCTGATCGGCGACCTGTGGGACGAGCGCGCCCGCCCGATCGCGCTCGGCGCCGTCGGCGCGGCCCAGGAGCTCGGCAGCGTCCTCGGCCCCCTGTACGGCGCCGGGGTCGCCGCCGCGATCGGCTGGCGCGGCATCTTCTGGATCAACATCCCCCTGGCCCTGCTCGCCGCCGTGGCCGTCCACCGGACGCTGCCCGGGACCGGCCCCGGATCGGGAGCCAAGACCGGTCCAGGCACCGGCCCCGGGTCCGGCGCCAAGACCGGCCCAGGGACCGGCGCTGAGACCGGTGGACGCGGCGCGGGCCGGGTCCGGATCGACGTGGTCGGCGGACTGCTGCTCGCGCTGGCCCTCGGCCTGCTCGTGGCCGGGCTCTACAACCCCGAGCCGGACAAGGCGGCCCTGCCCGCGTGGGGCCCGGCCGCGATCGGGGCGGGCCTGGCGGTGGGCGTGGCGTTCGTGCTGTGGGAGCGGCGCGCCCCGGTCCGGCTGCTGGACATGAGCGGCGTGCGGCGCCTGCCGTTCTCCGGGGCCCTGGTGACGAGCTTCCTGGCCGGGGCCGCGCTGCTGGTGACGCTGGTGGACGCGCAGCTCGTCGCGCAGACCCTGCTCGGCAGGGACGCCGTGGGCGGAGCCCTGGTGCTGTCGCGGTTCCTGGTCGCGCTGGCCGTGACGGCGTTCGCGGGCGGCCCGCTGGTGCGCCGCTTCGGCGAGCGGGCTGTGGCCGTGGCCGGGATGGCGCTGGCCACCGCCGGGTACGTCCTGATCTCGCAGTGGCCGGTGGCGCTCGCCGACGCCCACTATCCCCTGGGCCTGGCCCGCACCGATGTGGACCTGGCCGTCGCCGGGCTCGGGCTGGGCCTGGTGATCGCGCCGGTGTCCTCGGCCGTGCTGCGCCTCAGCCCGGCCGACCGGCACGGGCTGGTCTCGGCGGCGGTGGTGGTGGCGCGCATGATGGGCATGCTGCTCGGCGTCGCCGCGCTGTCGGCGTGGGGGTTCCACCGCTTCCAGTCGCTGACGGCCGGGCTGGACACGCCGCTGCCGTTCGGCGTGGAACCCGCCGAGTACGCCCGGCGCCTGGCCGCCTACACCGCCGAGGTCACCCGGGCGCTGCACCAGGAGTACACCGAGATCTTCCTGCTCACCGCGGTCGTCTGCGCGGCCGGCGCGCTGGCGGCCCTCACCCTGCCGGGACGGCGGCGCGAGCGGACGTGAAGGCCCGCGCCCCCCTTCGCGGGGGGCGCGGTCGGCGTCACTTCTTCTTCGCGGCGCCCCGCTTGTCGCGGATCCTCATGGTGACCTCCAGCGGCGAGCCCGCGAAGCCGAACTCCTCGCGGATGCGGCGTTCCAGGAAGCGCCGGTAGGTCTCCTCCAGGAAGCCGGAGGTGAACAGCACGAACTTGGGCGGCTCGGTCGACGCCTGCGTCGCGAACAGGATCTTGGGCTGCTTGCCGCCGCGCACGGGCGGCGGAGTGGCCGCGATGAGCTCCGACAGGAAGGCGTTGAGCCGGGCGGTGGGGACGCGGGTCGTCCACGACTCCAGGGCGCGCTCGATCGCCGGGACGAGGCGGTCGACGTGCCGCCCGGTCTTGGCGGAGATGTTCACGCGCAGCGCCCACGGCACGCGGACGAGCTGGCGGTCGATCTCTTTCTCCAGGTAGTACCGGCGGTCCTCGTCCACCAGGTCCCACTTGTTGAACGCCACCACCATGGCGCGCCCCGACTCGATCACCATGCTGATGATGCGCAGGTCCTGCTCGGTGAGCACCTCGGAGGCGTCGATGAGCACGACGGCGACCTCGGACCGCTCCAGCGCGGCCTTGGTGCGCATGCCCGCGTAGAAGTCGGCGCCCTGGAGCTGGCGCTCCCGGCGGCGGATGCCCGCGGTGTCGACGAAACGCCAGGTCTTGCCGCCCAGCTCGACCAGCTCGTCCACCGGGTCGCGGGTGGTGCCCGCCATGGGGTCGACCAGCACGCGCTCCTCGCCGGCGAGCTTGTTGAGCAGCGACGACTTGCCGACGTTCGGCTTGCCGACCAGGGCGATCCTGCGCGGGCCGCGCTCGGCGGCGAACCGCTGCGGCGGCGCCTCGGGCATCTTGTCCAGCAGGACGTCCAGCAGGTCGCCGCTGGAGCGGCCGTGCAGGGCCGAGACCGGCTGTGGCTCGCCGAGGCCGAGCGACCACAGCGCCGCGGCCTCCAGCTCCTGCCGCTGGTCGTCCACCTTGTTGGCGGCCAGCACGAGCGGCTTGCCCGAGCGGCGCAGCACCGACGCCACGGTCTCGTCGGCGTCGGTCACCCCGACCGTGGCGTCCACCACGAACAGGATCACGTCGGCCAGCTCCACCGCGACCTGGGCCTGCTCGGCGATGCGCAGCCCCATGCCGGTGGCCTCGGGGTCCCAGCCACCGGTGTCGACCAGCGTGAACCTGCGGCCCCGCCAGAGCCCTTCGTAGGTCACGCGGTCGCGCGTGACGCCCGGGACGTCCTCGACGACGGCCTCACGGCGCCCGATGATGCGGTTGACCAAAGTGGACTTGCCCACGTTGGGGCGGCCCACCACGGCGACGACCGGCAGGGGGCCGGAATCCGGCTCCGCCTCCGGCGTGGCGCCGTCCTCCTCGAATTCGGCGAGGTGGGCGGCGATCCAGCCGCCCTCGTCCTCGTACTCCCCCGTCACGTCACGTCCGTTCCGTTGTCCTTGGCACAGTCCTTGGCGCAGCCCTCGGCGCGCCGGTTCACCGGCGGGCCGGGGCGCCCTGACGGGGCCCGCGCGGGCCACGGGTCAGGTGCGCTCCTTCACGAGTCGAAGCACCTCGGAGATGACCTCGTCCAGGTTGAGCTCCGTGGTGTCCAGTTCGACCGCGTCGGCCGCCATCACCAGAGGGTCGGCCTTGCGGGTGGAGTCGAGGGTGTCGCGCCGGGCCATCGCCAGGCGCTGCGCCTCGACCGTCGTGCCGGTGAGCTCGGCGCTGCGGCGCCGGGCGCGGGCCTCCGGGCTCGCCGTCAGGTAGACCTTGACCGGCGCGCCGGGAGCCACGACCGAGCCGATGTCCCGCCCCTCCACGACGATGTCGCCGCCGTCGATGAGGGCGCGCTGCTCGGCGACCAGCCGGGCGCGGACCTCGGGGACGGCGCTCACCGCGGACACGGCGGAGGTGACCTCGTGGGTGCGGATCTCGGCGGACACCTCGCGCCCGTCGACCGTGACGCCAGGGGCGTCGGGGTCGGTGGCGATGGTGAGCGCGGGTTCGCCGGCGCGGGCGGCCACGGCCGCCGGATCGCCGACCTCGACGCCGTGCTCCAGCATCCACCAGGTGATCGCACGGTACATCGCCCCGGTGTCGAGATAGCGAAGCCCGAGCGCGCGCGCGACTCCGCGCGAGGCGCTCGACTTGCCCGACCCCGAAGGACCGTCCATGGCGACGACCAGTGCGGTCACGGCATCTCCCTCCGCCCTCCCGATTGAGTTGTCCGCAAAGAGGGTACCGGGAATCCTCCGCCACCCGGGCATCGACGGCCTAGGGCACGTGCCAGCCGTGCGCGCGCAGCGCCTCGGCCAGCGCCTCGGCCGCCTCGGGCTGCACCGACAGCTCGGCGGCGCCCAGCGGGAGGCCGGGAGCGTGCTCCAGGCGGACGTCCTCGATGTTGACCCCGGCGTCCTTGGCCACCTGGAACAGGCGGGCCAGCTCGCCGGGACGGTCGCCGACCAGCACCTGCACCACGGCGTACGACCTCGGGGGGCCGCCGTGCTTGCCGGGGATCCTGCTCTGGCCGGTGTTGCCGCGCCGCAGCAGGTCGGTGACCTCGCCGATCGCCGGGCCCGCCTGGGCGCCGTCGCCCACCGCGACCTCCCGCAGCGCCCGCGCGGCGGCGTGCAGGTCGTCGGCGACCGCCTCCAGGACCTCGGCCACCGGGCGGGCGTTGCCCGACAGGATCACCGTCCACAGCCGGGGGTCGCCCCCGGCGACGCGCGTCACGTCCCGCACGCCCGGCCCCGCCAGGCCGAGCGCCGTCTCCGACGCCTCGGCCAGCCGGGCCGCGACCGCGGAGGCGGCGACGTGCGGGGCGTGGGAGACCAGGGCCACGGCCTCGTCGTGCGCGGACGGCTCGACCGGCACGGGGTTGGCCCCGCACAGATCGATCAGCGACAGCACCGCCGCGACCGCCTCGGGCGCGGACTCGGGAGCCGGGCAGTACGCCCACGGGCGGCCGAGGAAGATGTCGGCGCGCGCCGCGGCCGGGCCGGAGCGCTCCCGCCCGGCGAGCGGGTGCCCGGCGACGTAGCTGGACATGTCGCAGCCGAGCGCGGCCGCCTGGGCGATGGGCAGGGCCTTGACGCTGGCCACGTCGGTGTAGAACCGGGCGGCGCCGGTCTTCTGCAGGTCGAGCAGCCACTGGGCCACGTACTGCGGCGGCACGGCGATCACCGCAAGATCGACGGGCGGGCCGTCCTGGGACCACGCGGCGCCCGCGCCGAGCTCGCTGGCCAGGCGCACGGCCGCGGGATCGCGGTCGGCGAGCGCGACCGTCACCCCGTGCTCGCGCAGCGCGAGGGCGACGGACGTGCCGATGAGGCCCGTGCCGACGATCAGCACGGTCTCGATGGCCCGGGGCTCGGCGTTCACTGCGCGATGTCCACCCTCAGCGCGGCCGCGCCCTTGAGGTAGACGTGCTGGATCTCCTGCCGGGGCCTGGCCGTCTCGATGTGGGCCATCAGGCGCACCACGCGGGGCAGCGCGCCCGGCACGTCGATCTCGCTCGCGCAGATCAGCGGCACGTCGTGGAAGCCGAGCTTGCGCGCGGCCAGGGCCGGGAACTCGGAGGTGAGGTCCGGCGTGGCGGTGAAGATCACGCTGATCACGTCGTCGGTGGTCAGGGCGTTGCGCTCCATGACCGCGGTGACCAGCTCGGTCACCCCCGCCAGGATGGCCTCCCGCGTGTCGGCCTCGACCTGGACGGCGCCCCGGACCGCGCGCACCATGGCATTTCCTTTCAGCTACCGCCGCGCCCGCTCGGCGGGCCTGACCCGGCCCCGGGAAGGCCCCGGGCGGCCGGGGACGTCCCCGGTCTGCCCGGTGCGCCCCGGCAGGCCTCACCTTCCCGACAGGTTACATTCCCACGGTCGCGTAAAGGTCGCCGACCTCCTTGAGGGTGAGCGTCCGCATCGTGCCCGGCTTGAGACGGCCCAGCTTGACGGGGCCGAACTCGATGCGCGCCAGATCGATCACGGGGTGGCCCACGGCCTCCAGCAGGCGGCGGACGACGTGCTTGCGGCCCTCGTGGATGACGACCTCCACCAGGGCCTGCTGACCGTGCTCCTGGACGATCTTGAAGTCGTCGGCCTTGACGACGCCGTCCTCCAGCTCGACCCCGTCGCGCAGCACCCGGCCGAGGCCGCGCGGGATCGGGCCGGGCACCTTCGCCCAGTACTTCTTCTGCACGCCGAAGCTCGGGTGGGTGAGGCGGTGGGCCAGCTCGCCGTCGTTGGTGAGGATGATCAGGCCCTCGGTCTCGGTGTCCAGACGGCCGACGTGGAACAGCCGCTCGGGGCGGTCGATGACGTAGTCGGCCAGCGAGGGGCGGCCCTCGGGGTCGGACATCGTGCTGATCACGCCGATCGGCTTGTTGATCGCGAAGTACACCTGGTCCGGGGCGGTGGGAATGCGCTTGCCGTCCACGTGGATGACCTGCTTGGCCGGGTCGACGCGGGCGCCGAAGCGGCGCACGACCTGACCGTCCACCGTGACGCGGCCATCGCCGATCATGTCCTCGCAGGTGCGCCTGGCCGCGACGCCCGCGGCGGCGAGGACCTTCTGCAGGCGGACGCCGCCCGGCACCTCGGTGGTGTCGCGCTCGTCGGTGTAGTCGGAGGGGTAGAAGTCGGGGTCGCGCAGCGGCTGGCGCGCGCTCTTGAACGCCCCGCCCCGCCCGGCGCGCGGCGCCTGGGGACGCCCTTCGCCCCGCCGCCCGCGGACGTCGGCCTCGCGCCGCCCGCCCACGCCGCTCTCGCGCCGCCCGGCCGGGCCGCCGGTCCGTCCCCCCGCGCGGGCCACCGCGCCGCGCCCCTCGTCCGAGCGGCCGTAGCGCCCACGGGAGCTCGCCGGGGCGCCTCCGATGGTGCGGACCTCGTCGCGTCCGTACCGGCCCTCACCGGACTCCCGCGACCGCTCGCGCGCGGGCCGGTCACGGCCGGAATCCTCCCGCCCGTAGCGCGGCCGGTCCCGGCCCGCGTCCTCCCTGCCGAAGCGGGGCCGGTCACGGCCGGAATCCTCCCGGTTGAAGCGGGGGCGGTCACGGCCGGAATCCTCCCGGTTGAAGCGGGGGCGGTCACGGCCGGAATCCTCCCGGTTGAAGCGGGGGCGGTCACGGCCGGAATCCTCCCGGTTGAAGCGGGGCCGGTCGCGGCCCGCGTCCTCACGTCCGAACCGCGGCCGGTCACGGCCCGCGTCGTCGCCGAAGCGGGGCCGGTCCTCACGCCCGAAGCGGGGGCGGTCGCGGCCGGAGTCGTCGCGGGTGTAGCGGCCGCGCGTGCCGCCGCGCTCGGCCCTCGGAGCGCCGCGGTCGTCCTCGCGGCGGTCGCGGAAGGAACCCTCGCCGCGGGACGCGCCACGCCGGTCGCCGCCGGAGAATCCGCCGCGGTCGTAGGAGCTCCTCCGGTCAGAGGAGGCGCCGCGGTCGTAGGAGCTCCCGCGGTCGTAGGAGTCCGCCCGGCGGCCGGCGGCCGAGGAGCCGCCCCGGCCCGCGCGGATGGACCCGCCGCGCTCGCCGCCGCGCTCGTCGTCCCGCCTGCCGTACCGGCCCGTGGACCCGCCCCGCGCCGCCCCGTACGCCGAGGAGCCCCCGGAGGAGGGGCCGCGCCGCGGGCCGCCCTCGAAGGAGCGGGAACCCTCGCGCCCGCGGGGGTCACGGTCGTCGTCACGGGCGAACGCGCCGCGCCCGCCCTTCGAGGCACCACGCTCGCCGGTGCCGCGCCGCCCCTCCGGGCGGAAGGCGTCTCCGCGGTCGCCCGCGCCACGGAAGCCGCCCCGGGAACCACCCCGGGGCGCGCCTCCTCCACGGGGGCCGCCGGAACCGCCACGGGATCCCGCGCCCGCCCGGGAACCGGGGGCGTCGCCGCGTCCTCGACCGCGTCCATCACCGGACGGGGTGCCACGCCTACTGTTCACTTCTGTCGCTCCTCTAAGGTTTCCACGTCGTCGGGGAGGAACGGGGCGAGCGCGGGGAGCTCGTCGAGACTCCGCAGCCCCAGCCTCTCCAGGAAGTACGAGCTCGTGCGGTAGAGCACCGCCTGGCTCTCGGGGTCGGTGCCGGCCTCTTCCACCAGGCCGCGCGCCACGAGGGTGCGCATGACACCGTCGCTGTTGACGCCCCGGATCGCGGCGACCCGGGCCCGGTTGACCGGCTGCCGGTAGGCGACGACCGCGAGCGTCTCCAGCGCGGCCTGCGTCAGCCGCGTCTGCTGCCCGTCGCGGACGAAACGCTCCACGTGGGCGGCTTGGTCGGCCCGCGTGTAGAAACGCCAGCCGCCCGCCACCTCTCGAAGATCGAAACCACGGTCGTCGCGCGTGTATTCCGCCGACAGCTCACGCAGGGTCTCGACGACCTCGCGCACCGGACGCTCCAGCACCTGCGCCAGGGTGACCTCGGCCACCGGCTCGTCGACGACGAGCAGGATCGCCTCCAGGGCGGCGCGCAGGGCCGCCCCGTCCTGGAGGGCGGGGACGCCCGTGGCGTCCTCAGGAGTCATCGGATGCATCCTCCCGGCCGGGGCGCTCGCCCGGCCCGCTGTCGTCGCCGTCCGGGCGCTCCGCAGGCGGGGCGCCCTCGTCATAGTCGTCGGCCACCGCGATGTCTCCGTCGTCGGCGCCGGTCCAGATCACGTGCAGGTCTCCGAGCGGCTCCAACTGCTCGAAGGAGACCGCGGCCTCCCGGAAGAGCTCCAGGACGGCGAGAAAGCGCGCGATGACCTCGTAGGTGCCCGCGCAGTCGGCGGTCAGGGCCCGGAACGTCGCCCTGCGCACGCGCCGGAGCCGTGCGACCAGGATAGCCGCTTGCTCGCGGACGTTGGCGACGGGCTGATAGATGTGCGAGGTCGAGACCGTGGGGGGAAGCTTGGGGGTGAACGCGCGGGCGGCGATCTTGGCGAGGCGCTCGGGGCCGATGCCCAGCACCAGCTCGGGCAGCAGGCCGGCGAACCGGGCCTCCATGGGGACGACCCGCGGCCAGCGAAGAGCCTCCTCGGCCATGCGCCCGGCGAAGACCTTGGCGACCTCCTTGTAGGCGCGGTACTGCAGCAGGCGGGCGAACAACAGGTCGCGGGCCTCCAGCAGCGCCAGGTCCTCCTCGTCCTCCACCTCGCCGGTGGGGAGCAGGCGGGCGGCCTTCAGGTCGAGCAGGGTGGCGGCGACGAGCAGGAAGTGGCTGGCCTGGTCGAGGTCCCACTCGGGGCCGCGGGCGCGGATGTGGGCGATGAACTCGTCGGTCACCTGGTGCAGGGAGACCTCGGTGATGTCCAGCTTGTGCTTGGCGATGAGCCCGAGCAGCAGGTCGAACGGGCCCTCGAAGACCTCCAGGTGTACCTGGAAGGCGTCGGGCCTGGCCTGGCCGGTCGCGGGCTGCTCGGTCACCGGTCCATTCTCCCGCACGCGGGCGGCCGTGCACGCCACGCGTCCGCGTGGTCACGTACCGGACCGGACCGGCACGGAAGGGGCACGGATGGGCGCCGGCGGGCGCTTATGACCAGCGGGACAGGAGCTCGCGGGCCAGCTCGCGGTAGGCGGTCGCGCCCATGGAGGCGGGGTCGAACTGGGTGATCGGCTCGCCGGCCAGCGTGGCGTCGGGGAAGCGCACGGTGCGGTTGATCACGGTGTGGAAGACCTTGTCCCCGAAGCCCTGCATGATGGTCTGCAGGACCTCGCGCGCGTGCAGCGTGCGCGGGTCGTACATGGTGGCGAGGATGCCGTCGATCTCCAGGTCCTTGTTGAGGCGCTCCTGCACCTTGGTGATCGACTCCATGAGCAGGGCGACGCCGCGCAGCGCGAAGAACTCGCACTCCAGCGGCACCATGACGCTGTGGGCGCAGGTCAGCGCGTTGACCGCCAGCAGGCCGAGCGAGGGCTGGCAGTCGATCAGGCAGATGTCGTAGTGCGGAAGCAGCGGCTCCAGGGCGCGCCCGAGCGCGTACTCGCGGGCGACCTCGTTCACCAGCCGGATCTCGGCGCCGGACAGGAAGATGTTGCTGGGCAGAAGGTCCATGCCCTCGACGCTGGTGGCGAGCAGGACGTCCTCTGCGGTGACGTCGGGCTCTTCCATGATCAGGTCGTAGATCGTGGCCTCGAGCGGGCGCGGGTCGATGCCGAGGCCCACCGAGAGGGCGCCCTGGGGGTCGAAGTCGACGAGCAGGACGCGCTGGCCGCACTCGGCGAGCGAGGCGCCGAGGTTGATGGTCGTGGTGGTCTTGCCGACGCCGCCCTTCTGGTTGACCATGGCGACGACCCGCGCGGGGCCGTGGGTGGTCGGCGGGACCGGCTCCGGGAAGACGGGACGCGGACGCCCGGTGGGACCGAGAAGACCCTCGTTCCTGGTGTCGCCCCAGGAAGCGTTGGGACCGGGGTTGCCGGCGATCTCCCGGGCTGAAGCGTCTGTGGTCGCAGTCACCAGATGAACCTCCCTGACGGCCCCGAACCGGACCGTCCGGACGGACACTATGGGGTCGGCACGTATGCGGCAAGGCGACGCGCCCTAGAGCTATGAAGTTGGGCGCCCGGCCCCCGGTGGGGCCGCCGCGTGGGCGTCTCGGAGCCCGTCGACGCCGACCAGGGTATAGACCTGGGTCGTCGTCACCGAGGCATGCCCGAGCAGTTCCTGCACAACCCTAACGTCCGCTCCTCCGTCAAGGAGGTGAGTTGCGAACGAATGGCGCAACATATGCGGCGACACCCCTTGCAGCCCGGCACGCTCCGCGGCCGAGCGCAGCACCTCCCAGGCGCCCTGGCGGGTGAGCCTGCCGCCCCGCGCGTTCAGGAACAGCGCGCGGGTCTCCGGGGCGCTCGGCGAGATCAGCGGACGAGCCCGGTGCAGGTAGGCGCGCAGCGCCTCCCCCGCGTACCGGCCGAGGGGGACGACGCGCGCCCGGCCGCCCTTGCCGCGCAGGCGCACGTGCCCGGCCACGACCTCGCCGCCCGCCTCGACGTCGTCCACGGCCAGCCCGACGGCCTCGGAGATCCGCGCGCCCGTGCCGTACAGGACCTCCAGCAGGGCGCGGTTGCGGTGGATGAGCGGGGCGTCGCCGGAGCCCGCGGCGGCGATCAGCCGCTCCACGTCGGCCACCCCGATGGCCCGCGGCAGGTGGTGCGGCCTGGCCGGCGGGTGCACCGCGCCCGCGGGGTCGTGCGCCGCCAGCCCCTCGCGCAGCGCGAACCTGTGCAGGCCCCGCACGGCCGAGACCGCCCTGGCGGCCGAGCCGGCCGCCAGGGCCCGGTGGTGGGCGTCCCCTTCGCGCAGCGAGGTCAGGAACTCCCGGACGTCGGCCTCGCCGACCTCGGCCAGGGAGGGACGACCGCGCGAGCGCAGGTGCTGGAGGTAGCGCCGCAGGTCACGCCGGTAGGAGGCCAGGGTGTTGGCCGCGAGCCCGCGTTCGGCCCCCAGGTGGGCGAGGTAGCCGGCGATGGCGGCCTCGATCCCGGCGAAGGGGTCGGCTAAAGGGCCGGCGAGGGGGTCGGCGTGGGGGCGCAGGACGGAACCTCCCTGTCAGGCCTCCTCCGCGTCGGCGGGACGCAGGGTGGTGAAACCGTCCGGCGAAGCGGCGTACGCGGCGAGGATACCGGCGACCGCAGGTGCGTTGTGGATCATTCCGGACAGTACCCTGCCGACCGCGTCCGCGAGGGGCACCCAGACGACGGGCATGTCCACCTCCTCGTGCCTGCGGACGAACCCGTTCTCCTCGTCGGGGATGGCCTCGACGTCGCGGGCGAGGAAGACGCGGATGCGCTCGTCGCTCGCGCCGGGCGTGGTGTAGACGTCGATCAGCGTGTGCCAGGTCTTGGCACGGTACCCCGCCTCCTCGGCCAGCTCGCGGGCGGCGCAGTCGACCAGCGGCTCGCCGCGCACGTCGCGGATCCCGGCGGGCAGCTCCCACAGCAGGCGGCGCGCCGGGTGGCGGTACTGCCGCAGCAGCAGCACCCTGCCGTGCTCGTCCAGGGCCACCACGGCCACCGAGCCGGGGTGGACGACGTAGTCGCGGTCGGCGACCTCGTCGCCGGGCATCCGCACCTTGTCGGTGCGCACGGCGATCACCCGGGCCCGGAACCGCTCGGTGGACTCCAGGACCTCCCAGGACGCCGGGACGTCCCGGACGTCCTCGACGGTCAGGTCCTGTGGCTCGGCGCCGTCTCGCCGGGTGTCGTCCCGGACGTCCGGTCCTGAGCCGTCCGCGGTCGTTCCGCTCACGCGCCCCCCTGTCCTCGGTCGGATCGGCTCGATCGCTTCGGTGCGCTCGGTCGCCGCGCCGGGCGGCTCACGCGCCGCGCCCGGCCTTGGTGACCCTCTCGCGCGCGTCGGCGTACGTCAAAGCCGCCTCGACGAGGCCGCGGAAGAGCGGGTGCGGGCGCGTCGGGCGGGACCGGAACTCGGGGTGGGCCTGGGTGCCGACGAAGAACGGGTGGGTCTCGGCGTCCAGCTCGGCGTACTCCACCAGGCGGCCGTCCGGCGACAGCCCGGAGAAGACCATGCCGACCTTCTCCAGCGGCTCGCGGTAGGCGTTGCCGACCTCGTAGCGGTGGCGGTGGCGCTCGTCGGCGACGGCCGCGCCGTACAGCCGCTGGACGATCGAGCCCTCGGCGAGCTTGGCCGGGTAGAGGCCGAGGCGCATGGTGCCGCCCATGTCGCGCTCCCCCGCCACCACGTCCTCCTGGTCGGCCATCGTGCTGATCACCGGGTGCGCGGTGGCCGGGTCGAACTCGGCGCTGTTGGCGTCCTCGATGCCGGCCAGGTTGCGGGCCGCCTCGATGACCATGCACTGCATGCCGAGGCACAGGCCGAGCAGGGGGACCCGGCGCTCGCGGGCGTGGCGGATGGCCCCGAGCTTGCCCTCGATGCCGCGCACGCCGAACCCGCCGGGGATGAGCAGGCCGTCCACGCCGTCGAGCTCGCGCTCGGCGCCCTCGGGGGTCTCGCAGTCGTCGCTCTTGACCCAGCGGATGTTGACCCGGGCGTCGCAGGCGAACCCACCCGCGCGCAGCGCCTCGGTGACCGACAGGTAGGCGTCGGGCAGGTCGATGTACTTGCCGACCAGCGCGACCGTGACCTCCTTGGCGGGGCGGTGCACCCGGCGCAGGAGCTGGTCCCACTCGTGCCAGTCGACGTCGCGGAACGGCAGGCCGAGGCGGCGGATCACGTACGCGTCCAGGCCCTCGGCGTGCAGGACCTTGGGGATGTCGTAGATGCTCGGGGCGTCCACCGCCGAGACCACGGCGTCCTCGTCCACGTCGCACATCAGGCTGATCTTGCGCTTGAGCGAGGTGGTGATGGGCCGGTCGGAGCGGCAGACGATCGCGTCCGGCTGGATGCCGATGCTGCGCAGCGCCGCCACGGAGTGCTGGGTGGGCTTGGTCTTCAGCTCGCCGCTCGGCCCGATGTACGGCAGCAGCGAGACGTGCAGGAAGAACACGTTGTCGCGGCCGACCTCGTGGCGGACCTGGCGGACGGCCTCGAGGAAGGGCAGCGACTCGATGTCGCCGACGGTGCCGCCGACCTCGGTGATCACCACGTCGACGTCCGGGCCGGCCATGCCGCGGATGCGGTCCTTGATCTCGTTGGTGATGTGCGGGATCACCTGGACGGTGTCGCCGAGGTACTCGCCCCTGCGCTCCTTGGCGATGACGTTGGAGTACACCTGGCCGGTGGTGACGTTGGCGGAGCCGTGCAGTTCGGTGTCGAGGAACCGCTCGTAGTGGCCGACGTCCAGGTCGGTCTCGGCGCCGTCGTCGGTGACGAACACCTCGCCGTGCTGGAAGGGGTTCATCGTGCCGGGGTCGACGTTGAGGTAAGGGTCCAGCTTCTGCATGGTGACCCGCAGGCCGCGAAGCTTCAGCAGGCGCCCCAGGCTTGAGGCGGTGAGCCCTTTGCCGAGACTGGAGGCGACGCCACCCGTGACGAACAGATGCTTGGTGTTTGCGGCGCTGCGCAAGGAGGTTCTCCCGTGGTCCGTTGTGAGCGTGGCCGTCCGACGGGCGACCGCGTGTCCACGGGCTCTCAGAATATCAAAGCACGCTTGCGAAGTGCCCGAACATCACCTGGGCGTCCGTTCCCAGCATGCTAACCAACGGGTAACTTTTCCGGTTATGTCACCCCGTGATGGTATTCGCCGGATCTTGACCGGCCTCGTGCACCGAGCGTGGTCGGCGGCCCGGACGGCGGGCGCGATCACGCCGAAGACCCCCGCCGGCTACCGCTTTCGCCTGCTCGGCGAGGGCGCGTGCCTCTCCTTCCCGCCCGGGGCGATCTTCGGCGAGGAGTGGATCGAGATCGGCGACCGCACGCTGGTCGGCGAGCGCGTCTCCATCTCGGCGGGCATGGGCCCCGGCGTCGACCTCGGCCCGCACTCCATCGTCCGCATCGGCGGCGGCTGCTCGATCGGGCGCGGCAGCCACATCGTCGGCCACCACTCCATCGACATCGGCGACGACGTCTTCACCGGGCCGTACGTCTACATCACCGACCAGAACCACGTCTACGACGACCCCGAGACGCCCATCGGCCGCCAGTGGCCGCGCAACAAGGCCGTGGTCATCGGATCGGGGTCCTGGCTCGGCACCGGGGCCGTCATCCTGCCGGGCACCCGCATCGGCAGGCAGTCGGTGGTCGCCGGCGGCGCGGTCGTGCGCGGCGAGTTCCCCGACCACTGCGTCATCGCCGGCGTGCCCGCCAGGATCGTCCGCCGCTACTCCCCCGAGGACGGCTGGCACACCCCCGGCCCCGCCGACCCCAACCCCCTCCGCGCCCTCCGCCCCGGCGCCTGAGCCCTCCCCTAGCGCGCGGGCCTGCGCCCTTCTCCTGGTCGCCGCCCCGTGCGGTTACGCGCGGGAACGCGGGGCAATCGGTCTTCGTTGCCGTGTGAGGAATCGTCGTGGTGGAGGGATGCGAAATGCTGGCGGCGCTGACCGGCCTCGGTCTGTCCACGGCTGCGGGGCTGAACGCCTACATCCCGCTGCTGGTGGTCGGCCTGCTGGCCAACTTCACCGACAGGGTGCGACTGCCGGGCGACTACGCCTGGCTCACCAACGGCTGGGTGCTCGCCGTGATCGCCGTCCTGCTGCTCGCCGAGATCGTGCTCGACAAGGTGCCCGTCGTCGACCACGTCAACGACATGATCCAGACGGCCGTGCGGCCGGCGGCCGGCGGCGTCGTGTTCAGCGCCACCCAGGCCGCCTCCCAGTTCGACCACTCCGCCTGGATGGCCGACAACCCCTGGGTCGGCTGGGTGCTCGGCATCGGCGTCGCCCTGGCCGTGCACGTCATGAAGTCCACGGCCCGCCCGGTGGTCAACGCCACCACCGTCGGCGCCGGCGCCCCCGTCGTCAGCACCGTCGAGGACGCCGGCGCCCTCGGAATGAGCCTCGTCGCCGTCTTCTTCCCCGCCCTCGTCGTCCTCGCCCTCATCCTCCTGGCCATCCCCGCCTTCTTCGTCCTCCGCGCCCTGCGCCGCCGCAGGGCCCGCAGGAAGGCCCGCCTCACTCAGGCCTCCCAACCTTCCTGAGGAGGTAGGTGATGGTGTCGGTGAAGGCGGAAAGGGTGCGGGCGGCGGCGGGGTCGCGGGTGAGGAGGGCGCGGAAGTCGGCGGTCCAGTGAGCGGCCGTCGCCACGGGGTCGCCGGTCTCCAGGAGCGACGCGCGGGAGGCGGTCAGGCGGGCCGCGACCGCGTCCTCGCGCCGGGTGTCGCCCCGGCCGAGGAGGCGGGCCACGCGGACGTGGGCGACCGGCCAGACCGCGCTGGTCATGGCCCCGGCCAGGCACCGCGCCGCCTCCCGGCACATCCGCTCGGACGCCGCGGCGCGCTCACCGCGCCGCCCGCCGGTCCTGCGGGCGAACGGCTTCCACGGGCCGGCGAGAGAGGGACCCGCCGGGCCCCAGAGCGGGTAGGAGCGGCCGGACAGTCTGTTGACGGTGACCAGGACGCCCGTGGTGGTCACGACGGCGGCCATGAGGATCGTGAGCTGGCTGGGCGTGCGCAGCAGGCCGAGCGCGACGATGAGGGTGGTGGCGCCGCCGGGCGGGTGCGGCAGGTCGCCGAGCAGCATCCCGCCCGCGGTCAGCGCCAGCGCGATGGCGACCGCGGCGACGCGGTGACCGTTGGGGTGGGACAGGTCGGGGACGGCGCGGGTCAGGCCGGTGAGCGCCAGCGCGGCGTACCCGGCGCTCGCGCTGATCAGATGCCCGGCCACGGTGTTGCGGGGGCTCGCGGCCGGGGTGGAGGCCGAGGTCAGCGCCAGGAACACCGTCGGCCCCAGCGAGGGGAACACGAACGGCTGCCCGCTGACCCACGCCACCACCGCCGGGACGGCGATGCACACCGCGGCCTGCGCCGCGGTGACCAGCGCGCGATGCCATCGGGACTCCCCGGCCGGCGCCGGAGGGAGGGGACCGCCGGGGCCGGTCGCGGAGGTCATGGCCGCTGCCTCGCGGTGGTGTGGGCGGGGGGCTGGACAGGAGGCACGGCTCCGCCGCGGCGGCGGTAGACGACGTAGGGGCGCACCAGGTAGCCGACCGGGGCGGCGAAGGCGTGCACGAGACGGCTGAAGGGCCACAGGGCGAACAGGGCCATGGCCAGCGCGGCGTGGACCTGGAAGACGAGCGGCGCGTGCGCCATGTCGGGCACGTCGGGATGCAGGATCAGCAGGCTGCGGAACCAGACCGAGACGCCCAGCCGGTAGTCGTAGGGGCTCTCGACTTCGCCCAGCGTCGCCCACAGCCCCGCGAGCAGCACCGTGGCCAGGATCGGGTAGACGAGGCGGTCGCTGCGGCTGGTGGCCCGGCGGACCGCGCGGACCCGCAGCCGCCGCCAGAGCAGCACGGCGAGCCCGGCCACGGTCGCCGCGCCGGCCAGGCCGCCCACCGTCAGGGCGTTGAGCCGGTACAGCGGCTCGGGGACGTGCATCCACTCGGTCAGGCTCTCGGGCACGAGCAGCCCGACGGCGTGACCGGCGATGACGAACAGCAGCCCGTAGTGGAACATCGGGCCGCCGACGGCCAGCAGGCGGCTCTCGTACATCTGGCTGGAGCGGGTGGTGAACCCGAACCGGTCGTGGCGGTAGCGCCACACGCTGCCGAGGACGAACAGCGTCACCACCAGGTAGGGCAGCACGCCCCAGGCCGCGATCTGCAGGCCGTTCATCGGCGAACCTCCCGTGGGGATCCGGCGGGCGCGGCCGGGAACGGGTCCAGGCCCACGCGTTCGGCCGGCGGCGCGGCGGGACCGGCGGGCCCCGGGCGGGCGGGCGGCAGGGTCTCCGCCACAGCCGCCACGACGTCGGCGTAGGGGCTGCGGTGCCGGCGCAGGGCCGTCTGCAGCACGTCCAGGCCCGGGCGGTGCCGCCGCAGCAGCTCGGCGCCCGGCCGCGGGCAGCGGGCGGCGAACTCCAGCATGAGCGGCAGGAAGTCGGGCAGCTCCGCGTCGTCGGGCCGCCAGCCGTGCGCCCGGTACAGCGCCTTGATCTCCGCGAGCGACCCGCCGCGCCTGCGCGTGTCGCCGTCGGTGTAGTAGGTCATGTGCAGGGTGCGGCGGGCGCTGCGGTCGAAGGTGGCGACGTAGTCGGCGGCCAGCTCGAGCGGGTCGGCGGTGGCCATGCCGGCGCAGAAGCCGCGCAGCGTCGCGGCGGGGGCGCCCCGCAGCGGCGCGAGCGCCCGCCGGACGAGGGCGAGACGGTCCTGCCAGTCGGCCCCCGGGTAGGTGAGCAGCAGGGACGCCGCCTGGTGCACGGCCCGGCCCGACGCGCGGCCCGGCAGCAGGCGGCCGACGGCGCCGATCACCGGGCCGAGTGCCGTGCCCAGCGCGGGCGGGAGGACCGCGCCGAGCGCGGGGAGCGGCGCCGGATGGACGACCGCGCCGACAACAGGGCCGATCACGGGGTCTGCTCCCCGCGCGGGGGGAACAGCCCGGCGGGCAGCCCCTTGCCGTCCCAGTTCAGCAGGTTGACGCGCCCGCGCAGGCGGTCGTCGGCCGGGCGCGCGTGGAACCCCTCGACGGAGGCGGCGGACGGCTCCAGCATGCCGGGCCCGCCGGGGCCCTCCAGGCTGCACCCGTCCGCGCCCGGGATGGACGGCGCGGCGTACGTGGTGGGGATGACGTAGCGCTCGTCGTACTTGGCGAGCGCCAGCAGCCGGTACATCTCCTCCAGCTGCCCGGCGGTCATGCCGGCGTCCGCGGCGATGCGCGGGTCGGGCTCCTCCCCGAGGTTGGCCCGGCGCATGTGGGCGCGCATCGCGGCGAGCCGGCCGAGCGCCGCCTCGACCGGCCCGGTGTCCCCGGCCGTGAACAGCTCGGCCAGGTACTCCACCGGGATCCGCAGGGTCTCGATCGCGCCGAAGAGATTGCCCGCGTCCTCGCCGTCGTTGCCCGTCTCGGCCAGCGCGTCCACGATCGGCGACAGCGGCGGCACGTACCAGACCATCGGCATCGTGCGGTACTCCGGGTGCAGCGGCAGCGCGACCCGGTAGCGGGCGATGAGGGCGTAGACCGGGGAGCTGCGGGCCGCCTCCACCCACTGGTGCGGGATGCCGGCCCGTTCCGCCGCCGCGGCCACGGCCGGGTCGTCCGGGTCCAGGAAGCAGCCGAGCTGGGCGCCGTAGAGGGCGCGCTCGTCGGGGACGGCGGCGGCCTGCCCGACCCGGTCGGCGTCGTAGAGGATGACGCCGAGGTAGCGCAGGCGTCCGACGCAGGTCTCCGAGCACACGGTGGGCTCGCCGGCCTCGATCCGCGGGTAGCACATCGTGCACTTCTCGGCCTTGCCGGTGCCGTGGTTGAAGTAGATCTTCTTGTACGGGCAGCCGGTGACGCACATGCGCCAGCCGCGGCACCGGTCCTGGTCGACGAGGACGATGCCGTCCTCGATCCGCTTGTACAGCGCGCCGGACGGGCAGGCGGCCACGCAGGACGGGTTGAGGCAGTGCTCGCAGATGCGCGGCAGGTAGAACATGAACGACTGCTCGTACCGCATGCGCACCTGCCCCCCGATCTTGCGCAGGATCGGGTCGCCCGCCAGGTGCTCGGGCCCGCCGCCCAGGTCGTCGTCCCAGTTGGGGCCGTAGGTGACGGCGGTGGGCGCGCCGTCGATCAGCGAGCGCGGCGGCGCGGTCGGCACGTCCTCGCCGAGCGG
The DNA here is from genome assembly GCF_014200435.1 of Sphaerisporangium krabiense. Lineage (NCBI taxonomy): Bacteria > Bacillati > Actinomycetota > Actinomycetes > Streptosporangiales > Streptosporangiaceae > Sphaerisporangium > Sphaerisporangium krabiense. The sequence goes on along the minus strand of NZ_JACHBR010000001.1, from coordinate 5,858,741 downwards.
CGCGGCGGTCAGGTTCTCGTAGTCGTAGCTCCAGGGCTCGTAGTAGTCGTCCAGGAGCGGCAGCTCGGGGTTGGCGAACAGGCGGGTCAGGCGGCGGACGCGGCCTCCGGCGCGCGGCACGAGCCTGTCGCCCTTGAGCCGCCAGCCGCCCTTCCACTTGTCCTGGTCCTCGTAGCCGCGCGGGTAGCCCTGTCCCGGGCGGGTCTCGACGTTGTTGAACCACACGTACTCGGTGCCTGCCCTGTTGGTCCAGGTCTGCTTGCAGGTGACCGAACAGGTGTGGCAGCCGATGCATTTGTCGAGGTTCATCACCATGGCGACCTGCGCCATCACGCGCATCAGTAGATCACCTCCTGAGAGCGGCGGCGGATCACGGTGACCGCGTCGCGCTGGTTCCCGGTGGGCCCGTAGTAGTTGGGCGCGAAGGAGAGCTGGCCGTATCCGCCGATCAGGTGCGTGGGCTTTACCAGCAGCCTGGTCAGGGAGTTGTGCACCCCGCCGCGACGGCCGGTGGCCTGCGACTTGGGGACGTTCACCAGCCGTTCCTGGACGTGGTACATGAACACCGTGCCCGGCGGCATGCGGTGCGAGACGACCGCGCGCGCGACGACCACGCCGTTGGGGTTGACCGCCTCGATCCAGTCGTTGTCGGCCACGCCGATCGCCGCGGCGTCCTCGACGCTGATCCAGATGACCGGGCCGCCGCGGGCGAGGGTCTGCATCAGGAGGTTCTCCTGATACTCGGAGTGGATGGACCACTTGGAGTGCGGCGTGATGTAGCGGACGGCGACCGCGCGGCCGTCCGGGGACGCCTCGGCACCGTAGGTGTCGCCGGCGTCCTCGGCGAGCGCGGCCATGTCCAGGGGAGGCCGATAGACGGGCAGTTGCTCGCCGTACTCGGCCATCCAGTCGTGGTCGAGGTAGAAGTGCTGGCGGCCGGTGAGCGTGTGCCACGGCTTGGCGTTCTCGGTGTTGATCGTGAACGGCGCGTACCGGCGGTCGGGGGCCTCCTTGCCCGACCATTCGAAGCTCATGCCGACCTGCACCGGCCGCTCCTGGGTGTCGGAGAACACCACCCGGCGTTCCGCGACGGCGGAGCCCAGCTCGGCCAGCCCCGTGCCGGGCCCGCAGCGCGCGGCCAGCGCGGACAGGCCCGCCGCGGCGAGGCGGCCGTTGGTGGTGCCCGACAGGGCGAGGATCGCCTCGCACAGCTTCACGTCGGTGTCCAGCAGCGGACGTCCCTCGGCGGGCCCGTCCGGGGCCCGGCCGCACCGCGCGGCCAGCCAGCCGGACTCCGGGACCGGGTGGACGGTGACGCCCTTGACCGTCATGCCCTGCCGCTCGGCCAGCGGGCCGAACGCCGCGAGCTTGCCAGCGATCGCGGTGTAGTCCCGCTCCACCAGGGCGAGGGCGGGCATGTCCCGGCCCGGTTCCGGCGCGCGCCCGTCGCCGCGCCAGTCGGGGACGGTCCCGCCCGGCTGCGCGATCTCGCCGGGCGTGTCGTGCTGCAGCGCCGTGGCGACGAGGTCGTAGGCGGTGTCCAGGCGGCCCACGGCCAGCTCACCGACCCGGCGCGCCAGCCCGTGGAAGATCTGGAAGTCGGTGCGGGCCTGCCAGGGCGGGCTGATCGCCGGGGAGAAGGCGTGGACGTACGGGTGCATGTCCGTGCTGGACAGGTCGTGCTTCTCGTACCAGGTGGCCGCGGGCAGCACGAGGTCGGCGAACAACGTGGTGGAGGTCATGCGGAAGTCCAGGGCCAGCAGCAGGTCGAGCTTGCCGCGCGGCGCCTCCTCGCGCCACGTCACCTCCCGGGGGCGCGCCTCGGGGGGAGCCTCGTGCGCGGCGGCGTTGTCCCGCGCCCCGAGCAGGTGGCGCAGGAAGTACTCGTTGCCCTTGGCCGAGGACCCGATCAGGTTGGCCCGCCACACGGTGAGCACGCGCGGCCAGTTCTCCTCCGCGTCGGGATCCTCGCAGGCGAAGCCGAGCCGCCCGGCCGCGATCTCGCCGGCCGCCCACCGCGCCGGGTCCTGCCCGGACGCCCGCGCCTCGGCGCCGAGCCTCAGCGGGTTGGCGGAGAAGGTCGGGTAGGACGGCATCCAGCCCAGCCGGGCCGACTGCGCCACGAGGTCCACGGTGTGCCGGTCGCCGAACAGGCCGGGCCCCGCCGGGCTGGACAGCGCGGATGCCGCGAACTTCTCGTACCGCCACTGGTCGGTGTGGACGTACCAGTAGGGCGTCCCCGCCATCTGCCGCGAGGGGCGCGCCCAGTCGGCTGCCGTGGAGAGCTGCTGCCATCCGGCCAGCGGGCGCACCTTCTCCTGGCCCACGTAGTGCGCCCAGCCGCCGCCGTTGACGCCCTGGCAGCCGGTGAGCAGCAGCAGCGACAGGAAGGAGCGGTAGATCGTGTCGGAGTGGAACCAGTGGTTGGTGCCCGCGCCCATCACGATCATCGCCCGGCCGCCGGACTTGTGCGCCGTCTCGGCGAACTCCCTGGCGATGCGGGTCACGCGGGCGGCCGGGACCGAGGTGATCCGCTCCTGCCAGGCGGGCGTGCACGGCAGCGACGCGTCGTCGTACCCCGTGGGCCACCGGCCCGGCAGTCCGGGGCGCGCCACGCCGTACTGGGCCAGCAGCAGGTCGTAGACGGTGGTGACGAGGCGGCCCGCCATGCGGCGTACCGGGACGCCGCGGCGGACCACGCCGCCCTCCTCGTCGAAGCGCGGCAGCACGACCTCGGCGGTCTCGCCGCCCTCCTCATGCAGGCTGAGCAGCGGATCGATCTCGCCCAGGTCGAGGTTCCACCGCCCGGCCCCCGCCCCGGTCCACCGGTCCCCGAGCGTGCCGCCCGGGACGGTGACCTGCCCGTCGCGCGCGTCGGCCAGGACCGGACGCCAGCGCGCGCCCTCCTCGGGGCCGAGGCCGGCGTCGGCGGCCGTGAGGAACTTGCCGGGCGCGTGGCCGCCGTCGGGCCGCTCGGTCAGCGTGACCAGGAACGGCAGGTCGGTGAAGCGTTTCACATAATCGGTGAAGCGGGCCACCGGGTCACGGACGAAGAACTCCGTCAGGATGACGTGGCCCATCGCCATGGCCACCGCGCCGTCGGTCCCCGGATGCGGGTGCAGCCACTCGTCGGCGAACTTGGTCGCGTCCGAGTAGTCCGGCGAGACGACCACCACCTTCTGGCCCCGGTAGCGGGCCTCGGCCATCCAGTGCGCGTCCGGGGTGCGGGTGACCGGCACGTTGGAGCCCCACAGCATCAGGTACGCCGCGTCCCACCAGTCCGCCGACTCCGGCACGTCGGTCTGGTCGCCGAACACCTGCGGCGAGGCGATCGGCAGGTCGGCGTACCAGTCGTAGAACGACAGCATCGGCGCCCCGATCAGCGCCATGAACCGGGCGCCCACCGCGTGCGAGGCCATCGACATGGCCGGGATCGGCGAGAACCCCGCCACCCTGTCGGGGCCGTAGGTCATGATCGTGTGGACGTGCGCGGCGGCGGCGATCTCCAGGGCCTCGTCCCAGTCGATCCGCACCAGGCCGCCCCTGCCCCGGGCCGACTGGTAGCGCCGGCGCCGGTCCGGGTCCCCGACCACACTCCCCCACGCCGCGACCGGGTCCCCAGCTCGGCCTTGGCCTGGCGGTACATCTCCACCAGCACGCCGCGCGCGTGGGGGTAGCGCACCCGGGTCGGCGAGTAGGTGTACCAGGAGAACGCGGCGCCACGGGGGCAGCCGCGCGGCTCGTACTCCGGGCGGTCCGGCCCGACGCTCGGGTAGTCGGTCTGCTGGGTCTCCCAGGTGATCAGGCCGTCCTTGACGTACACCTTCCAGGAGCACGATCCGGTGCAGTTCACGCCGTGCGTGGAGCGGACCACCCGGTCATGGGCCCACCGCTCGCGGTAGGGGGCGTCGTTGACCCGGTCACCGGGCCGGTACAGGGCCCGCAGGTCGGGTGAGGTGTCGGAGCGGTGCAGCAGCTTGCCCGCCTCCAGCAGCCGCCGTGCGGCGGTCGCCGCCGCCTTCTCCGCGAGCGCTCTGGGCGCACGACCGAACATGCCGCCGACCTCTCCGTGGCATGGCGCCACAACACTGGCCATGGCCGCCGCCCTCACGAACACGACCGACGCCGAATCCGCTGATCGACGCTCAGGGACGTTGATCCAGGACGCACGGTAACTGTCCGACGAGAAACAGTTTCTATCATGCAACAGTCATCAGATGGAATCTGTCTCCGACACCAGCCATTCATTCGCACCCGAAAAAGCCCTCAGACCCCACCAAAAGGCGACATGGTTAACAAAGAGTGTCAAATCCCTAAACACAAAGAAGTAAAAACCCAATCCCCCCACCAATAACGGCCACCCCGAACCCACCCCGCCGCCCCCTCACCCCCTCCCGATCCCACGACAGCCCACGACATCGCCGGCCCATCAGCCCCGCCCGCCATGGGAGGGGCCTGGGGCGTATCGCGGTGATCAGGGTGGGTGCGGGCGGTCGTTGATGTCGCGTGTTCCATATCCGGGGCGGCGAACCCGATCAGCCGGCCCAACCCCAAGCCACCACACACGTCAGTGACACCGACTGTGGAGCTGGTTCTAGCCGGAGGTGTGAGGTCATGGGTCCGGAGTCGGTGGATGTGGGGCGGAGAGAGATCTGAAAGCCCACCCGCGCGTGTCCGTTGTGGCTGGCCGCCGTTAGCCCACCCAGAAGTGCGCGCCACAAGACGGGCGAGGGAGAGCATCACGGCGATCAAGATCGGTGACGGCGGTTGTGATGTCGAGATCTTTGTCGGGGGAGGAAACACAAGCAGGCGGCTCAACGCGCCGAGCAGTGCGTATGTCAGTAATACCGATTGTGACGCTGCTTATAGCTGGAAGTGCGAGGTTATGGGCGCGGAGTCGATGGTTTTAGGCCGGGCAGAGGTCTGTGAGCCCCACCCGTACGGGTTCGTCGTGGTTGGCCACCGTTAGCCCACCCAGAAGTGCAGGCCACAAGACGGCGACGGGGCATTGCGGGGCCGACGGTCCCGATGGCGCAGGATCTTTCACGGTGGCCAGAGGACTGGCGGGGACTTCGCGGTGATCAGAGCGAGGGTCGGTGGTCACCGATGCGGTGGGATCTCTCACGGAGCCGGGATGGGTAGCGGGTTCCAGCGGTGATCAGGAGGCGTTGGTCGCCAAGGGACGCAGGATCTTTTACGGTGGCCAGAGGACTGGCGGGAATTTCGCGGTGATCAGAGCGGGGCGGTGGTCACCGATACCACTGGATCTTCACGGTGGCCGCGATGGGGGCGGGGTCCGGCGGCGATCAGGGCAGGGCGATGGTCGCCGATGTGAGCGACTGCTGGGTGGGCTAACGGCGACCAGCCACAGGGGACCCGCACGGGTGGGCCTCACAGACCTCTTCCCGCCCTGAAACCACTGGCTCCGCGTCTACAAGCTCGCACCCGCAGCTGCAACCAGCGTCATGATCGGTACTACCGACGCACGCGCCACTCGGTGTGCAGGGCCGAGTGCTCATGCCTGTCGACCCCAGAACATTTCTCACGACATCGCCCACCACCCACACCCGCCATGACCACCGCGATACCCCCCGACCCGCCCTGAGGCGCGTACCCATGGGTGGGCTAAGGGCGGCCAACCACAACGGACCCGCACGGGTGGGCCTCACAGACCTCTTCGCGCCCGAAACCACCGGCTCCGCGTCTACGACCTCGCGCCCGCAGCTGCAACCAGCGTCATGATCGGTACTACCGACGCACGTGCCGCTCGGTGTGCAGGGCCGAGCACTCGCGCCGTCGACCCCAGGACATATCTCACGACATCGCCCACCACCCACACCCGCCATGACCACCGCGATACCCCTGACCGGCCCTGAGGCACGTACCCATGGGTGGGCTAACGGCGGCCAACCACGACAGACCTGCACGGGTGGGCGTCACAAGACCTCTTCCGGCCATAAAAGCACCGGCTCCGCGCTCACGTGGCTGTGAAGGGGTTCTACAGGGTGAGGTCGTCGTGGTCTCGGGACGCGTCTGCGGCGGTGAACTCCTGGAGGACGTGGGTGAGTTGTGTGCGGGCGTCGGGGGTGAGGCGTTCGAGTACCGTGCCGATGCGTCGCCGGCGTGCTGAGCGCAGCCGTTCCAGGACCTCACGTCCGTCCGAGGTGGTGTCGATGCGGATCTCGCGCCTGCTGTGCGGGGCGGGGAAGCGCTGCAAAAGGCCCAAGCCGTCGAGACGGTCCACCATTCGGCCGGCCGCCGACAGCGACATGTTCAGCCGGGTCGCCAGGGAGCTCAGGTTCAGTGGCCCGTGCCGATCGACGGCCAGGAGGGCTCTGAGCTGGGTCAACGACAGATCTCCCATTTCGGCGACCGCGTCGAGCGTCACCTCGACCAGCACCAGGGACGCCTCCTCCACCAGCCACGGCCAGTCTTGCGACATGCCGGCGAGGATGCGCTCACTGGTGGGCCCATGAACTTGCCACCTATGGCCAGGCGCCGGTCCGGCGGTCATCACGGCCACCTTCCTTCACTGATCGGCACTGATCGGCACTGATCGGCACAGATGCGCGTTGATCCGCCCTGGTCGGCACTGGTTGACCTGGGCCGATCTTCACTGATCGGCGCCGGCCGACGGCCACTGGTCGGCTCCGGCCAGTACCGATCGACCTGGGGGCCCGCAGTCCGCCGGAAGGCGTACAGGGGACGTGCGTGCGGCTCCGCCCGGCGTGGGGCCGCCATTGATCCCCGCCGGACTTTTCCGCATGCCCGCCGGTGACCGCCGCCCATGACCCCGCGCATCGGCCGGCGACCACATCTCCGACGAACCGGCGCTTCTTCCGCCGCGTGATCTCCACCCTAACGCCCGGCGACGTCACCGAGAACGTGCGACGTCCCCTACTTCCCCATGACACCGAAGCCGACGCGCCGACCACGCCGCGGAAAAGGGGCAGCTCGACAATGCAGGGAGAGGCATTGTGGACGGCTCCAGCCGGACGGGGCGGTGGAGATGTCCGGCCGGTGGGCTAGTGGACGCCGGCCTCCTGCATGTCTCTGAGTTCTCTCTTGAGTTCCTTGATCTCGTCGCGGAGGCGGGCGGCGACCTCGAACTGGAGGTCGGCGGCGGCGGTGTGCATCTGTTCGGTGAGCGACTGGACCAGCGACTCGAGCTGGGCGCGGGGCATCTCGCCCGCGATGGCCTTGGCGTGCTGGCCGGCCTGGCGGGCGGCGGCCATGCCGGGGACCGGCGCCTTGCCGCGGCTCTGCTGGCGGCCGGCGCCGAGCAGGCGGTCGGTGTCGGCGTCCTCCCTGGCCAGCGAGTCGAGGATGTCGGCGATCTTCTTGCGCAGCGGCTGGGGATCGATGCCGTTGGCCTCGTTGTACGCGACCTGCTTGGTCCTGCGGCGGTTGGTCTCGTCGATCGCGCGCTCCATGGACGGGGTGACGCGGTCGGCGTACATGTGGACCTGGCCGGAGACGTTGCGGGCCGCGCGGCCGATGGTCTGGATCAGGGAGGTCTCGCTGCGCAGGAAGCCCTCCTTGTCGGCGTCGAGGATGGCCACCAGCGACACCTCGGGCAGGTCGAGGCCCTCGCGGAGCAGGTTGATGCCGACCAGGACGTCGAACTCGCCCATGCGCAGCTCGCGGAGCAGCTCGATGCGGCGCAGCGTGTCGACCTCGCTGTGAAGGTAGCGGACGCGGATGCCGAGCTCCAGCAGGTAGTCGGTGAGATCCTCCGCCATCTTCTTGGTGAGGGTGGTCACCAGGACGCGCTCGTCCTTCTCCGCACGCTCGCGGATCTCGTGGACCAGGTCGTCGATCTGCCCCTTGGTCGGCTTGACGACGACCTCGGGGTCGACCAGGCCGGTCGGGCGGATGACCTGCTCGACCACCTCGCCCTTGGCCCGGCCCAGCTCGTAGGGCCCGGGGGTCGCCGAGAGGTAGACGGTCTGGCCGATGCGGTCGAGGAACTCCTCCCACTTGAGCGGCCGGTTGTCCATGGCGGAGGGCAGGCGGAAGCCGTGCTCGACCAGCGTGCGCTTACGCGAGGCGTCGCCCTCGTACATCGCGCCGATCTGGGGGACGGTCTGGTGGGACTCGTCCAGGACGAGCAGGAAGTCCTCGGGGAAGTAGTCGAGCAGGGTGTTGGGCGCGGAACCGGCCTCGCGGCCGTCGATGTGGCGCGAGTAGTTCTCGATGCCGGAGCAGGTGCCGACCTGGCGCATCATCTCGATGTCGTAGGTGGTGCGCATGCGCAGCCGCTGGGCCTCCAGCAGCTTGCCCTGCTTCTCCATGCGGGCCAGGGTGGCGCCGAGCTCGGCCTCGATGTCGCGGATCGCGCGCTCCATGCGCTCGGGGCCGGCGACGTAGTGGGAGGCCGGGAAGATGTACAGCTCGGCGTCCTCGGTGATGACCTCGCCGGTGAGGGGATGCAGGGTGGCGAGCTTCTCGATCTCGTCGCCGAACATCTCGATGCGGACGGCGAGCTCCTCGTACTGCGGGATGACCTCGATCGTGTCGCCGCGCACGCGGAAGGTGCCGCGGGTGAACGCGAGATCGTTGCGGGAGTACTGCATGTCGACGAGGCGGCGCAGGAGCCGGTCGCGCTCGATCTCCTGGCCGACCTTGAGGCGGACCATGCGGTCGACGTATTCCTGCGGGGTGCCGAGGCCGTAGATGCACGAGACGGAGGCGACCACGACGGTGTCGCGGCGGGTGAGCAGCGAGTTGGTCGCCGAGTGGCGCAGACGGTCGACCTCGTCGTTGATCGAGGAGTCCTTCTCGATGTAGGTGTCGGTCTGCGGGACGTACGCCTCGGGCTGGTAGTAGTCGTAGTAGGAGACGAAGTACTCGACGGCGTTGTTGGGCAGCATCTCGCGCAGCTCGTTGGCGAACTGGGCGGCGAGGGTCTTGTTGGGCTGCATCACCAGAGCCGGGCGCTGCAACCGCTCGATGAGCCAGGCCACGGTCGCCGTCTTGCCGGTGCCCGTGGCGCCGAGCAGGACGTTGTCCTTCTCTCCGCCCTTCACGCGGCGCTCCAGCTCGGCGATGGCCGTCGGCTGGTCACCGGACGGGGACATGTCGGTGACGACCTCGAAGGGCGCCACCTTGCGCTGCAAATCAGTTACCGGCCTCACACCTCCATAACCTACGCCGGGCCACCGACATTTCCGCCCGCCCGCCGGACGGCGCCGGGGCGGGACCGCGTGAGGCCGTGGGGAACGCGGCGTGAACAGGTGCCGTCCCGCGCGGCACTGGCCCAGGTTTTGCCTTCTCGTTACCATGACGGCGGGGATATGACGGCGGGGGCTGACTGATCGTCGAGGGCGGGCGCGGTAACGCTGTGGGACGCATGGGGAAGTTCGTCGCGTGGGTGGGCAAGAACGCCGACGGCGTCATCGCCCTCGTCCTGGCGTTGTTCATCGCCTTCCTGGGCCTCACCTCCGACGACGAGATCCTCGGCCAGAGCAAGAGCGACCTGATCAGCGGCGTCACGCTGCTGGTGCTGGGCCTGCTGACCGCCGCCATCCTGCGCGACCGGTGGCGTCAGGAGCCCATGGAGGACACGATCAAGGAGAACTTCCGCACCACCTCCGGCGCCTTGGCGAGCCTTCCGGCGCGGCTGGACCGCCTGGAGCGGCTGGAGGCCGTGGTCGAGAGCGCGCGCCGCGTGCTGGACGACCTGCAGGTGGTCGAGGTGCTCAACGGGGCCGACGAGATCGCCGAGGCGCACGCCGAGGCCAGGCGCGCCACCGACCGCTGGATCTTCAAGGGCGGCACGGGCACGTACATGCGCGCCGTGACGCTGCCCGACCTGGTGCTCGCCGCCCGCAGGGAGCGCAAGGCGCTGCTCGTGCGCCTGGAGATCATCGACCCGACCCACGCCGGGGTGTGCGAGGCGTACGTCCGCTTCCGCAGGTCGGTGTCGGACACCCCCGACGGCACCGGCGAGTTCTGGACGGTGGACCGCACCCGCAAGGAGTCGTACGCGACGATCCTGGCGGCCTGCTGGCACCGTCAGAGGTTCAGCCTGCTCGACATCGACCTCGGCCTGTCGTCCACGATGACGACGTTCCGCTGGGACATGTCGTCCGGCTACGTCATCATCACCGTCGAGGACCCGAACCGCGCCCTGATGAGCAGGCGGGGAAGCTTCTACTACGACCACTGCTCCACCGAGCTGCTGGCCAGCCTGGACCAGACGCGCCGGGTCCCCATCGAGGCGGCCAAGTCCGCCACGCTCGGCGACGAGCCCACCGTGGACGAGACGCGCAAGCTGTTCGAGGTGCTCGGCCTCGGCCTGCCGAGCTCCTATGGGGACCGCGACGTCGTCGAGATCATCCGCAAGGCCATCCGCGCGAAGAATCCGTATTAGACATGAAGTATCAGGAGCTGCACGACGAGCTGACCTCGGGCGCCGTCTCCCCGTCGGTGCCGCGCCGGGTCCTCGGCCTGCTGGAGGACATCGCCGCGGGGCGTTCCGCGATCAGGGCGGTGCGCCACCCGCTCGGGTTCGTCTGCCTGCCGGTGGCGCGCGGCGGCGCCTGCGGCGTCTGCCTCCACCTGTGGTCGGCGGACCTGCCGCGCGCGGGGAACACCACCTCGGAGGTCCACTGCCACAGCTGGGACCTGGTGAGCTACGTGCTGTACGGCCAGGTGCGCAACGAACTGGTCGGGGTGACCGACAGCGCGACGGGGGCGACCCACCAGCTCATGCGGGTGGTCAGCGCGGGCGGCGTGGACAACCTCAGCCCCACAGGCCGCACGGTCACCTTCCGCGAGGGCGCCGCCGGGGTGTACCGCGCCGGTGACGTCTACACGATGCCCGCCGGGGTGTTCCACCGCAGCGTGATCCCCGACGGCGTCGACACCGCGACGATCGCGCTGGGCAGCGGGCGTCCGGGCGCGGCGGACCTGTCGCTCGGCCCGCTCGGCACGCGCTCCCACCGCGTGACGCGGGAACGCTGCGACGATGAGGAGACCGCGCGGGCCGCCCGGCTGGCCGCGGACCACCTGGCGCGCACCTAGCGCGGACCTTGGAGGGCTCATGGATCTCGATCACGCTCGCCGGGTGGCGGTGGCGGCCGTGGAGGCCGCGGGAGATCTCCTGAGAGAGCGCGTGCACGGGGCGCTGCGGGTGCGGGCCAAGGAGGGCGGCGACATCGTCACCGACCTGGACGTCGCCGCCGAGAAGCTCCTGCTCGACCGCATCCAGGGCGCCTTCCCCGGCCACCGGGTCGTCGCGGAGGAGTCGGGCGTGTCGGGCGCTCCGGACGGCGAGTGGACGTGGCTGGTGGACCCGCTGGACGGCACGAGCAACGTCGCGCTCGGGCTGCCTCTGTACGTGGTGGGCGTCGCGCTGTGCCACGCCTGCCTGCCCCGGCTCGGCGTCGTCCACGACCCGGTGGCCCGGCAGACCTGGTGGGCGGTCCGCGGGCAGGGGGCGTCGGGGCCGGCGGGCCCGCTGGCGGGCCGCCCCGGCCGCGCCGCCCCGCACGGCCCGGTGCTGGCCTGGACGCAGGGGCACGGCGTGGCCAGGGACGATCCGGCCCTGCGCGAGCTGAAGGCGGCGCTGGACGTGCGCGCGCGGCGCGTGCTGCAACTGTGGGCGCCGCTGCTGGGCTGGGTCATGCTGGCCCGGGGCGACATCGACGCGGTGGTGGGCTACCGGGCCGAGGCGGTGGACCTGCCCGGCGGCCTGCTCATCGCGCAGGAGGCCGGGCTGACCGTGCGCGGCTTCGACGGGACGCCCTTCGACGGGCGCACCGACCTGCCGCCGGAGCGGCGCAGCTTCGTCGCCGCGCGCCCGGCCCTGGTGGACGACCTGCTCGGCCTCGTCACGGACGCCACCGCGCGGGCCCGCGCCTAGAACGGGGACTCAGGCCGTGAGCAGCAGCGCCGCGATCGTGGCGGCGAGCCCGGTCACGGCCAGGGTCAGGCCGGTGAGGACGAACTTCACCATCGGCACCTTCACCCCGCGGCGGCGGCACCACTCGAACCACAGCAGCGTGGCCAGGGACGCCCACGGAGTGATGACGGGACCGACGTTGGTGCCGATGAGCAGCGAGAGAAGCTGGTCGTGGCCGGTCGCCGGGATCACGGCCTCGCCCGCGGCGTAGGCGGGCAGGTTGTTGACGACGTTGGACAGCGCGGCCCCGGCGGCGGCGGCGCGGTAGTCGCCGAGGGCGTCGCCGGTCGACCCGATCAGGGCGCGCATCAGGTCGTTCAGGCCGTACCGGCTGAGGGTGGGCACGACCAGGAAGAGCCCGCTGACGAAGACCAGGAGTTGCCAGGGGAACAGCGACCAGGTGAGCTTGGCGCGGTCGCGCCAGGCGAAGGCCGCGATGACGACCACGGCGGCGACGGCGGCGGCGACGCCGATCTGGACGCCGGCGAGGATGGCAGCGATGAACAGCACGCACGCCGCGGAGGCGACGCCGAACAGCACCGGGTCGCCGGCGGGGGCGGGCGGCGGCGGCGTGTACCGGTCCTCGCCGCGCTCGCCGCGCCGCCAGAAGAAGATCCACAGCAGCAGCATGGTGACGGCGATGGCGGCGGCCTGCGGCGCCCACATGCGGCCGGCGAAGTCGCGCGTGGACAGGCCGACCCGTCCCATGGCGAGCAGGTTGGTCAGGTTGGAGACCGGCAGCAGCAGGCTCGCGGTGTTGGCCAGCCAGATCGTGGTCATGGCCAGGGGCAGCGGGGTGATGCGGGCGCGCGGGGCGAGGGCGAGCATGACCGGCGTCAGCAGCACGGCCGTGGTGTCCAGGTTCAGAAATATCGTGACGAACGACGCGAAGGCCGTGCAAAGCACGAAAAGGGCGGCATAGTTGCCGCGGCCGATGATCGCCAACCGGCCGGCGAGCACGTCGAAGACGTTCGCCTCCTTGGTCAGCTCGGCCAGCACGATCACCGCGGCCAGGAACAGCAGCAAGGGGCCGATGCGCCGGATGTTCGCGGCGGCCTCCGCGCCGGGCAGCAGCCCCGTGGCCACGCAGAGCAGGCCCGCGGCCAGCACGCCGATCCTCACCCAGTCGAGGACCGTCAGCCGCCACTTCACGCCCGCCATGATCGCACACCTCCCAGACGATCAAAATCTCGAAAGCCCCGCCCGCAAAGGAGATAATGACGCCGGTGAACCGGCGCGCCGAGGCGGCTGTCATAGGAACGAGGGCCTTCGGGGACATCGCGCGAGCCGGGCCCACACGGCAGCAGAACACCCACAAAGGCCGCGATCAACGCAGAACCACCGGACGACGACAGGACCGGTCGTGGCGCGGCGACGACAGGGCGACACCGGAGCACGGCAAAGGGCATCACGCGGCGGCCGTACGGCGGAGGGCGTCGTGTGGCGGGCGGCACTCGGGACGGCACGGGGCCGGCGGGCGGCGGCGCGGGGCACGAGAGGTGAGGGACCGGCATGGACCACCGGAACGGCACGCGGACCGACATCTTCGTCAGCTACTCCCCCGCCGACGAAGGCTGGGCGTCCTGGATCGCCTGGCAACTGGAGGCGGCGGGCTACCGCACCATGCTGCAGGCCTGGGACTTCGTGCCGGGCACGAACTTCGTCGACTTCATGGACCGCGGGGTCAGCGAGGCGGGCCTGATCGTCGCGGTCCTGTCCCGCAACTATCTCGGCTCGCGGTTCGGACGGCAGGAATGGCTGACGGCCTTCCGCGCGGACCCGGACAACCCGGGCAACCGGCTGGTGACCATCCGCATCGAGGACTGCCCCCTGGAGGGCCTGCTGTCCACGATCACGTGGGTGGACATGGTCGGCGTCACGGACGCGGCGGAGGCTCGGTCGCTGCTGCTCGGCCGTATCCGCCACACGCTGGCCGGACGCGCCAAGCCGGCCGAGGAACCCGGCTTCCCCGCCGTCCCCGCCCGCACCATTCCCGGCACCGTGGTCCGCGACGCGGGGGTGGCGCGACGGCCGGAGCCGCCGCGGCCGCCCGCCGTCCCCTCCGCGCGCAGGACGCCCGTGACGCCCCCCGCCTTCCCCGGGGAGGCCCCGGCCGCCAGGGAACGCGAGGCGATCACGCTGCTGCACGTCGCGGGCCCCCGCTTCGGGCGCGGCCTGGCCGACGCCGACGAGCCGCTGGGCGCGGGCGAGCTGCAGTCGAGCATCTGGGCGGACCTGACGCGCCTGGCCGACGCCGGCGTCCCCCGCCCCGACCTGCTGCTGGTCACCGGCGACCTCACCGAGTCCGGCAGCGTCCGCGAGTACGGCGAGGCGCTGGCGTTCCTGACCGGCCTGCGCGTCCTGCTGGGGCTGGAGCCGAAGCGTCTGGTGATCGTGCCGGGCCCCCGCGACGTGACCAAGGCCGCGAGCCGCGCCTACTTCGCCACGTGCGAGGCCGACGACGTGGCCCCCCAGCCGCCGTACTGGCCGAAGTGGCGTCATTTCTCCGGCCTGTTCAAGGACGTCTACCAGGGTCTGACGGACCTCGACTTCGACAGCGCCCAGCCGTGGAGCCTGTTCGCCCAGCCCGAGCTGCGGGCGGTCGTGGCGGGGATCAACTCGACCATGGCGATGAGCCACCGCGAGGAGGACGCCTACGGCTGGGTCGGCCAGGCGCAGGCGGCGTGGTTCGCCGAGCGCCTGCGGCCCTTCGAGGAGACGGGCTGGCTGCGTGTGGGGGTGGCCGGCCATCCCCCGGCCGCGCTGCGCGACGCCGCGACGTTCGGCCAGTTGCTGGGCCCGCGCCTGAACCTGCTGCTGCACGGCGGCGGCCCGGACGAGGTCGGCTGGATCGGCGAGGTGCCGTGCCTGCCGTCCCTGGCCCCGGGGCGCCACCAGATCATCGAGGCCGGCCCCGCGGGCCTGCGCCGCTGGGCGCGCGACCGGATCGACGTCCCGCCGCCCCAGGAGCTCTCCTACGACCGCCGGGCGCTGCACGGCGCCTTCCCCCCGGCCACGGCGTCCCGGCCCGCCGCCGACCCCTTGGAGGCCCCTCCGGACGGTAGCGGGCCGGAGCGCGAGGCCGACCCGTCGACCCTGCTGCTCGACATGATCGCCGAGGTGTGCGAGACGCGCAGCGAGCGGGCCCGCATCCGCAAGGTGCCCGGCGACCCGCCGCACCTGCTCGTCACCCTCGCCGAGGACGGCTTCGTCAGCCGGCAGCTCATCGGCGCGCACGCCGGCCCGCCGACCACGGAGGCCGTCACGTCCTTCCTGCGGCACGTCCACGCGGCGGGGCTCGACCACGGCGCCGAGCTGGTGTACCAGGGTCAGGGGCCCGCGCGGCAGGTCCGGGACGACGCGCTGCGCCGGGGCGTTCGCCTGCGCAGCTTCACCGAGTTCCAGGGCCTGCTGGACCTGTCCGACCACGTCGCCGACCAGAGCGCGCGCCTGCGCGACGACCGCCGCTACCCGCCGGAGCTGTACGTCCCGCAGCGGTTCAGGGAGCTGGACCGGGCCTCCGAGGTGCGCGACGACCTGGCCGGCGAGCTGATGCGCCTGCTGGCCGCCGACCACGGCAGGTTCGTGCTGCTGCTCGGCGACTTCGGGCGCGGCAAGACCTTCGCCCTGCGCGAGGTCGCCCGCAGGATCCCCGCCGAGCTGCCCCACCTGACGCCGATCTTCATCGAGCTGCGCGCCCTGGACAAGGCGCACTCGGTGGACGGCCTGGTGGCCGCGCACCTGGCCAACCACGGCGAGGAGCTGATCGACCTCAAGGCGTTCCACTACATGCTGCGCCAGGGCCGCATCGTGCTGCTGTTCGACGGCTTCGACGAGCTGGTCACGCGGGTCACCTACGAGCGCGCCGCCGACCATCTCGACACGCTGCTGCGGGCGGCCGAGGACAAGGCGAAGATCGTGGTGGCGAGCCGCACGCAGCACTTCAAGTCGCACGCCCAGGTGCTGACCGCGCTCGGCGAGCGGGTGGGCACGCTGCCGCACCGCCGGGTGCTCAGCGTCGAGAAGTTCACCACCGCCCAGGTCCGTGCCTACCTGGTCAACCGGTACGGCGGGGACCAGCACGCCGCCGACGAGCGGATGAGCATGATCACCCGCATCTCGGACCTGCTCGGCCTGGCCCAGAACCCGCGCATGCTGAGCTTCATCGCCGACCTTCCCCCCGAGCGGCTGCGCGCCGCGGCGCAGGCCGGCGACACCCTCAGCGCGGCCGGGCTGTACGCCGAGATCCTCGGCCACTGGCTGCGGTTCGAGGAGCACCGCACCCACGTGCCCGGCGCGCCGGGCGGGCTCGGGGTGGACGAGCTGTGGGGGGCGGCGACGACGCTGGCGCTGCGCCTGTGGGAGAGCGGCGAGTCCTACCTGCGGCCGGCCGAGCTGACCGAGGTGGCCGAGACCCTCGGCGAGCTGGCGAACAGCCCCCTTTCCGCCGGTCAGGCCGCCCACGCCGTCGGTACCGGCAGCCTGCTGGTGCGCACCGACGAGGGGTTGTTCGGCTTCATCCACTCCTCGGTGATGGAGTGGCTCGTCGCCCGGCACCTCGCGCTCACCCTGGACGAACGGCTGACGCGGCGGCCGTTCTCGGCGCTGGTCGTCGACTTCCTGTGCGACCTGGCCGACACCGCGCGGCTCCAGGCGTGGGCGGGCGCCACCCTGGCGGACCCGGAGTCGGACGACACCGCGCGCGCCAACGCCATAAAGATCACCACCCGGCTGCGCACCCCGGCCAGGACCGACCTGCGCGGCGCCCGCCTCAGCGGCGAGGACCTGTCCTACCGCCACTTCGCCGGCGTGGACCTCAGCGGAGCCGACCTGACCGACGCGCGGCTGGTCGGCACGAACCTCTCCCGCGCCGTCCTGCGCGACGCCCGCCTCGCCGGCGCCCGGCTCGACGAGGCCGTCCTGGCGGGCGCCGACCTGCGCGGCGCCGACCTCACCCGCGCCCGCCTCTCGCGCACCGACCTGCGCGACGTCGCCGTGGAGGGCGGCCGGTGGAACCGCGCGGCGCTCATCGACGTCACGGCCTCCCCCGCGCTGGCCGCCGACCCCGCGCTGTACGGCGCCGCCATCGCGCCCGGCCACCCGGTGACGCCCGAGCTGGCGCCGCCGCAGGTCGGCGTGCCGTACGGGTACCACTACCAGAGCAGCCGCCTGCCCAGCCCGGTCGCCTACAGCCCGGACGGCGGGCTGATCGCCCTCGGCAGCGAGGACGGCGGCGTGCTCGTCTGCGACAGCGTCACCGGCGCCCCGCTGCGCACGCTGCACGGCCACCGGGGCCGGGTGTACACCGTGGCGTACGGCCCCGGCGTGCTGGTGACCGGCGCGGCGGACGGCACCGTGCGCGTGTGGGACCCGCTCACCGGCGAGGTGCGCCACGTGCGCGCCGGGCACCCGCAAGGGGTCTGGCCGGTCGCGGTGAGCCCGGCGGGCGACCTGGTGGCGGCTGGCGGCGCCGACGGCGTGATGAACGTGTGGTCCGCCCGCACCGGAGCCCACCTCGTCACGCTGCCCGGCCACACCCCGCCGATCTACACCGTGGTCTTCCTGCCCGGCAAGCTCGTGACCGGCGACGCGGCGGGCGTCATCCGCGTCTGGGACCTGGCCACCGGCGGGCTCGCCAGTACCCTGACCGGCCACCGCGGCACGGTGTACCGGCTCGTGCTCAGCCCGGACGGCCGCATGCTGGCCGCCGGGGACGGCGCCGGGGTCGTGCGCGTCTGGGATCCCGTCACCGGCGAGCCGCTGCACGACATGCGCGGCCACACCGGCCGCGTCTACGCCCTGGACTTCCACCCCTCGGGCGAGCTGCTCGCCTCCGGCGACACCACCGGCGCGGTCCGCCTGTGGGACCCCCGCGACGGACGGCCCCTCAGCGCGCTCCAGGGCCACTCCGGGGCCGTCTACCAGGTGCTGTTCAGCCCGGACGGCGCCACGCTCGCCACCGGCGACAGCGACGGCGTCGTGCGCATGTGGGAGCCGGAGACCGGCCGCCAGCGGGCCGAGCTGGCCGGGCACCGCGCGTCGGTGTGGCCGTTCGCCTTCCGCCCGGACGGCCGCCAGCTCGCCACGTCCAGCAACGACGGCACCGCCCGGCTGTGGGACCCGGCGAGCGGCCAGTGCCGGCACACCCTGCGCGGCCACGGCCGCCGCATCGTCGCCGTCCGGTTCAGCGCCGACGGCTCCATGCTCGCCACCTGCGGCAACGACGGCTACGTCCGGCTGTGGGACCCGCGCACGGGCAGGCGGCTGCGCGAGATGACGGGCGCCGCCGACCGGCTCATCTCCGCGATCTTCAGCCCGGCCGGTCCCCTGCTGGCCACCGCCAGCAACGACGGCGGGGTCTACCTGTGGAACCTGACGGCCGGCGGATTCGAGCGCGAGCTGAACGTCGAGACCGACCACGTCTGGGCGGAGGCGTTCAGCCCCGACGGCGAGATCCTCGCCACGGCCAACGACGACGACAGCGTCCGGCTCTGGTACCGCACCTCCGGGCGGCAGGTCGGCAGCCTCGCCGACCACCGCGGCCGCGTCCGCTCGATCGCCTTCAGCCCCGACGGCGCCACCGTCGCCACCGGCTGCGACGACCGTCTGGTCCGGCTGTGGGACACCGGCTCCGGCATGCGCCTGGCCACCCTGGAGGGCCACTCCGACCGCGTGTACACCGTGCGGTTCGACCCGTCGGGCCGCCTGCTGGGCAGCGCGAGCAACGACGGCACGGCCAGGATCTGGCGGCTCGGCCCCGACGGCGCCTGGTCGGCCGACCTGCTGCACACGCTCAAGCGGCACACCGGCCGCCTGTGGACGCTGGACTTCAGCCCCGACGGCGCCATGATCGCCACCGCCGGGGACGACCTGGTCGTCCGGCTGTGGGACACCGCCTCGGGCGACCACCTGCACACGCTCGTGGGACACACGCGGCGGGTCTGGTCGGTGGCGTTCAGCCCCTCGGGCGACCAGCTCGCCAGCGCGGGGGACGACGGCGTGGTGATCCTCTGGGACCTCACCGGCGAGGCGCCCGTCCAGCGGGCCACGCTGCTCGGCCTGCCCGAGGGGTGGGCGGCGTTCAGCCCCGACGGCCGGTACAAGACCGAGGGGGACGTGGCCGGGCAGTTCTGGTTCGTGATCGGCATGTGCCGGTTCGACCCGGGCGAGCTGGACCCCTACCTGCCCGGCGTGCGGCAGATCGCCCTCGACGCGCCCTTCTGAAGCGGTGCCGAGCCGGTTGTGAGCCGGTTGTGAGCCGGCTCTGAGGGTCAGGCGTCGCGGCGGGCCAGCAGCTCCGTCCACACCTCGGCCACGCGGGCGTCCAGCTCGCCGAGGCCGGCCTCGTTCACCACGACGATGTCGGCGATCTTCAGACGGTCCTCCCTGGAGGCCTGGGCCCTGATCCGGGCCAGGGCGTCCTCGCGGGTCATGCCGCGCCGGGCGGTCAGCCGGTCGAGGCGGACCTCGTCGGCCGCGTCGACCACGATGACCACGTCGTAGGTGGGGGCCAGGCCGTTCTCGGCGAGCAGCGGCACGTCGTACACCACGACCGCGCCGTCCGGGGCCCGCCGCTGGAGCTCGGCCATGCGCTCGCCCACCCGGGGATGCACGATGGCGTTGAGGCGGGCGAGCTCGCCGGGGTCGGAGAAGACGACCCGGCCGAGCCGCTCGCGGTCCAGAGTGCCGTCCTCGCGCAGCACGCCGGGGCCGAACGCCGCGACGACCTCGGCCAGGCCGCCGGTGCCCGGCTCGACGACCTCGCGGGCGATCCGGTCGGCGTCGATCACCACCGCGCCGTGCCCGGCGAGGCGCCGGGACACCTCGCTCTTCCCGGATCCGATCCCGCCCGTCAGCCCGACCTTCAGCACGCTTGGAAGGGTAGCGGACGGCCTCAGGGAGCGGCCGGGGCGGGCTTGCGCATGTGGACGAGCGTCAGGTGCTCGTGGACGCGCTCGCGCCGGGTCTCGCGGTACCCGAGGCGGCGGTACAGCCGCAGGTTGCCCTCCGAGAGGTGGCCGGTGAACAGGCCGAACGCCGCAGCGCGCGTGCCGAGCTCGCTCTCGATCGCCGCGAGCAGGGCGGTGCCGAGGCCGCGTCCCTGGTGGTCGGGGGCCACCACCAGCCGTCCGATGACGGCCGTGCGGTCGGCCATCTGGCCGCGCACCGCGCCGACGATCCGGCCGCCGCCGAGCGCCTTCAGCACCGTGCCGCCGCCGATCGCGGCGCGCATCTGCTCCAGCGACTCGACGAGCGGGGGGATGAAGGGGTCTCCGTAGAGCTGGGCCTCGGTCACGTAGGCGGCGCGCTGGAGGGTGAGGATCTCTCCGGCGTCCTCGGGCGAAGCCCGTTCGATCCGCGTCACCGCACCACTGTAGGGCGGCCGGGCCACCGCGGCACGCGGGCCCGGACGCGAAGAGGGCCCCGCCGGATGGCGGGGCCCTCTGTCGTCGTGCTGTCCTCGTGCTCAGAGCCTCAGCTCTGGCCGCCCGCGAGCTTCTCGCGGAGCGCGGCCAGGGCCTCGTCCGAGGCCAGGGCGCCCGCGGCCGGGGACGTGCCGCCCCCGCCCTGCTGGGCGGCCGACTCGCCCGAGTAGCCGGTCGCGCCGGCGGCCTGGGCCTCTTCCTGACGGGCCTTCTCCACCTGCGACTTGTGGGCCTCGAAGCGGGTCTGGGCCTCGGCGTACTGCCGCTCCCACTCCTCGCGCTGCTTCTCGAAGCCCTCGAGCCACTCGCCGGTCTCGGGGTCGAAACCGTCGGGGTAGATGTAGTTGCCCTGCTCGTCGTAGGTCGCCGCCATGCCGTACAGCGTGGGGTCGAACTCGACGTCGGCGCCGATCGCGCCCTCGTTGGCCTGCTTCAGCGACAGCGAGATGCGACGGCGGTCGAGGTCGATGTCGATGATCTTGACGAAGATCTCGTCGCCGACCTGGACGACCTGCTCCGGGATCTCCACGTGGCGCTCGGCCAGCTCGGAGATGTGGACCAGGCCCTCGATGCCCTCCTCGACCCGGACGAACGCGCCGAACGGCACCAGCTTGGTGACCCGGCCGGGAACGACCTGGCCGATCTGGTGCGTGCGGGCGAACTGCTGCCAGGGGTCCTCCTGGGTCGCCTTGAGCGACAGCGAGACCCGCTCGCGCTCCATGTCGACGTCCAGCACCTCGACCGTGACCTCCTGGCCGACCTCGACGACCTCGGAGGGGTGGTCGATGTGCTTCCAGGACAGCTCGGAGACGTGGACCAGACCGTCCACACCGCCGAGGTCGACGAAGGCGCCGAAGTTGACGATCGAGGAGACGACGCCCTTGCGGACCTGACCCTTCTGCAGGGTGTTGAGGAAGGTCTGGCGGACCTCGGACTGGGTCTGCTCCAGCCAGGCGCGGCGGGACAGGACCACGTTGTTGCGGTTCTTGTCCAGCTCTATGATCTTCGCCTCGAGCTCGCGGCCGACGTACGGCTGCAGGTCGCGGACGCGGCGCATCTCGACCAGCGAGGCGGGCAGGAAGCCGCGCAGGCCGATGTCGAGGATGAGACCGCCCTTGACGACCTCGATGACCGTGCCGGTGACGATGCCGTCCTCGTCCTTGATCTTCTCGATCGTGCCCCAGGCGCGCTCGTACTGGGCGCGCTTCTTGGACAGGATGAGGCGGCCTTCCTTGTCCTCCTTCTGAAGGACAAGCGCCTCAACGTGCTCCCCGACCTCGACGACCTCGGCCGGGTCGACATCGTGCTTGATCGAGAGCTCACGCGAGGGGATGACGCCCTCGGTCTTGTAGCCGATGTCGAGCAAGACCTCGTCTCGATCGACCTTGACGACGGTGCCTTCGACGATGTCGCCGTCGTTGAAGTACTTGATGGTCTCGTCGATCGCGGCGAGGAAGGCCTCCTCGGAACCGATGTCGTTGACCGCTACCTGCGGGGTGTTCGAGGTGGCCTCGGTGCTGCTCGTCATGTGTGGAATTGCTCCGAACGCGGACAGATGTCGATGTGGCGGACGCGCGGCAGGCCCTCTTGCTTCGCTCAAGCCGAAGATGGGTTGATGACCCGAGGTCGACATGACCGATCGCGAGCCCGCTCCGTCCGAGGCACGCGAGCCCACAACGCAGCGATCAGCATATGAGAGTACGCGGGCGTGGTCAATCCGGCGTCCACCCGCACAACCCCGTCACCGGCTAATAGACGATCATCGCCTCGCGGAGCTTTGCCTGGATCTTACCCTGAAATCGACGGGGCATGGAGACGCGTGTGGGGTCGCCGTCGGAGGTATACCGCCTGTCCGGGTGCTTGTCGAGCCATCCGAGCCAGTACTCGGAGCACCATCGGCGGCATTCCCCTTTTTTACCGTTCGACTGGATTCTTGGGATGTTATACGGATCGAACGCCTTCGCGTACGGCGAAATCGACGGTTCCGACCCGGCCATGAACACCGCGTGGTAGGCGTAGGAGGTCCCGTCCCACTTCCCCTTGCGCGCGGCCGACCTCTTCTTCGGCCGGCTGCCGTAGGGCAGGGCGAAGGTGTACGACGGCGGCGCGCCGAGCGAGGTCACCAGCCGCTCGCCGCGCACGATCGCCTCGCTCACCTTCTTGGTGCGCAGCCGCCACAGGTCGGGGTGGGAGTAGGTGTGGTTGGCCACCTCGAAGCCGTGCTCCACCAGCCAGCGCACGGCCTGCGCCTGCCGCTCGCGGTCGCGCAGGCCGAAGGGGTACTTGTTGATCCAGAACGTGGCCACGGGGCGGAAGCCGGGGTACCTGGCCGCGACGTCGTAGAGCACCCCGACCACCGTGTCCGGCTTCGGGGCGCCGTCCGGACCGAGGGCGAAGTGCGAGGGATGCCCGTCGTCGAAGGACAGCACGACCGGGTGGGCGCCGGCCGGGACGTCGATCGCGCCGGAGGCGTACTGGGCGGCGGTGATCGGCACGTACCCGCCCTTGGCCAGCCGCTCCAGCTCGCGGCGCAGCTGGCTCGGGGTGCGGTCGATCGAGGCGATCGGCTTGGGCAGGATGCGGTGGTACATCAGCACCGGCACCATGCCGAGCTCGTTGGCCCGGACCCGGCGGGCGGACTCGGCCGAGGCGCGCTGCGGCTCGCGGCTGGGCGTCGCGGTGGGCGAGGGCTGGGGAGACGGCGCGGCGACCTGTCCCGTGGTCGGCTCGTCGTCACCGCCCAGGGGGTAGACGAGCAGCACGACCGCTGCGACGATCATGACACCGACGTTGACGATGCCGATGAGAGGCGTCAGGCCGGGCGTGCTCCGCACAGGTTCGCTCCAAGGTCGGCGGGGGGTCGTCTTTCTCCCTGGGAGACCCTTTTCGGCCTCGTCCGCGGCCAGCGTACACGTCTGTCCTGTGCCGATATTCGATTGTGAACCCGGGCGGGCGCGTCCCCGGGAAGGGACGCGCAGGTGAAGCCGCGGATAAGCAGATCGCGGCCCGGGGACCCTCCGTGTGTGTCCTTCGGCGGCGCCCTTCGGTCAGTGCTCGATCTCGCGGTGCCCGGTCTTCCGGCGCTCGATCGGCGCCGTCAGTGGCCGGCGTCCTGCCAGGTGCGGCCGACGCCGACCGAGACGTCCAGCGGGACGCGCAGCTCGTAGGCGGCGCACATCTGGCCGACCACCAGCTCGCGCAGCGCCTCGAGCTCGCCGGGGGCGACCTCGAAGACCAGTTCGTCGTGGACCTGCAGCAGCATGCGCGACCGCAGGCCGCCCTCGGACAGCGCCCGGTGGACGTGGAGCATGGCGACCTTGATGATGTCGGCGGCCGAGCCCTGGATCGGGGCGTTGAGCGCCATGCGCTCGGCCATCTCGCGCCGCTGGCGGTTGTCGCTGGTCAGGTCGGGGAGGTAGCGGCGGCGGCCGAGGATGGTCTCGGTGTAGCCGTCGTGGCGGGCCTGGGCGACGATCGCCTCCAGGTAGTCGCGGACGCCGCCGAACTCCTCGAAGTACTCGTTCTTGAGCGCGCGGGCCTCGGCGACCGGGATGTTGAGCTGGCCGGAGAGCCCGAAGTCGGACAACCCGTAGGCCAGGCCGTAGTTCATGGCCTTGATGCGGGCGCGCAGCTCGCCGCTCACCTCCTGCGGCGGGATGTCGAACACGCGCGAGGCCGTGGCCTGGTGGAAGTCGTGCCCGGACTCGAAGGCGGCGATCAGGGCCTCGTCGCCGGACAGGTGGGCCATGATGCGCAGCTCGATCTGGCTGTAGTCGGCCGTGAGCAGGCTCTCGAACCCCTCCCCCACGATGAAGCCCTCGCGGATGCGCCGCCCCTCCGCCGTGCGGATCGGGATGTTCTGCAGGTTGGGCTTCTCCGACGACAGCCGGCCGGTCGCCGCGATGATCTGGTTGTAGGTGGTGTGGATGCGCCCGTCGTCGGCGACCTCCTTGATCAGGCCCTCGACGGTGACGCGCAGCTTGGTCTGGTCGCGGTGGCGCAGCAGGATGGTGGGCAGCTCGTTGTCGGTCTGGGTGGCGAGCTGGGCCAGGGCATCTTGATCGGTGGTGTAGCCGGTCTTGATGCGCTTGGTCTTCGGCAGGCCGAGCTTGACGAAGAGGATCTCCTGGAGCTGCTTGGGGGAGCCGAGGTTGAACTGCTCGCCCACCACCCGGTGGGCCTCCTCGACGGCCTGCTTGACCGCGGCGCCGAACTCGGCCTCCAGGCCGGTGAAGTACTCGCGGTCGGCGGCGATGCCCGCGCGCTCCAGCTCGGCGAGCACGCGCACCAGCGGCAGCTCGACCTCGCGCATGAGCCGGATGCCGCCCCGGGGCTCCAGGTGGGCCTCCAGGGCCTCGGCCAGCTCCTGGACGGCCTGGGCGCGGACGGCCAGCTCCTGTCCCGCGTCGTCCTCGGGATCGTCGAAGAGGGCGGCCTGGCCGCCGGTGTCGGCCTCGGCGCGCAGCTCGCGGTGCAGGTAGCGCAGCACCAGGTCGTCCAAGGGGAAGGAACGCTGCCCCGGCATGGCCAGGTAGGCGGCGAGCGCGGTGTCGCAGGTCAGGCCGCGCAGGTCCAGCCCCTGCGCCCACAGGGCCAGCAGGGGGCCCTTGGCGTCGTGCAGGGCCTTGGGCGCGTCCTCGTCGGCCAGCCATCCGCCGAGCGCGGCCTCGTCCTCCGGGGTGAGGGCGGTGAGGCCGAGGTAGGCGGCCCGGCGGCGGCCCTCGGCGTCGGCGGGGGCGGCGATCGCCAGGTGGTCCAGCCGGCCGGTGCCGCTGCCGTAGACCCCCTTGACGGCCAGCCCGGCCCGGCCCCGCGGCATCGCGGCGAGCCAGCCGGCGACCTGGCCGGAGCCGAGGGTGACGACCTCGACGTCGAAGCCCTCCTCCGCCTCGGGCTCGGCGGTGCCGATGCTCTGGTAGAGGCGGTCGCGCAGGACGCGGAACTGCAGGGTGTCGAAGAGCTTGTGGATCTCGTCGCGGTCCCACTGGCCCATCTTGAGCTCGGCGACGTCCGCGTCCAGGGGGACGTCACGCCGCAGCTCGGTGAGCTGGCGGTTGTGGATGACCTGGCCGAGGTGCTCGCGGAGCTTGTCGCCGACCTTGCCCTTGACCTCGTCGACCCGGTCGACCAGCTCGGTGAGCGAGCCGAACTCCCTGACCCACTTGGCCGCGGTCTTCTCGCCCACGCTCGGGATGCTCGGCAGGTTGTCGCTCGGGTCGCCGCGCAGGGCCGCGAAGTCGGGGTACTGCCGGGGGGTCAGGCCGTACTTCTCCACCACGGCGTCGGGGTCGAAGCGGGTCATGTCGCTGATGCCGCGGCGGGTCATGAGCAGCGTGACCCGCTCGTCGACGAGCTGGAGGGCGTCGCGGTCGCCGGTGACGATGAGCACGTTCATGTCGCGCTCGGAGGCGCGGTGCGCCAGCGTGGCGATCAGGTCGTCGGCCTCGAAGCCGGCCAGCGACAGGTACGGGAGGCGCAGCGCGTCGAGCACCTCGAAGATGAGACTGACCTGGCCGCGGAAATCGTCGGGCGTCTCCTGGCGGTTGGCCTTGTAGTCGGCGTACGACTCGTGCCGGAAGGTGGGCTCCGACCGGTCGAAGCACACCACGACGTGCGTCGGCTTCTCATCGCGCAGGACGTTGATGAGCATCGAGGTGAAGCCGTACACCGCCTCGGTGTGCTGCCCCTCGGTCGTCATGAGATTGGCGTCCTTGAGCGCGTAGAACGCCCGGTACGCCAGCGAGTGCCCGTCCAGCAGGAGCAGGCAGGGACGGGTGGGGGTCGCTTCCTTCTTCGGCACACCCGCAGCCTAGTCTCCATGTACGACAGAACACCCCTCGATGTGCCACTGGAGGGTCTCCCTTGACCACGATGAATACCGATGATCTGGCCCGGCTCGCGGCCCTGAACGGCGGCGAGCACTCCGGCACCCTGGTCGAGCGCATGGGCATCGAGTTCCTGGAGGTCGCGGCCGAGCGGGTCGTGGCGCGCATGCCGGTCGAGGGCAACACCCAGCCGTACGGCCTGCTGCACGGGGGCGCGTCCTGCGTCCTGGCCGAGACGATCGGCTCCACCGGGGCGGCCCTGCACGCCGGTCCCGGCAGGATCGCCGTGGGCATCGAGATCAACGCGACCCACCACCGCTCCGCGCGCTCCGGTCACGTGACGGGTGTGGCGAAGCTGCTGCACGGCGGCCGCAGCCTGGCGACCTACGACATCTCGATCACCGATGACGAGGGCCGCCTGGTGTGCACGTCCCGGCTTACGTGCATGCTTCGTGACGCCCCGTGAGATTTGCCCTCTATCTGGGCACGATTTGCCACTCTCTTTGCACGCGGGCGTCCGGTCTCGCTAGCGTGGTGACACCAGAGCCCGTGGGTGATCGAGTAGACAACGTGTGCGGCCGGGGAAGCCCTACATGGCCCCAAAGATCACCCGCGGGCTCCTCGCGCCGCGGCGGCCGGGTCAGGCCCCGGAGGGCCTGGTGGCCGTCTCCTCCGCCGGGCCTTCGCCGTCCGCCGGGCCTTCGTCATCGGAGTGCGTCGGGTCCAGCACCCTCCTGAGGAAGGCGCGCGTGCGCGCGTGCCGCGGGTCGCCGATCACCTGCTCCGGCGGGCCCTCCTCGACGATCACGCCGCCGTCCATGAAGACCACGCGGTCGGCCACCTCGCGCGCGAAGCTCATCTCGTGGGTGACCACCAGCATCGTCATGCCGTCCTGGGCGAGCTTGCGCATCACCGACAGCACGTCGCCGACCAGCTCGGGGTCCAGGGCGGAGGTCGGCTCGTCGAAGAGCATCAGGTCGGGGTCCATGGCCAGGGCCCTGGCGATGGCCACCCGCTGCTGCTGGCCGCCGGAGAGCTGGGGAGGGTAGGAGTCCCACTTGGCGCCGACGCCGACCTTGTCGAGGTTCTCGCGGGCGACGCGCTCGGCCTCCTGCCTGCCGCGCCCGAGCACCCGCCGCTGGGCGATCATGACGTTCTGCAGGACCGTCATGTGCGGGAAGAGGTTGAACGACTGGAACACCATGCCGAGCCTGCGCCGGGCGGCGTCGATGTCGACGTCGGGGTCGGTCAGCTCGACGCCGCCGACCACGACCCTGCCCTTGGTCGGCTCTTCGAGCAGGTTCACGCAGCGCAGCAGCGTCGACTTGCCCGAGCCTGACGGGCCGATGACGCAGACCACCTGGCCCTGGTCGACGGTGAAGTCGACACCCTTCAGGACCTCCAGAGGGCCGAACGACTTGTGCAGGTCCTTGATCTCGACCGCGTGGGCCACCGGGTCACCGTCCCTTCGCCTGACGCTTTTCCAGACGCCCCGCCAGGTAGCCGAGCGGGATCGTCACCATCAGATATGTCAGGCCCACGACCATGATGGGCGTGGCGTTGGCCGTGGTGGAGGCGAGGTCGTTGCCGAACTTGGTCAGCTCGACGTACTCGCCGCTCACACCGAGGAACAGCACCAGCGAGGAGTCCTTGAGCAGCGCGACGAACTGGTTGGTCGTCGGCGGGATCACGATGCGCAGCGCCTGCGGGATCACGACGGAGACCATGGCCCGCGCGTGCGACATGCCGAGCGAGCGCGCCGCCTCCATCTGGCCCTTCGGCACGGCCTGCAGGCCGGCGCGCAGCGTCTCGGCCATGTAGGCCGCGCTGACCACCGTCAGGCCGAGGACGCCCTGGCCGTAGGTGCCGCCCGGCACCTCGAAGCCCGGCAGGGCCAGTGGCAGGAACAGGATGAGCAGGAAGATCAGCAGCGCGGGCAGGCCGCGGAAGATCTCGATGTAGACGGTGGCGATCCAGCGGTAGGGCCGCACGGAGGACAGCCGCATGAGGGCGAGCAGCAGGCCGCCCAGCGAGCCGAAGACGAAGCCGCCGACCGTGTAGATGATGGTGTTCTTGAGCGCGACCGTGAACAGGTCCGGCAGGGTCTGCTCCGCCACGTCCAGCTTGGCGAAGTTCTGGGCCAGCCCCTGCCAGTTGGTGAGGAGGGCGAGCGCGACGAGCGCGGCGACCAGCACCGCGTACTGGACGCCGCGGCTGACGCGCTGCCTCTTGCGCGGGCTCATCCGCACCTTGCCGGGCGCGGGGCCGGCGGGCCCCGCCGCCGTGGACTGGTCGGTCATGGATCAGGAGGTTCCGAGCTCGCCGGGCTTCTTACCGAACCACTTGACGTAGATCTGCTCGTAGGTGCCGTCGGACTTCGCCTTGGCGATCTCCTCGTTGATCACCTTGGCCAGGGCGTCGTTGCCGAGCTTCATGCCGACGCCGTACTGCTCCCCGGTGTCCAGGCTCGCGACCAGCTCGAACTTGTCGGCGATCTCGGGCTTCTTCAGCCAGGTGAGCACGACGGGCAGGTCCTGGACGATGACGTCGGCCTGGCCGGACTGCAGACCGAGCAGTTCCTTCGGCGAGTCGGCGTACTCGGTCGGGTTGAAGCCCTTTCCCTTGACGTAGTCCAGGCCGGTGGTGGAGGCCTGCGCGCCGAGCTTGAGTCCCTTGGCCTTCACGTCGTCGAGCGACTTCACCCCGGTGCCCTTCTTGGCCAGCAGGGCCTGCGTGGCGTCGAAGTAGGGCTCGGAGAAGAGCATGTTCTTCTTGCGCTCGTCGGTGATGGTCATGCCCGCCGCTGCCACGTCGCACTTGCCGGCGTTCAGGGCCGCACCGCTCTTGATCACCGCGAAGTCGATGTCCACGATGTCCTGCTTCACGCCGAGCTTCTTGGCGGCGAGGTTGACGATGTCGACGTCGAAGCCGACGACATCGGCGCCCTGCTTGAACTGGAAGGGCTCGTACGGCAGGTTGGTGCAGGTCGTGAGCTTTCCAGGCTTGATGAGCTTGATCCCGCCGGCCTGCGCCGTGGCGCTCGACCCGCCCGTGCTCGCGCTCGTGTCGGAGCCCGACCCGCCCCCACAGGCGGAGAGAAGACATGCGGCGCCCACGGCGACCGCCCCGATTGTGGCGAAACGGTGACGCCTGGACCAAAAGACCACTACGTCCTCCTCTGTAGCCGTGTGTCGGAGTCAAGTTAACTTACCGTAACCCTGGCCATGGTCCCGCACCTGGTCACCAGGGGTATTACCGGAATGAAACGATCGCACAACACCTGGTGTCCCAACCGGTGGGAGCGCCCCGGCGACTCTCCGCGTCGCGTCAAGAGCCGCCCCGTCCGCTGAGACCGCCGCCCCGGACGCCACCACGGGACTCCGGCGCGGGAACCGGGAACGCCACCCGCCCGCGACGGCGACTCGGCGGCTTCGTCGCGCACGGTCCACGATCCTCCACGGACCGCTTTCTCGCCGGCGCGCGGACGTCGCGGAGCATCACTGTCAAGGGCCAATCACCATTCCAATTGTGAATTCAAGGGACCGGACTCGCCGCCGAATTCAAATGCATGCCGGATAAGCGGCGCGCCGGGTATTGACGAGAGCCGATCACGGAGTAATCATCTGGTGAGACCCGGCAGGCGTCCGGGAATCGCACGCCTTCATCCCTGACCCAGGAGTTCTATTGGCGTGCGTTCCGGGCGCGCGAACGAAAGGGCATCATCATGAAGGTCATCGACCGAATCAGCGACGGCCTGCTGTCGCTCGTCGCGCCGAGGAGGGTCGCACAGGCCGGCGGCTGCGTCCAATGCGCCGGCGCGCACTACAACCAGCAGATCTGCATGACCACCCTGCCGCCCTTCCCGCAGACGTACTGCTACTGGACCGAGTGCGGCTCCTGCTGAGCCTGTGAGACACCAGTAGGTCACCGGCGGGGACGGCCGGTCACGCCGGCGACCGTTCGTTCCTGCCCGGCACCATGTCCGCGAAAGAGGATCCCGGCGCACCCGGGTGTCGAAACCGAAACCTGCGGTCATCTCGATCCGCCAATGCGCGCAGATGAGCGGAGCCCGGGTATTCGAAGGCGCCGATCAGAGAAATGCTCACCCGGGGGACTCGGCAGGCGCCGGAGAATCGCACACCTTCATCCGTGACCCGGACGTGTTATCGGCGTGCGTTCCCGGCGCGTGAATGAAGGCGCCACCATGAAGGCCAAGGAAGGAATATCTCGATGCTGTCGGCCACGGTCGTCGTGTTCATCGGCCTGCTCAGCGTGTTCAACCTGTTCCTCACCTACGGAATCATCAGGCGGCTCCGCGAACAGCCCGTCGCGATGGCGCGGCCGCAGGCGAGGCCGAGGATCGACATCGTCGGTGTCGACTCGTCACCGGACGATTTCGCCGTCACCTTCACGGACGGACACTCTCTCAGCTCCGCCCTGCTGCCGAAGTGGACCATCGTCGCGTTCTTCTCCGATCACTGTCCGGCCTGCCGGGAGAAGCTCCCGACGTTCGTACGGCGGGCGCGGGAGCTCCAGCACGTGGACCAAGAGATCATCAGCGTCGTCGTGGGCGACCAGAGGTCGACGGCCGACATGACGCGCGAACTGGAACGCGTGAGCCGTGTCACCGTCGAGCCGGAGAACGGGCCGCTGGCCAGGGCGTTCAAGGTCCACTCGTTTCCGGCGCTGTGCCTGCTGAACGAGTCCGGCACGGTCACCGCCACCGGGTGGGACCTGGACTCGCTGCTCACACCGGCGAACCAGATATGACGCATCCGGAGGCGAACGACGGTCCACCCGTCCACAGGTGCGTGACATGACCATCCATCTCGCCTACGCCTGCAGAACGGCGGTGGCGCTCGTCTTCCTGGTCTCGTTCCTCAGCAAGATCAGAAGCCGGGCCGCGTTCGACGCCTTCGCGGCCAGTGTGGCGGCCGGCCGGGTTCTGCCGCGCCGGGCGTCAAGGGCCGCCGCGTTCGCGGTGGTCTGCGCGGAAGGCGTCGTCCCCGTGGCGCTCGCCGATCCGTCGGCGGCCCCCTATGGTCACGCGCTCGCGGCGGCGCTCCTCCTGGCGTTCAGCGGCGTGATCCTCCGGAGCGTACGACGTGGGCTCACGGTGGAGTGCCGGTGTTTCGGGATCTCGAACTCTCCGCTCGGAAAGCGGCACCTGGTGCGCAACATGCTCATCTGCGCGGTCGTCCTGGTGAGCCTCGGCATGGGCTCTCCCCCGGTCGCGTCGGTGGCGGACCTCGCCGTCGGCGCCGCGTACGGAGCGCTGGCGGCGCTGCCCCTGATCACCTTCGACGAGATCGTCTTCCTGTTCCTCATCCGCGCCGAACCGATCACGGACGCGGCCGGCTCCCCCGGCGCCCCCCGTTCCCGGCCCCGGAGAGCGACGGCGCCATGAACATCCTGCCGATGGTGGCCGCCGCCCTGGCGATCGTCGCCCTCCTGCTGTGCGCGGGGCTGCTACGCCGCAATCTCGAGGTGGTGACCGTGCTGGGGAACAGCATGGAGCCGGCCCTCCTGGACGGAGACAGAGTGCTGGTGCGGCGTTGCACGGTCTCGCGGGCCCGGCGCGGGGACATCGTCCTGCTCCACCTCGACCGGCCGCTCGGCTGGCCCGCCGGCAGACCGGTCCTGTTGGGGAACGGGGGCCACATCCCCATGCTCAAACGGCTGGTGGGCCTGCCGGGCGAAGCCCTCCCGGCGGAGCTGCGCGATCTCGGGAACGTGTTCCACGAGACCGTCGTCCCCGCCGACGGCATCGTGGTGCTGGGGGACAACGGCGCGTCCAGCAAGGACTCCCGCCAGCACGGCTACCTGCCGTCCCGGTGGGTGGCGGGAAAGGTGATACGCCGGATGACCCGGTGACCGCGGCGCCCGGCGCGAGCGAGACACCTGGTCACCAGGGGCGCCATCGGAATGAAACGATCGCACAACACCTCCCGCCGTCCGGTACCCCCGGCGTGGCGGCCGGAATATCGTGCGATCGTGCGGGCACCGATCTTCGTTCTCGGCCTCGCGGCCGCGCTGCTGGCCTCGGGATGCACCGCCACGCCCGCCGCCCCCGCCACGCCGTCGGCACGCCCCTCCCCCACCTACGCGATCCCCGCCGAGACCGCCCGGCCCGGCGAGACCGTGATCACGGCCAAGCCGGTGGTCGACGGGCAGATGCGCTTCCGCGTGCTCGGCTTCCAGGACGGCATGCCGAGCATCGTCGGCAGCCACGCCGAGTGGAACGCCAAGGGGCAGTACGCCCGGGTGCGCGTGCTCATCGAGAGCACCGACCGCACCAACCAGAAGTTCGACGCCAAGCAGCAACTGCTGGTCGCGGCCGACGGTCGGGTCTTCCACGTCGACGACTTCACCCAGGCCATCAAGCGCCAGCCCGACGAGATCCCCGTCGGCAGCTTCGTGCGCATGGAGTTCGACCTCTGGTACGACGTGCCCAAGGACGCCAGGATCACCGCGATCCGCTTCGTCGCCGACCCGCCGCTCGGCGCCATCGGCCCCTCCAAGGGCGTCGACGTCCCCCTGCGCTGACCCGCCGCGCCCCCGCCGGCGGCGCCCACCCGCGCGCCTCCACACCACGTCCGCCACGTCCCGCGCGTCCTATCGCCCTGCCGCCATATCGCCGGTAACACCGGCCACAGGAACCCCACCATACGAATCGAATTGCACCACGCCATGCCCGAAATGACTCCACGTAGTTACACGACGACCCGTGGACGATATTCAGAAAAGCTCTCTCATGGTCCTTGACCAGGTCGGCGAATTGATGGTCAACTACAAGTGCCATTCCCAAGTCCCCGCCGAACGAATGGAAACAGAATGCCGAGCGTAGCCGCCATCAGTGACCGAATCGTCGCCAAGCTCGTACCGAGCGTCGCCGCCGGCGCGAGTAGCTGCTTCACCCAGAGCTGCGGATGCCAGGCCAACCGTTATTCGTATCGGGAATGCTGCTGGATCGACCAGCCGGGCGGGCCGTACACCTGCCTGATCTGCTACCGCAGCAATATCCCCTGCTGAAAAAGCCAGAGGCGGACGAAAAACAGAACGCGCACCACCGCCCGTCCACCCGCGCCCCCGGAGAGACGAAAGGGCCGATGTGCCTCTCATCATCGCCGCACTGCTCCTCATCGGAGTGCTCTCGGTACTCAACCTCCTCCTGACCTACGGTGTGATCCGCCGGCTCCGCCGGCACGCCACCCTCATCGAGGGCGGCGCGATGTCCGGCGGACCGCCGATGACCATGCTGGAGCCGGGCACGACCGTGGGCGACTTCGCGGTGCTCACGACCGACGGCGTCCCCCTCACCCGTGAGACCCTGCCCGGCCGGACGCTGGTGGCGTTCTTCTCGTCGAGCTGCCGGCCGTGCAGGGACAAACTGCCCGCCTTCGTCGAGCAGGCGCACGGGTACTCCGGCGGCCGCGACGCCACGGTCTGCGTCGTCATCGGCGACACGGCGGAGAGCGCCGACATGGTGGCGGCCCTCGAGCCGGTCGCGCACGTGGTGACCGGCGAACACGGCGACGACGAGAT
Organism: Sphaerisporangium krabiense; assembly: GCF_014200435.1. Classification (NCBI taxonomy): domain Bacteria; kingdom Bacillati; phylum Actinomycetota; class Actinomycetes; order Streptosporangiales; family Streptosporangiaceae; genus Sphaerisporangium; species Sphaerisporangium krabiense. The sequence goes on along the minus strand of NZ_JACHBR010000001.1, from coordinate 5,825,037 downwards.
CTCCAGGGCCTTCCAGGTGCAGGGATACCCCTCCTACTACCTGACCAGGGACAAGGGGGTCGTCGAGGCCGGAGCCTTCGACCTGGCGGCGCTGCCCCGTGGCGCCTTCGGGAGATGAGCCCCGAGGCAGGCTCCGACGAACCATGGCGCCCACGGGCGCGCGCGATGCGAACCGCCCTTGAGCTCTACTGGCACTCCGCCCGGGGGAAGTTCGCGCTCATCGTGCTCCTCACGCCCGTGGCCGCCGCCCTCCCGATCGGGTCGGCGTGGTTCCTGAAAGCGATCATCGACGGGCTCACCCGGGCCGGCTCCGGCCCGGGTGTCCTCCCCGCCACGGCGGGACTGGTGGCGACGTCCCTCGCCATCGCGATGATCCCCCACCTCACCCGCTACCTGCGCTCGGACGCCGACCGGGCGGCCGGGCGGCTCGCCCAGGAACGGATCTTCGCCGCGGTCGAGCGCTTCACCGGGCTCGCCCGGTTCGAGGACCCCGGCTTCCTGGACCGGATGCGCCTGGCGCAGTCGGCGACCGCGCAGACGCCGGGCCAGGTCACGCAGGGTTCGCTGGAGACCGTCGGCGGCCTCATCATGATCGCCGGCTTCCTCGGCTCGGTCCTGGCGCTCAGCCCGCTCATGGCGCTGATCGTCCTGGTGGCGGCGGCCCCGATGTTCGCCGCCCAGATCGGGCTCTCGCGGCGGCACGCCTCGGCGATGCTGGGGCTCAGCCCGTTCGAGCGGCGCGAGATGTTCTACCGCATCCTGCTGACCAGCGTGGAGGCGGCCAAGGAGATCCGCCTGTTCGGGGCCGGCCCGTTCCTGCGCCGCCGCATGATGGGCGAACGGGAGAGGGTCGACGCCGGCCATCACGAGCTCGACCGGCGCGAGCTGGCCGTCCAGGGCGGCCTCGCCCTGCTGTCCGCCCTGGTCACCGGGGCCGGACTGCTCGTGGCGGTACGGCTGGCCCTCGGCGGGCGGATCAGCCCCGGCGACATCGCCATGTCGATCGCGGCGCTCACGGGCGTGCAGGGCGCGGTGACGCAGGTGACGGCCTCGGTCGCCGTCACCCACCGGCAACTGCTGCTGTTCGGCCACTACGTGGCGGTGACCACCGCGAAGCCCGACCTGCCCGTCGCGGAACCGTCCGTCCCCGTGCCGGAAATGCGCCACGGCATCGAACTGCGCGACGTCTGGTTCCGCTACGCCGACGACCATCCCTGGGTGCTCCGCGGGGTCGATCTGTTCATTCCGCACGGGCACACGATGGCGATGGTCGGCAGAAACGGGTCGGGAAAGAGCACTCTCGTCAAACTGTTGTGCAGATTCTACGATCCGACCAGGGGCACCATTCTCTGGGACGGCGTCGATATACGCGAATTCCAGATATCGGAGCTGAGGACGAGAATAGGGGCGCTTTTCCAGGATTTCATGCAGTACGACATGAGCGCGCGCGAGAACATCGGTCTCGGCGACCCCGCACAGGACGGGAGCCGGGTGGAATACGCCGCGGAATCGGCGGGCGTCCATGACGTGCTCGCCGCCCTTCCCCACGGTTACGACACGCTGCTCACGCGCATTTTCTTCAGCGAGGCCGACAAGAACAACAGCGAGACCGGGGTGATGCTGTCGGGCGGCCAGTGGCAGCGGGTCGCCCTCGCCCGGGCCCTGCTGCGCGGCGACCGCGACCTGCTGATCCTGGACGAGCCGAGCTCCGGCCTCGACCCCGTCGCCGAGCACGAGGTGCAGGCCCGGCTCCGCAGCACCCGGGCGGGGAGGACGAGCGTGCTGATCTCGCACCGGCTGGGCGCCATCCGCGACGCCCACCGGATCGTGACGCTGGCGGAGGGGCGGATCGTGGAGGTGGGCACGCACGACGAGCTGATCGCCCGTGACGGGCACTACGCCGGGTTGTTCCACCTGCAGGCGAACGCCTACGCGCCGGGGAACGAGCAGTTGCCGGCCTTCGCCGAGGAGTGAGCCATGACCTACCTGGAGATCGCCTGCCGTTGCCTCATCGGCCTGACGTTCGCCTTCGCCGCCGCGAGCAAGATCATCGGACGGGGGGCCGCCGCCGGCTTCGTCGCGACGATCCGCGAGCTGCGGCCCCTGTCCCGCGGCACGGCGCGGCTGGTGGCGGCGGCGGTCGTCGCGGCGGAGCTCACGGTCCCGGCGCTGCTCCTCGCGCCGGGGACGGCCCGCCTGGGCTTCCTGCTGGCCGCGGCGCTGCTGGCCGCCTTCACCGCGAGTATCGTCGCCGTGCTCAGAAGGCGCGTGAGCGTGCGGTGCCGGTGCTTCGGCCCCTCGGGCGCCCCGATGGGACCTCACCACGTCGTGAGGAACGCCGTGCTCGCCCTCGTCGCGGTCACCGGGCTCGTCGCGGCGTCCACCGGCCCCGCGCCGGCCGACCCGGGCGCCCTCGCCCTGGTGGCCGCGACGGCGGGCGTCGTCGCGATCGTCGTCGTCATGCTCGACGAGATCGTGGACCTCTTCCGGCCGGAAGGCCTGTCCCCGCGGTCACGCTGATCCGTGCCCCCCCACTCCCCCGACATGGCAGGACCATGACCATGCCCGTCATCCCCGTCGTGACCGCCACCGTCCTGATCGCCCTTCTCGTCACCGCACTGCGCCGCTGCTTCCTCGTCGTCACCGTCGACGGCGTCAGCATGGCGCCCACGTTCCGGCCGGGCGACCGGCTGATCGCCCGCAGGTGGGCGTTGCGCGCCGTCCGCGCGGGCGACGTCGTCGTCCTGCGGAGCGCGACCCCGGAGGAGGTGTTCGCGGCGCTCCCGCCGGACGCGGCCGCCGCCGGGCGCGTCCTGCCTCCCCTCGGCGGGGGGCACCTGATCAAGCGGATCGTCGCGGTCCCGGGCGATCGGGTGCCCCGCGCCGGGTTCCAGGCCCTGCACGACTCCCCCGGGGACGTGGTACCGCCCGGGAAGATCGTCGTGGCGGGCGACAATCCGCGGTTCAGTGCGGACTCCCGGACCTACGGCTACCTGCGCCGGGAGCAGATCGTAGGGGTGGTGATGCATGACAGAGACATAGCGAGGACATAGCGACGACGCAGCGCCCCGTGCCCGACCCGTGGATCCCGCGACCCATCCCAGCGCGGCGGTCCGTCCTCCGTCCGGGTACTCCACCCGGCGGGCCGTGCCAACCCAGAGAGGAACCTCCATGACGCTCTTAGGCAAGATCAGCGACCGGATGCTCGCCCGCGTGGTGCCTCACGTCGCCGCCAAGGCGGCGGACTGCTTCACCCAGACCTGCGGCTGCCAGGCCGGCCTCATCAGGTACTACTGGTACCGCACCTGCTGCTGGAGGGGCGCCGCCGGCGGGCCGTACGACTGCCAGCCCTGCTACCAGACCTCGATCACCTGCTAGACGCCGGATGATCCGTTCCCGGCGCTGACCCGGGAACAGAGGAGGCTCTTCCGGGCGTGCCCCGGAAGAGCCTCGTCGCCGTGCCCGGCCCGTCGCGTGCTCAGCTCTTGCCGGACTCGGCCTGCCCGAACTCGCCGCCCAGGTACGCCGCGCGCACCTGCGGGTCGTTGAGAAGGTCGGCCGCCGGGGCGGACTTGACCACCTTGCCGGTCTCCAGGACGTAGGCGCGGTGCGCCAGTTGCAGGGCCTGCTGGGCGTTCTGCTCGACCAGCAGGACGGTGGTGCCCCGCTCGTTGATCGTCTTGATGATCGAGAAGATCTGGGCGACCAGCATCGGGGCCAGGCCCATCGACGGCTCGTCCAGCAGCAGCACCTTGGGCTTGCTCATCAGCGCGCGCCCGATGGCGACCATCTGCTGCTCGCCGCCCGACATCGTGCCGCCGGCCTGGTTCCTGCGCTCGGCCAGCCGGGGGAACAGCTCGAAGACCTCGTCGAGGTCCTTGGTCAGGTCGCCGGTGCGGGTGTAGGCGCCCATGAGGAGGTTCTCGGTGACGGTCATGCCCGGGAACACCCCCCGGCCCTCGGGTGACTGGCCGATGCCGGCCAGCACCCGCTTGTGGCCGGGCATCTTGCTGATGTCGGCGCCGTCGAAGGTGACGGTGCCCGAGGTCAGCGCCCGCAGCCCCGAGATGGTCTTCAGGGTCGTGGTCTTGCCGGCCCCGTTGGCGCCGATGAGCGTGACGATCTCACCCTCGGCGACCTCCAGCGAGATGCCCTTGATGGCCTCGATCTTGCCGTAATGGACGCGCATGTCCTTGACTTCAAGAAGCATCTGCCGGAGCTCCCAAGTACGCCTCGATGACCCGCGGGTCGTTCTGCACCTCGGCCGGGAGACCGTCGGCGATCTTCTGGCCGAAGTCCAGCACCGCGATGCGGTCGCTGATGCCCATGACCAGGGCCATGTCGTGCTCGATGAGCAGCACCGTGCGGCCGCCGTCGCGGATCTTGCGGATCAGCCCCTGCAGGGACTCCTTCTCCGCGGGGTTCATGCCCGCCGCGGGCTCGTCCAGCAGCAGCAGCTTGGGCTTGGTCGCCAGCGCCCGGGCGATCTCCAGCCTGCGCTGGTCGCCGTAGGGCAGGTTCTTGGCGGTCTCCTCGGCGCGGTGCGGGATGCCCACGAACTCCAGCAGTTCCAGCGCCATGGCCTTGCCGTCGCGCTCCTCGTGGCGGTGCCACGGCAGGCCGAGCGCCGCGCTGACCATGCCCGCGCGGTGGTGGGCGTCGGCCCCCACCATCACGTTCTCCAGCGCTGACATGTTGTGGAACAGCCGGATGTTCTGGAACGTACGGGCGACACCGCGCTTGGTGACCTTGTACCGCTTCATTCCGTCGATACGGTCGCCGTCGAACACCACCATGCCGGAGGTGGGGCGGTAGACGCCGGTGACGACGTTGAACACGGTCGTCTTGCCGGCGCCGTTCGGCCCGATGAGGGCGAAGATCTCGCCCTCGTTGATGGTCAGCTCCACGTCGCGCAGCGCGACGACGCCGCCGAACTGCATCTTGACGTTCTGCAGTTCGAGGAGCGGGCGTGGATCGGTCATTTGGCTGCTCCCTCGGCCGCGGCCTGGGTCTCGGGACCCGGGACCTCGGCGCCCATGCTTCCCATGCCACCGGTGCCCTCGGCCAGCTCGGCCTTCCGTCTGCGTGACGGCAGCAGGCCCTCGGGACGGAAGATCATGAGCGCGACGATCGCGGCGCCGAAGACCAGGATGCGGTAGTCGGACAGGCCGCGGAACCGCTCGGGCAGCCACGCGACGAGGAACGCCCCCAGCATGACGCCGGGGATGTTGCCCGAGCCGCCGAGCACGACCGCGGCGAGGATGGTCGCCGACAGCATGAACAGGAAGTCGTTCGGGTTGATCGAGATCGTCTTGCCGGCCCACATCACGCCCATCGCCCCGCCGATCGAGGCGCCGATCGCGAAGGCCAGGAGCTTGAACTTGAAGGTCGGCACGCCCATGACCTCGGCGGCGTCCTCGTCCTCGCGGATCGCGGCCCACGCGCGGCCGACCCGGCTCTTCTCCCACCGCTTCACGAAGATGATGATGAGCGTCGCGAGGACGACCAGCAGGTAGTAGTACGGCCGGGGGTCGAGCACGCCGTACTTGAAGGGCTGGACGCCGAAGATCTCGATGGCCTCGAAGCTCGGCGGGTGCGGGATGCCGGCGATGCCGCGGGGGCCGCCGATCGCGTCGGTGTTCTCGGCCGTCTGCCGGACGATCTCACCGAAGCCGAGCGTGACGATCGCCAGATAGTCGCCGCGCAGCCGCAGCGTGGGCCCGCCGAGCACGATGCCGGAGATCGCCGACAGCACGACGCCGACGACCATGATCTCCCAGAAGTTCAGGCCGACCTTGGTGCCCAGCATGGCCATCGAGTACCCGCCGATGGCGAAGAACGCGACGTAGCCGAGGTCCAGCAGGCCCGCCTGCCCGACCACGACGTTGAGGCCGATCGCGAGCAGGACGTAGGTGCCGATGGGGAAGAACAGCACGCTCGCCCAGTCGGCGTAGGGCGACATGAAGGAGCCGATGGACTCCGACGGCAGCAGCAGCGCCCCGATGAAGAGCAGGACGTAGACCGTCCAGCGCTGCCAGCCGGGCGCGGTCGCCCAGCGGTCGCGGATGCGGTCGAGGAACGAACCGACGGCGTTCCTGCGTGTGGTGATCGAGTTCGTGCTCATGCGCGCGCCTGCTGGAGTGATTCACCGAGGATGCCGGTGGGCCGGAACATCAGGACCAGGACGAGGATCGTGAACGCGATGACATCCTTCCATCCCGAGCCGAAGACGGCGGCGCCGTAGTTCTCGATGAGACCGAGGAACAGGCCGCCGACCAGCGCTCCGCGTAGGTTGCCGATGCCGCCGAGCACCGCGGCGGTGAACGCCTTGATGCCGAGCAGGAAGCCGATGGAGAACTTGGTGACCTCGAACTGGAGGATGAACAGCGCGCCCGCGACGCCGGCCATCAGGCCGCCGATCAGGAACGTCACCCGCACGATCTTGTCGATGTCGACGCCCATCAGGACCGCGGTCTCGGGGTCCTGCGAGGTCGCCCGGATACCACGGCCGATCTTGGTGCGGTTGACGAGCAGATCGAGCAGGATCATCATGCCGATCGCCGCGACGAAGATCAGGACCTGGTCGACCCGGACCTGCGCGCCGCCGATCGTGAACAGGGTCTCCTTCTCCATGATGCGCGCGACGCCCATCTGGTTACGGCCCTGCTGCGGACGGTTGAACACGTGCGGGATGATCACCAGGGCGAAGAGCTCCTGGAGGAACAGCGATGCGCCGATGGCCGAGATGAGCGCGGCCAGGCGGGAGGCGCCGCGTTTGCGCAGCGGGCGGTAGGCGATGCGTTCCAGCAGCATGGCCGAGCCGGCCGAGGCGGCGCCTCCGGCGAGCAGCATCAGCAGCAGGCCGCCGACGAGGGCGAAGCCGGTGAGCGGCTCGGTGAAACCGAGGGTCATCACCACGAACGCCGACGCCATGGTGCCGATCATGAAGATCTCGGAGTGCGCGAAGTTGATGAGGCGCAGGACGCCGTAGACCATCGTGTAGCCGAGGGCGACTAGGCCGTAGATCGCGCCCAGGATGAGGCCGTCGATCGTGTACGGCCAGAAAGAACCGAGAAGGTTATCGAACACGGAGTATCGCTTTCAGGGGAGCCTTCCCTCGGGAAGGGGAGGGGGCGGGATCGCGCACGGCGTTCCCGCCCCCCTCTACCTGGCCGGTAACTGTGGTCCGTCAGCCGAGCTTGGCCGTCGTCGTGTCGCCGAGCAGGCCGATCTGGCCTCCCTTGACCTGGTACATGTAGATCGACTTCGCCGCGGGCTCGCCGTTCGGGTCGAACTTGATGTGCTTGGAGATGCCCTCGAAGTCCGACTTGCCGATCGCCTCGTTGATGGCGTCGGACGTGGTGGCGCCGCCGGCCAGGGCCTTGGTGAACGCCGTCATGGCGTCGTAGCCCTCGGTCGCGTAGATCAGCGGGTCGGCGCCGAACTTGGCCTTGTAGTCGGCCGCGAACTTCTTGACCTTCTCGTCGGTCTCGGCGGCGGTCGGGATGCGGCAGGGGCAGCCGATGAGGGCGCCCTCGGCCTGCGCGGAGCCGGCGCTCTCGATGATGCCCTTGTCCAGCGAGCCGTCGCCGGAGAAGAACTTCGCCGTCACGCCCTTGTCACGGAGCTGCTTGAGCAGCTTGCCGGCCGCGGCGTAGTAACCACCGAAGAAGATCGCGTCCGGCTTCGCCGAACTGACCTTGTTGACCGTGGAGGAGTAGTCGGTGGCGGCCGGGTCGAGCGCGTCGTCGGCCGGGGTGACACCCTTGGCCTTGAGCTGGGTGCGGACCGCGTCGGCGAGTCCCTTGCCGTACTCGGACTTGTCGTCCACGACGACCACGTTCTTGGCCGCGGCGGCCCCGACGATGAAGTCGGCGATGGCCGGGCCCTGCACGCCGTCGTTGGGGACGACGCGGTGCCAGTACTTCCAGCCCTGCTTGGCCAGGTCCACCGCGGTGGCCGAGGCGGAGATGTTCGGGATCTTCGCCTCCTCCAGCACCGGGACGGCCTGCTTGGACTCACCGGAGAAGGCGGGACCCACCAGGGCGACGATCTTGTCGTCCTTGATGCCCTTCTGGGCCAGGTTCACGGCCGTGGTGGCGTCACCGCGGCTGTCGTAGGTGACCAGCTCAAGCTTGACCTTGGGGTTGGTGGCGTTGTACTCGTCGACCGCCAGCAGCGCCCCGTTCTTGGGGGGAATGACGATGCCGGAGTTCTCGCCCGACAGGTCGCCCATAAAGCCGATCTTGAGCGTGGAGGGCGCGGCCGCCGAGCCGGAGCTGCCCCCGCCCGGTTCTTCCGACCCGCCACATGCGGCGAGACCAACGGTAAGTGCCACACCGACGGCGAGCACGCCCCCGAGGCGAGCAATCTTGGGCCGCAAGGTTGCCTTCCTTTCGCCTGATCCCGTGTCGGGATCGGGTTCACAGTGCCCCCCTGGCGATCTGGCCAGGGGTCATTGACGGCATTACACCCAGCACAAGTCACAGGTCGGTACAGAGTCACATCACGTTACCGCTTCGTTATCACACCGGTCCTCTTCGGCGATCGACTCGAAAAGTAAAGGTCACATGGGGCGGGGCGGCATGGGTGGCCCCTCCGCGCCCCGCCCGGAGACCGGCCCGCAGAGGGCCGGCGTCCGTGCTTGACACGACCGGCACCGGAATCTTGACACGCTGGGTGCATCCCTGGTGCGAAAACGTAACGAAGATCACAGCCCTCTGTCCGGTGTTCCCGAATCGGTTGCCCGCATCTCGTCATCTCGCCCAAAGTGAACGCCGTGGACAATCATCCCGATCCGCCGGAACCCGAGGAGTTATCGTTCGGCGAGGTCTCCGAGCGCGGTGCCCGTCTGCACGCCTGGATCCTCGCCCGCCGCCGCGCGCTGGCCGTATGCGTGGCGGCCACGCTGGTGGTCTGCGCGGCCGGGGCGGGCTCCTGGTACCTGCGCGACCTGTCCCGCAGACCGCTCCCTCCCCCGGACGGCCCCTGGCCGGAGCGTCCCGAGATCATGGTCGCCCTGTGCCACCCCCGTCTCCCCGACTGCCCGGCCGAGGGGGACGCGGCGGCGAAGGACCCGGCCGCCGTGGGCGCCGCCGTGCGGGCCGCCACCGGAGTCACCTCCATCCGGTTCTTCGACCCCGGGAACGTACAGGAGAAGGACATATGGATGCCGCAGCTCCTGGAGAGGAACAACGTCCGCGACACTGATGTCGTCTACGTGCGATATCTGGTCGGGCACCTGGCACGGCGGGAGGACTACCCACGTGCCGCCGAACGTGCCAGGTCCATCCTCGGGGTACGGGACGTCCTTCCGGGCACGCCGGGCTTCTGGCCGGGCAAGGCGGACGTGGTGATCCGGTTATGCCCGAACGAGCCGGGCATGGACTGCACCAGCGTGAACGACCCGCCGATCAGCGAGGCGCAGAAACAGGACATCGTCGATCTGCTCTGGGACATCGAGGGCGTGGAGAAGATCTACTTCGAGGACCGCCCCCATGTCGCCAAGGTGGCCGCCCACTACGCGACCGACGACACCACCCCCCGCGGCGACCCGATGGTCACCCGGGAGCCCCTGGAAGAGGCGTTCTACGTCAAGCTGACCGACCGCCGGGTCATCAGGACCGTCGGCGAGGCCGTCCAGAACATGCCAGGCGTGCGCCTCGTGGAGGCGCTCGACCCGGCGTAGGCACGCGGCCCGGCAGGGCCGGCCGCCTCGGCTCCCGCGCCGGCCCGGCCCGCAGGCCGGCGCGAGGGCGGGTCAGGTTTGCGGGGTGCCGGTGTCGGCGTCGGTGACGACCGCCTGGGCGACCTGGCGCATGCTCAGGCGGCGGTCCATCGAGGCCTTCTGGATCCAGCGGAACGCCTGGGGCTCGGTCCAGCCGTGCTGGGCCATCAGCAGGCCCTTGGCGCGCTCGACGAGCTTGCGGGTCTCCAGGCGCTCGCCGAGCGTGGAGACCTCCTTCTCCAGGGCGATGATCTCGACATGGCGGCTGACGGCCATCTCGATGGCGGGGACCAGGTCGGACTTGGTGAACGGTTTCACCAGGTAGGCCATGGCCCCGGCGTCCCTGGCCCGCTCGACCAGGTCGCGCTGGGAGAACGCCGTCAGGATCAGGCAGGGCGCCACGCGCTTGGACACGATGCGCTCGGCGGCCGAGATGCCGTCCAGGATCGGCATCTTGACGTCCAGGATCACCAGATCGGGACGCTGCTCCAAGGCGATGCCGACGGCCGCCTCGCCGTCCCCGGCCTCGCCGACGACGGCATAGCCCTCCTCTTCCAGCATCTCCTTGAGGTCGAGGCGGATCAGTGCCTCGTCTTCCGCGATCACCACTCGCCGCTGCGTACTCACGACCAAGAGGGTACCGACGTCCGCTAGATTAGGGGCACGAGCCTCACGGCGCCCCGATAGACCAACGGCAGAGTCAATGGCCTCAAAATCCATCAAGTGTGGGTTCGAATCCCACTCGGGGCACTGAGCCGGCGCGCGACGCGTCCGCGGACGGCACATCGCAGGCGAGATCCATACGAAACGGGAGCGTCCCCGCGCGGGGGCCGCTCCCGTTGCCGTGTGTGGCCGCCCGCGCGGGCGGCGGGGCTCAGCCGGAGCTGGAGACCGCCGAGCCGATGGTGTGCACGCGCAGGGCGTTGGTGGAGCCGTGGCTCCCGGGGGGCGACCCGGCCACGATGACGACCTTGTCCCCCTTCTCGCAGCGGCCGAGCGACAGCAGGGCCGACTCGACCTGGCGCACCATGTCGTCGGTGTGGTGGACGAAGGGGACCTCGAAGGTCTCGACGCCCCAGGTGAGCGCGAGCTGGCCGCGGACCTCCGGGGCCGAGGTGAAGGCCAGCAGCGGGATCGGCGAGCGGTAGCGGGCCAGCCGCCGCGCGGTCTCGCCGGACATCGTGAACGCGCACAGGGCCTTGGCTCCGACGATGGCCCCGACCTCGGCGGCGGCGCGGGCGATGGCGCCGCCGGTGGTCTCGGGCACGCGCTCGAAGGTGTGGGTGGACTGCAGGGACTCCACCTCGGCGGCGCAGGCGATGCGGTCCATGGTGGCGACGGCCTCGATGGGGTGGCTGCCGACCGAGGTCTCGCCGGAGAGCATGACGGCGTCCGCGCCGTCCATGACGGCGAAGGCGACGTCGGACGCCTCGGCGCGGGTGGGCCGGGGGGCGCTCATCATGGAGTCGAGCATCTGGGTGGCGACGATGACCGGGTGCGCCTTCTCACGCGACAGGGCGATGGCGCGCCGCTGGACGATCGGCACCTGTTCGAGCGGCAGCTCGACGCCGAGGTCGCCGCGGGCGACCATGATGCCGTCGAAGGCGTCGACGATCTCTTCGAGGCACTCGACGGCCTGCGGCTTCTCGATCTTGGCGAGCAGCGGGAGGTGCACCCCCTCCTCGTCCATGATCGCGCGGACCAGGGAGGCGTCGTCGGGGCTGCGGACGAACGACAGGGCGATCATGTCGAAGCCGGTGCGCAGCGCCCAGCGCAGGTCCTCTTCGTCCTTCTCGGTGAGGGCCGGGGCCGAGACGGCGACACCGGGCAGGTTGAGGCCCTTGTTGTCGGAGATCATGCCGCCGACCAGGACCTTGGTGACCACGCGCGGGCCGTCGACGTCGGTGGCCTCCAGGACCAGGCGGCCGTCGTCGACGAGGATCTTGTCGCCGGGGCGGACGTCGGAGGGCAGGCCCTCGTAGGTGGTCGACACCAGGGAGCGGTCCCCCGGGACGTCCTCGGTGGTGATCGTGAAGACGTCGCCGTAGCCGAGGCGGACCGGGCCCTCGGCGAAGCGGCCCACCCGGATCTTGGGACCCTGCAGGTCGGCCAGGACCCCTACGGCCGCGCCGAGCTCGGCGGCGGCCTCCCTCACCCGCCCGTGAATCTCTTTGTGGAGCTCATGGCTCCCGTGGCTGAGGTTGAACCGGGCGACGTTCATGCCCGCGACGATCAGCTCGCGCAGGCGCTCCGGGGAGGAGGTGGCCGGCCCCAGTGTGCACACAATCTTCGCTCGACGACTCACAAGCCCTACCCTAATTGGTACAGACCACTTGGCGATGACGAAGTGCGCAGCGCCTGGGGAAATCCAGGTGACGTGAGATCGCCTCTGGGGCGCCGACGCGTTCCGTCGCAGGTCGCAGGCCCTGTCGCCAGGGCGGGCGCCGGGACGGCGCGGCCGGGCCCGCGTGGCCCGTCATGGTGTCCGTGCGTCTCACAGGATAGTTGCCGCGCGCGGGCGCGCGCGCCGGTTTCCGGGCCACGGCCGCCCGCGCCGGGCGGCCGTGACGGGGCCGGGTCAGCCCTTGACGGTGGCCGCGCGCGAGGCGCTGACGATGCCGTGGCCGTAGAAGCCGTTCTTGGCGCGGCTTCCGGCGCAGACGTGGGTCTCCTCGCTCACCGAGTAGCGGGTGGAGCCGGACGCCGGGCACGCCGTGGGCGTGGCCGTGGCGTACAGCAGCCGCTCCACGGTGGCGGGGGCCAGGGCGAGCCCGCCCTTGCCGGGCTTGCCGAAGCGGGCGACCAGGATCGCGGCGACGCCAGCGGCGTGCGGGGAGGCCATGGAGGTGCCGGAGAGGTACTGGTAGTAGGCGCACCGGCCGTTGCGGCAGTCGCGCACCACCGAGGGGCCGGTGGGCTTGCCGGAGGCGTCGATCAGCTTCTGCCTGCGCAGGGCCTTCTCCGGCGCGGCGGCCAGGATCTCGCGGGCGTTGCCCTTGAGGGAGGTGCCGGAGTCGCTGGGGTCGCCGCCGGGGGCCGACAGGTCGGTCTGCTCGATGCCGTAGTCGGAGTACCAGGCCTTGCGCCCGCTCGGGCCAAGAGCCGAGACCGAGATGACGCCGCGGGACTCGGCCGGGACGTTGACGCACGAGTTGTCGATCTTACGCTCGCGCTCGCCGCCGAGCGGGTAGCCGGGGCTCTCCTTGTCCACGGTCGGGTGGCCGAGGTCGGTGGAGCCGTTGCCGAGGGCGGTGATGAGCGTGACGCCGCGGGCGCGGGCGTAGTCCAGGGCCCGCTGGACGCCGGTGATGACGCCCTTCTGCTGGAGCTGCTCGGCCCGGGAGTCCTGCGGGTTGTTCGCGCAGTTGAACGTCCAGGGGTCGACGAAGAAGCTCATGTTGACCACGTCGATGCCCGCGTCGCCCGCGTAGGTGAGCGCGTCGAGCACCGGCTTGAGGAAGAAGAACCCCGAGTCCGTGCCGGCGCGGATGTTGACCAGCGACACGTCGGGCGCGACGCCGGCGACGCCGAGGCCGTTGAGCGGCGAGCCGATGGTGCTGGCGACGTGGGTGCCGTGGCCGTCGTCGTCCACGTCGGCCGGGTCCTTGCAGCTCTTGACCTCGCACGGCCCGTCCAGCTCCTTGCCGTTCGGGTCGTTCGGGCGGTCGGTGACGAAGTTGCGGCTGAGCGCGCGGTTGAAGTTCGGGGCGATGTCGGGGTGCTTGCCGTCCACGCCGGTGTCGATGATGCCGACCAGCACCTTCTTGTTGCCGCGCGCCTTGGCGTAGGAGCCGGAGGCGGTGGCGCCGATCATCTTCATGTCCCACTGGCGGGACGAGAGCGGGTCCGCCCCCGCCGTGGACGCCGCCGCGCCGGTGGTGGCGGCGCTGGCGGCGGCGGTGGAGGTGCTCGCCGTGCGGGAGGCGCCGGAGGCGGCCAGGGAGGTCGCCGCGCCGATCCGCCGGTCGGCGGTCACGCCGACGATGGAGGCGGAGGCGCCGAGGCGCTCGGCGAACCCGGCGCCCGCGCCGCGGGCCAGGACGTAGCCGAGCTTGGCGTCGACGGCGCCGGGCGTGCCGCCCGCGCCCTTGATCGCGGCCAGGGCGTCGTCGCGCGCGCCGGGGGCGTAGAAGACCAGGTACTCGGCCGCCGTTCCCTTCGCGGGCGCGGCGCCGGCGGAGGCCGCACCGGTCAGAAGAGATCCGGCGGCGAGCGCGCCCACCGTGACCGAAACGACAGCGCCTCTCAGGCGACCGTACCCCCGCACCATTGACCCTCTCCTCAAGCTGTCTCTATGACGAGGCAGCATCTTTCAGTGGATCGAGGACCAAAGCAACTCGTCCGCCGATTGCAACGGCAATCCACCCCACCTATGCATATGTAACTACAAGCTATATGTGACATCCGCTTAAACCCGCAAAAGGACGGCGCTCCCGGTGGGGAAACGCCGTCCTCGCAGCTCAGCGGGCCGGCCGGGCTCCCGATGAGGGACTCCGGCCGGCGGCGCGCGTCAGACCAGCGGCCTGGCCGTCGGCGGGATCACCTCCGGCAGGGCCGTCTGGCCGGTGAGGTAGCGGTCGGCGGCCGCCGCGGCCGTGCGGCCCTCCGCGATCGCCCACACGATCAGCGACTGCCCGCGTCCCATGTCGCCGGCGACGAAGACGCCGTCGACGCCGCTCATGTAGCTCTTGTCCCTGGCCACGTTGCCCCGGGCGTCGAAGAACGCCTCGCGGTCCGGGGCGAGCGCGGCGAGGTCGGTGAGCAGGGCGCCCTTCTCCGGGCCCACGAAGCCCATCGCCAGCGTGACCAGCTCGGCCGGGATCTCGCGCTCGGTGCCGGGCACGGGCTTGAACCCGCCCGACGGGCCCTCGACGTCCACCAGGCGCAGGGCCTTCACCCGGCCCTGCTCGTCGCCGACGAACCCGGTCGTGGACACCGCGTAGACCCGGGCGCCGCCGTCGGCCTCCAGCTCCTCGTGGGCGCTCTCCACCTTGAAGAGCATCGGGTAGGTCGGCCACGGCTGGGCGGCCGGCCGCCGCTCCGGGGGCCGCGGCATGATCTCCAGCTGGGTGATCGAGGCCGCGCCCTGGCGCACCGCCGTGCCGATGCAGTCGGCGCCGGTGTCGCCGCCGCCGATCACGACGACGTGCTTGCCCTCCGCCGAGATGGGAGGCGCGGCGAGGTCGCCCTCCTGCACCTTGTTGGCCAGCGGCAGGTACTCCATCGCCTGGTGGACGCCGTCCAGCTCGCGGCCGGGGACCGGCAGGTCGCGCCAGGCGGTGGCGCCCCCGGCCAGCACGACCGCGTCGAACTCGGCGCGCAGCCGCTCGGCCGTGACGTCCACGCCGGCGTTCACCCCGGCGCGGAACTCGGTGCCCTCGGCGCGCATCTGCGCCAGGCGCCGGTCGAGGTGCCGCTTCTCCATCTTGAACTCGGGGATGCCGTAGCGCAGCAGGCCGCCGATCCGGTCGGCGCGCTCGAACACCACCACGTCGTGCCCGGCGCGGGTGAGCTGCTGGGCGGCCGCGAGGCCCGCGGGCCCCGAGCCGATCACCGCGACCTTCTTGCCCGACTTGGAGGTGGGCCGCTGCGGCGTCACCCACCCCTCGTCGAAGGCGCGGTCGATGATCTCCACCTCGACGCGCTTGATCGCCACCGGGTCGGAGTTGATGCCGAGCACGCACGCCGTCTCGCACGGCGCCGGGCACAGCCGCCCGGTGAACTCGGGGAAGTTGTTGGTCGCGTGCAGCCGCTCGACCGCCTCGCGCCAGTCGTCCCGGTACACGAGGTCGTTCCACTCGGGGATGAGGTTCCCGAGCGGGCAGCCGTTGTGGCAGAACGGGATGCCGCAGTCCATGCAGCGTGCGGCCTGCTTGGTCAGCGCGGGCTTGGAGAAGTCCTCGTAGACCTCACGCCAGTCGCGGATGCGCACGTCGACCGGGCGGCGCTGCGGCAGCTCGCGGGCGTGCGTCAGGAACCCTTTGGGGTCGGCCATCGGTGAACCTCCCTTAACCGTGCACGGCGGCCATGACCGCCTCGTCGATGTCCCGGCCCTCGGCGCGCGCGGTCTCGGCGGCCTTGAGCACCCTCTTGTAGTCGGACGGCATGATCTTGCCGAACCGGGTGAGCGCGACGTCCCAGTCGTCCAGCAGGGCCTTGGCGACGGTCGAGCCCGTCTCGGCCAGGTGGCGCTCGACGATCTCGTGCAGGAACTCCGCGTCGTCCTCGGTGAGCTGCTCGATCTCGACCATCTCGCGGTTGACCCGCGCCGGGTTCAGGTCCAGCACGTAGGCGATGCCGCCGGACATGCCCGCCGCGAAGTTGCGGCCCGTCGGGCCGAGCACGACCGCGCGGCCGCCCGTCATGTACTCGCAGCCGTGGTCGCCCACGCCCTCGACGACGGCGGTGGCGCCGGAGTTGCGCACGCAGAACCGCTCGCCGACGACGCCGCGGATGAACACCTCGCCGGAGGTCGCGCCGTACAGGCCGACGTTGCCGGCGATGACCTGCGTCTCGGCGCTGAACGGCGCGTCGTCGTGCGGCCGCACGGTGACACGGCCGCCCGACAGTCCCTTGGCGAGGTAGTCGTTGGCGTCGCCGGTCAGCCGCAGCGTCACGCCCCTCGGCACGAAGGCGCCGAAGGAGTTGCCCGCCGAGCCGGTGAAGCCGACGTCGATGGTGTCGTCCGGCAGGCCCTCGCCGCCGAACCGGCGGGTCACCTGGTTGCCGAGCATGGTGCCGACGGTGCGGTTGACGTTGCGGATCGGCAGTTCGAGCGTCACCCGGTCGCCGAAGGCCAGCGCGCCCTCGGCGAGCTGGATCAGCGTGTTGTCCAGCGCCTTGTCCAGGCCGTGGTCCTGGGCGATGGTGCGGCGCAGCGGCGTGCCCTCGGGCAGGGCGGGCACGTGCAGGATCGGCGACAGGTCCAGGCCCGCGGCCTTCCAGTGGTCCTCGGCGGCCGCGGTGTCCAGGAACTCGGCGTGGCCCACGGCCTCCTCGATCGAGCGGAACCCGAGCGCGGCCAGGTACTCGCGGACCTCCTCGGCGATGAACTCGAAGAAGTTGACCACGAACTCCGGCTTGCCGCTGAAGCGCCTGCGCAGCTCGGGGTTCTGCGTCGCGACCCCGACCGGGCAGGTGTCCAGGTGGCACACGCGCATCATGACGCAGCCGGACACCACCAGCGGCGCGGTCGCGAAGCCGAACTCCTCGGCGCCGAGCAGCGCGGCCACGACCACGTCGCGGCCGGTCTTGAGCTGGCCGTCCACCTGCACGACGATGCGGTCGCGCAGGCCGTTCAGCAGCAGGGTCTGCTGGGTCTCGGCCAGGCCGAGCTCCCAGGGCGCGCCCGCGTGCTTGATCGAGGTCAGCGGGGAGGCGCCGGTGCCGCCGTCGTGCCCGGAGATCAGCACGACGTCGGCGTGGGCCTTGCTGACGCCCGCCGCGACCGTGCCGACCCCGACCTCGGCGACCAGCTTGACGTGGACGCGGGCGTCGGGGTTGGAGTTCTTCAGGTCGTGGATGAGCTGGGCCAGGTCCTCGATCGAGTAGATGTCGTGGTGCGGCGGCGGCGAGATGAGGCCGACGCCCGGCGTGGAGTGCCGGGTCTTGGCGATCCACGGGTAGACCTTGTGGCCGGGGAGCTGGCCGCCCTCGCCGGGCTTGGCGCCCTGGGCCATCTTGATCTGGATGTCGGCCGCGTTGGCCAGGTACTCGCTGGTCACGCCGAAGCGGCCGGAGGCGACCTGCTTGATCGCGCTGCGCCGCACCGGGTCGTACAGCCGCTCCGGGTCCTCGCCGCCCTCGCCGGTGTTGGACTTGCCGCCGAGGCGGTTCATCGCGATGGCGATGGTCTCGTGCGCCTCCTGCGAGATCGACCCGTAGGACATCGCGCCGGTGGAGAACCTGCGCACGATGCTCTCGACCGGCTCGACCTCCTCGATCGGCACCGGCGGGCGCACGCCCTCGCGCAGCCGGAACAGGCCGCGCAGCGTCATCAGCCGCTCCGCCTGGCCGTCCACCAGGCCGGTGTACTCCTTGAAGATCTCGTAGCGCCGGGTGCGGGTGGCGTGCTGGAGGCGGAAGACCGTCTCGGGGTTGAACAGGTGGGGCTCGCCCTCGCGGCGCCACTGGTACTCGCCGCCGACCTCCAGGCGGCGGTGGGCGTTCTCCGCGCGCGGGTAGGCCCGGCGGTGGCGCAGGCCCGCCTCACGGGCGAGCACGTCGAAGCCGACGCCGCCGAGCCGGGAGGTGGTGCCGGCGAAGCAGGCGTCGATGACGTCCGCGCCGAGGCCGAGCGCCTCGAAGATCTGCGCGCCGGTGTAGGAGGCGACCGTGGACACGCCCATCTTGGACATGACCTTCAGGACGCCCTTGCCGTACGCCTTGATCAGGTTGCGCACCGCCGCGCGCGGCTCCAGGGCCAGCGCGCCGGAGGCGATCATGTCCTCGACGGTCTCGATCGCCAGGTAGGGGTTGACCGCCGAGGCGCCGTACCCGATGAGCAGCGCCATGTGGTGGCACTCGCGGGCCTCGCCGGTCTCGACGACCAGGCCGACGCGGGTGCGGGACTTCTCGTGGATCAGGTGGTGGTGCACCGCGCCGGTGAGCATCAGCGACGGGATCGGCGCCATGCGCGCGTCGGAGCCCCGATCGGACAGCACGATGATGCGGGCGCCGCCGGCGATGGCCTCCGAGACCTCGGCGCAGATCTCCTCGAGGCGGTGCAGCAGCGCCTCGCCGCCGCCCGCGACCTCGAACAGGCCCGACACCACGTGCGGCTGGAAACCGGGCAGCGCGCCCTCGTCGTTGATGTGGATGATCTTGGCGAGCTCGTCGTTGTCGATCACCGGGTAGGGCAGCACGAGCCTGCGGCAGGACGCCGGGCCCGGGGCGAGCAGGTTGCCCTCGGGGCCGATCGTGGTCTGCAGCGAGGTGACGAGCTCCTCGCGGATCGCGTCGAGCGGCGGGTTGGTGACCTGGGCGAAGAGCTGGCTGAAGTAGTCGAACAGCAGCCTCGGCCGCTCGCTGAGCACCGCGACGGGCGAGTCGGTGCCCATGGAACCGATCGGCTCGGCGCCGGTCCTGGCCATGGGCGCCAGGATGATCCGCAGCTCCTCCTCGGTGTAGCCGAAGGTCTGCTGGCGCTTGACCAGGGCCTCGTGGGTGAGGATCGGGCGCACCCGCTCGGGCAGCTCCTCGAAGCGGACCAGCCCGGCGTGCAGCCACTCGCCGTAGGGGTTGGCGGCGGCCAGCTCGGCCTTGATCTCGTCATCCTCGATGATCTTGCCGAGGGAGGTGTCGACGAGGAACATCTTGCCCGGCTGCAGGCGGCCCTTGCGCACCACCTTGGACGGCTCGACGTCCAGCACACCGGCCTCCGAGGCCAGCACGACCAGGCCGTCCTCGGTCACCCAGAAACGGCCGGGACGCAGGCCGTTGCGGTCCAGAACCGCGCCGACCAGCGTACCGTCGCTGAAGGTGATCGACGCCGGGCCGTCCCACGCCTCCATGGCGGTGGAGTGGAACTCATAGAACGCCCGCCGCGCGGCGTCCATCTCGGCGTGGTTCTCCCACGCCTCGGGGATCATCATCAGCACGGCGTGCGGCAGGCTCCTGCCGCCGAGGTGCAGCAGCTCCAGGCACTCGTCGAACGAGGCGGTGTCGGAGCCGTCGGGGTCGCAGATCGGGAAGAGCCGGGCGAGGTCGCCGGGGATCAGGTCGCTCGCCAGCATCGCCTCGCGGGCGCGCATCCAGTTGCGGTTGCCCTTGACGGTGTTGATCTCGCCGTTGTGGGCGACGTAGCGGTACGGGTGCGCCAGCGGCCACGACGGGAAGGTGTTGGTCGAGAAGCGGGAGTGGACCAGCGCGATCGCGCTCTCGAAGCGCGCGTCGGACAGGTCGGGGAAGAACCCTTCGAGCTGCGGCGTCGTCAGCATGCCCTTGTAGACGATCGTGCGCGACGACAGCGAGGCGAAGTACACGTCCGCCTCGTGCTCGGCCCGCTTGCGCAGGCAGAAGGCCAGGCGGTCCAGCGCCAGCCCGCTCTCGCCGCCCGGGGAGGAGACGAAGAGCTGCGCGAAGAACGGCATGACGGCCCGGGCGCTCGGCCCCGCCTGCGTGGAGTCGATGGGCAGCTCGCGCCAGCCGAGGACCGTGAGGCCCTCCTCGGCGGCGATCTCCTCGATCATGCCGGTGGCGATCGCGCGGGCCTGGCCGTCGGCGGGCAGGAAGGCGATGCCGGCCGCGTAGGAGCCGGCGAGCGGCAGGGGGAAGTCCACGGAGACGCGGAGGAACGCGTCGGGCATCTGCGTCAGGATGCCGGCGCCGTCGCCGGTGTCCGGTTCGCTACCCTTGGCTCCTCGGTGATCGAGATTGCACAGTGCCGTCAAGGCCTTCGCGACGATCTCGTGGGTGCGCCGGCCGTTGACGTCGGCCACCATGGCGACACCACAGGCGTCATGCTCGTGCGAAGGGTGATACAGGCCCTGGGGCTCGGGGAGACCGAGGCGGGCAGCAGGCATTGAATCCCTCCCGTCGTCTTCGTCTGCTTCGTCGGATTGGCGAGTGCAGGCAAGAGGGACGACGTTGGCCCTGCTGCTGTTAGGTGTGTAGAGACTACCTCACCCTGCCGGAATGGTGCCCGCCAGGTGGGGATCGCGAACATTCACCATCGAAGTGCCCACATCTTGGTGTCCTCAGCCGTACGTCCCAGGCCGCAGTCAAAGGAACGGCGCACGACAGGGCGTTATTCCAGGTCAAAGCACCCGGGAATGCCCCGGACCCGGTCAGGGACCGGTCAAGCGCGCCCCCGCCGCGATCACCCGGCGGCCAGGACGCGCCGCTGCGCGAACGCGCCGAGCCGCTCCAGCGCGAGCTGCGGGAGGGTCAGATCGGCGGTGCGCTCGTCCCCCACCGGGCCGACCCAGTTGACGACGACGAAATGGCCGAGCGCGCGCGCCGCGGCGCGGCTGTGCCCGGCGTCGAAGGACGGCGGCTGGCCGGGCGCCGCCCGCAGGAAGCCCCCGCCGCGCCGGGGGTCGAGCGCCGCCACGAGCCGGTCGGCGGCGGCGCCGTCGGGCATGTCGAACACCGCGTACTGGCCGGACACCGCGCCGCCGGCGCCGGTGAACGAGGCCCGCGCCACGCCCGCGCACCCGGCCGCCGCGGCCTTCACCCCGCTCCCCCACAACGCCTCCCCGCAGTCGGCCGACAGCGCGGCCCCGCGGCGCTCCATGGTCACCCCCTGCTCGACCAGGCGGGCGGCCTGCCCGAACAGCTCCTGCTCGGTCAGCGGCGCCGGATCCTGGCCGCGGGTGGC
The DNA here is from genome assembly GCF_014200435.1 of Sphaerisporangium krabiense. Taxonomy (NCBI): domain Bacteria; kingdom Bacillati; phylum Actinomycetota; class Actinomycetes; order Streptosporangiales; family Streptosporangiaceae; genus Sphaerisporangium; species Sphaerisporangium krabiense. The sequence goes on along the minus strand of NZ_JACHBR010000001.1, from coordinate 5,803,990 downwards.
GATGGGGGCGTACAGCGCGGAGGTGCCCTCTCCCCGGAAGTAGGCGGGGCTCGGGCCGGTCTCCGGCCGGGTGAGGAGGAACACGACCGCCCCTGCCGCGGCCAGCACCCCGGCCACCGCGGCGACGATCAACGTACGGCTTGGCACGGCAGCCGACCCTACCCCGCCGGGGAGGCCTGCGGCCCGGTGACGGCCACCACACGGCGGTAGATCGCCTTCTCGGCTCCCCGGACGGCCAGGGACAGCGAGACGAAGTCGTCCTTCGGGCCCGGCTCCCGGCGATCGGCCCGGCCCACCCAGACGAACCCCGCGAAGTGCCCCATCGCGTGGCCGCTGCCCTCGGTGTAGCCGTCCCCGGAGAAGACGGTCGCCTCGGACTGCAGCGCGCGCATCCACCCGCCGCCGCGGTACAGCGTCGCCATGTCCCGCACGAAGGCGTCGGCGGCCTGGGCGCTCGCCATGTTGAACAGGGTGTACTGGGCGACGTAGCGGCGGTCGGCGCTGAGGTACACGCCCCGCGCCGCCTGCGTGCACCCGGTCTGGCCGAGCCGGGACACCACGCCGCCGCCCCACACGGCGGGCGCGCAGGTGTCGTCCAGGCGGCGCTCGGCGAGCCGCAGCGTGACCCCGCCGCTCTTCAGCGTCTTGACGTTGAACACCTCTTCCGCCCGCAGCGGGGCCGGATCGGCGCCGCGGTCGGCGATGGGGCCGAAGAGCTTGGGCGAGGGCCACGCCTGGTAGTCGTCGGGTTCCGGCAGGCCGATCAGGTCGCCGGAGTTCTGGCCCGGCGCGGCGTCGGAGACGCCGAGCGTGCTCACGATCGCGGTCAGCGCGAAACCGCCCGCGAACACGGCCAGGACCGTGCCCACGATCATCAGCGCGCGCTGCTGACGCCGGGTCAGCCCGCGCTCGGCCAGGGCCGGGAGCTCGAACGAGGACCGGCGCCTCTTGTTGCGGGCGCTCACAGGCCGCCGGCTCCGCGCGACGAGCCGTGACGCGCCCGGCGGGCGCCGGGCGCGTCACGGTGCCGGTCATGGACCTCGGCGCGCCCCCCCGAGGAGCGGCCTTGGATCATCGCGGATTCGCCTCCGGGTCGGACGCCACCGTCGTGGAGGTCGCGGCTCCGGCGACCTTGGGCTCGTCCGCGCCGGGCTCGCGCGCCTCGGCGTCCCCGGACGGCTCGGGCCCGCCGGGGTCGGCCACCTCGTCCTCGTCGGCCTGCCCGGCGTCGTGCGCGGGGTCGGCCGCGGCCGTCTCGTGCTCGTCGGCCTGGTCCGCGCCGTGCGCCGGGTCGACGTGGGCCTCGCGTGCGGCCGGGACGACGATCTCTTCGGAGGTCTTGTTCCTGGTCAGGTAGAAGTACACCAGGGCGGCGGCGAACAGGGCCAGGGACGTCCACTGGTTGAGCCGCAGGCCGAGGATGTGGTGGGCCTCGTCGACCCGCATGCCCTCGATCCAGAAGCGGCCCAGGGTGTACCCGGCGACGTACAGGGCGAACAGGCGGCCGTGGCGCAGGCCGTAGCGCTTGCCGATCCAGATCAGCACGCCGGCCAGGGCCAGGTTCCACAGGCATTCGTACAGGAACGTCGGGTGGTAGGTGGACACGCCCGCCACCGTGCCGTCCCGCCCCGGGTCGATCTCCAGACCCCAGGGCAGGTCGGTCGGGCCGCCGAAGAGTTCCTGGTTGAAGTAGTTGCCCCAGCGGCCGATGGCCTGGGCCACCGCGATGCCGGGCGCGCAGGCGTCGGCCACCGCCGACAGGGAGATGCCGCGCCTGCGGCAGGCGATCCACACGCCGACGGCGCCGAGCGCGATGGCGCCCCAGATGCCGAGGCCGCCGTGCCAGACGTACAGGACGTCGATGGGCCGGTTGCGCGCGTCAGGACCGAAGTAGAGCTGCCAGTCGGTGATGACGTGGTACAGCCGGCCGCCGACCAGGCCGAACGGGACGGCCCAGACGGCGAGGTCGGTGATGGTGCCCGGCTCGCCGCCGCGGGCGCGCCAGCGGCGCTCCCCGATCCAGACGGCGACGATGACGCCGAGCACGATGCAGAACGCGTAGGCCCGCAGGGGAATCGGTCCGAGGTACCAGACCCCTTCGGACGGGCTGGGAATGGAGGCCAGGGGCATGTCAGGTGACGTTACCGTTTCCGTGCCTACTTCGCGGCATCAAGAATGGCCTGACGCAGCGAACCCGGGCTGAACGCGACGTTGTTGTCGATGATCTCGCCGTTCAGGCGCAGCGTGGGCGTGCCGTCCGGCACGAGCTTGGCGTCGAAGACCTTCTTGCTGAAGGCGGCCTGGGTCTGCGCGTGCTTCTGGGACCTGACGCAGGACTCGAAGCCCGGGTCGGTGACGCCGGCCTCCTTGCCCCACTTCACCAGGTCGTCCAGCGAGAAGCCCGATCGGGTCTCCGGGGGCTGCTCCTTGAAGAGCCGGTCGTGGAAGGCCGACCACTGCCCGGCGGGCACGCATCGCGCGGCCGAGGAGGCGCGCATGGTGTTCCCCAGCGTGGGCTCCTGGCTGAAGATGTTGATCGGGTGGTAGACGACCTTCACCTGGCCGTCCGCCGCCATGTTCTTCAGCGTCGCCGAGCTGCTCTCCTCGAAAAGCTTGCAGGCGGGGCACTGGAAGTCCTCGTAGACGTCGACCACCGGCTTCTGGACGCCGGGCTTGGCCATGGCGATCGAGCCGTCCTGCTGGAAGGTGATCGGCGCGAGCCCGCCGCTGACCGTCTCGGACTTGCCCCGCTGGTAGTACCACCAGCCGCCGCCGACGACCGCGAGCACGACCGCCACGACGGCGACGATGGTGATGACGCGGCGCCTGGCCTGCTCCTTGCGCTCGCGCTCGCGCTGCGACTTGATCCGCTCGCGGGCGGAGACCTCCCGCGCGGCCTTTCCCATCAGTGCTCCCCCTTCATGCGGGCTCCTCGCCCAGATCGTCGACATCGAGGTCGTCGTCCCTGTCCCGCCCGGGCGCGAGCCCGAGCGCCGCGTCGAGCGCGAGGCGGCCCGGCGGGAACCAGGCCACCCACGCGCCCAGCAGGAACAGCCCGGCGTCGCGCAGGATCTCCCACAGGTAGCCGGGATCGGCCCCCGCGGCGAGCTGACCGCCGCCGCCGAAGCAGCCGCAGTCGATGCGCAGGCCGCGCGCCCACGCCGACGCGATGCCGACCACGAAGGCCAGCATGAGCAGCGCCGAGACGACGCCCGCCACCCGGGTCAGCAACCCGGCGACGAGCAGCACTCCGACGACGATCTCGATGATCGGCAGGCCGTGGCCCACCGCGGACGCGACCGACTCCGGCAGCAGCTCGTACGCCTCCACCGCCTGGACGGACAGCGCGGGCGTGCCGATCTTCAGCCAGCCGGCCGTGATGAGCACGGCGGCGACCACCAGCCGGGCGACGGTCGTCACCCAGGGTACCGCCGGATGCACGTAAAGCCACCTCATCGGCGCGGCCTCTTCCCGCTTGGCACGTCAACGTCTCCTTAGGCCTGTACGGGCGCCCGACGGCGCCGCGCGGCGCCCGGCCGGCACGCGGCGGCCCGCCGGCGGACCGGGCCGGCGTCGGCGCTCATGCCGAGGGTACCGGCCACCAAGCTCATCATGAACGCGATAAGCCCCGGCTAAGCGCTGGTGGCGCGGCCGAAGCCGGACGCCGCCGTGCCCGCCGGGGCCGTGCTCGGAGCCGGGAGGATCAGGAACGCACGCCCGCGGCGAGCTCCTCGCCGAGCTCGCGCACCGCCGCCAGACCGGCGGCCTCGTCGGGGGCGTCGAGGAGGCGGCGGATGAACGCCGAGCCGACGATGACGCCGTCGGCGTACTTGGCGACCTGCGCGGCCTGGGCGCCGGTGCCGACGCCGAGGCCCACGCACACCGGGAGCGAGGTGTGCGCCCGGGTGCGCTCGACCAGGCCCTCGGCCGCCGAGCTCACCGAGTCGCGCGCGCCGGTGACCCCCATGAGGGAGGCGGCGTAGACGAAGCCGGTGCAGCACTCGGCCACGGCCTGGATGCGCTCGCCCGTGGAGCTCGGGGCGACCAGGAAGACGGTGTCGATGCCGGCCTCGGCGCTGTACCGGCGCCAGGGCCCGGCCTCTTCGGGGGTGAGGTCGGGGGTGATGGTGCCGACGCCGCCCGCGGCGGCCAGGTCGCGGGCGAAACGCTCGGCGCCGTAGCGGTCGATGGGGTTCCAGTACGTCATGACCAGAACGGCGGCGCCGGTCTTGGCCACGCCCTCGACGGTGCGCAGCACGTCGGCGATGCGGGTGCCGCCGGTGAGGGCGCGGTGCACGGCGGCCTGGATGGTGGGGCCGTCCATGAGCGGGTCGGAGTAGGGCAGGCCTATCTCGATGACGTCGCAGCCGGCCTCCACCATCGCGGTCGCGGCGGCGATGGCGCCGTCCTTGCCGGGGAAGCCGGCCGGGAGGTACCCGACCAGGGCGGCCCGCTTGTCGGCCCGCGCCTTCTCGAACACCGTCTGAAGAGTCGTCATGTCAGAGAGTCCCGCTCACAGGTTTCCGGGGCCCACAGGCCTACAGGTTGAAATATTTCATCGCGGTGCCCATGTCCTTGTCCCCGCGGCCCGAGAGGTTCACCAGGATGGTGGCCTCGGGGCCGAGCTCGCGGCCGAGCTTGATCGCCCCGGCGAGGGCGTGCGCCGACTCGATGGCCGGGATGATGCCCTCGGTGCGGGCGAGGACGGAGAAGGCCTCCATGGCCTCGGCGTCGGTGATGCCGTGGTAGGTGGCGCGGCCGGAGTCCTTGAGCCAGGCGTGCTCGGGGCCGACGCCCGGGTAGTCCAGGCCCGCGGAGATCGAGTGCGACTCGATGGTCTGGCCCTCGTCGTCCTGCAGGACGTAGGTGCGCGCGCCGTGCAGGACGCCGACCGAGCCCTCGGTGAGGGTGAGGGCGTGCTCGCCGGACTCCAGGCCGTGGCCGCCCGCCTCGTAGCCGTGCAGGGCGACGCCCTCGTCCTCGATGAAGGCGTGGAAGATGCCGATGGCGTTGGATCCGCCGCCGACGGCCGCGGCGACCGCGTCGGGCAGCCGGCCGGTCAGCTCCAGGACCTGGCGGCGGGCCTCGACGCCGATGATGCGCGCGAAGTCGCGGACGATCTCGGGGAACGGGTGGGGGCCGGCGACGGTGCCGAACAGATAGTGCGTGCTGTCGACGTTGGTGACCCAGTCGCGGAAGGCCTCGTTGATGGCGTCCTTGAGTGTGCGGCTGCCGTTGGCGACGGGGACGACCCGGGCGCCGAGGAGCTTCATGCGGGCGACGTTGAGCGCCTGGCGCTCGCAGTCGACCTCGCCCATGTAGATGACGCATTCGAGGCCGAGCAGCGCGCAGGCGGTCGCGGTGGCGACGCCGTGCTGGCCGGCGCCGGTCTCGGCGATCACGCGGGTCTTGCCGAGGCGCCTGGTGAGCAGGGCCTGGCCGAGCACGTTGTTGATCTTGTGGGCGCCGGTGTGCGTGAGGTCCTCGCGCTTGAGCAGGACGCGGGCGCCGCCGGCGACCTCGGAGAACCTGCGGACCTCGGTCACGGCGGTGGGCCGGCCGGCGTAGGTGCGCAGCAGGTGGTCGAACTCGCGCAGGAACGCGACGTCGGACTTGGCGTCCTCGTAGGCCTTGGCGACCTCGTCGAGGGCGGGGATCAGGGCTTCGGGCACGAATCTGCCGCCGAACACCCCGAAACGCCCGCGGACGTCGGGATCGTCGCCTGCCACGCCGCCGCCGGCGAGGTCGGCCGCGGTGATCAGGCTGCCCTCTGTGCTCACTGCTGCCTCTCGGGTCCGTTGTCGAATCGGGACGCGGGGTGCGCCCCGGCCGTGACCAGGTCGACCACGGCGGCCCGCGGGTCCTTGCCGGTGACGAGGCTCTCGCCCACGAGCACGGCGTCGGCGCCCGCGCGGGCGTAGGCCAGCAGGTCGTGCGGGCCCCGGACACCGGACTCGGCGATCTTGATGACGCCGTCCGGGATCTTGGGGGCCAGCCTGGCGAACACGTCGCGGTCGACCTCAAGGGTTTTGAGATCGCGCGCGTTCACGCCGATGATGCGCGCGCCGGCGTCCAGAGCCCGGTCGAGCTCCTCCTCAGTATGCACCTCGACCAGCGGCGCGAGGCCGATCGACTCGGCCCTTTCGATCAATGAGATCAAAGCGTTCTGGTCGAGGGCCGCCACGATGAGGAGCGCGAGGTCGGCGCCGTACGCGCGGGCCTCCCACAGCTGGTAGGAGGTGACCACGAAGTCCTTGCGGAGGATGGGGATGTCGACGGCGGCGCGGACCGCGGCCAGATCCTCCAGGCTGCCGCCGAAGCGGCGGCGCTCGGTGAGCACGCTGATGACGTGCGCGCCGCCCGCCTCGTAGTCGCTCGCGAGCGCCGCGGGGTCGGCGATGGCGGCCAGCGCGCCCTTGGAGGGGCTGGACCGCTTGACCTCGGCGATGACCGAGACCTTGTCGCCGCCGAGCGCGGCGTAGGCGTCCTTGGTGGCCGGCGCGCGCTGGGCGCGCTCCTGGAGCTCGGTCAACGCCACGTCACGCTGCCGATCGGCGAGGTCGGCACGCACGCCGTCCAGGATCTCGTCGAGCACGCTCACTTGATCTCCTCGCTTGGCTCGCTCACCCGATCAGGGTCCCCTCCGGTCGACTGCGCCGCGGGCGAGGACGTTTCGGCCCGCGATCGGCCGATCGCCGCGGGGACCTTCCGCCCTCATCCCGACCTTGCCCTGCCGATGGTATCGGGCTTACCGCCGTCGGCTCGCCACAGGGTGGCGGGTCTGGGGGGCTCGCGGCGCCGAGTCGGGGGGCGTCACGGTGCGAGAAAGGCACCGAACGGCAGATTCCTCACGATCCAGTACACGATGATCAATCCCAGGAAGGACCAGATGTAGATCGGAGGCGCCAGGCGGGTGCGGACGGGCCGCCCGCGCCAGGCCCTGACGAGCCATCGCCCCCACCAGAACACCAGGAAGGGAATGGTGAGCACCGCCAGCGGATTCAGCCCGAGCGCCGCGACCGGGTCGGCGTGCGCGAGCGCGTTCAGGGCGCGCAACGTGCCGCAACCCGGGCAGTACAGCCCGGTCAGCAGCAGGAACGGGCAGGTCGGGTAGTGGCCGGGCCGGTTCGGGTCCACGACGCCGACGTAGGCGACGGCCGCCGCCGCGACCGCCGCGAGCCCGAGGGGCGCGAGCAGTGCCCGCGCCCGTCCGGCGCCGCGCCCCCCGGCGTGCGTCCCGTGCGCGCCCTCTACGCCGCTCACACCGTCCACGCCGTCCGCGCCGCCCACGTCATCAGTATGAGCCGCTGTTCTGCACGCTCTCGAGGCCGTTGAAGATCGACACGCCGACGACGAACCACAGGATCAGGTACAGCACCCACATGCCGAGGCCGACGAACAGCGAGATCATCCACCACTTCTTGGCCTGCTGGGACGCCTCCAGGGCGCCCTGGTAGTCCCCGGCCTCGAACTTGCCGTTGACCTTGCCGGCGTAGTAGATCGCCGGGAGGCTGAACGGGCCGCAGCAGAACAGCGTGGTGAGGATCGCCGGGAGGAGCTGGTTGTTCGGCGGCTCGGGGGCGTAGGGCTGGCCGTAGCCCCCGGGCGGGTAGCCGCCGGGCGGGGGGTAACCGCCTCCGGGGGGAGGCGCGTTGTAGCCGCCGCCCTGCTGGCCGTAACTCATCGATGGTCTCCTTGCCGTGACGCGGGGCCGGGCTCGATGCCCGGCCGGCGTAGCGCGTCGCGCTGCGGCAGCTTAGCGACGCCAGGGGCATCACAGCGACATTGTCGGCAGATCGTCACACAATCCGGCGAACAGGCCGGACGTGCGGGGCGCGGGTCCGGCGCGTCAGCCCCGGCCGCCGTCGCGCTCGCCCGGGCCGCCCTCGGTCGGGTCCACGCCCTGGTCGAGCGCGTCCCACAGCGACCGTTCCTCCCGGCCCGCGCGCTCGGCGCGGCCGGCGGTGGATCCGCCCGGCCTTTCGTACCGGTCGGACATGCCGGGCCAGCGGGCGCCGCGCGCGACGGCCAGCGCCCCCGCCGCCAGCAGCAGCGCCCCGCCGGCGACCGCGGCCACCGGCCAGGCCCAGGAGTAGGCCACGGCGGCGTGCGCGGCGGCGCCGGTGACGCTGGTGTGCTCCTCGGCCAGCGCGACCAGCCGCGAGGAGGGCGTGACGCCCCGCAGCGCGGACGCGGCGACGGCCAGCCCGATCAGCGCGATGACCGCGCCCACGACCCGGCGCCACGCCCCGCGGGTCGCCAGCACGGCGACGGCGGCGGCCAGGGCCGCCAGGGCGAGGGGGCTGAGGACCGGCGCGATGTCGCCGCCGGAGAGCGGGACGGGCGCGGCGCGGCCACCCGCCGGGCCCGCGCCGAGGGCGACGGTGGCCCAGGTGCGGCCGGAGGCGGCGAGCGTCAGCACGGCGCCGGCCGCGGCCAGGGCCAGCCAGACGAGCAGCGCCCGGCGCGCGGACCGCGCGGGGCCGGGCGCGGGCGCGGCGGCGGTCGCCGTGGGGCCGCCGGGGTCGGCGGGGCTCACGGGACCGAAAGGACGTCGGCGTCGAAGCAGGTGCGGTCGCCGGTGTGGCAGGCGGCGCCGACCTGCTCGACCTTGAGCAGGATCGTGTCGCCGTCGCAGTCGAGCGCGACGTGCCTGACCCACTGGGCGTGCCCGGAGGTCTCGCCCTTCACCCAGTACGCGCGGCGGCTGCGCGACCAGTAGGTGGCGCGGCCGGTGGTCAGCGTGCGGTGCAGCGCCTCGTCGTCCATCCAGGCCAGCATGAGCACCTCGCCGGTGTCGTGCTGCTGGACGACCGCGGGCACCAGGCCGTCGCGATCACGCTTCAGGCGGTCCGCGATCTTCGGGTCAAGAGGCATGGCCCAATTCTGCCGCAGAGGCCCGCCGGTGCCGGTGACCGCCCCGCGCTCCCTGACATCCCACCGCCTCATGCAACATCACGCAACATATGGGCATAAGCGGAAAATCTCACGCTACGGTCGGGGTGTCAGCGAAAAGGACACATCCCCAGAGGTGCCCCCATGGCCTCACCGCGCATAACCGAGGCGAAGGGAATACTCGCCGCACGGCTCCGCGAGATCCGCAACGAGGCCAGCCTGACCGGGAGGTCCCTGGCCTCCAGGGCCGGCTGGCACTACTCCAAGGTGTCCAAGATCGAGCACGCCTCGCAGATGCCCAACGAGAACGACATCCGCGTGTGGTGCCGGGTCTGCGACGCCGAGGAGTACGTCGTGGACCTGATCGCGGCGGTGCGCAACATCGACTCGATGTACACCGAGTGGCGGCGGCTGGAGGCGACCGGGCTGCGGCACATGCAGGAGTCCTTCAACCCGCTGTACCGCGAGACCCAGCAGTTCCGGGTGTTCCAGCACTCGGCGGTGCCCGGCCTGCTGCAGACCGCCGGGTACGCCCGCGCGCATCTGCGGACCGTGATCGCGTTCCGCGGCATCCCCGACGACCTGGAGCAGGCGGTGCGGGCGCGCCTGCGGCACCAGGAGGTGCTGACCTCGGGCGGCAAGCGGTTCATGTTCATCGTCGGGGAGCAGGCGCTGCGCACGCCGGTGTGCGACGCCGAGGAGATGTCCGCGCAGCTCGCGCGGCTGGCCGAGCTCACGATCAACATGCCGCAACTCAGCTTCGGGGTGATTCCGGCTCGGGGGCGTCCCGCACTCATGCCGCCCGAAAATTTCTGGATATACGACGACAATCAGGTCCGGGTCGACACCATTCCCGGCCAGTACCGGATCAAGACGCCCACCGACGTGGCCCTGTACGAGAAGGCGTTCTCGGCGCTCGCCGACGCCGCCGTCTATGGTCAGGCGGCCCGTGACCTGATCAACGCGACCGCGGACGAGTTGCGAGGAACATGAAGCAACATCGTTGATCTCGCGATCGCGGGGAGCCTAGCCTCACGGCAGAAGTCCTTCACGGCGCGGGGCTTCCCTCCCACGCACCCTTCCGGACAAGCCAGGCGCGCTCGCCGCGCCGGTGAGGAGTCACGCCGTGCCCGCCGTCCACGTCGAAGCGGCAGCCCTCGTCTGCAGGCGTCCCTCGGCGGAGATCAGGCGCGTCGCCGAGGAGCTCCAGGCGTCGCTCGCCCGCCGGGACGTCCCGTCGTACATCTATTACCTGGAGGACGGGCAGGCCGCCGTCTCCCTGTGGCAGGGGCTGCTGGCCCGCGTCGACGGGCGCATCATCTGGTGGACCAGCCCGCATCCGAGCCACCGGGGCGGGGCGCTGCGCACCTTCGCGGTCGCGCCCGCCACAGCCGCCGTCCGCCTGGCCGAGCACTACGCCACGCTGCGCGCCCGGCACATCCCCCGGCTCTACGCCCACCCCGAGTGACCGCACGATCCACGGCCCGGTCGCCGGGCCGCCGACCAGGGAGGCCCCGATGACCGCTGCCGGCGAGGTGGCGGGCGCCACCACGGCCACCGCGCACCTGCAGGCGCTCGGCGACTCGCTGCGCGCGCGGGGCCTGCACGCCCGCGTCGGCGAGACCAGCGGGGGGCTTCCCCAGCTCATCGTGCTCAGCACGGCGGCGCCGAGCCTGTCGGAGGTGGTGTTCGCGGCGCGCAGCGACGGCTCCTGGTGGTTCTGGTGGTCCTGGGCCGAGCGCATCGCGCCGGTGGAGGAGCTGGCCACCGCCGTCACCCGCGTGTGCGGGGTGCTGACGCCGGCGGGCCGCGCCCGCGAGTGACCCCGGCGCCGGGGGGGCGCCGGGGCCTCGCCTTCCATAAAACCCACTAAATCAGTAGGTCTTGACGGAAATCTGGGCCTGTGCTGGAGTGGACGCATGCGGGCCGATATCCGATTGGTGATTCGCGGGCACATCGATCTGTGCCGCGTGTGGTCCTCCTCCTGTCAGCGCTGAGGCGGCGGCCCGGCGCCGCCGGGCCCGCGACCCGGCCCTCCCCCGGTCCCGCCGCGGGCCGTCACCCCACCCATGGCACCCATGGCCGCACGGCCAGAAAGGCTTCCGCCATGCCCATCGAGTTCCTCGGAATCGGCGGCACGCACGACGGGTCGGAGACCACCCAGCGTTCCGGCCCCTCCTTCGACAAGCAGTACACGCTCAGGCTCGCCCGCGCCCACCAGGAGTACGGGTGGGACCGGGTGCTGTTCGCCTACGGGTCGGGCTCCCCCGACCCCGCCCAGGTCGCCGCGTACGTGGCGAGCCGGGTGGAGGATCTGGAGATCCTGCTCGCCCACCGCCCCAACCTCTCCACCCCCACCTTCGCGCTGAAGACCTTCGCCACCCTGGACCAGATCAGCGACGGCCGCCTGACCGTCCACTTCATCACCGGCGGCAGCGACCACGAGCAGCAGCGCGAGGGCGACTTCCTGACCAAGGACGAGCGCTACTCGCGCACCCGGGAGTACATCCAGATCGTCAAGAAGGGCTGGACCTCGCGCACCCCGTTCGACCACGACGGGGAGCACTACCGGTTCACCGACTTCGTCGCCGACGTCTTCCCCGTCCAGAGCCCGAGGCCGCTGGTCTCGTTCGGCGGCTCCTCCCCCGCCGCCTACCGCGCGGGCGGCGCCGAGGCCGACATCTACTGCCTGTGGGGTGAGCCGCTCGCCGAGACCGCCGAACAGATCGAGTCGGTCAGGCGCGCCGCCCGCGAGGCCGGGCGCGAGGACGTGCCGAGGATCCAGGTGGCCTTCCGGCCCATCATCGCGCCCACCGAGGAACTGGCCTGGGAGAAGGCGCACCGCACCGTGGCCGCCATCAAGGGCCGCCAGAACGGGTCGGGCGCGTCCGGCCGCGGCAACCACCCCCGGCGCGACCCGGAGAACACCGGCTCCCAGCGGCTGATCGCCATCGCCGAGCGCGGCGAGCTGTTCGACCGCGCCCTGTGGACCCCCACCGCCGCGGCCACCGGCGGGGCCGGCAACTCCAACGCCCTCGTCGGCACCCCCGAGACCGTCGCCCAGGCCCTGCTGGACTACCACGACCTCGGGGTGGACATCCTGTCCGCGCGCGGCTACGCCCTGCTGGACGACGCCATCGACTTCGGGCGGCACGTCATCCCGATCGTCCGCGAGGAGGTCGCCAAGCGGGACGCCGAGAGGAAGCGGCGCGAGACGGCGCGCGTCCCCGAGCCCCGGCCGGCCGGCCTTTCCGGGAACTGAGGACGGAGCCGCACTCATGACCGTTCCCCCTGACACCGCGCACGCCCGCACCGCGCCGGACGAGACGCCGGCCCCCCGGCCGGCCCCCGGGACCGCCCACGACGGCGAGGCGCTCCGGGTCGTCACCGCACGGCACCCCTGGCGCCTGGCCTCCGCCGCGGTCGTGCTGGTGCTGCTGGCCATGGCGGCCAGCGCCCTGATCACCAACCCCGCCTGGGACTGGCCCGTGGTCGGCGAGTACCTGTTCGCGCCCGCGATCCTGCGCGCGGTGGCGTTCACGCTGCAGCTCACCGCGCTCGGCATCGTGCTGGGCTTCGTGATCGGCACCGTCGTGGCCCTCATGCGGATGTCGAGCAACCCGCTGCTGACCTCGGTGGCCTGGGGCTACACCTGGCTGTTCCGCTCGGTGCCGCTGATCCTCCAGCTCCTGTTCTGGTACAACCTGGCCCTGCTGTACAAGTACATCGAGTTCGGCGTGCCGTTCGGCCCGTCGTTCTTCTCGATCGGCACGATGGAGCTGATCGGCCCGGTCACCGCCGCGGCCATCGGCCTCGCCCTGCACCAGGGGGCCTACGCCGCCGAGATCGTGCGCGCCGGGTTCCTGTCGGTGGACCCGGGCCAGCTGGAGGCCGCCGCCGCGCTGGGCATCCCGCGCACCCGCCAGATCTTCAGGATCCTGCTGCCGCAGGCCATGCGGACGATCGTGCCGACGGCGGGCAACGAGATCATCGGCCTGGTCAAGGGGACGTCGGTGGTCTACATCATGGCGCTGCCCGAGCTGTTCTACCAGGCGCAGGTGATCTACAACCGCAGCGGACGGGTGATCGCGCTGCTGCTGGTGGCGGCGATCTGGTATCTGATCCTGACCACCGTCCTGTCGATCGCGCAGTACTACCTGGAGCGCCACTACGCCCGGGGCACGAGCAGGCTGCTGCCCGACACGCCGCTGCGGCGCCTGCGCCGCGCACTGGCCGGACGCGGCGCGACCGCGACGGGGAGCGCGCCGTGACCCGGCCGATGGTGGAGCTGCGCGGCGTGCACAAGCGGTTCGGCACGCTGGAGGTGCTGCACGACGTGAACCTGCGCGTCGACCCCGGCGAGGTGACCGTCGTCATCGGGCCGTCCGGGTCGGGCAAGTCCACCCTGCTGCGCAGCGTCAACCACCTGGAGAAGGTGGACAGGGGCGTCGTGCTCATCGACGGGGAGCTGGTCGGCTACCGCAGGTCCGGGAACCGTCTGCACGAGCTGCCCGAGCGGGAGATCCTGCGCAGGCGGGCGCGCATCGGCTTCGTGTTCCAGAACTTCAACCTGTTCCCGCACCTGACCGTGCGCCAGAACGTCACCGAGGCGCCGCTGTCGGCGCAGCGCCGTCCCCGCGCCGAGGTCGAGGAGCTCGCCACCCGGCTGCTCGACCGCGTGGGCCTGGCCGACAAGGCCGGCGAGTACCCGCGCCGGCTGTCCGGGGGGCAGCAGCAGCGGGTCGCCATCGCGCGGGCCCTGGCCCTGCGGCCGAAGGTCGTGCTGTTCGACGAGCCGACCTCCGCGCTGGACCCCGAGCTGGTCGGCGAGGTCCTCGACGTGATGAAGGACCTGGCGCGCAGCGGCACCACGATGATCGTCGTCACCCACGAGATCGGCTTCGCCCGCGAGGTCGCCGACACCGTGGTCTTCATGGACGCGGGACGCGTCGTCGAGCAGGGGACGCCCGGCCAGGTGCTGGACGCCCCCCGGCACGAGCGGACCCGCGCCTTCCTGAGCAAAGTGCTCTGACCACCCGAAAAAGGATCTGAAATGCGCACGTTATCCCCGCATGCGGTTCACCGCGCCCTGCGCCCGATCGCCGCGCTCGGTCTGCTCCCCGCGCTCCTGCTGACGGCCTGCGGCTCCGGCACCTCCGGGGGCAAGGAGTCCGCCGCCGCGGCCCCGGCCGCCGCCGCGTCCACCCTGAAGATCAACACCAGCCCGGAGCAGAACCGGATCCGCGCCGAGAAGGCGGAGGAGGTCGCCGCGAAGGTGCCCGCGGCGATCCGCGCCCGCGGGGAGCTCGTCGTGGGCGTCACCGGGGACGGCATCCCGCCGCTGACCTTCCTGGCCGATGACGACAGCACCGTGATCGGCGTGGAGTCCGACATCGCCCAGCTCGTCGCCGACGTCCTCGGGCTGCGGCTGCGGCTGGAGCGCACCTCGTGGGAGAACCTCTTCCTCGCCGTGAAGTCCGGCAAGGACGACGTCGGGTTCTCCAACATCACGGTCACCGAGGAGCGCAAGGACATCTACGACTTCGCGACCTACCGCGTCGACCAGCTCGCCTTCGAGGCCGCCGCCGACGGCAAGATCACCAAGATCGCGCAGCCGTCGGACATCGCGGGGCTGAAGGTGGCGGTGGGGTCGGGCACCAACCAGGAGAAGATCCTGCTGGACTGGGACGAGCGCAACAAGAAGGCCGGGCTCGCCCCCATCGAGGTGCAGTACTACCAGCGGCCCGCCGACTACTACCTGGCCCTGAAGTCCGGCCGCATCGACCTCTACTTCGGCCCGAACCCGACCTCGTCCTACCACGCGGCCGTCAGCGGCGACACCCGGATCGTCGGCACGGTCTCCGGCGGCGGCGATTCGCTGCAGGGGCTGATCGCCGGCATGACGCAGAAGGGCAACGGGGTGGTCGGGCCGGTGTCCGAGGCGCTGAACACGGTGATCAAGAACGGGAAGTACGGCGCGGTGCTCAAGCGTTGGGGCCTTTCGAACGAAGCCCTCCCGGCCTCGCAGGTCAATCCCCCTGGCCTGCCGCGGCCGACGAAGAAATGAGCCACCCCTGAGCACCCAGCGCACGACCGCAGAGCCCTCCGGCCCCATCGAGGTCCGCATCGTCCCGGTGCGCGATCCCGCCGCCGCTCCCCTGCTGAAGGACCTCCATCTGGAGTACACCACCAGGTACGGGCCGAACGAGGAGCTCAACCGGTATCCCGACGCCGAGTTCGCCCCGCCGGGCGGCGCGTTCCTGGTGCTGGTGGAGGACGGGCACACGGTCGCGGGCGGGGCGTTCCGCCGGTACGACGCGACGACGGCCGAGCTGAAGCGCGTCTGGGCGCACCCGGGCCACCGCAGGCGGGGCCTCGGGAAGCTGGTGGTGCGGGCCCTTGAGGAGGAGGCGGCGCGCCGGGGATACCGGCGCGTCTACCTCACCACCGGCCCGCGCCAGCCCGAGGCGGCGGCCCTCTACCTCAGCACCGGGTACCGTCCGCTGTACGACGTCACCGCGCCGCCCGACACGCTGCACCACCTGGCCTTCGAGAAGGACCTGCCCGGCGGGGCGGCGGGTCAGGAGGTCCGGGCGGCGGAGGTCCAGGACGCGTAGAGGTCGGCGTATATCCCGTCCACCCGCAGCAGCTCCGCGTGCGGGCCCCGCTGGACGATGCGGCCGCGGTCGAAGACCAGCACCTCGTCGGCCGCCTCCGCGGTGGACAGGCGGTGGGCGATCGACACGGCCGTGCGGCCCCGGGTGACCCCGTCCAGGGCGCGCGCGATGCGCACCTCGGTCGCCGGGTCCACCGCGGAGGTGGCCTCGTCGAGCAGCAGCAGGTCGGGGTCGGCGAGGTAGGCCCGGGCGAGCGCGACGAGCTGGCGCTCGCCCGCCGACAGCGACTCGCCGCGCTGGCCGACCGGCGTGGCGAGGCCCGCGGGCAGGCCCTCCAGCCAGTCGGCGAGCCCCAGCTCGGTGACGGCCAGCGCGATGTCCTCGTCGGTGGCCTCGGGACGGCCGTAGCGGATGTTGTCGGCCAGCGAGCCGTCGAACAGGAACCCGTCCTGGGGCACCATGACGACGCGCTCGCGCAGCGAGGAGAACCGCACCCTGCGCAGGTCCACGCCGTCCACCAGGACGCGCCCCTCGGTGGGGTCCATGAGCCGGGTGAGCAGCTTGGCGAAGGTGCTCTTGCCCGAGCCGGTCTCGCCGACGACCGCGACGCGCGTGCGCGGCGGGATCTCCACGCTCACCTCGTGCAGCACGGGAGGGCCGCCGGGGTAGGAGAAGCCGACGTTCTCGAAGGTCACCGTGATCGCGCCGCGCGGCAGCACGGCGCCGGCCTCGCCGGGGTCGGCCACGTCGGCGACGGTGTCCAGCACGCCGAGCACCCGGCGCCATCCGGCGAGCGCGTTCTGGGCGTCGTTGAGCACCTCGGTCGCGGTCTGGAGGGGGCTGATGAACAGCGTGATCAGGAACAGGAACGCGATCAGCCGCCCGGCGGAGATCGTGCCGTCCACGCCGAGCCCGACGCCGAGCAGGACGACGCCGGCGATGGCGACCGCGCCCACCATCTCGGTGATCGGGAAGGTGAACGCGATGATCTTCTGGGCGCGGGTCTGCGCCGCGCGGTGGGCGTCGACGGCCTGGTCGATCCGCCGGGCGGTGCGCTCCTCGGAGCCGTAGGCCCGGATCACCGCGCTGCCGACCACGCTCTCGCTGACCGCGGCGAGCATGTCGCCGGTGCGCTCGCGCACCTCGGTGTAGGCGCGGGCCACCCAGCGCTGGAACCGCGGCAGCGCGATCACCAGCGGCACGAAGCAGGCCCAGACCAGCAGCGCGAGCTGCCAGGAGTAGACGGTCATCAGCACGCTCGCGATGAGCAGCTGGCCGAGCGAGACGATGACCATGAGCCCGCCCCACTGCATGAACGTGCTGATCTGGTCGACGTCGCCGGTCACCCGCGAGACCAGCGCGCCGCGCCGCTCGGTGTTCTGGGTGAGCACCGACAGGTCGTGGACGTGCCGGAACCCCTTGCCGCGCAGCGTGGCGAGCCCCGACTCGGTCGAGCGGTACAGGCGGACGTTCATCAGGTAGCCGCACACGGCGGTCACCAGCACCGCCACCGCGCACCACGCGACCGCGCCCCTGATGAAGGGGATGTCGGGGGTGGCGCCCTTCAGCCCGCGGTCGATGACCTGCTGGATCGCGATGGGCACGATCACCTTGCCGATGGTGGCGGCCACGGCGAGCAGCAGCGTGACCGGCAGGCCCGTGCGGAACTCCGGCGAGAGCGCGAGCCCGCGGCGGAACGTCGCCACCGCCGAGCGCTCGTTGGTGGTCAGCGTCATGCCACGATCTCCTCACCGGCGTCCAGCGCCGCGCG
Source organism: Sphaerisporangium krabiense (assembly GCF_014200435.1). Taxonomy (NCBI): domain Bacteria; kingdom Bacillati; phylum Actinomycetota; class Actinomycetes; order Streptosporangiales; family Streptosporangiaceae; genus Sphaerisporangium; species Sphaerisporangium krabiense. The sequence goes on along the minus strand of NZ_JACHBR010000001.1, from coordinate 5,786,707 downwards.
CTCGGCCTCGTCGCGCTCGTAGGCGGTGACGAGGTTGCGGTATCCCTGGCAGCGGGCCAGCAGTTCGTCGTGGGAGCCGCGGTCGGCCACCCGGCCGTGCTCCAGGTAGACCACCTCGTCGGCCAGCGCGATCGTCGACATCCGGTAGGCGACCACGATCACCGTCGTCTCCGGGGACCCCTCGCGCAGGCCGGACAGGATCCTGCCCTCGACCTGCGGGTCCACGCTGGAGGTCGCGTCGTCCAGGATCAGCAGGCGGGGTTTTCTCACCAGGGCCCTGGCCAGGGCCAGGCGCTGCCGCTGGCCTCCGGACAGGGTCGCGCCGCGCTCGCCGACCCGCGTGTCGACGCCCTTGGGCAGCGCGCTGACGAACCCTTCGGCCTGGGCGAGCCGCAGCGCCGCCCAGATCTCCTCGTCGGGGACGTCCTGCGCCGCGCCGAGGCTGAGGTTGCCGCGCACGGTGTCGTCGAACAGGAAGGTCTGCTGGGGCACCAGGGCCGCGGCGGCGCTGAGCCGTCCCGGCGCCAGCGCGCGCAGGTCCACGCCGTCGACGAGCGCGCGCCCGTCGTCGGGGTCGATCAGCCGGACCAGGAGCTGGGTGAGCGTGGACTTGCCCGAGCCGGTGGGCCCGACGACGGCGACCGTGCGTCCCGGGCGCACCTCGAAGGACACCCCGGAGAGCACCGGCGCGTCCACGGCGTACCCGTAGGTCAGGTCCTGCGCCTCCACCCGGGCGGGGCCGCCGGCGGGCAGTCCCTCGGCGCCGTGCTCCATGGACCCGGTGGCGTCAAGGACGGCGCGCACCCGCGTCCAGCCGACGACGCTGCGCGGCAGCTCGGCCAGCACCCAGCCGAGCGCGCGCACCGGGAAGGCGAGCAGCGTGAACAGGTAGGCCACCTGGACCAGCTCGCCGGAGGAGAGGCCGCCCGCCTGCAACCGCAGCGCGCCGAACAGCAGGACGGCCAGCACGCCGAGCGTCGGCAGGGCCTCCAGGAGCGGGTCGAACAGGCCGCGCACCCGGCCGACGGCGATGTTGGCGTCGCGCAGCAAGTCGGCCCTGGCGCGGAAGCGGGCCGCCTCGGCGTCCTCCCTGCCCAGGGTCTTGACGACGAGCGCGCCGTCGAAGCTCTCGTGGGCGATCTCGCTGACCTCGGCGCGCAGTTGCTGGGAGCGCATCACCAGGGGCGACAGGCGGCGCTGGTAGACGAAGTTCAGCACGGCGATGAGCGGGAAGATCAGGAAGCCGACCAGGGCGAGCATCGGGTCCACCAGCAGGATCGCCACGGCCGCGGTGACCAGCATGATGACCACGCCGACGGCCATGGGCAGCGGGGCGAGCGGGGCCCAGGCCGCCTCGACGTCGGAGCTGGCGTTGGACAGGAGCTGGCCGGTGGGGTGGCGGTGGTGCCAGGCGAGGGGAAGCCGCAGGTACTGGCGGGTGACGTCGCGCCGCGACCGGGCCTGCATGCGGTACTGCATGATGCCGGCCAGCGTCCTGCGGCCGATCACGCCCGTGGCCTTCAGCACGGCCACGCCGACGATCAGCAGGGCCGCGGCGGTCAGCGCGCCCGTGCGGGCCTGCCCGTCGCGGAAGGCGGGCAGCACGGCGTGCTCGGTGGCCCAGCCCAGCGCCCAGGAGGAGGCGACCGTCATGACCCCGTAGAGTCCGCTGGCGAGCACCGCGCCGGTGAAGACGCCCCTCTCGGTCTTGATGGCATGCCCGAGGACGTGGAAACCCTCGCGCATGACGGTGGGATTGGAGTCGCGCTCGCTCGGCACGCGGGAGGTCCTCTCGAACGGGGGCCCGTCCGACGGGACGGGGGCTTCCGGGGGGATGCGATGGGGTTCGCCTGACTAAATGCCTATCATTCTTAGCGAAACGTTTATTCCCACCCCTACCACGCCCGATCTTCGCACCACCCGCCTGAGTAGGGTGATCAGGGTGAACCACGCACGCGCCGAGCGCGCCGCCCTCTGTGACCTTCTCGACGAGCTGGGCCCGGACGCCCCCACCCTCTGCGAGGGGTGGACGACCGCCGACCTGGCCGCCCACCTGGTGCTTCGTGAGCGGCGGCTCGACGCCGCCGCCGGCATCGCCGTCCCCGCCCTGGCCGGCCGCACCGCCGCCGTGCAGGAGCGGATCAAGAACCGCGGAGGCTACCGCGAGCTGGTGGACGCCGTGCGCCAGGGCCCGCCGCGCTGGTCCCCCTACGGCCTGGTGCCGGGGCTGGACGCCGCGGTGAACACGCTGGAGATGTTCGTCCACCACGAGGACGTGCGGCGGGCCCGGCCGGGCTGGGAGCCGCGCGAGCTGCCCGCCGACCTCGCCGAGCTGCTGTGGAAGCGGGTGACGGCCGGCGCCCGCCTGATGTTCCGCAGGTCGCCGGTGGGCGTGATCCTGCGCCACACCGACGGGCGAAAGGCCGGGGCCAAGAAGGCCGAGCCGCACGTGATCGTGACCGGCGACCCGGCCGAGCTGCTGATGTTCGCCTTCGGGCGGCAGGACCACGCGCGCGTCACCTGCGCGGGCGACCCTCCGTCCGTCGGCCGTCTCACCGCCGCCCGCCTCGGCGTCTGAGCCTCCCCCGGACGTCGATTATTCGGTTTTCGGACATCCCGGCCATGTCGGCGATATGATCACAGCGGGGTTGATCCATGACCGACTGTGGAGATCAGGGCTTTCGGCTTCCGGGTAGGACCCCGTCACCGGAACCGCGGGAGGCGGCAGATGAAGACCAAAAAGGTGCTCCTGTACCTCGCCATCGCCTTCGCGGTCTTCTACACCCTGTCCCGCCCCGCCGACGCCGCGAACGCCGTCGACGGCATCTTCCAGGGCGTCAGCTCGGGCGCCGGCCAGCTGGCCACGTTCTTCACGCGCCTGCTGAACTGACCCTGGCCCGCCCCCCGCGGGTGGTCCTCACTTCTTCACGGCGAGCAGGCACAGGACCCAGCCCACGCCGCCCGGCTCCCCTTCCCAGTAGGCCTGCTCGACCTTCTCGTTCTTGCACATCTTGAGGGTCTTGTCCGCGTCGAACTGCGCCTCGGTCTTGCCCTCGACCTTCCGGGAGATCTTCCACTCGGCGGTCGCGTCCGTGCACTCGACCACCTTGAGCGTCTTCTCGTCCTGGCCGGCCATGCAGTCGCCCACGGCCGCGACGCGCGGCGCGCCGTTGATCTCGTCCTGGACCGCGTGCGCGCCCTCGCGGACGCCGAACTTCACCACGCCGATCACGGCGATGACGACCAGCGCGCCCACGATGCTGAGCAGCTTGCCGCCCACCTTCTTCTTGAACGACGGCGCCGGCGTGGCGGGCGGAGCCCCGAACCCGGCCTGCGGCCCGTTCCCGGACGACTGCTGGGCGTACGGGTCGCCGCCGGAGGGCTGCCGGGCGTAGGGGTCGCCGCCGGGAGGCTGCGCGTGCCCGCCCTGCCGGTACGGGTCCTGGTGGCCCTGCGCGCCGCCCTGCTGGGCGTAAGGGGCCTGGGCCGCGTACGGGTCCTGGGACTGCCCCGGGTACGCCGCGTACGGGTCCTGGGCCGCGCCGGGCCCCGCCTGCTGCCCGTACGGGTTCTGGGGCGCGCCGGCCTGCCGGTAGGGGTCCTGCGGCGCGCCGTACGGCTGTCCGCCGCCTGGCCCCTGCTGCCCGTACGGGTCCTGCGGGCCGTGGCCCTGCTGGGGGTACCCGCCCTGTTGCGGATACCCGCCCTGCTCGGGGTAACCGCCCTGCTGGGGATACCCGCTCTGCTGCGAATAGGACGGCTGCCCGGCGCCCGCGGGGGGCTGCTGGTAGGGGTCCGGCTGGTAGGGCGAACCGTGCCGGCCTGAAGAAGGAGGAGTGGTCACGGAAATCCTTGTGGTCAAACGGGATCGTCGAACGACGCGCCTGACCGTAGCGGATCATCAACCACTATGGGACGACATTCCACCATCTGAGCGGGTTTGGACCGCTCCCAGAGGGCTAGACAAGTTTGCCCTGTATTGCGGGCATGTCGCGGGCCCGCTCCCGGACGCGCCCCATCCCTGGAACCCCGACCACAGACGCCGCCGGGACCCCGGCCTGTCCCGGCGGCCCTCCGTCACCGGACGGGATGCCCCGCCGCACGCAGCGTGCGCTTGACGTCCCCGATCGTGAGCTGGCCGAAGTGGAAGACGCTGGCCGCCAGCACCGCGTCCGCGCCCGCCTCGACCGCGGCCGGGAAGTGGTCGAGCGTGCCCGCGCCGCCGCTGGCGATCACCGGCACCGTCACCGCCGCGCGCACGGCCCTGATCATCGGCAGGTCGTAGCCGTCCTTGGTGCCGTCCCCGTCCATCGAGTTCAGCAGGATCTCGCCCACGCCCAGCTCCTGGCCGCGGCGGGCCCACTCCACCGCGTCGATGCCGGTGCCCCTGCGCCCGCCGTGCGTGGTCACCTCGTACCCCGACGGCGTCGGCGGGCCGTCCACGACCCGCCGGGCGTCCAGCGACAGCACCACGCACTGCGCCCCGAAGCGGTGCGAGGCCTCGGTGAGCAGCTCGGGACGGGCGATGGCGGCGGTGTTCAGCGACACCTTGTCCGCTCCCGCGCGCAGCAGGCGGTCGACGTCCTCCACCGAGCGCACTCCCCCGCCCACGGTGAGCGGGATGAACACCTGCTCGGCGGTGCGGCGCACGACGTCGAGCATGGTGCCGCGGTCGCCCGAGGAGGCGGTGATGTCCAGGAACGTCAGCTCGTCCGCGCCCTCGGCGTCGTAGCGCGCGGCCAGCTCCACCGGGTCCCCGGCGTCCCTGAGGTTCTCGAAGTTCACGCCCTTGACCACCCGCCCGGCGTCCACGTCCAGGCAGGGGATCACGCGTACGGCGACCGTCATGCCCGCACCGCCGCCAGCGCCTCCTCCAGCGTGAACGCCTGCGCGTACAGCGCCTTGCCGACGATGGCGCCCTCGACGCCCTCGGGCACCAGCGTGGACAGCGCCCGCAGGTCGTCCAGCGAGGAGACGCCGCCGCTGGCGATCACCGGCTTGTCGGTGCGGGCGCAGACCTGGCGCAGCAGGTCCAGGTTCGGGCCGCGCAGGGTGCCGTCCTTGGTGACGTCGGTGAGGACGTAGCGGGGGCACCCGTCGGACTCCAGGCGGTCCAGGACCTCCCACAGGTCGCCGCCCTCCTTGGTCCAGCCGCGCGCGGCCAGCGTCGTGCCGCGCACGTCCAGCCCGACGGCCACCCGGTCGCCGTACTCGGCGATGACCTTGGAACACCAGGCCGGGTCCTCCAGGGCGGCGGTGCCGATGTTGACCCGCCGGCAGCCGGTGGCCAGCGCCGCCTCCAGGGAGGCGTCGTCGCGGATGCCGCCCGACAGCTCCACCCGCACGTCCAGCGCGGCCACCACCGAGGCCAGCAGCTCGCGGTTGGAGCCGCGGCCGAACGCGGCGTCCAGGTCGACCAGATGGATCCACTCGGCGCCCGCGTCCTGCCAGGCGAGCGCGGCGGCCAAGGGGTCCCCGTAGGAGGTCTCCGTGCCCGCCTCCCCCTGGACCAGGCGCACGGCCTGGCCGTCGGCGACGTCAACGGCGGGCAGCAGAACCAGCGACATGTTCACGACCTCCGGTCGAATACGACGGTGACGAGCACCGGGACGAGCAGAAGGGACAACACCAGGACGCCCACCCGGGCGGCCCAGCCGTCGAGCAGTATCCACGCCAGCGCCTGGACCAGCACGAACAGCACGGCCACGACGGCGTTCTGCGCGCGCTGACGCCGGGCGATCAGGCCGCCCTGACGGGCCACGCGCACCGGCCGGGGCACCAGCGCCAGCAGGCGCCCGCGCCGCCGGCGCCACCGGGCCGCCCGCGCGTCCCGCTCGGCGCGCCGCGCGGCCAGCCGCGCCTGCTCGGCCTCGCGCTCGGCGCGGCGGCGGGCGCGCTCCTTGCTCACGCGGAGCCGCCGGGTAAGGACGTGCCCGCGCTCACAGCGTGCCCAGCCAGTTCTTCAGCAGCGCGGCCCCGGCGTCCCCCGACTTCTCGGGGTGGAACTGCGTAGCGGACAGGGGGCCGTTCTCGACCGCGGCCACGAACGGCACGCCGTGCTCGCCCCAGGTGACCAGCGGCGGCCGGAACCCCGGCCCGGCCTCCAGCTCGAACTTGCGCACCCCGTAGGAGTGGACGAAGTAGAAGCGCGTGGCGGCGTCGAGCCCGGCGAACAGCACCGACTCCTCCGGGGCCTGCACGGTGTTCCAGCCCATGTGCGGCAGCACGGGGGCCTCCAGCCCCTCGACCACGCCGGGCCACTCGCCGCAGCCCTCCGTGCGCCGGCCGTGCTCGACGCCCTCGGCGAAGAGGATCTGCATGCCGACGCAGATGCCGAGCACGGGCCGCCCGCCGGCCAGGCGGCGGCCGATGATCTGGTCGCCCCGCACGGCCCGCAGGCCGGCCATGCACGCCGAGAACGCGCCCACGCCGGGCACGACCAGCCCGTCCGCGCCGAGCGCGGCGTCGAAGTCGGAGGTCACGGTGACCGCGGCGCCGGTGCGGGCCAGCGCCCGCTCGGCCGAGCGCAGGTTGCCCGAGCCGTAGTCCAGGACGACGACGTTCACCACCACAGCACCCCCGCGACGAAGGCCAGCACCGCTCCGGCCCCGACGAGGACGGCGCCGGACTTGATGCCCTGCCGGGCGAAGGAGAACGCGCCGCCGACCAGGAAGAGCCCGATGGCGATCATCGCGATGGCCGTCCAGTTGGAGGTCACAGGACTCCCTTGGTGCTCGGCACCCCGGTGGCGCGGGGGTCGCGCTCGGCGGCGGCGCGCAGCGCGCGGGCCAGCGCCTTGAACTGGGCCTCGACGATGTGGTGGGCGTTGCGCCCGTACGGCACGCGCACGTGCAGGCAGACGGCGGCCTGGGCGACGAACGACTCCAGGATGTGGCGGGTCATCGTGGTGTCGTAGTCGGGGCCGATCATCGGGGCCATGCCCTCGGGCTCGGCGTGCACGAGGTAGGGGCGGCCCGACAGGTCGACGGTGACCTCGGCGAGCGCCTCGTCCAGCGGGCAGGACGCGTTACCGAACCGCCGGATGCCGGACTTGTCGCCCAGCGCCTCGCGGAACGCGGCGCCCAGCGCCAGCGCGGTGTCCTCGATGGTGTGGTGGGAGTCGATGTGCAGGTCGCCGTCGGTCTTCACCGTCAGGTCGAACAGGCCGTGCTTGCCGAGCTGGGCGAGCATGTGGTCGAAGAACCCGACGCCGGTGGCGACGTCGACGCGGCCGGTGCCGTCCAGGCCGACCTCCACCAGCACCGAGGTCTCCTTGGTCGTACGCTCCACGCGGCCGGTGCGCGGCCTCGGCTCGCGTACGGCGGGACTGGTCACAGGATCGCCTCCAGGTCGCCGCGCCCGGACGTTCCGGCCGCGGGGGTGTCTCGGGTAGAGCGGGCGCCGGCAGCCGGCACCGCCGCCATGGCCGCGCGGAAGGCCGCCATCTCGTCCTCGGTGCCGATCGAGACGCGCAGCCACTCGGGCGGGCCCACCTCGCGGATCAGCACGCCGTGCCGAAGCAGGGCCTCCCACACCGCGCGGCGGTCGGGGAAACGGCCGAACAGCACGAAGTTGGCGTCGGAGTCGGCCACGGCCAGCCCCCGCCCGCGCAGCCACGCCACGCAGGCGTCGCGCTCGGCGCGCAGACGGTCGACCGTGCCGAGCAGCTCGCCGCGGTGGGCGAGCGCGATTCGGGCCGCCGCCTGGGTGAGCGTCGACAAATGGTACGGCAGGCGGACCAGCAGCAGCGCCTCGATCACCGCCGGGTCGGCGGCGAGATATCCGAGCCGGGTGCCCGCCATGGCGAACGCCTTGGACATGGTGCGGGTGACGATCAGCCGCGGGTGGCCCGGCAGCAGGCTCAGCGCGCTCGGCGTGCCGGTGCGGGCGAACTCGAAGTACGCCTCGTCCACCACGACCATGCCCGGCGCGGCCTCGGCGATCCGCGCGATGACCTCCAGCGGCAGCGCCGTGCCGGTGGGGTTGTTCGGGCTGGTCAGGAAGACGACGTCCGGCCGGTGCTCCTCGACGGCGGCCACGGCCTTGTCCGGGTCGATGCCGAAGTCGTCCTCGCGGGCGCCGGAGATCCACCGGGTGGCCGCGCCGGTCGCGATGATCGGGTGCATGGAGTAGGACGGCTCGAAGCCCATGGCCGACCGGCCCGGCCCGCCGAACGCCTGCAGGATCTGCTGCAGGACCTCGTTGGACCCGTTGGCCGCCCACACCCGCTCCACCCCGAGGCCGTGCCCGAGGTAGGCCGCCAGCTCCTCGCGCAGGGCGACGGCGTCCCTGTCGGGGTAGCGGTTGAGCGACACGGCGTCGCGGCGCACGGCCTCGGCCAGGTCGGCGGCCAGGCCGGGCGAGGGCGGGTAGGGGTTCTCGTTGGTGTTCAGCCGGACCGGCACGTCGATCTGCGGCGCGCCGTAGGGCGAGCGCCCGCGCAGGTCGTCGCGCAGCGGCAGGTCGGCGAGCGTGATCGCGGCCGCCGGGCTCTCGGGGGCGGTCATCGCGTGCCACCGCCGAACCTCGCCCGCACGGCCGCGCCGTGGGCCGGCAGGTCCTCGGCCTCCGACAGCGCGTACACGTGGGCGGCGGCCTCGGCCAGCGCCTCGCGCGTGTAGTCCACGACGTGGACGCCGCGCAGGAACGTCTGCACCGACAGGCCCGAGGAGTGGCAGGCGCACCCGCCGGTCGGCAGCACGTGGTTGGAGCCGGCCATGTAGTCGCCCAGGGACACCGGGGAGTAGGGGCCGACGAAGATCGCCCCCGCGTTGCGCACCCGCGCCGCGACGTCGCGGGCGCCGGCGGTCTGGATCTCCAGGTGCTCGGCGGCGTAGGCGTCCACGACCTTCAGGCCGTCCTCCAGGCCGGAGACCAGCACGATGCCCGACTGGCGGCCCGCCAGGGCCTCGGCGATGCGCTCGGAGTGACGGGTGGCGGCGACCTGGCCGGGCAGTTCCTTCTCCACGGCCTCGGCCAGCCTCTCGCTGGGGGTGACCAGCACGGCGGCGGCGATCACGTCGTGCTCGGCCTGGCTGATCAGGTCGGCGGCGACGTGCGCGGCGTCGGCGGTGTCGTCGGCCAGGATCGCGATCTCGGTGGGGCCCGCCTCGGAGTCGATGCCGATGCGGCCCTTGAGCAGGCGCTTGGCCGCGGCGACGTAGATGTTGCCCGGCCCGGTGACCATGACGGCCGGCGCGCACTCCTCGGTGCCGTAGGCGAACATCGCCACGGCCTGCGCGCCGCCCACCGCGTAGACCTCCTCGACGCCGAGCAGCGCGCACGCCGCCAGGATCGTCGGGTGCGGCAGGCCGCCGAACTCGGCCTGCGGCGGGGAGGTCACCGCCAGGGACGGCACCCCCGCCTCCTGCGCCGGGACGACGTTCATGACCACGCTGGAGGGGTAGACCGCGCGCCCGCCCGGCACGTACAGGCCCACCCGCTCGACCGGGATCCAGCGCTCGGTGACCGTGCCGCCCGGCACGACCCGCGTGGTCGTGTCGGTACGCCGCTGGTCGCGGTGGACGAGCCTGGCGCGGCGGATCGACTCCTCCAGGGCGGCGCGCACGTCGGGCCCGAGCCCGGCCAGGGCGGCGGCGATGGCGTCCGCGGGCACGCGCGTGCTCTCCAGCTCGACGCCGTCGAACCGGGCCGTCAGCTCCCGCACGGCCGCGAGGCCCCTATGGCGCACGTCCTCGCACACGGGCCGCACCTGTGCCAGGGCGGCCTCGACGTCGAGTTCGGCGCGGGGCAGCACGTCGCGCAGGTTCTCCGGGAGGGACCCGCGCAGGTCGATACGGGATATCACCGGACCAGTCTACGAAGGCCGGGACATGGAACCGGTCTTGGTCCGCCATTCGGACAGTCGCTTTACATTGTAGATTTTAACCTGCCGTTAAGCTGGGCGGCGTGAGCAAGACGAAGAGCAAGGGCGGCCAGGGCACTCCCGCGACCGTGGCCCTGACCCGCGCCGGGGCCGCCTTCACCCTCCACCCCTACGACCACGACCCGAACGCCCAGGCGTACGGCGAGGAGGCCGCCGACGCGCTCGGCCTCCCCTACGACCGCATCTTCAAGACGCTGGTCGCCGAGGTGGAGACCGGCCTCGCGGTCGCGGTCGTGCCCGTCTCCGGCCGCCTGGACCTGAAGGCGTTCGCCGCCGCGCTCGGCGGCAAGCGCGCGGCGATGGCCGACGCCGCCAAGGTCGAGCGGGTCACGGGCTACGTCGTCGGCGGCATCAGCCCGCTCGGCCAGCGCAAGGCCCTGCCCACCGTGGTCGACGCCTCGGCGCTGGAGCAGGAGACGATCTACTTCTCCGCCGGCCGCCGCGGCCTGCAGATCGAGACCGCCCCCGCCGAGCTGGTGCGCCTCACCCGGGCCGTCACCGCCCCGATCGCCAAGTCCTGAGGCGGCGCCATGGGGAGCGAGCTGATCTACCTGCCCGCCACCGAGACGCTCGCGCTGCTGCGCGCCCGCGAGGTGAGCGCGCTGGAGGTCGCCGAGGCGAGCCTGCGGCGCGTCGAGGAGGTCGACGGCCGGGTCAACGCGGTCGTCACCGTGACCGCCGACCTGGCGCTCGCGCAGGCCAGGGCCCTGGACGACGCCATGGCCCGCGGCGAGGAACCCGGCCCCCTGCACGGCCTGCCGATCGCCTACAAGGACCTCACCGACACCGCGGGCGTCCGCACCACCTACGGCTCTCCCCTGTTCGCCGACCATGTGCCCGGCTCCGACGCCCTGGTCGTGCGGCGTGCCAGGGCGGCGGGCGCGGTGACGATCGGCAAGACCAACACGCCCGAGTTCGGCACCGGCTCCCACACCGTCAACGCGGTCTTCGGCGCCACCCGCAACCCCTACGACCTGACGCGCAGCGCGGGCGGCAGCAGCGGAGGCTCCGCCGCCGCCCTGGCCGCCGGCATGGTCGCGCTGGCCGACGGCTCCGACATGGGCGGCTCGCTGCGCAACCCCGCGTCCTTCTGCAACGTCGTCGGCCTGCGCCCCACCCCCGGCCGGGTGCCCGACCACTCCCCCACCGCGGCGTGGTTCACCCTCGGGGTGCCCGGGCCCATGGCCCGCACGGTCGCGGACGCGGCGCTGCTCATGAGCGTGATCTCCGGGTTCGCGCCCACCTCGCCGTTCGCGGTCCGCGAGGACGGCTCCCTGTTCGCCGGGCCGCTGGAATCGGACCTGTCCGGCCTGCGCGTCGCCTACAGCCCCGACCTCGGCGGCCTCCCCGTCGACCCGCGCACCGCGGCCGTCACCGCGCGGGCCCCCGAGGTGCTCGCCGGGCTCGGCGCCCGCGTCGAGCGGGCCGACCTCGACCTGTCCGGCGCCGAGGACGCCTTCCGCGTGCTGCGCGCCTGGCACTACCTGAACGCCTTCGGCGGCCTGCCCGCCGACCAGGTCGGCCCCAACGTCGCCTGGAACGTCGACCAGGGGCGCAGGGTCACCGCCGCCGACCTCGCCCGCGCCGAGCGCCTGCGCAGCCTGCTGTTCCACCGCGCCGCCGCCTTCTTCGACACCTACGACGTGCTCCTCGCCCCGGTCAGCCAGGTGCCGCCGTTCCCGGTCGAGGAGCCGTACGTCACCGAGGTGGCCGGCACGCCCATGCCCGACTACCTGGCCTGGATGCGCTCGGCGTACTGGATCAGCGTGCTGCACGCGCCCGCGGCCTCGGTGCCGTGCGGCTTCACCCCGGAGGGGCTGCCCGTCGGCGTCCAGATCATCGCCAGGCCGTGGGCCGACCTGACCGTGCTGAAGGTCGCGCACGCCTTCGAGCGGGCCACCGGCCACGGCGCCCGCCGCCCGTCGTTGAGCCCTCCCTCAGGCTGAGCCCTTCCCGGGCGGACCCTCGTTCCCGGCCCGGCCGTACCGCTCCCGCCCCGCGTCGCGGAATTTCGCGGTCACGGCGGCCCGCCCCGGACCAGCGCATATAACGCTCACCCGGGCGCCCGCGCGCATAACATTTCCCAGTAACGCCGGTGCTATATCACGTTCCGGCGTTCTCATCACCGCAGGCCAGGCCCTTGAACGGCCTGAAACACCCACGACTTCGGGCTCCTTGACGGCGAAGATGACATATGTCATCCAATTGGGTAACCCCCAGCCCCCCGGAGGACCCCGATGCGAAGAGCTGTGCATTTTCTCGCCATCCTGGCCGTCACCCTCACGTCATTTCTAATCAGCGCCCCCGCCGGCCACGCGAAGTCCCTCGTCACGGTTCTGCGCTATGACGCCAGCCGTGCCCAGGAGTTCCGCACCTACATCGACCAGGCCGCCGCGGTCTGGAATTCCAGCGTCCGCAACGTCAGGCTGGAACCCGGAACGCCCGCGCACTTCGTCGTCTACGCCGACAACGGGTGGCCCCGCACGCTGCCCACCAGCCTCGGCAGGGGAACGATATACATGGGCCGCCAGGCCACCGCAGAAGGGCACAACCCGCTGCGCATCGCCACCCACGAGATCGGCCACATCCTCGGGCTCCCGGACCGGCGCACCGGCCTGTGCACGGACCTGATGTCGGGCGCCAGCGCCGGCACGAGCTGCACCAACCCCAACCCGAACGCGGCGGAGAAGGCGCAGGTCGAGCGCAACTTCACCGGCGGAACCCCGCAGATAACCTTCAACACGCTGCACGTCGACCGCTGACGGAGCCGGACAGACGCTCCCCGCGGCCCGGAGGGTTCCTCGCCCCCGGGCCGCCTGCGGCGTCTAGTACTCCAGTGACACTTCGCGATCTTGAGAGGTCGGGGTCGCATGGCGACGGCCACCGCGTGATCATTCGGAGTTTGTGAGGACAACCAAAGATCGTGCGGTGGCCGCGAGCCGCAGCGTAGACCCTGACGGTTGGACGGTCATCTTCAACGAGCTGATGGCCCGGATCGCTGGCCGGTTCGGCCGCGTCGAACCGCGCCGCGCCGCTGGCGTCTACGTGCGCGGGCTGCTGGCCGACATCGACCGTGAGAACTGCTGGAACCTGGCCGAACACGCCGCCGCCAACGGCCCGCAGACCCTGCAGCGGCTGCTGCGCACCGCCCGCTGGGACGCCGATGCGGTTCGCGATGACGTCCGAGCCTTCGTCGTCGGCCAACTCGGTCCCGACGGCGTGCTCGTCGTCGATGAAACCGGCTTCGTCAAGAAGGGCACACTCGGCAGGTGTGCAACGCCAATACGGCGGCACCGCCGGCCGGATCGAGAACTGCCGGATCGGCGTGTTGCCGGCCTACGCCACCCCAGCCGGGCGGGCGTTGCTGGATCGGCGGCTCTACCTGCCCGAGCACACCTGGCTGGCCGACTCCGACCGGTGTCACGCGGCCGGGGTCCCCGATGAGGTCGGCTTTGCCATCAAGCCCGCCCTGGCCATCCAGATGCTCTTGGCCGCGCTCGAGGCGGGCGTGCAGGCCTTGTGGGTGAGTGGTGATGAGGTCTACGGCCAGGACCCGCGCCTGCGCGCGGCCCTGCAAGAGCGGCGGATGGGCTACGTGCTGGCCATCGCCGGCAACCGGCGCGTCAATCTGGAGAGTGAAGCAGGTGAGCGCGGCCCAGGTCGCAGCGCGAGCCGCGGATCGGCACCGGCACCGCTACAGCGCCGGGGCGGGCGCCCAGGGCCCGCGCTTCTACCTGTGGGCCTGGGCCCGCATCGACGCCGACCAGCCGGCTGGCGATCCGCCGCCATCCGCTCACCGGGGAGCTGGCCTTCTACCGCTGCTACGCGCCCACCCGACAGCCGTTGATGAGCCTGGTGCGAGTAGCGGGGATCCGCTGGGCGGTGGAGGAGTCCTTCCAGGCAGCCAAAGGCCAGGCCGGACTGGATCACTACCAGGTGCACGGCTGGACGCTCTGGCACCGGCACATCACCCTGGCCATGCTCGCCCTGGCTCTGCTGGCTGCCATCGCCGCCGCCCAGCCACCCAACAGCCCAGACCACATCCCGCTGACCCTGCCCAAGATCCGCCGACTGCCGGCCATACTCGTGCCGGCCCGAGACCACTCGATCGCGGACATCCAGCGCTGGTCAGATTGGCGCCGCCATCACCAGGCCACAGCCCGACGCTGCCACTACAGCGCAGATCCGAACCATGATCGCGAAATGTCACTGGAGTACTAGAGGCTAGGGCGACGGCGTGAGCAGGCGGGCGAGGAGAGAACAGGAATAGGGAAGGCGGAGGAGGCGCGGGAGCCTGGACGACGAACGTCCGCTGGCGTCGAGGTTCAGTCCCGGCTCTCAGCAGGTACGGGTGTTCTACGTGGCCTGCGAGGGTGAATCCACTGAACCGGACCATCTACGGCATCTGAACGAGCAGTTCGGGGACAGCGATGGCCAAGGCAGGCAGCCTTTCGTATCCAGCCGCTCTATCGCAGAAACGGGTGGACTCCTTCTGAGGCCGTCGAAGCCGCACGGAAGGCCACCGACGAGGACGAGGCGTCGGCGCGCTCTTCGACCGCGACCGCTGGGAGGACATCCCGCAGGCGGCAAAGGATGCGGCCGAGTCCAGGATCGAGTTCGAAAAGGGGCGGAAGGCCGAGACGGTGGCGAACGCCTGGAGCTTGGTCGCTTAGGCTCCAGAGCATAACGATCGTGCGGCGGCCTGGGCGCCGCAACCACCTGGCTCACAACCTTCGTACTACTGGTGTTGTGATCTAGCTCACTATTGGCAAGGCGATCTTCGCTATTTACTATGCAATTAGTCGCCTCGGGCAACTTTCGCGAGGTCTCTCCGGCGCCGTACTGCGCCTATCCACTTGCTGACCTGCTGACTTCCATGCCTTAAAGAAGGAAGGCGAAAGATGTTCCATGCCCGGATTCAGCGGCGATTACGATCCTGTACCTCATTCTTGATCTTTGTGGCGTTGTTGAGCTCAGGGGCCGTGCTGAGCGACGGGGTGCCCTCGATCGCGTCGGCGGAGGCCGCTGTTGGGTCGATCATGCCGATGTCGACCGCAGGCTTGAAAACACCTGTGCAGGAGATGGGATCCGCGGCCAACCGTCCACACCTTGTGCCCGCCAAGGAGACGACCGCTTCGGGCGGGTCCGCGTCCAAGGCGGGAGGAGAAGGGGGAAAGAGGCCGAAGGGCGCGCTGCCGCTTGAGGTCCGGCATCCGGCCACTCATGAACCTGCCAAGGGCGGGCTGAATCCGCCGCCGTCACCTGCGTGGAGCGTGTCGCCCGCGGGCGGTTCCGCCGCGGTGGCGCGGGAAACCACGGTGTCGGACTGCTACTACCCGGAATGGTCACTGTTCGGGCACTACGGTGCGGGTCAGATCGTCTCGTACTTCAACGTGACCCAGGGCATGACCGAGCCCCACGACTTCAAAGCCTCGCGTGACCCACAAGGGCTGCCGCCGACCACGACAACGGCGTGGCAGGATCTGGGTCCGTGCTATGTGGCCCCCGAGCCCGAGCCGCCAACCTTCGAAATGTTCTGGCCGGGGGACGAGGCGTTCGTCGGGTCGTTGACCCCGACGCTCGGTGCGTGGGCGAGCTCCGCCACAGGCAGGCAGGTCTTGTACTGGTTCCAGGTGTGTTCAGGCCCCTCGGGACCCTCGGGGAGCTGGGATTGGTGCGAGGGCAGCTCGGGCTGGAACGTCACGGGTACCTGGGACATCCCCTCGGGCAACCTTAAGTGGGGAAAAACCTACTGGTGGTCGGTGCAGGCCGAGGACACCTCGAACAGCTTGTCCCACACCTCGGACTGGATGAGCTTCATCCCTCAGCAGGAGCAGCCGTCGATCAACTCTTTGCTGGGCAGCGGCACCGGTGATCGGGAATTCAATCGGGTGGTGGGCAACTATGTCCAGACGGTGACGGACGCCTCGGTGACCACGGTAGGTCCGCCGCTGGCCGTTACGCGGACCTACAACAGCCTGGACCCGCGTATCGAGGGCATGTTCGGCGCTGGCTGGAGCACCCGGTGGGACATGCGGCTGGTGAACGAACCCGACAGCCAGACGGTGCTGGTCACCTATCCGGACGGTCGACAGATGCGGTTCGGTGCCACGGGCGACGGCAGTTACGCGCCGCCGGAAGGTGTCTACGTCACCCTGGCCACGGTCACCGGCGGCGGGTGGCGGCTGATGGACAAGTCCGCTACCTCCTACACGTTCGACGCGCAAGGCCGGGTCACCAGCGTGACCGACAATCGCGGGCGTGCCCAGCAACTCGTGTATGGCTCCGACGGCAGGCTGTCGAAGGTGACGGCCACCGGCGGGCGGTCGCTGTATTTCACCTGGGACGGAGGGCATGCGGTCGGCGTCTCGACCGATCCGGTGAACGGAAGCCCGCTGAGCTGGGCGTACACCTATGACGGGGACAAGCTGGTCAAGGTGTGCGGTCCGGGATCCGCCACCGCCTGCACCGAGTTCACCTACGTCAACGCGTCTCGCTACAGCAGCAGCGTGGAGAACTCGGTTCCCTACAGCTACTGGCGGCTCGATGAGAGCACCGGCTCTCGCGGTTCGAAGCTCGCTGGCGCTCTGGGACGTAGGCTCGGCGAGGACTCCGCGTTCTTCGACGGCGCCCCTGGCACTTACGACGCCACCACTGGGGTTCCAGGAGCGCTCAGCGGTTCGGCCGATACCGCCGTGCGATTCTCGGGTGCTTCGCCCAACAGCTCATATGTCAGGCTCCCCGATTCCGCGATCAGTGGCAGGGGAACGCACTTGACCATAGAGGCGTGGTTCAAGACCACTGGGTCGGGCGTCGTGGTCGGGCAGAACAGCTCCACATCCTCCGGCGAGCCGGAGAATTTCACGCCCGTGATGTACGTAGGGACTGACGGAAAGCTGCGCGCGGAATTCTGGAACGGGCAGATGTCGCCCATCACCTCCGCCTCGGCGGTGAACAACGGCCAGTGGCATCACGTGGCGCTGACAGGCGACGGGGTTAGCCAGACGTTGTTCCTGGACGGAGAGGCCGCAGGTACCCGCATCGGCGCCATCGATCACCGTGACCAGTTCTACACGCGCCTCGGGTCGGGATACACCTCGTCCGCCTGGCCTTCCTCCACCGCATTCACGCGGGTCTTCCCCTTCGCGGGCGACCTAGACGAGGTGGCGATCTACAGTCGGTCGCTGAACGGGGCCGAGATCCGCGCCCACTATCAGGCGGGTGTGGCAGCGCCGCAGATGACCAAGGCCACGCTGCCGTCCGGACGGGTGTGGGCCGAGAACACCTACGCCGCCGACGGCGGGCGCCTGCGGACCCACACCGACTCCCACGGCGGCCTGTGGAAGCTCGGCGTGCCGCAATATATGGCGGACCCGGAGGGTGACCCGCAGGCCACGGTCACGGTGACCGATCCCCACAACGGGACGCTGGTCTCGGTACACGACGCGCTCCGGGACATGCGGATCACCCGCCAGACCGATCAGCTGAACCAGAGCACCACTTACGAGTACGACACCGCTGGCTACCTGGACAAGGTCACCGATCGGAACGGCAACACCACGGAGGTCAGCCACGACGAGCGAGGCAACGAGCTCAGTGTGACCACGTGCCGATCCGTGAACAGTTGCCAGACTTCCTACGCCGCCTTCTACCTGAACATTGCCGACAAGTTTGACCCGCGCAACGATCGGATAATCGCCTATCGTGACGCGCGGTCAGCGAGTAGCACGGACAACACGTACGCGGCCAAGTGGGAGTACACGACGTTCGGGGAGGAGAGCAAAGAGACCGGCCCTGCCACCACAGATTTCCCCAACGGGCGTTCTACCGTCTACGCCTACACCGACGGTTCGGAGCCCGCGACGGGCGGAGGCCTGACGCCGGCCGGTCTGCTCAAGACCGAGACCGACCCCAAGGGTAATCAGCGGACATACGCCTACACGGCCGCTGGAGACCTGGCGCAGGTCACCGAGCCGACCGGCCTGATCACCCAGTACACCTACGACGCCGTGGGGCGCCCGGCCGCCACCACCCAGATCTCCAGCACGCCCGACCCCGATCGTGACTCCGATCCCGACCCGGGAGATCCGGGTCCGGCGGGGCTCGTGGCCGCGTACGGCTTCGAAGCGGGTACCGGGACGGCGATCGACGACGACTCCGGTCAGAACCAGGCGGGCGTCGCCACTGGTACTTCCTGGGTGGCCGCCGGCAAGTTCGGCAAGGCGTTGTCGTTCAACGGCACCTCCTCGTGGGTCACGGTCCCCGATTCCCCTTCACTGCGCCTGACCCAGGGGATGACCCTCATGGCGTGGGTCAAACCGAGCACCCAGGACAGCTGGCGGCAGGTCCTGATGAAGGAGTTCAGCGGCGGGCTGTCCTACGCGCTCTACGCGTCCAACGGGGCGCAGCCCAACGGGTGGTTGGTGAACACCGGCGGGACCGAGGGCAACGTGGACGCTCCTCAGGATCTGCCGGCCAACACCTGGTCGCACCTGGCCCTCTCCTACGACGGCACCAAGCTCCAGCTCTACGTCAACGGCAACAAGGTCGCCGAATCCGCCTTCTCCGGGACACTGCGCGCTGACGGCGGGCCGCTGCGGATCGGCGGCAACAGCGTCTGGGGCGAATACTTCGCCGGGGCGATCGACGAGGTGCGCGTCTACAACCGGGCGCTGTCGGCGAGTGAGATCCAGTCCGACAAGGACACCCCGGTGGCCAGCACCGCTCAGCCGGCGGCCGTCGCGACGGCGGCCACGACCACGACGACCATGTACGTCTACGACGCCATGGGCCGTATCGCCAGTGAGACGGGTTCGGGGGTGAAGAACCGGGTCAGCGGGGTCACGCACACCGCTGAGCTGCGCAATACCTACGATGCCGACGGTAACGTGCTCATCACCACCGTGGCCGACCTCACCGGCGGCGACCCCGACCGGGCGACCACCTACGAATATGACACCTACGGGCGCGTGCAGAAGGTGACCGGACCCGAAGGGGCGACCTCCCTGCGGGCGTACGACCATCTGGGTCGGCTGGTCAGCACGACCGACGCGCGAGGAACCCGGTTCGACTACGGATATACGACGCGTGGTGAGTCCGCCATCGTCACACTGAAAGCCTGGACCGGCAGCCCCACCAGCCCCGAAACAGCGCACGACGTCGTGGTGCGCTCCTACGCCTACGACCCAGGCGGGCGCCTGGCGTCCGAGACCGACGCGCTGGGCCGGACGACACGATATACCTACAACGGTGACGACACCCTCGCTGAGGAGGTGGCCAGTCAGGTCAAGCTCAACGCCTCGACGACACCGGTCGACGTGGTGATGACCTCGACGAACTACGACGCCGCGGGCAACCTCACCAAGGAGATCACCGGAGGCGGAAAGACCAGGACCGACAGCGTCTACGACGCCGCGGGACGCCTGACCTCCACGACCGTGGACCCGGCCGGGCTGGCCAGGAAGACCAGCTACACCTACGACGCCGACGACAACGTCATCCAGGCGAAATGGCAGGCCGCGGGCAGCACGCGGACCGAACTGGAGTCCTACGGTTACGACGCCGGTGACCGGCTCATCGAGCGGACCACCGAGAACGGCGCTATCGACCTGAAGACCTCCTGGACGGTGGACGACCGCGGCCTGGTCATCGAGGAGACCGATCCGCGCGGCAACCTTCCCGGCGCCGACCGGATGGACTACACGACCCTCATCAGCTACGACGCGCTCGGCAGGAGGGTAGAGGTTCAGACGCCGCCGGTGAAGGTGGAGCACGGCGGCTCACCCGCGATCACCCAGCGCCCCACGTCCCAGATGGGCTATGACACATCGGGAGAGCTGACCCATCAGGTCAGCCCGGAGAACCACATCAGCGTGGTCGCCTTCGACAAGGCGGGCAGGATGACCTCGATCACCGGCGCATCGTACACGCCTCCCGGTGGCGCGGCCGTCACACCCAAGGTCGTGTTCGGCTACGACTCGGCGGGTCAGGTCGTGTCGGCGGCCGATCCGCGAGGCAACGTCACCAACGCCACCTACGACGCGCTGGGGCGGATGGTGCGCGTCACCGATGCCGCTGCCGCCGATGAAGCCCCCCGGGGCACCTGGGACTACAGCTACACCCTGACCGGCGAGGTGCTCTCGTCCACCGATCCGACGGGATCGCGCGCCGAGGCCACCTACGACGGACTCCGCCGCCAGGTCACCTCGACACAGCTCGAACGCAAGCCCACGGCCGTCGCGCTGACGACGACCGCCGAGTACGACACCGCCGGAAACCTACTGACCGTCAAACTGCCGGCGGGAAACCGCAGCCAGACGGCCTACAACCCCATGGGCGAGCCCACCTCGCAGACCGACGCGCTCGGACACTCCAGGACCTTCGGCTACGACCTGGCCGGACGGACAGCCAAGGTCACCGACGCGCTCGGAAACGCCACCACCTCCGAGTACGACCTGGCCGGGCGCGAGACCGTCGTCAAGGACCTCAATTCCTCCGGCACCGTTCTGCGCACCTACGGCTTCGACTACGACGGCGCGGGCAACCTCATCACGGAGACCAGCCCCGAGGGTCACATCACCCGCCGGTCCTTCGACGGCGCCGATCGACTCACCCAGCTGATCGAGCCCGTGTCGGTCACCAAGAGCATCACCACGTCCTTCGGTTACGACGCCGAAGGAAAGCTCACCCGCACCACCGACGGGCGCGGCAACTCCTTCCTGGCCACGTACAACACGATGGGCTTGCCGGAGAGCCGGATCGAGCCCTCCACTCAGGCCCATCCCAACCTGCAGGACCGCACCTCGACCAGCGTCTATGACGCGGCGGGCAACCTCGTCAGCCTGCTGCGGCCGGGCGGCGTCCGGGTCGACAACACCTACGATCACCTCAACCGGCTGGTGAGCGAGCAGGGCACCGGTGCGGAGGCCTCCACCCAGGCCAAGACCTTCACCTGGGACCTGGCCGACCGGCCCACCGGCGCTGGCAATCTCGTCTTCGACTTCAACGACCGTGGCCTGCTGCTGACGACCGCCAAGCAGGGCACGCCGGGTACGTTGTCGTCCTTCGGCTACGACGCCGACGACCGCCTGGTCCAGCGCACCGACGCGGCCGGCTCCGCCTCCTTCACCTGGGACGACGCCAACCGGCTGAAGACCTTCAGCGATCCGGTGACCTCAACCACGCTGACCTACGGCTACGATGCCGGTGACCGGCTCACCGGCATCGACTACGGCGCCGGAGGGCCTAAGCGCACCTACACCTACGACCCGATGAACCGGCTCACCGGCGACACGCTGAAGTCCTCGTCCAACGCCACACTCGCCTCGATCACCTACGGCTACGACCGTGACGACAACCTCACCACCAAGACGACCACAGGTACGGCCGGCGCGGGGATCAACACCTACACCTACGACTGGAGCAACCGGCTGACCTCCTGGACCGCCCCCGGCGGGGCCGTCACCGACTACGCCTGGGACGATTCGGGGAACCGCGTCAAGGCGGGATCCCAGACCTTCACCTACGACGAACGCAACAGGCTGCTGACCGGTGGCGGATCCACTTACACCTACACGGCGCGAGGCACCCTGCAGAGCAAGACCACCAGCGGGGTGACCAAGAATCTCCAGTTCGACGCCTTCGACCGGATGTTCAGCGACGGGCAGGCGACCTACACCTACGACGCCCTGGACCGGGTCACAGGCCGCACCCAAGGTACTGCGGTCAGCCGCTTCCTCTACGCCGATCTGGGCAATGACGTCGTCGCGACGACCGACGCCGCCGGCGTCAGGCAGGCGACCTACGGCAGAGGCGTCAACGGTGAGCCCGTCAGCGTCTCGGACGGCACCGGCCCGCGCTACGCACTGACCGACCTGCACGGGGACGTCATCGGCACCTTCCAGGGCGCCGGGAACACGTTGAGCGATTCGGTCGCCTACAACCCGTTCGGCGAGGAGATCGCCCGGAACGGCACCCGGCACGATTTGGGATACCAGGGCGAATGGACCGACCCGGACTCCGGGAAGGTGAACATGCTCAGCCGCTGGTACGAGCCCGGTACTGGCGCCTTCACCAGCCGCGACGGCTGGAACCTCTTTCCGGACCCGTCCATTCAGCAGAACGCTTACGTCTACGGCAACGCCAACCCCATGACGACCATCGACCCGTCCGGTCACGTCGGGTTGCAGCCGACAAGCGCAGACGACGGGTGGCCGAGTGACCCTGACGACGTGGCGACCGTCATCGTCATGCCGCCGCGGTACGAGAGGTATCCCGAAACATATGACCCGCCAGCCAAGAAATCCCCGAAGGGTGGAGGGAAGGACGGCAAGGGCGGTAAGGGCGGCAGCGGCGGCAAGGGCGGGAGCGGCGGCAAGGGCGGCAGCGGGAGCGGCGGCAAGGGCGGCAGCGGGAGCGGCGGCGGCCAGAGCGGCGGCAACCGCTCCAGCGGGAACGGCTCGCCGACCACCAAGTGCACGAAGAACTGCACCAGTTCCTGCCTCAAGAACTGCCACGGCACGTGCAAACAGAACTGCACCAGCAGATGCGTTAAGAACTGCGTGAGCACGTGCGTCAAGAACTGCCACGGAAGCTGTATAAAGAACTGCTCGGGAAGCAGGTGCACCAAGAACTGCTCTGGAATGGGTCCGAGCGGCAAGGGCGGGGGAACTAATTGCAAAAAGAACTGCGGTGGTGGTCAGTCTTGTAAAAAGAACTGCGGAAACCAGCCGTGTAAGAAAGGCTGCAAACAGGATGACGGCGGTGGGGGTGCCAGCGGCAATGGGAATGAATATGTCGAATGTGATTGCGTGGAAGTCGTCGTGCCGACCACGCGTGTACCGCAGGCTTCGCCCACTCCGGTCCAGCCGCGCAGCGATACCGTCACGCAGAACTCACCGAGCCTGCCGCCCACAGAGGGGTGGGGGTACGATCCCTCGCAGAACTACGGCGGCGGAAACTTCGGAGGCGACGGCCCCGGCTTCGTGGACTGCATGCTCCACACCTGTGCAGAGGGGGCGTGGAAGGACAATTGGTCTTTCATTGGTGACACGGTGGGGCGCCTGGGCCTCGTCGGAGGGATGGAGTATGGCGGCCCCGCGGCGCCGATGGGGCGCGAACCGGTCCCCAATCTGGGCCCCAACTGGAGGCCTCGGCCGGTCTCCGAGATCTGCAGGAGCAGCGGTTGCGAGGAGGTCGCTAAGGAGATACAGAGGATACTCGGCGGAACACGTCATCGCATAACCGACCGATACAATGCTCCATATCTCCCCAAGTATCGAGAACAGGATACCTTCTGGGGCCACCATGACGTCCTGGTCAAGGACAATCGCGTCTACGATGCCTGGACAGGCCCCAAAGGTGAATCAATGGAAGAGTATCGAAACCACTGGCAATATAAGGAGGACCTCGTTTTCACGCCTATTTCACCGGAACTACCCCCGATGAAACTCATGTGACATGGACATCGATCTTCAGTACAGACTGAGAGACGCGCGGCGTCGTCCCACCTCCTACGGTATGAGGACCTTCGATGAGGCCGCAGCGTTCCTGATCGGTGCGGATATGGCCACCGATTGGACCTTGCTGCATGGCTTCCAGGAATGGGTGGCCGAGCTATGGGGCAGCCAGCGCAATCTCGCGTGGCCTCTTATCGCGGCCAGGCTGCTCGACGCGCGCA
The DNA here is from genome assembly GCF_014200435.1 of Sphaerisporangium krabiense. Taxonomy (NCBI): domain Bacteria; kingdom Bacillati; phylum Actinomycetota; class Actinomycetes; order Streptosporangiales; family Streptosporangiaceae; genus Sphaerisporangium; species Sphaerisporangium krabiense. The sequence continues at coordinate 5,763,143 of NZ_JACHBR010000001.1, read as the reverse complement.
GGGCCGGGTCAGGGCAGGCGGGCGACGCTGAATGGAGCGAGGAGGACAGGATTCGGGCGCTGTTCGATCTTGTCGAGGAATTCTTCGTGGAGAGCTCCAAGGATCCCTAGGAACCTCCAAGGGTGGGATCACCTGAACAAACCTAAACCAGCCTTAATGAACAGGTGTGCCGCCGCCTCGAAGAGAGACGGCGGCACACTCTGGTTACAGGGACGCGCATGGACGCAACTTATGTCCAGACTGGCCGAGGAGTTGCAAACGCGCGATGCCGTACGGAGTGACTGGTCGTCGGGCTGACGAATCCCTCTGCGGTCTATCGACCAGTTCCTCCGGCCGAGACAGGCTGTACTCGAGTGAAGCCGTCGTTTCCTCGGTGGAGCCCGCTTGTCGCCATTGCTGCCGCGAGATAGTCAGCGATCTGGATCTCCTCAGGCTGTAAATCGTCCGGATTGCGACACACCGGTGCCAGCTCCTCGAAGAGTAAGCGCTGGCCAACCGTCGCCCAATGCTCACCCGTAAGTTCTTACTGGGACAAGGTGAGCGCTACCTCCCTCGGGATCCATGGGGTGCTGTGGACCGTCCTGGGACTGGGCTACGGCGCGCTCACCGAACGCGCCCTAGTACTCCAGTGACATTTCGCGATCATGGTTCGGATCTGCGCTGTAGTGGCAGCGTCGGGCTGTGGCCTGGTGATGGCGGCGCCAATCTGACCAGCGCAGGATGTCCGCGATCGAGTGGTCTCGGGCCGGCACGAGTATGGCCGGCAGTCGGCGGATCTTGGGCAGGGTCAGCGGGATGTGGTCTGGGCTGTTGGGTGGCTGGGCGGCGGCGATGGCAGCCAGCAGAGCCAGGGCGAGCATGGCCAGGGTGATGTGCCGGTGCCAGAGCGTCCAGCCGTGCACCTGGTAGTGATCCAGTCCGGCCTGGCCTTTGGCTGCCTGGAAGGACTCCTCCACCGCCCAGCGGATCCCCGCTACTCGCACCAGGCTCATCAACGGCTGTCGGGTGGGCGCGTAGCAGCGGTAGAAGGCCAGCTCCCCGGTGAGCGGATGGCGGCGGATCGCCAGCCGGCTGGTCGGCGTCGATGCGGGCCCAGGCCCACAGGTAGAAGCGCGGGCCCTGGGCGCCCGCCCCGGCGCTGTAGCGGTGCCGGTGCCGATCCGCGGCTCGCGCTGCGACCTGGGCCGCGCTCACCTGCTTCACTCTCCAGATTGACGCGCCGGTTGCCGGCGATGGCCAGCACGTAGCCCATCCGCCGCTCTTGCAGGGCCGCGCGCAGGCGCGGGTCCTGGCCGTAGACCTCATCACCACTCACCCACAAGGCCTGCACGCCCGCCTCGAGCGCGGCCAAGAGCATCTGGATGGCCAGGGCGGGCTTGATGGCAAAGCCGACCTCATCGGGGACCCCGGCCGCGTGACACCGGTCGGAGTCGGCCAGCCAGGTGTGCTCGGGCAGGTAGAGCCGCCGATCCAGCAACGCCCGCCCGGCTGGGGTGGCGTAGGCCGGCAACACGCCGATCCGGCAGTTCTCGATCCGGCCGGCGGTGCCGCCGTATTGGCGTTGCACACCTGCCGAGTGTGCCCTTCTTGACGAAGCCGGTTTCATCGACGACGAGCACGCCGTCGGGACCGAGTTGGCCGACGACGAAGGCTCGGACGTCATCGCGAACCGCATCGGCGTCCCAGCGGGCGGTGCGCAGCAGCCGCTGCAGGGTCTGCGGGCCGTTGGCGGCGGCGTGTTCGGCCAGGTTCCAGCAGTTCTCACGGTCGATGTCGGCCAGCAGCCCGCGCACGTAGACGCCAGCGGCGCGGCGCGGTTCGACGCGGCCGAACCGGCCAGCGATCCGGGCCATCAGCTCGTTGAAGATGACCGTCCAACCGTCAGGGTCTACGCTGCGGCTCGCGGCCACCGCACGATCTTTGGTTGTCCTCACAAACTCCGAATGATCACGCGGTGGCCGTCGCCATGCGACCCCGACCTCTCAAGATCGCGAAGTGTCACTGGAGTACTACGAGTCCAGCGTGCCCGGCTCCCCCGCGTACGGCTTGCGGAGGGGCGATTCGCGGTAGCCGTCCACGGACTCGACGATGCCGAAGACCGCGACCGCGACCAGCGGCCAGGCCAGCAGCACGCCGTTGGCGTTGACGGTGAGCACGTCGACCCGGGAGCCGATCGCCGCCGCGCCGGCGGCGGCCGCGCGGATGGTGGAGTCGCCGAGCGACATGCCGACGCTGAGCGTCAGGAACCCGGCGAGCAGCCCGCCCACGGCCAGCCCCGCCAGCATCGCGACCGGGCGCCCCTTACGGGCGACCAGGTAGGCGACGATGCCGCAGGCCAGCCCGCCCACGCCGGTGACCACGGCGAACCAGCCGTCGGCGGCGATCAGCGACTGGGTGGTGGGATCGGTGAGCTGGGGACCCGTCCGGGTGATCAGATACGGGGTGCGGGGGGCGAGGGCCGACCACGTGAACCCCGCGACCACCCCCAGGACGACGAGGACGCCCACGGTCGCTCCGAAATCGCGCACATGCCGCACCGGATCACTCCGTCCTGTCACGCGCCCCCGCACCAGCGTGCGGATCCGCATATGTTACCCACGTGAGCGCGCCCGCGTACCTTCGGCCACGCGCGCCGCATGGTTAGGCTGTCCCCCGTGAGCGAAGAGGTATGGCTGATCGACCCGAGCGGGCCCCTGCGCGGGGACGTCGAGGTACGCGGCTCGAAGAACGCGGTGTCCAAGCACATGGTCGCGGCCATGCTGGGCATCGGGCCGAGCACGTTGCACAACGCCCCCGAGGTGGGCGAGGTCGGCATCACGGCCGCGATGCTCTCGGCCCTCGGCATCGAGGTCGACATCACCCAGCGTGAGATCACCCTGGAGCGCGGCCCCGAGATCCGTCCCCGCGTGCCCGAGGCCTTCACCGGCCTCAACCGCATCCCGATCCTGATGCTCGGCCCGCTGCTGCACCTGGCGGGCGAGGCGTACGTCCCGCTGGTCGGCGGCGACCCGATCGGGCGGCGGCCGGTGAACTTCCACGTCGAGGCGCTGCGCGCGCTCGGCGCGGAGATCGAGGTGCGCGACACGGGCATATTCGCCAAGGCGACCCGGCTGCGCGGCGCCCGCATCGAGCTGCCCTACCCCAGCGTCGGCGCCACCGAGACGATCCTGCTGTCGGCGGTGCTCGCCGAGGGCAAGACGGTGATCAAGGGGGCGGCCACCGAGCCCGAGGTGGTCGAGCTGGCGCTGTTCCTGCAGCGCATGGGCGCGCGCATCGAGCTCAGCCCGGACCGCCGCATCGTCATCGAGGGCGTCGAGCGGCTGCGCGGCGCCTCGACGTGGCTCGCGGGCGACCGCATCGAGGCGTTCTCCTACCTGGTGGCGGGCCTGATCACCGGCGGCGAGGTGCGGGTGCACGGCTGCCCGCAGGACCGTCTGGTGACCGCGATCACCACCCTGGCCCGCATGGGGGCCCAGTTCGACATCACCGACGAGTGGCTGACCGCCTCCGCGCCGCACGGCCTGCGCGCCGCCGCCGTGCAGACCGACACCCACCCGGGGTTCATGACCGACTGGCAGACCCCGCTGATGGTGCTGTTCACCCAGGCCGAGGGCATGTCGGTGCTGCACGAGACCGTCTTCGAGAACCGCCTGGTGTACGTGCCGGCGCTGCAGAAGATGGGCTGCGAGATCGAGACGTTCGACGTGTGCCTCGGCGGGCCCGCGTGCCGCTACCACGACACCAACGCCAAGCACTCGGCGGTCGTGCGCGGGGTGTCCAAGCTGCGCGGCGCCGACGTCACGCTGCCCGACATCCGGGCCGGGTTCTCGGCCGTCCTCGCCGCCGCGGTGGCCGAGGGCACCTCCACGCTGCGCGGGGTGAACCACATCGAGCGTGGCTACCATCGCGTTTTCGACCAGTTCACCTCACTTGGGTTGAAGATCAGCCGGGGAGCGTAAAGGTTCCGCGGGGGGCGTTTGCGGACGTTCCTCCTGTGAGCACCTTTATCACGTGACCTCGGGATCCGACCGCCGCACCGCGGCGGGTGGCGAGCCCGCACGGCTCCGGTGGCCGGGGCCGTCGGTGCCGCTCGCCATCGCCACGCTCGGCCTGGCGGGCGTGGTCGGCGGGCTGCTCGTGGCGGCCATCGCGCTCCCGGCCGTGGGCGGGGCGGGCGTCCTGACCCGGGACGCCGCGCACGACTTCTTCGAGGTGCCCACCATGCTGCGCGAGCTGCCCCTGCCGGAGCGGACCCGGCTGCTGGACAAGAACGGCCGGCAGTTCGCGCAGTTCTACGTCCAGAACCGGCAGTCGGTCGACCTCGCGGCGATCACCCCGATGATGCGCAAGGCGATCGTCGCCATCGAGGACGCGCGGTTCTACGAGCACGCGGGGCTCGACGTCAAGGGCACGCTGCGCGCGCTGGTGACCAACGCCAGGGCGGGCAGCATCCGGCAGGGCGGATCGTCGCTGACCCAGCAGCTCGTCAAGAACATCCTGCTGCAGAACGCCCGCTCCGAGGGCGAGCGCGACCTCGCCCGCGCGCCGAGCATCCGCCGGAAGATCCAGGAGCTGCGCTACGCCATGGGCCTGGAGCGCAAGTACACCAAGGACCAGATCCTGCTGCGCTACCTCAACATCGCCTACTTCGGCGGCGGCGCGTTCGGCGTGGAGGCCGCGGCGCGGCGGTTCTTCGGCGTGCCGGCCTCCGCGCTGACCCTCGCCCAGGCCGCCACCCTCGCCGGGGCCGTGCGCACACCGTTCGTCACCGACCCCACGCTCGGCCCCGAGCACCAGGCCGAGCTGCTGACGCGCCGCAACCTCGTCCTGGACCGCATGTCCCAGCTGCGCATGGCGCCGCGCGCCGAGGCCGAGGCCGCCAAGGCCGGGCCGCTCGCGCTGAACCTGCGGGCCGAACCGGGCGGGTGCTCCGAGAGCGACTACCCGTACTTCTGCCTCTACGTGCAGAAGGACATCGTCAACAACGCCGCGTTCGGGCGGACCCGGGCCGAGCGGGAGCGCCGCCTGTACCGCGACGGGCTGGTCATCAAGACGACGCTCGACCCCGTCGTGCAGCGGGCCGCCGAGCGGGCCCTCGCCGCCCACGTGAGCCCCAAGGACCACCAGGTGGCCGCCGAGGCCATGGTGGAGCCCGGCACCGGCAGGATCCGGGCCCTCGCCGCGAGCAAGAAGTACGGCGTCAACCCCGGCGACGACGGGCCGAAGACGACCTACAACCTGGCCGCGGACATGGCGCACGGCGGCGGGCAGGGCTTCCAGGCCGGGTCGACGTTCAAGGTGTTCACGCTGGCCACCGCCCTGGCCAAGGGCTGGAGGTTCGACCAGGGCTTCGACACGCCCGGCAGCTTCGTGCCGTCCTCGGGGTACAAGGACTGCTCCGGCAAACGGGTCAACGCGCCCGGCACGGTGATCCACAACGCGGGCGGCGAGGGCAAGGGCGGCCCGCACAGCCTGGCCACCGGCACCTGGCAGTCGGTGAACATCTTCTACATGATGCTGGAGCGCGAGGTCGGCCTGTGCGACGTCGTGAAGACCGCCCGCGCGCTCGGCGTGGTCCGCGCCGACGGCAAGCCGCTCAAAGAGGTGCCCACCTTCACGCTCGGCGTCAACGAGATGGACCCTGTGACGGTGGCGGGCGCGTTCGCCGCGTTCGGCGCGCGCGGCCGGTACTGCCGCCCGATGGCCATCCTGGAGATCGCCGACCGGCGCGGCCGGCGCACCACCGTCGCCCCGAGCTGCTCGCCCGCCCTCGACGAGGAGGTCGCCGACGCCGTCAACCACATCCTGTCCGGGGTCTTCACCCGCGGCACGATGAAGGGCCAGGGCATCGGCCGCCCCGCCGCCGGCAAGACCGGCACCAACAACGACTACACCTCGGCCTGGTTCGCCGGCTACACCCCCGACCTGGCCGCCGCCGTCAGCCTGGGCGACATCCGCGGCGCCTACAAACACCCGCTGACCGGCGTGGAGATCGGCGGCCGCTCCTACGGCGGCGTCCAGGGCGCCACCCTCCCCGGCCCCATCTGGGTCCACTCCATGGACAACGCCCTCCGCGACACCCCCGCCACCCCCTTCCACGCCCCCAACACCTCCCGCTTCGGCGGCGGCACCACCCCCGGCCTAAAACCCGAGGACCTGGAAACCACCGACCCCCGCAAACGCCGCGACGGCGAGGACCCCCGCAGCGGCCCTGACGACCACGGCGATCCCGGCCGGTACGCGGATGGCCCGTTCGCCGAGGAGGACCGCGGCCACCGCCCCCGCCCCCACTGGAGGCGATCCTCCATCGACCCCTACCGCTATCTGTGGGACCCCTACCACGATCCCGGCCACCGCCGCCCGTGGTACCTGGACGACGACCTAGACAGCCTGGCCGGCGCCCCCAGGCACCCGTGGAACCATTCGACGACCCATCACCCCGACCCGCCCTGGACCACCCGCCGCCACGACGACTGACAGCGCGTCACACGCTCCGAGCCCCGGCATCGAAATCGGAAGGTGACCCAGAGAAGGCCGGGATCTCCTAGTCGAGAAGCCCCGCTTCCGCGGCCATCTCGAGAGCCACTTCCAGCGCGTCCTCTGCATGGGTCAACCTTTCCCCCGACGAGGCGGCCACCTCACGTTCGATAATGGGGATCACGTCGACTGAGAACTCCCCGACTTTGCTCAGGAGTATCATCAGATACTCGAATTGCTTATCTTGTAGCCCAGGCGTGACGGCTCCGATGAGGGGCAGGCTCTCTATGATCCTTCCCCTGCAGTACTCCTCCAGCTCCACATCGGCCCCGTCCACCGTTACTCGCCGACCATACGATCCCCCACTGAAGATCACATTCAGGAGGAGCCACGCCTCCGCAGAAAGCGATCTTCTGCGGGCGAGATCCCCGAGAATGTGATCGACCACGGGGGCGGCCGCCGACACCAGATCGCCCGAAGATGCGACCTGCGAGTAGAGCATGTTGAATGCCGAGTCACGTGCGGATTCATCGCCCGACAAAAGGGCGCCCAGCGTCCTCGGAATATCTTCTACGCTACCTCCCCAGGCCTGGACGGTGGACCAGTCCCATTCCATGGTCAGTCCATATCCTTCCAGGTACCGTCGGGATCCCAGTCGATATCCTGGGGAAACTGCCTTTTCTCGTAGTCCATCTCACACCTTTTGGCACAGGGTGGCGCGAGCTTCTGCGAGTCTGGATGCATCGGGTGGCCGAACCGGATGTTCTTCGGATCGGATCCGCCTTCGACAAGCTGTTGAGTCACCAGGGTCTCGGCGCAGAAGTCACCCGCTCTTGACCTCTTCTTGCCCACAGCCCACTTACCAGTCAAGCAGTCCACACCTCCCACGATCATTACGTGCTTGCGCCTCTGGGTGTTGGACATGCGCTTGACCTCCTCGTCCCTGTACTTGTCCGCGAGTGCCCAGCACTCTTCGTCGGTGTACGGGGGGCCTTCGTTGTGGACGAGGACGGCCTGGCCACCTGCGACGACATGGTAGCTGTTGAGATCACCAACGGTGAGGTTGTAGACGCGCTGACCGACGGTGCGCCGACCGATGGCGGTGACCTGGACCCATGTACCGGTCGAGGTCCGCAGCCACATCCCCGGCTTGAGCTCACCGGCGGGCACCCATTTCTTCAGGTCGGGAACCCAGAACGGGTGCGGAGCGGTCGCCGTGATCACGTCAGACGCGGAGCCACTTGTGCCATCGGTGTCGACGGTGAGATCCACGAGCTTCTTGAGGCCCATACTTGTGATCAGAGTCACGACAGGCTTTGCCGCGTTCTGCCCTGTGGCGGGATCACTGGCCAAGACCTCGTCGCCGATCTTTATGTCCTCGATCGGCTTGTGCTTACCGTCGGCCATGAGCACTTGGGTGCCGGCGACGAAGCTGTTCGGTGTGGGCGCGTCGCAGCCGGGGTCGGCTTGGGGGACGCCGCCCAGGGGCAGGTCGGGGGCCACCTGGTTGACGATGTCATTCACGACGTCGTCGGTGTCCGAGCCGACCGGGATCTCGGCGGGGTCGGGCGTGACGTCCCGCGGGGGGCCCTGCGGAGTGATGGTGATCGTGGGGTCGTATCCGATGCCATCGTCCGGCTTGACGGACTTCTTCTTCTTTTTCTTGATCGGCGCGTCCTGGTCCGGATGGCCGTCGCAGCCCGGGATGAACCTGTTCCACCGGCAGATGTTCGCCGGATTGTCGCCGCACAGCGGATGATCTGGATTTCGCCCGCAGTTGGGCGCCCCCTCCAGCACGTCTGTGCTCATGGGCTCCAGCTGCTTGGATATGGTCTTGGTCCTGCTCTGGGTCTTGTCCTTTTTCCTTTCCTTCGGCGACTTCGGAGGCGTCTTCGGTGTAGTCGTAGGAGTCGAAGGATTCCGAACGGTCACAGGCTCCGACTTCGGCTCTCTGACAGTCTGGGGATCCTTCTTTCCGTCTGGGGGAAGCTCTCTGGGCTTAGGTTTTTTATGCTCTTTCTGTTGGTTCTTCTCCCTGGTCAGGGTGTCGCCGGTGGGGACATTGGGGGTCGGAGGAACCCGCTTGGGCTCGGGCTTCTTCTGCGTCTGCGTCTTCTTCTGCGTCCGCGGTTCCTGCACCGGGCATGGGGCCGGAGGCCACCCGCCGGCGGCGGAGCTGCAGTGGCCGGAGGGGTCGGAGCGGGTCAGCGGGGAGCCGTCCGCGTAGGAGTATCTGTTCAGCCGGCTGGACGCGTACGGGTCGAGGTCCCAGTCGTCGCGGGAGGCGAAGGCGCCGGTTCCCGGCTGGTACCAGCGGGCGTTCATGTTGACCTTGCCGGTGTCGGGGTCGGTCCACTCGCCCTGATATCCGAGCGATCGGCGGGCCCCGGACTGCGCGATGTTCTGGCCGAACGGGTCGTAGGCGGCCGAGTCGACCAGGGCGGTGCCGGAGAACGTGCCGACCAGGTCGCCGTGCAGGTCGCTGAGCGCGCCCAGAGCGGAGCCACCGCCTTCTTGCAGTCCCAGCAGGCTCCCGAACGGATCGCGCCCGAACTTGCCCTGGATCGCGCCTGAGCCGTCGGTGATCGTGGCGATGTCGTTGCCGAGCCCCGAGTAGGTGAACCGCTGGGTCGCGCCGCTCTTGGTACGGGAGGTCAGGCGCCCCAGCGCGTCGTAGGCGTAAGTCGTGTCGCCATCGGAGATGAGCCGGTCGAACGCGTCGAAGGTCAGGGCGGTCGTCGCGCCCGACTTCGTCTCGGTGGCCAGGGTGCCGCGCGCGGTGTAGGTGTACTGACTTCCGCCGCCCGAGAGGAGCCGGTTCCGCTCGTCATAGGTGTAGGTCTGCTGCCCCGCTCCGGTCCGGTTGCCGGCGGCGTCCCAGGTGTAGGAGGTGACGTTGCCGTTGGGCGCGGTCCAGGAGGTCAGGCGGCCGTTCTGGTCGTAGCCGTAGGTGTTGGTGCCCGCCCCGGCCGTGCCGCTGGTGATCTTGGAGAGGAGCCGGTCGTCCTTGTCCCAGCCGTATGTCACCTTCGCCAGCTGGGCGCCCGACCCGTTCTTCAGCGTGTGGGTGAGCAGGCGGTCCATGTCGTCGTAGGTGAACGTCTGGCTGGTGGCGGGGGTCGAGGAGTTCAGCGAGGTGAGGCGGTCGGCGTTGTCGTAGCCGTAGGTGAACGAGCGGCCGGAGACCGGCTCGGCCGCCGTGGCGAGCCGATCGGCGTCATCCCAGGTGAAAGTGGCCGTACCTGTCGTGTCGATTCGCTGGGAGGGGTTGCCGCGGGAGTCATAGGAGAAGGCCGCGACCTGCCCGGACGGCTTCGCGACCCTGGACAGCAGGCTCCTGTCGTTGTACTCCAGCGTGTAGTCGCCGATGCCGGTGAGCCGGTCGGCGAGGTCGTAGGTGTAGGTACGGTCGGGGGTGGCGACGGCGGCGCCGGTACCGCTCTCCTTGACGAGGCGGCCGAGTTCGTCGAACTGCCGGTCGATCCGGACGCCTCCCGGCTGGGTCAGCTTCACCGCGTTGCCGGCGGCGTCGTAGGCGTTGGTCCAGGTGCGGTCGTCGGCGGCGGGGTAGGCGGTCGTGGACGGCTCCACCGTCGACTCGGCCAGTCCCAGGCTGTTGTAGGTGGTCCACACCGAGTTGCCGCGGCCGTCGGTGGTGCGGGTCAGGGCGCCGGTCGCGTCGTAGCCGTAGGTGGTGGTGATGTTCTCGGCACCGCTCACCGGCTCGATCAGCCGTACCAGCAGCCCGGACGCGTCGTACTCCCGGCGGGTTGTGTAGCCCGCAGGGGTGGACGAGCTGGTCTGGTTGCCCGCCGCGTCCCATCCGTAGGTGAACGTCCGCAGCGTCGTACTGCCGCCCAGGTCCTTGGCGGTCACCTGACGACCCGCCAGATCGTATTCGGCTTCCGTGGAGTTGTTCAGCGGGTCGGTGACCTTCACCGTGCGCCCGGCGATGTCGTAGGCGAAGGTGGAGGCGTGCCCGAGCGGGTCGGAGATGGAGGTGAGCTCGCCCGCCGCGTTGACCGAGTAGGTCGTGGTCTTGTTTCCGGGGGCGACGACGCTCGACAGGTGTCCCGCGTTGTTGTATCGCAGTTGTGTCGTGAGCGCCGCCGAGACGGGACGACGCTCGATCTGCGTCCGTGTGATCTGGCGGCCGAGATCGTCGTAGGTGGCCTCGACGCGCGCCCCGGTCGGGTCGGCCGCCGCGAGAGTCTCACCGAGCAGGTCGTACTCGGCCACCCATTGGCCGCGCGTCCCTCCGCCGGCCGCCGGGTCGGTGACGCGCACGAGGTTGTCCAGGGCGTCGTACTCCGCCGAGGTATTGAAACCGCGCTCGTCGGTCACGCCGGTCAGCCGCCCGGCGTCGTCGTAGGTGTAGGCGACGGCCGGCGTCAGCGTGGTCCCGCCTCCGGGCGGGGTGTAGGACGGCATCGTCTCGGAGACGACCTGCCCCGCCTTGTCGTAGGCGGTGATGGTGGTACGGCCCTCCGGGTCGGTCACGTGGGTGAGCCGGCTCGCGGCGTCGTATCCGTATCGCGCGACGGGCCGCCCGGCCGTCGCAGACCCCAGCTTCTCGATCTGGACCTGCGGTCCCTTGGTCTCGATCAGCCGTTCGGCGGCGTCGTAGCGATAGGTCGTCGTGAACCGGTCGGGGTCGGCTCCCGTGACGTTGCCTCGCGGATCGGTCGTCCCGGTGACCAGGGCGCGGTCGTCGACCGTCCAGGTCGTGACCAGATCGTCGGCGCCGTTCTCGACCGTGCTTCTGATCAACTGGTCGGACACGTCGTAGGCGTAGTCGGTCACCTCGGTCCGCGCGCTGCCCGCGCCTGTCCTGGTCTCCTTGGTGACGTTCTCGTTGGCGTCGTAGGCGTAGGTGGTCTTGAGCGCCCGCGCCGCCGGGTCGATCGTCTGCGAGGTCATGCGGTCGGCGGCGTCGTAGACGTAGTCGATGCGGGTCAGCCCGCCGTCGACCCACCGGGTGATGTTGCCCGCCGCGTCGTACGTGAGGGAGCCGAGCACGACGTCGGCCGGTGTCGCCGACCCGTTCAGGCGGACGTCGTCGGCGATCTCCTGTGAGGGTTGGTTGTCGTTGTAGTAGGTGTAGGAGCGTTTGCGGCCCATCGCGTCGGTCACAGAGGCCAGTCGGCCGCCCGGGTCGTAGGCGTACGATTCCAGGACGACGTCCGCGGGCGCCTGCGGACGGACGGGGCTGCCCGTCCAGCCCTTCAGTGTGCGGGAGGCCAGTTCGCCGCGCGGGGTGTAGGCGTAGGCGAACCGCGTGCCGACCTGGTCCACCGTGCTGACGCGGGCTCCGGTGTGGTCCCACGAGGTCGTGACGACCTTCCCCAGCGGGTCGGTGACCGTCTCCGCGCGCCCGTAGGTGTCATAGGTGTAGGTGGTGGTGCGCGTGGGGTCGCCGCCGGTGAGGTCCACCACCGAGTCGGTCAGTTTGTTGCCGTCGGCGTCGTAGGTGTACCGCGCCTCGGGAGTGTGCGTCGTCCCGGTGATCTCGTTGGTGACCGCCGCGCCGGTGTGCTTGACCACCTGTCCCAGTCCGTCATAGGCCAAGGTCGTGGTCACGCCGGTGGGATGGGCGGCGGAGACCGACGTTCGCGAGGTCAGCCGTCCCAGCGCGTCGTAGCCGTACTTGATCACCAGGCCCGACGGCAGGGTTCCCTCGGCGAGATCTCCCGCGGAGGTGTACCGGTAGGTCTTCTCGTTGCCCTTGTAGTCCTTGGAGGACTTCAGGAGGCCCGCCGGGGTGGTGCCGCCGCCCACGGCCGCCTCTGTGCCGTCGGTGTAGGCGTAGATCTGCGACCTGCCGCTCGGGAAGTCCGGCGTGGCGGGAGTCTTCTTCGCCGCGAGCTCCCCGTAGGCGTTGTAGTCCCAGGTGCTGGCATAGGTGTTGTCCGCCGAACCCGACGATCTCGGATCACGTGCCGCGATCAGGCTGTCATTGCGCGGATCGAAGGCGTTGGAGGCGTTCAGGTAGTAGCGGTAATAGGCCGTCTGACAGTTGCCGACGGTCCGGCAGTTCTCCCGGCCGATCAGGTTGCCCCGGTCGTCGTGGTACAGCCCGGTCGTGTTCCCGTTGCGGTCGGTCACCTTCGACAGGTATCCGCTGTCGTCGTACTCGTAGCCGGCGACCTTCGCGAGCTGGTCGCTGTAGGACACGAGACGGTAGCCGCGCCAGGCGTCGTGGCGGTATTCCAGCTTGCCGGCATGAGGGTCGGTCACGGTCACGGTCGACAGGCCGGTGGTCGCGTTGTAGACCGGAACGCCGATCTGCCAGGTGCCGCCGTGCTCATCGGTGTGGGTCTTGACCCGCTCGGTCGTGGTGTCGTAAACGTTCTCGGCCCACACCCGTCCCGACGGCAGGGTGATCTTGGTCAGCTTGAACGGCATGTCGACGCGGGCGGCATGGTGCGCTCGCACCTCGGCCTCGGTGAGAGCCCTGTCGTAAACGGCCGGCTCGTCCAGTGTGCCGCCGGTCAACGGGAAACCGACCGCGTAAGTGTTGCCGGGCATCGGCGGCGTGGCCGGCCACCCCCGATAGTTGTAGACCCAGCCCGTGCCCAGATAGGCGTACTGGCGCCGCAGCCCGTCCGGTCCCACCGCGAGCGTGCCGACTCTCTGGCCGTCCAGGTACAGGATCTGAGCCTGTCCTTCGGCGGTGAGCACCACGTGGTGCCATTGGTCGTCGTTCACCGGCGCCGCGGAGGTGATCGGCGTGACCGCCGGTGCCTGGGGGTCGTCCCATAGCTGCCCGCGCAACTTGCCGTCCGTGCCCACGTACAGCACAGGCCGGTTGGCGCCGATACTGTCGCCGGTGTCGCCTGCGGAAAGAATGGTGCCGGGCGCGGGCGCCTTGAACCACAGCTCCACCGACATCCGGCCGCCCAACCGGGCGATCGTGTTCTCCGGCAGCTTGACGCTTCCCTTGACTGCGGTGTCCTGTGTGCCGGCCAGCGCGCCCGGCTGTCCCAGCGTCGGCTGGTAGTAGGTGGCGTCACCCGTCTCCTGCGCCGTGTCGGCGGCCACGGTGCCGCTCGACTCGCCCAGCCGCCAGTAGCCGACCGGGTCGGCGTCCAGGACCCGGCTGCGATACTGCGACCCGGTGCCGTAGTCGTAGGCGGTGCAGTTCGGCGCGGCGGCCGGGGAGCAGACCCGGGTCAGCCGGTCACCGTCGTACTGATAGGTCCAGGTCAGCGCCGCGCCGTCGACCGGGTCCGTGGACACGCCGGTGACGTGGGAGCCGGTCCAGACGAAGGTCAGCGAACGCCCGCCGGTTCCGGTGACCTTCGCCAGTTTGGCGTCACCGCCGTAGGTCAGCGTCTGCGAACGGCCACGGTTGTCGGTGACGCCGGTCAGACGGCCCTGGGCGTCGAAAACGTAAACGGTGGTGGACTTGTCCATCAGCCGCCAACCCGGGACACCACCGCTCTGGGTCTTGGCGAGCGTGGCGAACAGGCCGGGAGGCGGCTGGTAGGAGCCGTCGGCCTTGGCGGCGAAGCGCACACGCCGCCCGTCGGGAAAGGTGACCACGGCTGTCGGGTCCTGCCCCGCGGCCTCCTCCAGCACCTTCATGTCCCAGCGGGAGGACCAGCCGGCACCGAACATGCCATCGGTGCGCGGGTCCATGCTGTTGTAGGAGCGGGAGACCGTCAGCGGCGGCCCGACCGTGGTGACCGCCGCGTCGGTGAACGACGTGGTGTAGTTGCCGGTGAGTTGCTCGAACTCCTGGCCGTTCGCACCATTCGCGGCCAGCTGTGAGGTCAGGACCGGCTGTCGCACGCCGGTGAGGAACCGCCGTGTCTTGGAGGTCACGCCGCCGGTGCCGCGGTCGGTCGCGGTGACCGTCCATTGATAGGGCTTGCCCCAGCTGAGTCTGCCTTGCGGCACTCGCCAGGCGCCGTGGTCACCGATCACTCCAGAGGAAGAACAGGTGAGCTGCTCGTCACAGACCTCGAAAACGTAGTCGATGCCGTAGACGCCGCCGGCACTGCGCGCGTAGGCCGACAACACCGGCGTGACACCGACCAGGTCCTGATCCATCGGGAACATGTCGAGGATCTCGGGGGCCGCCGGCGGCAAGACGTAACACAACCCCAGATCCCTCCAGTAGGAGGAGTCCGTGCCGGGACGAACGGCCACCGCCGTCTTCAGCGCTTCCCAATCGTGATCCTGGTAGGAGGCCTTGTCACCCGACCTGTAGGTCCTGATCGAGCTGTACGCCGCGTAGAAGCAGTCGCGGGCCAGACGCGCCCCGGAGTCCTTGCCCGCTGCTTTGCCATCGCCGCGCGAGGAACGCGGTGTCACGCGCTCGGACGGCCGTGCTTCCCCGCGTTCCGGCGTTCCGCCATAGGTTCGGAAATCCGGGGAGACGGCGCCGCCGGGGGGCTTGCTTTTCCGCACCCCGGCGATGTCGTCACCGGTATCGACGCGGCCGGCCGTGGCCTGAGCGGCCATCCGCGTCGCCTTGGAGTCGACCAGGTGCGGTAATCCCGCCGCAGAACCCGCCATCTGGTCCGGACCGTGTAACGAGCCGCCCGGCGAGGGCGCCGTTTCCGCCGTGGCAGGGAATGCCAGGTCACCCGGAACTCCGACTCCGGAGATGAACACCACCGTCGCGGCGGTGAAGAGTACCGCAATTCTCAGTCGCCGAGGAAACCACGAACGCCACATAAGGCCATCCCAGTGTGCACGCCGAAAAGAACCGCGGCACTCGCGCCTCAAAGCGAATACCGCACCCTTTACTGACCTCTGTACAGGTCGATCAAGACAACAGTCGGACCGTATGACACGAGAAGATGCCCAGCAATAGTGACGTGGATCACATTGCTTGGTTGAATGGAACGAACCACAGAGAGTGATCGTCCACCGGCTGTAACCGATTACGGAGCCTCTCCGAATTATCACCGGTCACAGGAGGACAACGCGGACCGGCAGAACTCCTGACCGTCCACTGATTTCTCTATCGCCACACCCGGGCATGGCCCGTCAGCTCAGGAAGGTTCGAAGGTGACCGCGTAGCGTCACATGGGTGGCACGCCGAACGACTGGTCACAGGGTGCCGGTTGATTACGGACCAGCGAATCGCGGCACTGAGGATGCCGCCGATAAGCAGAATCGGGTTCACGGCCGTGCTTCGTCGCGTCGAAAGACACGAACACCTACACATGCGTGGATGTTCGCGTGTACTTGAACGGTGTCGCGCCATGCGCGGAGGCGATCTCGGTCACGGCATCGTCCTGGGTGGCGACGGCGTCCGGCCTGCCTCCGCCGACGGTCGCGAAGAACGGCAGGAACGCGATGCCCTGCTCGCCACACATCCACAAGATCGCGGCGCACCACTGGGCCGGCCGGCTGGATGCCATCGCGGACCTCAGGGGTCAGCGGCTTCCGAACGGATCGCCGGGTGGGAAGCGGAAGGTCGGGCGCTGGGGATTGCGGGGGAATGGCCGGCGGGTCGGCGGATTCGCCGGGGTGGGGAGTTGGCGGCGTGCCGGGGGCGGTGTGCCGGGTGTGCTGGGCTGGGGTGGGTTCGGGAGGACGAAGCCGATGCGGGGCTTGGCGGGGAGCGCCCGGTTCAGGGTCGTGAGGGAGGGACGGGTCAGGGTGAAGGTCTTGGTCTTGCCGGGGGCGACGCGGTTCTGGTCGGGGAGCGTGTTGTTCACGGGGAGTTCGACGATCACCGCGGCGTGGGTCAGCGACACGGAGATCCACTGGGACCTCTTGTTGCGGACCTTGAACTTCACGGTCCCGCCGGACGCCGTGCTCCCGAGAGGACTCGTGAGGGGACTCGTGAGGGGACTCGTGAGGGGACTCGCGAGAGGCCGCCGTCCGGGTGTCCTGGGGAAGAACGCCGGCCGGGGCGGCACGGGGGTGCCCAGCGGCCATGAACTCGGGTCCGCCGACGGGACGATCCCTCCGCCGGAGCGCCGGACGAACCGGGTCGCGGGCAGGCCGGGGGCCGTCGAACCCGGACTTGGCGCCGCCGGGGGCTCCGGGGCCGTCACGGCCTCCACGGTGACCTCCACGTCCGCGCATCCGACCCAGTGCCCCTGCACCGCCGTCACGGCGAGACGCGCCCCCGGCGTGGGCGCCTGCCCGCTCTTGGGGATGAGGGGAACCCCGGTCGAGGCCGGGCGCTCGCCCAGCGCCTTGCACAACGAGAGCACGTCCTTGTACGAGGCCGCGAGCGGGGCGGTGCCGAAGAGGATCTCCTGTTCCAGAATGCGGCGGGCGGCCCCCACGGTCTTGGTCACGTCGTTGATCGAGGGCACCCATAACCAGCAGCCCGCGATCGCCACGTCCGCCAGCGCCTGCCGGTACGGGTCCTTCATCCGCTCGGCGATGCCGAACGCCCGGACGAATTCGTGGCGGGCGTCGCGGATCAGCTCGCGGCGGTCCTGCGCGGTGCGCCACGAGTCCGGGAAATCGCGCACATATCTGCGGCCCGCGGCCATGTGGTCGTCGAACTCCCGTGCGGGAA
The DNA here is from genome assembly GCF_014200435.1 of Sphaerisporangium krabiense. Taxonomy (NCBI): domain Bacteria; kingdom Bacillati; phylum Actinomycetota; class Actinomycetes; order Streptosporangiales; family Streptosporangiaceae; genus Sphaerisporangium; species Sphaerisporangium krabiense. The sequence goes on along the minus strand of NZ_JACHBR010000001.1, from coordinate 5,746,171 downwards.
TGGCGTCGATCCGCCGTCCGAGACCGTCGATCTGCCGCCCGAGATCGTCGATCCGCCGCCCGAACTGATCCAGTCTCTGGCCCATCTGCTGCAACCCGGACCGCTGCCCGGTCGTGGTGGTGACGAGCGCGTCCACCACCTGGGCCGCGACGCCGGCCCAGTCATCGTTGCTCATGGAGACGCCGCGGATCAGCTCGGCGACGGCCGTCCGCGCCACGATGACCCCCAAGGCGACCGCCAGGTCGATGGCCATGTGTATCCCCCTCGAATATCTCCTCGGCATATCAGGTACGGGCGGATCAACGTGCTCCCGCCACCACGGTGCTCGGCACAAATAACGCAGTTCCACCCAGGTCGGTTGAAACCGGCGGAAAAAGATCGTCTCTCACCATTCAGGCGGAAGCCGTCTTCGCTCCATAGGCCGGAATATTCACTCAATCACTTGTTCCCGATGAATGACGCGCATGCCCCTGTTCCGGGTTTACACGGCCGGGCCATGAACCGGCCGCGCGTGGCATGCCGGGCAGGGGCCCGCGCGCGCGGCCGGGGTCGCGACGCGTGCGGCGGCGATCACGCGGCCGGAAACATGCACCCGGAGCCGACGCGATGGCCGTATCGTCGCAGGTGACGGACCATAAAGCGCAACCCCCAGGCGCGTGACTCCCATGACCCCAGAGGAATGCGGGTTGAGTCCGGACGGCCATACTCGCGGGCCGCGCGCGCTGCCATCATTCAGGCGATCGCTCGCTCAGGTTCCCAGCCCCGGAAACCTGATCTCTCTGCTGCCCGATTCCCAAAGGAGTGGCACATGAGACTGCCGACCGCGTTCGTCCTCGGAGCGGCCGCGTTCCTGGCCCTCTCGGCCACGGCGGCGACCGCCGCCCAAGCGTCCCCGGCGCGTCTGCTCAACCTGGACCAGACCGTCTGCCTGAGCGCCACGACGCCCACCGGCTGGGTGCAGACCGCGTACTTCGACTGGTACACCTGCGGCACGCCCGGCTCGGTGTACTACAACGCCAAGAGCATCGCCGACGCCACCGGCACGCCCTCCGGCGGCACCGTGACCGCCTGCATCACCCCGCCCCCGGCCGGCTTCTACGCGACGTCCTTCTCCTACTCGTTCTCCTGCGAGATGACGAAGACGCCCAACCGGCTCTTCAACGACCAGCACACGCTGACGAACCTCAACGGCCGCCCGGCCGGGTCCACCGCGATCATCTGCGGTCTCCAGTCGTCCCCGCCGGGCTGGACCACGACCGCCGTGGTCCAGGCGTACCAGTGCATCTACCCGCGCTCCGGCGGCCTCGGCGACAACGCCATCGCCATCCGCAAACTCTGAGATCCCGTCACCTCGCGGCGCCCGGCCGGCGGCTCCGGCCGCGACGGACGGGCGCGCGGGGCGACGCGGGCGTCGAGCGCTACCGGCCGGCCTCGCAGACGGTTCCCCGGGCGGGGAGCCGGCCCGTGAGCAGGTATCGGTCGACGTGGCCGGTGGCGCAGGCGGAGCGCAGGTAGGCGGTGTGGCCGGTGCCGTCGTACGTCAGCAGGCCCGAGCCGCTGATGTGGGACGACAGGCTGCGGGCCCAGCCGGCCGGGGTCGCCGGGTCGTGGGTCGTGCCGACGACCAGGATCGGCGGGGCGCCGTGGACGTCCACGGGCCGCTGAGGATCGGCGGGCGGCACGGGCCAGCCGAGGCAGCCGGTCGTCATGTCCCAGAACTCCGACGTGCCCTTCATGTGCGGTGACAGCGCGCGGACCTTCTTCAGCCGCGCTCGCAGGTCACGGTAGCCGTGGATCTCCGGGTCGATGTCCAGGCACAGCACGGAACGGTACGCGGCGGTGCTCGCCGGGTCGTCCAGCGCCTGCCCCCGCATGGAGGCGAGGATCGAGGCGTCGCCCTGCTCGGCCTGGGTGAGGGCCGTCGCCAAGCCTCCGGCGAACTCGGGCACCATCGTGAGGAAGGCGTACGCGACGTACCGCAGTTCCTCTGCCGTCAGCGGGCGTCCGTCCTTGACGGGAATCGGTTCGCGTTCGGCCCGCGCCACCAGGTCGTCCCACACGCGGCCCACGTCGCGGCCGTGCAGCGCGCAGCTGTCCGTGCGGTCGCACCAGGCCGCGAACCGCTCGAACGAGTCCTCCACGGCCCTCGTCGCGTCGGTGACCAGACGCCGGGAGCCCATGCCGTGGTCGACCGCGCCGTCCAGCGCCATCGCGCGGATCCGGTCCGGGAACAGCTGGGCGTACCGGGTGCCGAGGATGGTGCCGTAGGACTTGCCGAGGAAGGTGATCTTCGTCTCGCCGAGCGCGGCACGCACGGCGTCGAAGTCGCGCGCCACGCTCATGGTGCCGATGTGCCGCAGCAGCGGGCCCGTCTCCGCCAGGCAGCTCTCCCCGACGGCCTTGTTGTGCGCCACGAGCGCCTCGTAGCCGGCGGGGGTGTCGGGATACGCGCTGACCTCGGGATCGTGGACGGGCAGACCGCACCGCACCGCCTGGCTCTCCCCCACGCCGCGCGGGTCGACGCCGACGACGTCGAAGCGGCGGAGCAGTTCCGCGCTGAACGCGGTGGAGGGGTAGTCGCGGACGATCAGCACCGCCTGCCCGCCCGGCCCGCCGGGGTTGTAGAAGAGCGTGCCGACGCGGGCGGCGGGATCGGCCGCCTTCCTGCGGGTGACGGACAGTTTGATCGTGGCGCCGGTGGGGTGCGTCCAGTCGAGGGGGACCTCCAGGGAGCCGCATTCGGCTCCGGGCCGGTCACCGCACTGCCGCCAGGAGATCGGGGCGTCGGCGGCGGCCGCCGTCCTGCCGCCCAGCGTGACCGGCAGGACGGCCGCCAACGCGAGCAGGGAGGCCGTGAGCGTTCGCTTCATGGAGTGCCATGGTCCCCATCGGACGCGGATGAGGTCCTCGGCCGAAAGTACGGTCGCCACCGGCCGGATGGACACCGTCCGCGGATGACGGGCCGCGGACTCGGCGTGCGACCGGCGTCCACCGACCGTACGCGGGCGTCGCGTCCTCTCCGCTTGTCATGGCCGCGGGAGACGCTGGGGGTCGCCGGAGGGGAGAGAGCTCAGGCGGGTGAGGTCGGCCGCGGAGAGGCGGAGGGCGGCGGCGGCGACGTTCTGCTCCAGGTGGGCGGGGTCGCCGGTGCCGGGGATGGCCAGGACGTGCGGGCCCTGGTGGAGGGTCCAGGCCAGGCGGACCTGCGCCGGGGTCGCGCCGTGCGCGCGGGCGATCTCGGTCACCGCCGCGTCGTGGGTGGCGGGGGCGCCCTGTTCACGTCCTTCGCCGGCGATCGCGAAGAACGGCACGAACGCGATGCCCTGCTCGCCGCAGACCCGCAGGACCTCCTCGGAGTCGGCCGGCCGGGTGTCGATGCCGTAGCGGTTCTGCACGCACACCACCGGGGCGATGTCCTGTGCCTCGGCGAGCTGCTTCACGCTGACGTTCGAGACGCCGAGATGGCGAACGAGCCCCTCTTTCCGAAGGTCGGCCAAGGCGCCGAAGTGCTCGGCGATCGACCCGGTCCTGTTGACCCGCAGGTTCACCACGTCGAGGTGGTCCACCCCCAGCTGGCGGATGTTCTCCTCCACCTGGCCGCGCAGCTCCTCTGGGGTCGCCCACGTGGCCCACCCGCCCGACTCGTCGCGCCTCGGCCCCACCTTGGGGACGATGACCAGACCGTCCGGATACGGGGCCAGCGCCCGGTTGATCAGTTCGTTGGCGGACCGCAGCGCCGAGAAGTAGAACGCGGCCGTGTCGATGTGGTTCACTCCCAGCTCGACCGCCCGCCGCAGCACGGCGATCGACTGCTCGCGGCCCCTCGGCGCCCCCAGATGGAACGCGGCGCTCCCCGTCAGCCGCATGGCCCCGAACCCCAGCCTGTTGACCGTGAGGTCCCCCAGCTCCCAAGTCCCCGCCGCCGCCGCAATGCCGTTGAAACCCATTGAGGCAGTCTCCCACCTGGAGACGCCGCTCCGAATCGATCAGTACGGTTCCCCGGCGTCGAGCAGGATCTTCAGCAGCTCCAGCGGCGTGTCCCGCATGAGGTTGTGCCCGCCGTCGAGCGCGTGCGTGGTCCACGCGGGGTCCTCGCGCAGCCGTTCGTGGACAGGGGTGAAAGGGGACTCGCCGTCCCATCCGGCGGCGTACACGTAGACCTGGCGCCGGCTCTTCGTGACGTCGCCGGTGAGCCGGAGCGGCTGGAACAGCGAGGCCAGCGGGTGGGGTGTGGCGCGGGTATCGAAGAACGGCAGCGGTCGTACCGCGTAGCCGGTCTCCACCACGTCGGTGTACCACTGCCGCTCGCGATCGGTGACCAGACTCCAGCAGGAGTCCCCGTTCCCCGGCACCATGGCGTCCAGGTACACCAAGGCGGCCACGCGGCCGGGCATGCGGTCGGCGACTCCGGTGATCACCATTCCGCCGTAGCTGTGGCCGACCAGCACGGCATCGTGGATGTTCTCGGCCGCCAGGACGCCGGTCACGTCCTGGATGTGGGTGTCGAGGTTCACCGTGCCGTGCAGCAGGTGGCTGCGTTCACCGAGGCCGGTCAACGTCAGCGGGCAGGCGCGGTGGCCATGGTCGCGTAGTCGTTCGGCGAGCTCGTCGAAACACCAGCCGCCGTGGCACATTCCAGGGATCAGGACGAACGTGGCCATGGCCATGCTCCTTGTCGTTGTCGGATGTCGCTGTCGGATGCTGTTCGTGGATGCCTGCCGCGGAGCCCGTCGGGTCCCGCGTCAGGTGTTCGTCTCGATGACGCTCGGCCGAGGCGCCGCGTCCCGAAGGGAGCGGCCCGCTATCGCGGCGATCAGCGCCGCGGCGGCGCACAGGATCGCGGTCCAGGCGGGGGCGGCATCGGTCGAGGTGCGGTCGGCGAGGTGCCCGGCCAGCCATGGGCCCGCGGTCTGACCGGCCGCGAACAGCATGGTGAAGGCCGACAGGGTGGCGGTCCAGTCGGCGGACGGGGTGTGGACCTTGATGAGCGTGGTGACGGCGGCGGGGACGCCCATGAACGTCGCCCCGTAGACGATCGCCGAGGCGAGGATGACCGGTGGCGCCGGCGCGGCCAGGGCCAGTGCCGCGCCGCCGGCCAGGGTGGCGAGCAGACAGGTCAGGGCCCGGGTGCCGGGCCAGTGGGTTGTCGGACGGCTCCACAGCGCGGGCGCCGCCACGACGGCCAGGCCCAGCGCCGTCCAGGTGAGCACCACCTGCCCGAGCGGGGCACGCAGGTCGGCGAGGTAGGCGGACAGGAAGGTGATGTAGGTGATGTAGCCGGCGGCGAACAGCAGGTAGGCCAGGGCGATTCCCCACAGCGGGCGCAGGCGGGCCCGGCCGGCGGTGGCGGCCGGCTCTTCCCGTCCGGTGTTCGCGGCGGTCCGGCTGACAAGTGCGGCCACGGTGGCGGCGAGGCCCAGGCCGATCCAGGCGAGGCGCCAGTGATCGGCCACCGGGGGGATGGCGGCGCCGCCGGCGGCGATGCCCAGCCCGGCGCCGGCGAAGTACACGGTGATGGGCGCGCTGGAGGCGGCGCGGGCGGCGATGCGTGAGGCGATCACGCCGCCGGTGACGAACACGGCCGCTCCCGCCGCCCCGGCGGCGGCTCGTGCGGTCAGCAGTGCCGAATAGTCATCGGTGATCGCGGTGGCGGCCAGCGCCGCCGCGATCAGGACCATGCCCCAGCGGAAGGTGGCGGCGGCGCCCCGGCGGCGCGCGACGACGGCGGTCGCCACCGCGCCGACCAGGTAACCGAGCCCGTTGGCGGTGTTCATCGCCCCGGCTTCGGCCAACGACCAGCCGAGGTCGTCGCGCATGGCGGGCAGCAGCAGTCCGTAGGCGAAGCGTGCCAGCCCGAGGGCCGAGGCGGTGCCGAGGGCCAGCCGCGCCGCCTGCCGCATCGACGGGCCGAGGAGGTGAGGGTCGGACAAGGCGGACTCCAGAGATGGAACCGATCGGTACGATCTCGGATGTTAGCAGCGATCGAACCGACCGGTACCATCTGGGTATGCCGGTACCCAAGGGCTCGACGCTCGACCCGGAGCGCACACGCGCCACCATCCTCGAAGCGGCGACCCGAGTGCTGTACGAGCGCGGGCTCGACGGCATCGGCGTCGCCGAGCTGTGCGCCCGCATCGGCGTGTCCAAGGAGACGCTGTACCGGCACTTCGGCACCAAGGACGGACTGGTCGAGGCCATGCTCAGGGCGCGCAGCGAACGGGTGACGCACTGGCTGGCCAGGGCCGCCGCGGCCGCGGGGGACGACCCCCGCGCCCAGCTCGCCGCGGTGTTCGACGCCCTGCAGGAGTGGTACGACGACCCGGTCTTCCGCGGCTGTGCGATGCTGAACGCCGCCGCCCAGCACCATGTCGAGGCCGTCCGCGCCATCACCACGCGCCATCTCGACCGCTACCTGGAGCTCTTCACCGGCATCGCCGAGCGCGCCGGAGCGTCCCATCCACACCTGCTGGGCCGGCAGTTGCTCATGCTGGTCGAGGGCGCCACCGTCGTCGCCACACATCAGGACGGGACCAGCGCAGGCGAGCACGCACGCGAAGCCGCACTCACCTTGCTGTCCGCCGCCTCCGGGACCAGCCGTCGCGGCTAGGTTTCTCAGCCCTCCATGGGCACTTGCGGCACGCTGAGCCGCTGCCCCAGGCTTGCCGCGGAAGCTCTGAAGAGATGACGTCGGCACGTGCCGCCGACACGTTCCGCAACGGCTCTCAACGGCACCCGACGGCATCCCTGATAGGGCGCCCGGCCTGGGGCGTACTTCTGGGTGGGATCACGGCGCTCGGCCACGACGGCGCCGCACGGGTGGGCTCACCACACCCCGGCCACCAGAACACCCAGACCCGACCATTCGATCAACACCACGCGCGGCACATCGCCAGGGCGTCGACCACACGCCGCTGCCGCATGACGCGCACGCACGACCGGTCACACCGGGGAGCCGGGCGTCATATCCGGGGAGCCGGGCTCTGGCCCGGGCACGGCGCGCCGACACCGATGTGGACCTGCCGTGGTTCACCACCCCGGACGCGCACCATCACCGGGAGGCATGCGGCTCGCCGCACGAAGTAGCCCCCCACGAAAACCACCCACTCGTCGTTCCCATCACAGCGATCGACCACCACGTGATCGCTCGGCGTCCGCAGGCCACCCCACTCCAGCCAGAACCGGCCGCGGAGTTCCTCCGGAACGATCAGTTCGACCATCTCACCGCGCCGCACGAGCAGCCCCTGCTTCGCGAACAACCCCGTGCCCCCGTCAGGCAGGTCCCCCACCCCCGCCTGTAAGGCTCGCGTGCGAGCCGGCCCCGCCGGCAGCGCGACCGCGCCACCGATGACCTCGAATCCAGCAGGCGGAACGTGCTCACTCCCGATCGCCGCATCACACCTGACCGTCACGGCCCCCGCCGGCGAGCCCGACACAGAGACCGACGCAGAGCCCGACGCAGAGACGGCCGGCCCCCGCCGAACCTGAGGACCACTCGGCCCACCGGAGCTACACGCGACCAGCCCCAGCGTCAGAGCGACGACCGTCCATCGAATGCGCATCCCACCAGTGTGCCCGCAGTGGACGAGGGATCATCGCTGGGGAAGATGGTCTGGTTCTGCTCGTGGCGCTTGGCAAGGGAAGCCGCACCCTGCGACGCCAGCCCCCTGAGCGGCATGTACCGGTCGGCGTCGATGCGCTTCCCAGGACGTCGATCGAGCTTGCGGCTCCACATCCATGAAGACGGGAAGAGCGGGAATGGCCTCAGGAGTCTCGGCGAGACCCACGCCCGCGCCGCCGGGCGGTAGGGCGGGGCGGCGGGACTTGGACGAGGTCAGGGTCGCCTGAGATAGGGCGCGCCGAAGGCTCCATTTCCGGGACAGGGCATCCCTATGTTCCGCCGCAGGTGGGTCGAGGAGAGCGCGGCTGCGCTGCCTTCGTGGGCGCCGGTCTCGCCGGACTCTCCGCGCAGGACGCTCGTGTCCATGACGAGTACGAGCCGTCGCGCGCCGACCTCGACTCGCGCCCGCGAGGTTTCGCGGGCGCTTCGGTGCTCAACAGGTCAGGCGCCCAGGCAGGTGGGGCCCAGGAGTTGTTTCAGGTCGCCCATGAGGGAGGGGGAGGGGGCCACGCGGAGGCGGTCGTCCAGGCGCATGATCGTGGTCTTGGGGCCGTTGTGGAGCTGGAGGTGGACCTCGGTGGTGCCGCGGTGGGTGGTGAGGACCTCCTTGAGGCGGCCGATCACCGGGGGGGTGCAGCGGGTGAGGGCGAGGCTGACGACGAGGGGGCCGCCGGCCTCCTGGGTGAGGTCGGGGGCGGTGACCTCCATGGCGACGACCTTGGCGACGTCCTCGCGCTTGTCGAGGCGTCCCTTGACGAAGACGATGGCGTCCTCGGCGAGGACGGTGGAGCAGAGCTGGTAGGCCGAGGGGAAGATCATCACCTCGATGGCGCCTTCGAGGTCCTCCAGGGTGGTGAGCACCCAGGTGTCGCCCTTCTTGGTGACCTTGCGCTGGAGGCCGGTGAGGATGCCGCCGACCGTGACGACCTGGCCGTCCGGGCGCTGGTCGTCCTGCAGGGCGGCGATGGAGCAGTCGGCCCCGGCGGACAGGATGTGCTCCACGCCGAACAGCGGGTGGTCGGAGACGTACAGGCCGAGCATCTCGCGCTCGAAGACCAGCAGCGTGGACTTGTCCCACTCGCCGGGCGGGATCTGCACGTCGAAGGTCTGGTCCTCGGCGCCGTCGATGGCACCGAACAGGGAGTCCTGCCCGATGGCCTCGTTCTTCTTGATGTCGATGATGGCGTCGACGGCCTGCTCGTGCACCATGACCAGGCCCTTGCGCTGGTGGCCGAGGGAGTCGAACGCGCCGGCCTTGATCAGGGACTCGATGACGCGCTTGTTGCAGACCAGCGCGGGCACCTTGCGCAGGAAGTCCTTGAAGTCGGCGAAGCGGCTCTTCTGCTTGCGGGCGGTGATGATGCCGTCCACGACGTTGCCGCCGACGTTGCGGATCGCCGACAGGCCGAAGCGGATGTCGCTGCCGCGCGGGGTGAAGTCGAAGTCGGAGTCGTTGACGTCCGGGGGGAGCACCTTGATGCCCATGCGACGGCACTCGTTGAGGTAGAGGGCCGACTTGTCCTTGTCGTCCTTGACGGAGGTGAGCAGGGCGGCCATGTACTCGGCCGGGTAGTTGGCCTTGAGGTACGCCGTCCAGTACGAGACGAGGCCGTAGGCGGCGCTGTGGGCCTTGTTGAAGGCGTAGTCGGAGAACGGGAGAAGGATGTCCCACAACGTCTTGATCGCCGCGGCCGAGTAGCCGTTGTCCTTCATGCCCTTCTCGAAGGACTCGAACTGCTTGTCCAGCTCGGCCTTCTTCTTCTTGCCCATCGCGCGGCGCAGCAGGTCCGCTTTGCCGAGCGAGAACCCGGCGACCTTCTGCGCGATGGCCATGACCTGCTCCTGGTAGACGATCAGGCCGTAGGTGGTGCCGAGGATCTCGGCCAGCGACTCGCGGAACTCCTCGTGGATCGGGGTGATCTCCTGCTGGCCGTTCTTGCGCAGCGCGTAGTTGGTGTGGGAGTTGGCGCCCATGGGGCCGGGACGGTAGAGGGCGCCGACGGCGGAGATGTCCTCGAAGTTGTCGGGCTTCATGAGGCGCAGCAGCGAGCGCATGCCGCCGCCGTCGAGCTGGAACACTCCGAGCGTGTCGCCCCGGCCGAGCAGTTCGTAGGTCTTCGGATCGTCCAGCGGCAGCTTGAGCAGGTCGATCATGCTGTCGGTGTTGCCCTCGATCATCTTCAGGCAGTCGTCGATGATCGTGAGGTTGCGCAGGCCCAGGAAGTCCATCTTCAGCAGGCCGAGCGTCTCGCAGGTCGGGTAGTCGAACTGCGTGATGATCGCGCCGTCGGAGTCGCGGCGCATGATCGGGATGTAGTCGGTGAGGACCTCGGCCGACATGATGACGCCGGCGGCGTGCACGCCGGTCTGCCGGATCAGGCCCTCCAGACCCCTGCCGAGGTCGACGGCCGCCTTGACGTCGACGTCCTCCTCGTAGAGCTTGCGCAGCTCGCCGGCCTCGTTGTACCGGGGGTGGTCGTTGTCGAAGATGCCGGAGAGCGGGATGTCCTTGCCCATCACGGCGGGCGGGAACGCCTTGGACACCTTGTCGCCGAGGGCGTAGGGGTAGCCGAGGACGCGGGCGGCGTCCTTGATGGCCGCTTTCGCCTTGATGGTGCCGAAGGTGGCGATCATGGCGACCTTGTCGGCGCCGTACTTCTCGGTGACGTAGCGGATGACGTCGGCCCGGCGACGTTCGTCGAAGTCGATGTCGACGTCGGGCATGGAGACGCGGTCGGGGTTGAGGAACCGCTCGAAGATCAGGCCGTGCGGGAGGGGGTCGAGGTCGGTGATGCCGAGCGCGTACGCCGCCAGCGAGCCCGCCGCGGAGCCTCGGCCGGGGCCGACGCGGATGCCGTTGTTCTTGGCCCACATGATGAAGTCGGCGACCACGAGGAAGTACGAGGGGAACCCCATCTGGAGGATGACGTCCATCTCGTACTCGATCTGGCGCTGGTGGACCTCGTCGACGCCCTCGGGGAAGCGGCGGCCCATGCCGCGGGCGATCTCCTCGCGGAACCAGCTCTCCTCGGTGTGGCCCTCGGGCACCGGGAAGGTGGGCATGAGGTTCTTGAAACCGAACATGCCCTCGGGGTCCACGCGCTCGGCGACGAGCAGCGTGTTGCGGCAGCCCTCGGCCCACAGGTCGGAGGAGTCGACCGCGCGCATCTCGTCGGCGGTCTTGACGTAGTAGCCGCTGCCGTCGAAGCGGAAGCGGTCGGGGTCGGAGAGCTGCTTGCCGGTCTGGATGCACAGCAGGGCGTCGTGGGAGGTGGAGTCCGACTCGTAGGTGTAGTGCGAGTCGTTGGTCACCAGCGGCGGGATGGCGAGTTCCCTGGAGATGCGGGTGAGGCCGTCGCGGACGCGGCGCTCGATGTCGAGGCCGTGGTCCATGATCTCCAGGAAGTAGTTCTCCTTGCCGAACAGCTCCTGGTAGCGGGCGGCGGCGGCGAGGGCCTGGTCGTACTGGCCGAGGCGCAGCCGGGTCTGGACCTCGCCGGAGGGGCAGCCGGTGGTGGCCATGAGGCCGTCGGAGTGCTCGGCGAGCAGCTCGGCGTCCATGCGGGCCCACTTGCGGACGAAGCCCTCGGTGTAGGCGCGCGAGGAGAGCTTCATCAGGTTGCCGAGGCCGGTGGCGTTGCGCGCCCAGATGGTCATGTGGGTGTAGTAGCCACCGGCCGAGACGTCGTCGCTCTTCTGGTGCGGCTCGCCCCACACGACGGGCTTCTTGTTGAACCGCGACTCGGGGGCGACGTAGGCCTCGATGCCGATGATGGGCTTGATCTCGGCCGCCGTCGCCTGCCTGTAGAAGTCGTAGGCGCCGTGCATGTTGCCGTGGTCGGTGATCGCGATGGCGGGCATGCCGAGATCGCCGACCTGTTTGAACATCTGCTTCAGCCGGGCCGCTCCGTCCAGCATGGAGTACTCGGTGTGGACGTGCAGATGCACAAACGAATCAGCCATGCGGCCGTCCCTCTCCCCTCGATCCGGTGCGGCGGATCAGAGCCTACGCCGTCGCGGCGGTCTCCCGGAGCACACGGGCCGCAGCAGTCTCAATCGTGATGCCGGCGTCCCGCGGCCGCCGCCCCCGGGCCGGGCGCGTGCTCCCCGTCATTGTCCCCTGGCGTCTCCTTGAGCTCTTCGGCGAGGTGGAGGCCGCTTTCGATCACCGCTTTCATGATCGGCGCGAGCCGCCGCTCGCCCAGGCGCGGCGCGCGCCGGGCCATCGCGGCGACGATCCGGCGCTCCCGCTCGGGGTCGCGACCGGCGAACCCTCCCACCGGCTTGAGGCGCTGGACGACGCCCGCCAGCGCGGCCCGCCGCTCGAGGAGCACCGCCAGCGCCGCGTCCGTCCTGTCGATCGCGTCCCGGGCCGCCGCGACGGTGGCGGGACGCTCGTCCCGCAGGAGCGCGCCGACCACGGTGACGGCCTCGCGGGCCGCCGCGACCTGGCCGGCGGGAGCGTCCTCGGCCAGCCAGAGCCCGTCCGCCCCGGCCGCGACCGCCGCGGCGGCGAGCCCCGCGCCGTCCCCGGCCGACGCCAGGACCGGCAGGCCGCCGCGCTCGCGCGCCGCCCGCGCGAGCCCCAGGTCCACCCCCTGGCCGGTGTCCTCGCACAGCACCACGCCGGGCGCCCCGGCGCAGCGGCCGGCGACCTCCAGCCACGCCGCCAGGGAGGCCCCCGGGGCACGGCGCACGATCATGGGAAGGCCCAGGCCCGCGGCGGCCCGCAGCCGCGCGGCGTCCTCGGTCCATTCCGTCCCGACCACCACGGCGTCGGCGTGCTCGGCCACGGCGGCCAGGTCGCCCGGCTCCGCGGGCTCGGCGAGCAGCGGGCCCTCCCACGAGGCGCGGGCCTTGGCCAGCACGGCGGGACGGTCGCCCGGGGTGACGCGCGCGAGGCTCAGCCGCAGGCCGTCGGGGCCGGGGCCCGTCCCCTGCGCTCCTCCGAGCACCACCGCGGGGCCGTCCCCCACGGTGAGGCTTCCGATGCGTACCACGCGCCTGCCCGGCTGCCCGGTCGATGACATGTCGGCTCCCTCGCTGGGCGCCGGCCGCGCGCTGACCGCGAGCCGGCGGGGTCTGAAATGACGAAAGGCAGAGACGCCATCGTCTCCGCCTGTGCCGGCTCCGGAAATGGTCGCTAGATCATGCCTCGGCGACCGGCCCCTCCCGGAACCGGCCTGGTAAACATGAAACAGCTAGTCACGGCTCCGAGGTTATCAGGACCTGGCCACCAGGTGGACACTCTTTCTCACATATCGGACTCTTCCGCCGGAGCCGCGTTTGCACGTGCGCACCGCTATGGGACGATTCACTCGCCTGAAAGGGGGTAGCGGCGGGTGATGTCGGAAGCACGGCCGGGTGGGCGGCGCCAGGGACGCCGCGTGGCCGGACGCTACCAGCTTGAGGAGCCGATCGGCCGTGGCGGCATGGGCGTGGTCTGGCGCGCCCACGACGAACTTCTGGACCGGGCCGTGGCGGTGAAGGAGGTCCGCTACCCCGGAGACCCGGACGACGACGAGGTGGCCGAGCTCAACCGCCGCACCTTGCGCGAGGCCCGCGCCGCCGGCCGCCTCAGCCATCCGAACGTCGTCGTGGTGCACGACGTCATCGAGGAGGGCGGCCGTCCCTGGATCGTCATGCAGCTCATCGAGAGCCGCTCGCTCGGCCAGGTGCTGCGCGAGGACGGGCCGCTGCCGGTCCGCATGGTGGCCGAGATCGGGCTGCAGGTCATGGAGGCCCTGCGCACCGCGCACGCCGCCGGGGTGCTGCACCGCGACGTCAAGCCCGAGAACGTCCTGCTCACCGATGACGGCCGCGTGGTGCTGACCGACTTCGGCATCGCCCGCATGGAGACCGACACGACGATGACCCGCACCGGGCTCGTCGGCACGCCCGCCTTCATCGCGCCCGAGCGCCTGCGCGGGTACCCGGCCCAGCGCGAGTCGGACCTGTGGTCGCTCGGCGCCACGCTGTACGCCGCCGTCGAGGGCCGCCCGCCCCACGACAAGGGCATGGCGATGGCGACCATGCACGCCGTGCTGACCGACGAGCCCGAGCCCGCGCCGCGCGCCGGACGGCTCGGCCCCGTGCTGCTCGGGCTGCTGGAGAAGAACCCCGAGCGCCGCCTCACGGCCGACCAGGCCGAGCGCCTGCTGCGCGCCATCGCCGAGGACCGTTCCGCCGCGCCGACGTCGAGCATGCGGACGATGCCCGCCACGCCGCGGCCCGTGCCCGAGACCAGCCCGCCGCGCCGGCGTCCCCGGCAGGACGTCCCTCCGCCGCCGCTCCCCCCGCAGGAGGGCGCGGGGGACGACGCCGCGCCCGCCGGCGAGCAGGACGCGGGGGGGCTGGACCGCATGCGCGCGCTCCGTCAGGCGCCCGGCCGGTCCGGGAAGGCCGCCCCCGCCGAGGCCGCCCCCAATGCCGCACAGGCGCCCGCCGAGGCTCCCCCGGCCTCCTCGAAGGCGGACGCGGCGGGCGGAAAGGGCGTCCGCGGCGCGGGTGACGGCGATGCGCCGTCCGCCGGCTCCGAGCAGGCCCCGCGCCCCGCCCCGTCCAAGCCGTCCGCCGAACCGGCGAGGCCCGCCAAGGCCGCTGCGGGCCTGGCCGCGGGGGCCGCTCCCCAGGCCGACGCCGCCTCCGAGGACGCCGCGCCGGCCGCGCCCGAGGACGCCGCGCCGTCCTTCGAGGAGGCCCGGCCCTCCCCGGGTTCCGCGCCGGTCACCGGGGCGGTCGCCGCTCCCGTTCAGCCGGTCACGCCCGAGGTCCCCGGCCAGGGCGGGGACCCGGCCCCGTACGGCGCGGAGTCGCGGGAGGCCCTGCGGCCGACGCGCGTGCCCCGGCCCGGCGGACGGTCCGTGGGCGAGACCCGTCCCGACACGCGCAGGCGTCCGTACGGGGACACGGGCACCGACAGGCCCGCGGCCGAGGACGCCCAGGGACCGGCCACGGCCGTGCGGTCCGGGGAGTCGTCGGCGTTCTCGGGTCTCTGGCAGAGCGCCCCCGCCCGGCAGGACGGGGACGACGGCCCGCCGAGGCGTCCGCTCCCGGTGGCGCGCATCGTCCTGGTCACCCTCCCGGTCGTGCTGATCGTCGCGGGCGTCGCCCTGTGGCTCGGCCTGCGCGAGGCGTCCGAGAGCCCCGACCCGTCGGAGTCCGGCAAGAACGCCACCCCCCCGGTCACGACGTCCTCTGCGGGCGCCTCGCCCACGCAGGCCTCCTCCTCGCCGCCGCCGTCCCCGTCGGCGTCGCCGAGCGAGAAGCCCAAGCCGTCGTCCACCCCGAAGCCGGACGAGATCGGCCCGGGGGACGTCCCGGAGGGCTGGCGCAAGCACAAGCACGGCGGGTTCTCCCTCGCGCTGCCGAAGGGCTGGCGCGTGGACGGCAGCGGCAACGGCGAGATCCGCTTCCGCGGGGACGCGCACACCTACCTGGAGGTGCACCACACCTCCAACCCCGAGTCCGACGCGCTGAAGACCTGGCGGCGGGACGTGCCGGGCATGAGCGGCAACTTCCCGGGCTACAGGCTGATCGCGATCCGGGAGGTCAAGGGCTTCTGGAAGACGGCGGCCGACTGGGAGTTCACCTTCGGCGACAGCCGGTTCCGGTCGCGCGTGATCGACCGCGGCTTCGTCACCGACAAGAACAACGGCTACGCGCTGCTCTACAAGACCCAGGACAAGGACTGGAAGAAGAGGAAGAAGCTCTTCGAGAAGCTCGCCGCGACCTTCAAGCCCGGCAAGTAGCGGGCACGCCGCCGGGCGGCCCGCGGGGTCTCAGACCGCGCCGACTCCGCCTCGACTCCGTCGGGTCGCGGGCGCCGGTCCCGTGCCCGGCGGTGTCGGGATATGGGACGATCAGTGCCGGGCGACGGGAGGGGTGCGGTGACGGCGGAGACGCAGCGCCGGATCGCCGGCAGGTACCGCCTGCTGGAGCAGATCGGCCGCGGCGGCATGGGCGTGGTCTGGCGCGCCCACGACGAACTGCTGGACCGCACCGTCGCGGTGAAGGAGGTCCTGCACCACGCGACGAGCGAGCAGGACCGCGCGGCCTTCAACCTGCGGACCGTCCGCGAGGCGCGGGCGGCCGGGCGGCTGGACCACCCGTCGGTGATCGTGGTGCACGACGTCATCGAGGAGGACGGCCGTCCCTGGATCGTCATGCAGCTCGTGCGGTCGCGCTCGCTCGGCCAGGTGCTGCGCGAGGACGGGGCGCTGCCCCCGCGCCGGGTGGCCGAGATCGGCGCCCAGGTGCTCGGCGCGCTGCGGGCCGCGCACGCCGCCGGGGTGCTGCACCGCGACGTCAAGCCGGAGAACGTGCTGATCACCGAGGCGGGCCGGGTCGTGCTGACCGATTTCGGCATCGCCACGATGCCGCAGGAGACGGCGCTGACCACGACCGGGAGCCTGTCGGGCACGCCGGCGTTCCTGCCGCCGGAGCGGCTGCGGGGCCTGCCCGCGGTCCCGGAGTCCGACCTGTGGTCCCTCGGGGCGACGCTGTACGCGGCGGTGGAGGGCCGTCCGCCGTTCGACCGGGGCGCGCCCGTGCCGACGATGGCGGCGGTGCTGAACGACGAGCCCGACCCGCCGCGGCGCGCCGGGCCGCTGGCCCCGGTGCTGGAGGGCCTGCTGCGCAAGGACCCCGCCCTGCGCGCGCCCGCCGCCTGGGCCGCCGAGGCGCTGGGCGGGGTGGCCGCGGGCGATCCCGCCGCGACGGGCCCGGCCGAGGGGTCGCGGCGGCCCGCGGCGACCTCGGAGCCCGTGATCCCGTGGGCGGCGCCCGGCCCGCACGGTCCGGCCGGACCCCAGGGGCCCTACGGTCCGCAGGGTTCCCACGGCCCCTATGGCCCGCACGGCGCGTACGGCCCCCACGGGTCCGGCGCCGGTTCGCCCAGGCGCAGGCGGGTGCGGCCGGGAGTGCTGGTGCTGGTGGGCGTGCCGCTGCTGGTCGCCCTCGGCGCGGCCGGGTGGTTCGGCTACGGCGTGCTGACCGACGGGCGGGTGACCGTCACGGTCTCCGAGGACGACCGCGGGACCGCCTCGGCCTTACTGCCCTCCCCGACGACGGGGGAACCGTCGCCGACGGCCTCCGCTAGCCCGTCGCCCACGGACCCGCCCACCCCCCTGGTGCCGTCGCCCGCGGCGACCGGTCTGCCGGACGGCTGGCGCACCCATGCCGACCCGCTGGGGTTCCGCATCGCGCTGCCCAAGGGCTGGCGTCCGGTGGACCGCGAGCCGACCCGCGTCTGGTTCCGCCCGAAGGGCTCGCAGAGCTACCTCCTGGTCGATCTGACCCCCTGGGGGGAGGACGACCCGCTGACGGCGCTGCGGACGGTCGAACGGCAGGCCCTGGGCCGGCAGAGGCTGCCCGGCTACCGGCTGCTGGCGCTGCGCGCGCTCACCATGAAGGGCCGGGAGGCGGCCGACTGGGAGTTCACCTGGCGGATGGACTCGGGCGTGGCGCACGTCCAGGACCGCGCCTTCTACGACGCCGACGGCCGCCAGGTCGCGGTCTACCTGCACACGGCCGAGAAGCGATGGGCAGCAGAGTCTGCCTATTTTGACACGTTTGCGACTAGTTTCCGACCATCCTGATTTTGCGGGCATGCCCCTTGGCATTTCGGGTAGCTCGGCCTGTATGCCGGAATCCTCCCAGGTCACAGACAGAGTCGTGGCAGGCAGGTACCGTCTGCTGGAGCACATCGGCCGCGGCGGTATGGGCACCGTCTGGCTGGCCCGAGACGAGATCCTCGGCCGCCAGATCGCCGTCAAGGAACTGATCGCGCCGCCGGAGCTCACCGGCCCCGAGCGCGAGATCTTCACCGCGCGCACCTTCAGGGAGGCCCGCGCGGCGGGCCGGGTGAGCCACGCGGGCGTCGCCACCGTGTACGACGTCTTCGAGGAGAACGGTCACCCGTGGATCGTCATGCAGTTCGTGCCCTCGGACACCCTGGGCGCGGTGGTCCGCGACCAGGGCCCGCTGCCGCCGGACCGCGTCGCCCGCATCGGCCTGGAGCTGCTCGGCGCGCTGCGCGCCGCCCACAAGGCCGGGGTGCTGCACCGTGACGTCAAGCCCGACAACGTCCTGCTGGACAAGCGGGACGGCCGCGCGGTGCTCACGGACTTCGGCATCGCGATGCTCGACGACGACTCCCCGGTGACGCGGACCGGCACGCTCATCGGCACGCCGGCGTTCATGGCGCCGGAGCGCGCGGAGGGCGGGCAGGCGACGCGGGCCTCCGACCTGTGGTCGCTGGGCGTCACCCTCTACGTGGCGGTGGAGGGCCGCTCGCCCTTCCAGCGCGGCAACCCCTTGGCCACGCTGGGCGCGGTCATGCACGATCCGCCCGCGCCGATGCGCCGGGCCGGCGCGCTGGCCCCGGTCCTCGCCGGGCTGCTGCGCAAGGACCCGGCGCAGAGGCTCACGGCGGCGGAGGCCGAGCGGAGCCTGCGCATGGTGGCCGAGGGCCTCCAGCCCGAGCCCACCGCGCCCGCCGCCGTGCCGGTCCCGGCCCCCCGGCGTCCGGAGAACAGCGGTCCCGTCCCCGTCGCCGCGCCCGTCGCCGCCCCGCAGCCCTCCCCCGTGCCGCCGCGGCGGCCCGCAGGAGGGCGTGGCATGGCGGTCGCGGGCCTGACCTCGCTCATCCTGTCGGTGGGCCTGGTCGCGGGCGGGCTGGCGTGGGTGCTGGCCCGCACGCAGCACACCGCCCAGACCCCCACGGTGTCCCCCACGGTGCGGGTGACGGTGTCGGTGACGCCCACCGCGGAGCCCTCCACGGCCGAGCCGGTGACCAGGCGCTCCTCCGGCGGCGGCACCACGCCGCGGCGGTACGAGCCGCCGTCCTCGCAGCCGAGCCGCTCCACCCCGCAGCCCACCGAGCAGAAGTCCGGCAAGCCCGATAAGACCGACAAGCCGGACAAGAAGGATCGGCCGAGCCCTTCCCCCAAGCCGACGGGCTCCAACGGCGGCAAGAAGAACGACGGGGAAGGCGAGAACAACACCGTGCCCCCGGCGGACGGCCCGGACTCCTCCCAGGACGACCCCGGAGGCGCCCAGGACGACCCGGGCGCCCGCAACGGCGACGACGCGACGACCGACGGCGTCCAGACCGACGGTCACGCCGTCCTGCAGGGCGACCCCGCCACGAAGGTGTGACTCAGGACTCCTCGCGCGCGATCTCCAGCGCGCGGGCCAGGTCGGCGGGGTAGTCGCTGGTGAACGAGACCCACTCGCCGCCGACGGGATGCTCGAAGCCCAGCGACACGGCGTGCAGCCACTGGCGGGTCACCCCGAGCCGCGCCGCGAGCGTCGGGTCGGCTCCGTAGGCGAGGTCCCCCACGCAGGGGTGCCGGGTGGCGGCCATGTGCACTCGGATCTGGTGGGTGCGCCCGGTCTCCAGCTTGATGTCCAGCAGCGAGGCGGCGCGGAACGCCTCGATCGTGTCGTAGTGGGTGACGGACGGCTTGCCGCCCGCGACGACCGCGAACCTGCCGTCCCCGGCCGGGTGGCGGTCGATGGGGGCGTCCACGGTGCCGCGCAGGGGGTCCGGATGGCCCTGGACCAGCGCGTGGTAGCGCTTGTCGACCGTGCGCTCCTTGAAGGCCCGCTTCAGCCGCGAGTAGGCGACCTCGCTCTTGGCGACCGCCATGACGCCGGTCGTGTTGGCGTCCAGGCGGTGAACGATGCCCTGGCGCTCGGCGGCGCCGCTGGTGGCGACCTTGTGGCCCGCGCCGAGCAGGCCGCCGAGCACGGTCGGGCCGGTCCACCCGACGGTCGGGTGCGCGGCCACGCCGATCGGCTTGTCGATCACCACGATGTCGTCGTCCTCGTAGAGGACGCGCATGCCGGGCACCGGCTCGGCCACGGGCGCGGGCGCGGTGGGCGGCGGCGGGATCACGACGTCGAGCCACGCGCCGGCGTGCACGCGGTCGGACTTGGCGGCGGGCGCGCCGTCGACCTGGACGTCGCCCGCGGAGATCAGCTCGGCGGCGCGGGTGCGCGAGAAGCCGAACAGGCGGGCCAGCGCGGCGTCGAGGCGCTCGCCCTCCAGCCCGTCGGGCACCGGGAGACTCCGCTGCTCAGGCACCGGCCTCACCGTCCCGCTCCGAGGCCCGCTCCGAGGGCTTGCCGCCCTCCTGCCCGGCGGACCCGGCGGACGCCGCGGGCTCGTCTCCGGCGCGGGTGCCGTCGAGCTGGTGCCCGCGCCAGGCGAGCAGCACGGCGAGGATGCCGCCGCAGACGATCCCGGAGTCGGCGACGTTGAAGACCGGGAAGTGGCCGGGGAACGTCTCGATCCAGTCGACGACGTGCCCCTGGAAGGGGGCGGGGTAGCGGAAGACGCGGTCGGTCAGGTTGCCGAGCGCGCCGCCGAGGAGCAGGCCGAGGGTGATCGCCCAGGGGAGGCTGCGCAGCCGGCGGGCCGTGCGCAGGATCGCGACCACCACGCCCGCGGCGATGACCGTCAGGATGATCGTCATGCCCGTGCCGGCGCCGATGCTGAACGCCGCCCCGGAGTTGCGGATCACGCGCAGTTGCAGCAGATCGCCGATCAGGCGCAGCGGCTCCTCGCCCTCCAGCTCGGCGACCACGATGGTCTTGCTGATCAGGTCCAGGGCGTAGACGACGACCGCGACGACGGCGAGCCACGCCAGGCGCCGGGCACGCGCGGGCCCCTGGCCGCCGGGGGGGCGGCCCGTGGCGTCCGGCGTCGCGTTCAGCGGCGCTCCTCCCGCTGCTTGCACGACACGCACAGCGTCGCCCTCGGGAACGCCTGAAGGCGTTCCTTGCCGATCGGCTTGTGGCACGATTCGCACACTCCGTAGGTTCCCGCGTCTATGCGGGCGACCGCCCGCTCGTTCTGCGCGATGAGGTCGCGCGCATTCAGGGTAAGGGCGATCTCACGTTCCCGCTCATAGGTCTTGGCGCCGGCGTCCGCCTGGTCGTCCCCGGCGCTGTCGCTGATGTCCCCCGAAGCGATCTGCGACTCGGCCTTGGCGACCTCGGCGGTGAGCTCCTCGATCTCCCCCTGGAGGCGGTGCTTGACCTCGGCCAGCTCCTGGGTGGTCCAGGCGGCGTCGCCGCCCGTCTCTGTGGCGGTCTTGGCCGCCCGCGTCATGCCCGCCATGAAGGTCTCCTCGCCGATGGACCAGATGAACAGTGCGGGAAGCATAGGTCGGCCATTTCGGAAGAACAAACGACGCGCCGACCGTTTACGCCATCCGTAACGCCCTGGCCCTTTCGGTCAATTCCTGGTCGTTGCCGAGGATCTCCACGACCTTATCCCTGCTTGTCGCTCCGCTTACCAGGAGGACGTCCGCACGGCGCACGCCGAAGGCCGCGGCCACCGCGCGCAGGGCCGCCTCGGTGGCCCTGCCGTCGACCGCGCGGGCGTTCACCCGCACCACGACGGCCTGGTCACCGTACGCCCCGCCGACGCCCTCGCGCGCCGAGCCCGGCCGTACTCTGATCGCGAGCCTCATAAACGTGTCGGTCCTCTCGCCCGGGTGGGATATCGTTTTAGTTTGCAAGGCGTTGATGGGACGAGTACCTCCGAGCCCACCTCGCAGGAGCGACCCGGGGACGGTGCGAGCCCGGGGCGAGAGCCGGAGGGAATATCACCCGGAGCCGCCGGAAGAACGGCCGAGGCCGGGCCCAGCCCGCCGGCGGCCCAGTAGAACCGGCAGCGGCAGACAAGAGTGGGCCTCTTTTCGGGAGATTCTCTCGGAGGGGGTCAAGGAGGGTGGTACCGCGGGGCCTCCGGCCTCGTCCCTCCACGCCATGGAGAAACAGCTCGCGTGGAGGTCCACCCCTACGATGTCACCTTCCTCACCGTACTTCCGGCCGCTCCCGCCGCAGGCCGACCTGCCCGCCTTCGAGGCCGAGGTGCTCGACCGCTGGCGTGACGGCAAGGTGTTCGAGCGCTCCCTGGAGCAGAACGCCGGCGGGCCGTCCTGGGTCTTCTTCGAAGGGCCGCCCACCGCCAACGGCATGCCCGGCGTCCACCACGTCGAGGCCCGCGTCTTCAAGGACGTCTTCCCCCGCTACAAGTCGATGCGCGGGTTCCACGTCGGGCGCAAGGCCGGGTGGGACTGCCACGGCCTGCCCGTCGAGGTCGCCGTCGAGCGCGAGCTCGGCCTGTCCGGCAAGCCGGAGATCGAGGCGTACGGCATCGCCGAGTTCAACGCCCGCTGCCGGGAGTCGGTGGAGCGCCACGTCGACGCCTTCGAGGCCATGACCGAGCGCATGGGCTACTGGGTCGACATGTCCCAGGCCTACCGCACCATGGACCCCTCCTACGTCCAGGCCGTGTGGTGGTCGCTGAAGGTCATCTGGGACAAGGGCCTGCTGTTCCGCGACTTCCGCATCACGCCGTACTGCCCGCGCTGCGGCACGGGGCTGTCCGACCACGAGCTGGGCCAGCCCGGCGGGTACGAGAACGTCTCCAGCCCCTCGGTGTACGTGCGCATGCCCGTCACCTCCGGCCGGTTCCAGGGCGCCGACCTGCTCATCTGGACCACCACGCCGTGGACGCTCGTGTCCAACACCGCCGTCGCCGTCCACCCCGAGGTGACCTACGTCGTCGCGTCCCGGGAGGGCGAGAAGCCGGTCATCGTCGCCGAGCCGCTGGTGGACGCCGCCCTCGGCGACGGCTGGACGGTCACCGAGCGCGTGCCCGGCACCGAGCTGGAGCACACGCCGTACTCCCGGCCGTTCGACCTGGTCGACATCCCCGGCGCCCACTACGTCGTCCTCGCCGACTACGTCACCGTCGAGGACGGCACCGGGCTGGTCCACCAGGCCCCCGCGTTCGGCGCCGACGACATGACCACCTGCAAGAGGTACGGCCTGCCGGTGGTCAACCCGATCGGCCCCGACGGGCGCTTCCTGCCCACCGTCCCGCAGGTCGGCGGCAAGTTCTTCAAGGACGCCGACGAGGGCCTGACCGAGGACCTGCGGGCGCGCGGCCTGCTGCTGCGCGGCTCGCACTTCGAGCACGCCTACCCGCACTGCTGGCGCTGCCACACCGCGCTGCTGTACTACGCGCTCCCCTCCTGGTACATCCGCACCACCGCCGTCAAGGACCGCCTGCTGGAGGAGAACGCCCGCACCAACTGGTTCCCCTCCACGATCAAGGAGGGCCGGTACGGCGAGTGGCTGCGCAACAACGTCGACTGGGCGCTGTCCCGGTCGCGGTACTGGGGCACGCCGCTGCCGCTGTGGGTGTGCACGGCCGACGAGTCCCACGTCACCTGCGTCGGCTCGCTGAAGGAGCTCGGCGAGCACGCCGGGCGCGACCTGTCCGCCCTGGACCCGCACCGGCCGTTCGTGGACGACGTCGTCCTGCCCTGCCCGGACTGCGGCGCCGAGGCGCGCCGGGTGCCCGACGTCATCGACGCCTGGTACGACTCGGGGTCCATGCCGTTCGCGCAGTGGGGCGCCCCGCACATCAACCAGGAGACGTTCGCGCAGGCCTACCCCGGCCAGTTCATCTGCGAGGCGCTGGACCAGACGCGCGGCTGGTTCTACTCGCTGATGGCCGTCGGCACGCTGGTGTTCGACCGGTCCTCCTACGAGAACGTGCTGTGCCTCGGCCTGATCCTCGCCGAGGACGGCCGCAAGATGAGCAAGCACCTCGGCAACGTGCTGGAGCCGATCCCGCTGATGGACCAGCACGGCGCCGACGCGCTGCGCTGGTTCATGGCGACCTCCGGCTCCCCGTGGGCGCCGCGCCGCGTCGGCCACGCCGCGCTGGAGGAGATCGTCAGGAAGGTCCTGCTGACCTACTGGAACACGACCTCCTTCTTCACGCTGTACGCCGGCGCGGAGTCCTGGTCGCCGTCCGACCTCGCCGCCGCCCCGGCGTACGCCGACCGGCCGCTGATCGACCGGTGGGCGCTGGCCGAGCTCAACCGCACGGTGGCCGAGGTCACCGAGGCCATGGAGTCCTTCGACACCACCCGGGCCGGGCGGCGGCTCACCGAGTTCCTCGACGACCTGTCCAACTGGTACGTCCGCAGGTCCCGCCGCCGTTTCTGGTCCGGCGACACCTCCGCGTTCGCCACCCTGTACGAGTCGCTGGAGGTCGTCACCCGGCTGCTCGCCCCGCTGGTGCCGTTCCTGACCGACTACCTGTGGGACGTGCTGCGCGCGCCCGACGCGCCCTCCTCGGTCCACCTGGCCACCTGGCCCGAGGTGAACCGCGAGCTGCTCGACCCGGAGCTGTCGGAGCGGATGGCGCTGGTGCGGCGGCTCGTCGAGCTGGGCAGGTCCGCGCGGGCCGGCAGCGGCGTCAGGACCCGCCAGCCGCTAGCGCGCGCCCTCGTCGCCAGCCCCGGCTGGGCGTCGCTCCCCGGCTCGCTGCGCGAGCTCATCGCCGACGAGCTGAACGTCCAGACCCTGGAGGACCTGTCCTCCTACTCGTCCGACCTGGTGTCCTTCACGGTCAAGCCCAACTTCCGCGCCCTCGGCAAGAAGTTCGGCAGCGGCACCAAGGACGTCGCGGCGGCCGTGACCGCGGCCGACCCGGCCGAGCTGGCGGCCGTGATCCGGGGCGGCGGGACGGCGACGCTCACCGTGCACGGCGAGGAGGTCACGCTCGGCGCCGACGACGTCATCGTCACCGAGCAGCCGAAGGCCGGCTGGGCGGTCGAGAACGGCGCCGCCGGTTCTGGCGGCGGCGAGACCGTCGCCCTGGACCTGACCGTCACGCCCGAACTGCTGCGTGCCGGGCTGATCCGCGAGGTGATCCGGCTGGTCCAGGACGCCCGCAAGTCCACCGGCCTGTCCATCACCGACCGCATCACCCTGTGGTGGACGGCCTCGGGCGACCTGGCCGAGGCCCTGCGCGCCGACGGCGCCAAGGTCGCGGACGAGGTCCTCGCCACGACGATGACCGAGGGCACCCCCGACGCCGCCCTCCCCGCCCACCACGACCCCGACCTCGGCCTCGGCTTCCACCTGTCCCGCGCGTCGTCCTGACCCCGGCATAAGGCGCCCGCCGGCGCCGCACAAAGAAAGGGCCCCGGAACCACTCCGGGGCCCTTTCTCATGCCCTGATCCCACGAGACCACAAACCGGGCCGTGCCTTTCTCCGCGACCGCCCCGCCGGGCCGTACAAGAAGATCACTGATCGCCCCAGGGAGGCTCGCGTGCCGCGAGAACGGAAACCTCACACGCCGGACGACCACGCGAAACCGACAGGCCGGCGCCGGCGATCGCCGAAGCCTCACACGCGGTGGCCGTGACACCGAACCGGAACCGGGTTCCAGCCGGTTATGCGAAGAATATCCTGTCTACGTAATTTTACTATGGTCAGGGAATATCGATCGGCGGACAATCTCGGGCGTCGAAGACTTCGACATGCGCCCCGTGATTGGAGACCGCGTGCGTAGAACCCTTCTGTCACTCATGGCCGTCCTGGCGGCCACCGTCGCGTTATCCCCGCTCGCACCCGCGGGGGCCACACCCACGGCGCCCGCCGCCGCGTCCGGTGAGATCGCCTGGACGCCGTGCCCGCGCAACCCCGCCGCCGACTGCGGCACGCTCACCGTGCCGGTGGACTGGAAGGATCCCGGCGGGCCGACGTTCGAGCTCGCCGTGGCCAGGCTCAAGGCCACCGACCCCGCGGCCAGGATCGGCACGCTGCTGTTCAACCTCGGCGGACCCGGCGTCTCCGGGGTCACCTACACGCAGTTCGGGAACACCTTCACCCCCGAGGTGCAACGCCGGTTCGACGTCGTGGGCTTCGACCCCCGCGGCGTGGAGGGCAGCAGCCCCGTCCTGTGCTCGGATCACATCATGCGCCAGATGCCCGACACGCTCATCAAGAACCAGGCGGAGTTCGACTCCTGGCTCGACTACAGCAGGCGGCTCCGCGCCGACTGCCGCGCCCGGACCGGGCCGGTGTTCGACCACATCGACAGCGTCAGCGTGGCCCGGGACATGGACGCGATCCGCGCCGCGCTCGGCGAGCAGAAGATCACCTACTACGGCCTCTCCTACGGCACGCTGATCGGCCAGATGTACGCCGAGCTGTTCCCCCGGCGGGTCCGCGCCCTCGTCCTGGACAGCAATGTCGACCACAGCCTGAGCTCCGGCCCCTACCTCGCCTCCTGGGCCGCGAACGTCCAGGACTCCTTCAACGAGTTCGTGAAGTGGTGCGGCACCGAGACCCGGTGCGCACTGCACGGCAAGGACGTACGCGCGCTCTGGACCGGCCTGCTGGAGCGCGCCGACCGCGGCGAGCTCCGCAACCCGAGCGCCCCCGGCAGGCTGCTCACCAGAATGGACGTGATCCGCTCCGCCTTCCGGGCGGGCTACGGACCCACCTGGTACGAACTCGCCACCCTGCTCACCGCCCTCGACGCGGGCTCGCGTCCACCCGCCTCGACGGCCACCCTCATGGACACGACGACCGGCACCCAGACAGACCAGACGGCGACCGGCGATCCGAACACGGACCCGCGCGAGGCGATGGCCGACAATCCGCCGTGGACCTACCCGAACCTGATCTTCTGCGCGGACTTCCGCTGGCCGATCCGCGACTACAAGGAGTACGCCAAGCACCTCCGTCGCGCCGATGCCGTCGCGCCGGACATGGGGATCGTCCCGACCAGCCTGACGCTCACCGGCATATGCCTGTCCTCGCCGGACCCGATCCCGAACCCCCAGCACCGCCTGAGGGTGAAGGGCACACCGCCCCTGCTGCTCGCCAACGCCCTGCATGACCCGGCCACCGGCTACCTCTGGGCTCTGGACGCCGCCGCCCAGATCGGCAAGGAGGCCCACCTGCTCACCTACGAGGGCTGGGGCCACGGCGTCTACCAACGCAGCGCCTGCACCACGACCACGATCGATCGCTACCTGATCTCGGTGCGGCCCCCCTCCCCCGGCACCCGCTGCCCCGCCGTACCCCCGGCGCCTCCCAAGAGCGCCCTGTCCGACGCCCGGCCCGCGCCATGGCCGCCGCTCCCGGACCTGCTCCCGCCTGGCCGCTGACCCGCCGGCACATCCGGGATTCCGCCATCCGAAGTCGGCCGCACGCCGTCGAGAAGGGCTCCGGACAAGTCCGGAGCCCTTGACTTTGTAGATCAATTAGCGGTGCTCCGATGCCGGCGTCGCGGGAACGCCGCTCGTCGTCACCGGTGGGCCGTCGCCGGAGGTGCGGTGGCGGGCGGGCTAGCAGCCGCCCTGGTTGTACACCCGGAAGACGTTGTTCCAGCGGCCGAGGTGCTTCACGGCGCCTGGGGGGACGCAGTACGTCTGGTTGGAGCTCCAGATGTAGGTGACGTAGATCTTCTCGGCGGCAGCGGAGCAGTTGCGGTACTGGGCGGCGTCCTCGTCGCGGTACAGGCCGCAGGCGGCGGCCCTGCCGGAGGTGAGGTGGCCGGTCGCGGCCGTGGCGGCCGTGCCGGCGGCGGGCAGGCCGGTGCCGATGGACAGGGCCAGGGTCAGCGCGGCCCATCGCGCCGCGCCGGTCCTGCCGACGTGGCGCGACGTGTCCGTCCCGCTCGCGTGACGCGCCGCGCTCGTCCCGCTCGTGTGGCCTGCCGCGTTGGTCTTGCTCATGTGGCGTGCCCTGGTGGTCTTGCTCATGTGGGATCTCCCCTCGCGTGTCCCCGCCGGGGCGGTCTCCTTCGGGTGACCGTCGGCCGGCGCTTCGTCGTCGTGGTGCGCCGTTCGGGTCTCGGCCGGTCACCACGCTCGAACGTCAGCCAAGCCGGGCCGTCCAGGTGTCCAACAGGGCTTCGGACGGACTCGTCCGAACCGGTCCACCACGCGCCCACGGCCGGACAGCGGAGGGTAATCGTTTGTACACTGTCGGACACGACGAGGGTGGGGTGGGCCGGATGGCCCGGTTCGGACGAGGACGGGCCTGAGGAGCGATGAGCACGGACCCGGGTGGCGGCAGGGCGCGCCGGACGGCCGGCGAGGCGTACGACGCCGCGGTCGACCAGGTGACCCGCCACGAGGAGCTGGTCAGGCTTCTGGCCGAGGAGTTCGCGCGCGCCGACGTGTCGCTGCGGGAGCTGCAGACCCGGGCCGACAAGGCGGGCGGCACCCGGCTGCCCCGTGCCACCTGCTCGGACATGCTCGCGGGGCGGCGCTTTCCCAAGAAGGCGGTGATGGTGGCGTTCCTGCGCGCGTGCCGCGTGCCCGAGGAGCGGCTTCCCGCCTGGGAACGGGCCTGGGAACGGGTCCGGATCGCCCACCTGCCCGCCGCCTATAGAACTGACCGGACGTTCCACCTCAGCGGAGGTGTCGAGTCCGCCACGGCCACGCCGGAACGGGCCCCGACCGAACCGGTCCAAGCGGAGCCGCCCCAGACCGAACCTGCCCACATGGGACCGAATCCGACCGAATCGGAGCGGGCGAAACCGGCCCGGGCGCGGCCCGCCCGCTTTCGTGGCGTGCTGCGCCGAAGGCTCCTGCCGGTGCTGGCCGTGGTGGGCGCACTGGTGATCATTGTCGCGGGGGCCGTCGTGTGGAAGGCGCTGAACGGGGTCACCGACGACGGGCGGGCGTTCGGGCCCGGCGGTTCGAGCCGGTTCACCGTCAAGATCGATCCGGCGAACGACGGGGTGCGGCTGATCCGCCGCCTGGACGCCAACGTCCCCTGGCAGCGCGCCGCCATCAGCGTGGACGGCGTCCGGGCGCGTGAATGGAAGCCGTTGCGCGGCGGCACCTACGGATGGCTGGACCAGAGCGTCGACATCCCGGCGGCGCTGACCACGGGCCGGAGCTCGCTCACCGTGACCAACACGTTCGTGTCCTCCGTCTGGGATTTCAACGAGTTCTTCTACCTCGTCCAGCAGAAGATCAACGGAGCCTGGTCGACCGCCGACAGCCTCGACGTCGGCGACCCCCGCAGCGAGGCCGCCCACGGCTACCGCATCACCGGCGAGACCTTCCACGGCACCCGGACCTTCGACTATCCCCCCTCGGCCCGACATATCGGCTGACCGTCCCCCAGAGCGACATCCCGTCACCTGCCCGTACGCCCGCGGCACCGACCCCTCGTGCCGTCGGCACCCCTGCGTACCCAGAGGAGATAGCGATGCGATCGTCCCGTCGCCCCATGCTGCCGGCCACCGCCCTGACCGCGGCCATCCTGCCCGCCGTGCTCGTTCCCGCCGCGGCCACCGTGCCGCCCGCGGCGACGGTGCGTCCCGTGGCCGTCATCACCGCCGACTTCCCCGATCCCGACGTGGTCCGCGCCGGGTCCACGCTGTACGCCTACTCCACCAGCAGCCCGGCGGGGACGGTTCCGGTCGCGAGCGCGCCGTCCGCCACCGGGCCGTGGACCATGCGCGGCGACGCCCTGCCCGGCAAGCCCTCCTGGGCGGGCGAGGGAGGCTTCTGGGCGCCCGACGTGTCGCGGCGCGCGGACGGGCGGTATCTCATGTACTTCACCGCGCCCAGCGCCGCGGCCGGGCGGATGTGCGTCGGCGCTGCCCTCTCCCCCGGCCCGCTCGGCCCGTTCCGGCCGCTGGGCGACGGCCCGCTCGTGTGCGACGCCGCCGAGGGCGGCGACATCGACCCCGCGAGCTTCGTCGACGCCGACGGGAAGAGGTACCTGCTCTACAAGAACGACGGGAACGCGCTGACCCCTCCCGCCCCCTCGGTCATCTGGCTTCAGGAGGTGCGGGCCGACGGCGTGACCCTCGCCGGCCCGCGCCGGGAGCTGATCCGCAACGACCGTCCCGACGAGCAGGGCGTGATCGAGGCGCCGGTCCTGGTCAGGCGCCCCGACCGGTACGTGCTCATCTACGCGGGCGGTTCCTACACCGGCGACCGCTACTTCACCGGCTACGCCACCTCCGCCACGCTCACCGGCCCGTTCGCCAAGGCGGGGCGGCCGCTGATGACGACCGGCAGCCTCGGCGGCGCGGTCCAGGGCCCCGGCGGCGCGGACGTGCTCGGTGAGCGCGTCTTCTTCCACGGCTGGGCGGGCAAGGCGCGGTGGATGTACACGGCAGGGCTGGGCTGGGTGAACGGCCACCCGGTCCTGCGGTGAGGCCGGTCCCGGCACGGGACCCTCACCTTGGGGTCGTGAGCGGCCCGCGGCTGAGAGGCGTGGGGGCGCGCCCCCGGCGACAGACGCCCGGCGGTCCCTTCGATAACCATTCACACAGAGCGGATTCGATCTAGTAGTCGTATTCTTGCAGATTTGGCACACTTTGTTCAGCTTGACGATCTCGACCCGCTTCGCCGAGCCGGACAGTGGAGGTCAGCGATGATCATCGGTGTGCTCAGGGAGTCGCCTCCGGGCGAGGCTCGCGTGGCGGCGACGCCCGCGAGCGTTGTGGAACTGGTCAAGCTGGGTTATGAGGTGGTGGTGGAGCCGGGCGCCGGTCTGGCCGCCTCGTTCTCCGACGACGCGTACCTGAAGGCCGGGGCCGCGATCGGAGACGCGCTGGCGGCCGACATCGTGTTCTCGATCAACCCGCCTCCGGTCGAGCGCCTGGACCGGCTGTCCAGAGGCGCCATGTTGATCAGCATGCTGAACCCGCGTCTCAACCCGGGCATGGTCGAGGACCTTTCCCGGCGGCCCATCACGGCGCTCTCGATGGACGCCGTGCCGCGGATCTCGCGGGCGCAGTCGCTGGACGTCTTGTCATCGATGGCCAACATCGCCGGTTACCGTGCGGTCGTGGAGGCCGCGCATGTGTTCGGGCGGTTCTTCACCGGCCAGGTGACCGCGGCGGGCAAGGTCCCCCCGGCCAAGGTGCTCGTGGCGGGAGCGGGCGTCGCGGGCCTGGCGGCGATCGGTACCGCCGGCAACCTGGGCGCGATCGTGCGGGCGACGGACCCGCGGCCGGAGGTGGCCGATCAGGTCAGGTCGCTGGGCGGCGAGTATCTGGCCATCGACACGGCGGACGTGGAGGTGTCCGCGACCGGCTACGCCAAGGAGATGTCGGACGACTACAACCAGCGCGCCGCCCGGCTGTACGCCCAGCAGGCGACGGACGTCGACATCATCATCACCACGGCCCTCATCCCCGGAAAGCCGGCGCCGCGCCTGATCACCGCCGAGATGGTGGCGAGCATGAGACCGGGCAGCGTGATCGTCGACATGGCCGCGGCCAACGGCGGAAACGTCGAGGGCACCGTCCCGGGCGAGGCGGTGGTCACCGGCAACGGAGTGACGATCATCGGCTACACCGATCTGGTGGGGCGTCTGCCGGCGCAGGCGTCGCAGTTGCACGGCACCAACCTGGTGAACCTGATGAAGCTGATGACACCGGCCAAGGACGGCCGGTGCGTGCTGGATTTCGAGGACGTCGTCCAACGCTCGATCACCGTCGTCCGCGACGGCGAGCTGACCTGGCCGCCTCCGCCGGTGGCGGTGTCCGCGGCGCCCGCGGCGACGAAGCCCTCCGCCGCTCCTTCGACGACCGCCCCGGCCGGACCGCAGGAGAAACGGCCGGCCTTGGGGCGATGGCGGTGGGCGCTGGTCGGGGCCGCGGCGCTCTTCGCGGTCACGGCGCTGGCGCCGGCCGCCCTTCGGGGACATCTCACGATCTTCGCGCTGGCGATCGTCATCGGCTACTACGTGATCGGGCACGTGCACCACGCTCTGCACACACCGCTGATGTCGGTGACCAACGCGATCTCGGGGATCATCGTCGTCGGCGCCCTGCTGCAACTCGGGCACGGCGGCAACGTCGTGACCGCGTTGGCGTTCGTGGCGATCCTGGTCGCCAGCATCAACGTCTTCGGCGGCTTCGCGGTGACCCGCCGCATGCTCGCCATGTTCTCCAGGAGTTGATCCGGTGACCATCGAAACGGTGGCGCAGGCGGCGTACATCGTCGCCGCCCTGCTCTTCATCCTGGCGCTGGCCGGTCTGTCCAAGCACGAGACCGCCAAGGCGGGCAACGCCTTCGGCGTCGCCGGCATGGCCCTGGCGCTGGCGGCGACCACCGCGCTCGCGGTGAATCACGACATCAGCGGCCCCGGCTTGGCCCTGCTGATCGTGGCGGTGCTCATCGGCGCCGCGATCGGGCTGCACCGGGCGCGCAGGGTCGAGATGACCAGCATGCCGGAGCTGATCGCGCTGCTGCACAGCCTGGTGGGTCTCGCCGCCGTGCTCGTCGGCTGGAACGGGTACCTCCACGTGGAGGCCGACCCGGGCGGCGCCGAGGCCGGCCTGCTGCTCGCCCAGCACATGCTCGGCATCCACAGCGCCGAGGTCTTCATCGGCGTGTTCATCGGCGCCGTGACCTTCACCGGCTCGATCGTGGCCTACCTGAAGCTGTCCGCCCGGATCAAGTCCAACCCCCTGATGCTGCCGGGCAAGAACGTACTCAACCTCGGGGCGCTCGCCGCGTTCGGCGTTCTCACGGCGTGGTTCGTGATCGAGCCGGGACTCTGGCCGCTGATCGTCGTCACCGCGATCGCCCTGCTGCTGGGCTGGCACCTGGTCGCCTCCATCGGCGGGGGCGACATGCCGGTGGTCGTGTCGATGCTCAACAGCTACTCCGGCTGGGCCGCCGCCGCCTCGGGTTTCCTGCTCGAGAACGATCTGCTCATCGTCACCGGCGCGCTCGTCGGCTCCTCGGGCGCCTACCTGTCCTACATCATGTGCAAGGCGATGAACCGGTCCTTCATCTCCGTGATCATCGGCGGGTTCGGCATCGAGGCCGGGACACCCGCCGAGGACACCCAGTACGGCAAGCACCGCGAGGTCACGGCCGAGGACGTCGCGAAGTTGCTCACCACGGCCGACTCCGTCGTCATCACCCCCGGGTACGGCATGGCGGTCGCCCAGGCGCAGCACGGCGTCGCCGAACTCACCCGCAAACTGCGGGAGAAGGGCGTCAACGTCCGCTTCGGCATCCATCCCGTGGCGGGACGCCTCCCCGGCCACATGAACGTGCTGCTCGCCGAGGCCAGGGTGCCCTACGACATCGTCCTGGAGATGGACGAGATCAACGACGATTTCGCGGACACCTCGGTCGTCCTGGTCATCGGGGCCAACGACACGGTCAATCCCGCGGCCATGGAGGACCCGGGCAGCCCCATCGCCGGCATGCCCGTCCTCAAGGTGTGGGAGGCCGACAACGTGATCGTGTTCAAGCGCTCGATGGCCTCCGGCTACGCGGGCGTGCAGAACCCGCTGTTCTTCCGGGAGAACAGCGCGATGCTCTTCGGCGACGCGAAGGCCCGGGTGGAGGACATCCTCCGCGTTCTGTGACCTTCGTGGCCCGGCCGCACACGGGAGACCGCCCGGGCCGTCCTTTCACCCGGGCTCCCGGGACCCTTTGCCGGTCCCGGGAGCCCGTTGTCGTGACGCGCGGCGGGGCTAGTCCTGGTCGGCCTGGGGCCAGCCCCAGCTGTGCCAGCTGTCGATCTCGATCCAGCCGGTGATCCGCGGCCGCTCGCGGTTCGGGTACGGCTCGCCGGTGTAGTGGACGGACACCCGGTCGATGTCCTTCATGTCCGGGTCGTCCTCCAGTGACACCACGCGCCCCTGCAGGCTGATGTGGCGGTACCAGCTGTCGGAGTCCAGCACCGTCAGCGAGACCCGGGGATCGGCGCGCAGGTGGTCGAGACGCTTACGACCCGCGTCCATGTTGACCAGCACCTTCCCGTCCTCCCACAGGTACCAGGTGGCCACGGAGACGGGCGCGCCGTCCGGGCGCACGGTGCTGATGACGCAGGGATTCGGGCGGGCGAGAGCCGTGAGGAGATGGTCGGGCAGGGCCGCGGTGGACATGAACGGAAGCCTCTCTCGATAGGGGGACGGATCTACCACCCTAGAGTCGTGCGCGGCGGCCACTGCGAGCAGGTGCCGGGATGGGCGTTCCGCCGCCGCGACCGACCGATCTCCCGCGCCTCCCCCCTGGAGCGCCACGCTTCGCGACGCTCCGTATGCGCGGGACGACGGCGTTCGCAGGTCATCCGGCCACCGCGGCCGCGACGTTCAGGCGTAGTCGCAGACCGAGCAGTGGCTGAGGCCCTTGGACTCGGCTTCGGACTCCGTCATCGATTCGAGGGTGTCGGGGTCCGAACCCTGGATCAGCGGGCAGGCCGAGCTGTGGTAGCGGCGGGTGCCGGGGATGACCTTCACTGTTCCGGAGCCCTTCTCCTGAGCCGTCTCGGAGTCCTGGGACGCCTTACGGTCCTGAGCGGCCTTCGGCTTCTCGGCGCCGTCCTCGGAGCGCGCGGGCGCGCGGCCGGCGACGCTCTCGTCCTGCGCCTTCTCCGGCTCGGACTTCGCCTCGACCGGTCGCGCGGCCACGACGACGATCGGGTCGTCGTCCTCGTCCTCCTTGGCGGAGGGCTCGGGGCCGGCGGGGTCCGGGCGCTGGAAGGCGTTGAACGGGCTGGACGCCTCGGGGACCACCGGCGCGTTGAAGGAGATCACCGGCCGCGCGGGCCGGGACGGAGCCTCGGCGGGCGTCGGCCGCGGGGGCGTGGGCTTGGAGGGGGCGGGCTCGGCGGGAGCGTCCGCGGCCGGGCGCGGGGGGACGGAAGGCGGCCGTACGGGACGGGTTTCCTCGGAGCGGTACTCGCCGGAGGACTCCGCGCGCGACGCGACGGGGCGGTCGGCCGGCGGAGGCGTGGCGGGGCGGTCGGCGGACGAGGGCGCCGCGGGGCGGCCGGCGGGGGCGGACGCCGCGGCCTTGGGGGTGTCCACGGAGGAGATGACGACCGGGTCCGCGGCCGGGGGGATGACGATGGGGTTCGCGACCGGCGGGCGCGGGGCCTCCAGAGACGGACGGGGCCCTTCCAGCGACGGAACGGAGGAGGACGGCGACGTCTGTGAGGAGGTCTCCAGCGACGGCCTGGAGGAGGACCGCGTCGGCCGCTCGACCGTGGCCGACCACTGCGGCGTGTCCAGGGAGACGACCGGTTCGGCCTTCAGAGGGGCGTTGACGGGCTGGGCGCCGTCGGGCAGGCAGGTGGTGCAGGGAGAGAAGCCCTCCTCGCGGGCCTCCTCGTAGGTGAGCTCCTCGGTCTGGCGGCCGGAGAGCTGGCGGCACCCGGCCTGGTGGAACCGCTTGCGCCCGGGGACGACGAAGACGATCGCGTCGGGAGCGAGCCTGCCACTCGCCCCCGCGACCGTCGCGGTCGCGGGAAACGCGGGCGGCGCGGCCAGGGTGGCCGTGGGATGCGCCATCTGGGGTGTGGCCATGGGGCGGGCCACGGGGGAGGCGGGCCCTCGCGGCGGGGCCGCTGAGGAGGCCACCGCCCCGGGTCGGGCCATCAGGCCATCGGCGACGCCCGCTCCGGCCGGGGGCATGTGCGGCGTCGCCGCCGGCACGCCGCCGGAGGGGAAGAGCTCATGGCGTCGCAGCAGGGCGCCGATCATCAGGAAGACCGCGGACAGCACGCTGACCACGATCGACCACATGACCAGGACCGCTGTTCCGGTCACAACGCCCGCGACCAGGAGGCCGAAGGCGAGCACGACCAGAATGGCGCTGAGGTAGATCACAGATACTCCCGGTCACGGGCCGGAAAGAGCCGACCCGTTACTTTAACGGCGATCGTTGTGAGGGCCGTCGACTCCCTGGAAGGCGCCGGAGTGCTGTGCGGGCTCGGGACCGAACGGGTTGTTCTGGGGGCCGGGGATCTGGGGCTGGCCACCGGGGGCGCCGGCGTGGGACATGGCGGGGGCGCCGCCCATCTGCGCGCCGACGACGGGGAAGGCGCCGCTGCCCTCGGCGGAGACGTTCAGCTCGGCGAGCTGGTTCTCCAGGTACAGCTTGAGCCTGCTGCGGTACTCGCGCTCGAAGCTGCGCAGCTCGTCGACCTTGCGCTCCAGCTCGTCGCGGGTCTGGACCAGCGAGCCCATGGCCTGGCGGTGGCGCTCCTGGGCGTCGCGCTCCAGCGTCTCGGCGCGGGCGCGGGCGTCGCCGATGATCTGCTCGGCCTGGCGGCGGGCCTTGCCGAGGATCTCGTCGGCCTCGCGGCGGGCGCGGGTGACGGTCTCGTCCGCCTCGCGGCGGGCGTCGGCGATGGCCTGGTCCGCGGTCTGCTGCGCGAGGGCGAGCACGCGGGCCGCGGTGTCCATGTTGTCCTCGGCGGGCGGCATTCCCATGCCGACGGGCACCGGCTCGGGCCTGATCGGCTCGGGGGCCTTCATGGGCTCCGGCTGGGGCATCATCATCTCGGGCTTGGGCTCGGCCACGGGGGCGGGCGCCATGCTCATGCCCATGCCGCCGGGCACCTTGCCCCGCAGGCACTCGGTCAGCTTCGCCCGAAGCTCCTCGTTCTCCTGGATGAGGCGGTCGAGCTCGGCCTCCACTTCGTCGAGGAAGGCGTCGACCTCTTCCTCGTCGTACCCCGGCCTCAGCCGGGTGGTACTGAACTGCTTGTTCCGCACATCAGCGGGCGTCAGCGGCATTTCGGTCTCCTTGGCGCGCTCGGAGTCTGTCCGGAGGACGGTACCCGATCAAAGCGCGGACACGATCTGGATCATGACCAAGACCACAATGAACAGCACTGTGAAGCTTAGGTCAAAGGCCACCGTACCCAACCGGAGGGGCGGAATGAAACGGCGGAGGAACTTGAGCGGAGGGTCGGTCACGGTGTACGTGGCCTCGGCGAGCACGAGCACGACACCACGTGGATGCCATGAACGGGCGAACGCCTGCACCGTCTCGAAGATCATTCTGCCGATCAGGAGCACGAGATAGATCGACAGGATCGCGACCACGATCTCTCTAAGAACCCCCACGGTCGCGTCCTGCCTCCGTTCCGCGCTGCCGGCCTCGGTCGGGGTGGGCCCTGTGGGCCAAGCTGGTCGTGCCGGCCGTGTCCGGCCGTGAACTGTTCATGGTGGAACTCTAGCTCTGATTGAAGAACCCGCGTTCCGCGATTCGGGCCTTGTCCTCGGCGGTCACCTCGACATTGGCTGGGGACAACAGGAACACCTTGTTCGTAACACGTTCAATGCTTCCATGTAGGCCAAAAACCAGACCTGCCGCGAAATCGACAAGCCGCTTCGCGTCACTGTCGACCATCTCGGTCAAGTTCATGATGACGGGTGTGCCCTCACGGAAGTGCTCCCCGATCGTACGCGCCTCGTTGTACGTGCGGGGGTGAAGCGTGGTGATCCGCGCCAGATCGGTCGTACGGCGCTCGGCGACCGCCGCCCCCGCCCGGGGTGCCGGGACCGGGGTCTCGGTCTCCTCCGGGCCGTCTTGGGGCGTTCCAAGCCCACGCTCGTCGCCACGCCGCCGGTCGACGTACTCGTCGGGGTAGTCCTCGTCCTCGGCGTAAGTGCCATAATCCGGGTAGCGGTCGTCCTCCACGAGACCGAGGTAGACCGCCATCTTGCGCATCGCGCCGGCCATCGCTACGTCGTCCTCCTGCTCACGGTCGCCGTACCCAGGGCAACCTAAGGCACCGCCATCGACCTCGGATACATGGACATCAAGGTCCACTCGGGGGGACATTACCTGACGAAGGGCTTCCGGCGACCGAGCAACGCCGTACCGACACGCACGTGTGTCGCTCCGTGGGCGATGGCCTCGGCCAGATCTCCGCTCATTCCGGCCGATACGACCGTCGCTCCTGGATGATCGGCCCGCAGGGCCTCGGACAGGTCGCGCAACCGCGCGAACGCGGGGGCGGGGTCGGCGCCGAGCGGCGCCACGGCCATGACGCCGCCGAGCACCAGGCCCTCCGCGCCGGCGATGGCGTCCGCCAGCGGCGCGAGCCCCTCGGGGGCGACCCCTCCCCTGCCGGGCTCGTCCCCGAGGGCGACCTGCACCAGGCAGGTGAGGCGGCGCCCCGCCCGGACGGCCTCGCGGGAGAGCGCCCCGGCCAGGCGCTCCCGGTCCACCGAGTGGATCACATCGGCGTAGGAGACGACGGACCTGGCCTTGTTGGTCTGCAACTGGCCGACGAAGTGCCAGGTCAGCGAGAGGTCCGCGCAGTCGGCCGCCTTGGGCGCCGCCTCCTGGTCGCGGTTCTCGCCGACGTCGCGGACGCCGAGGGCGGCCAGGATCCGCACGTCGGAGGCGGGGTAGGTCTTGCTGATCGCCACGAGCGTGACCTCGCCGCGCGCGCGGCCCGCGGCCTCGCAGGCGTCCGCGATGCGGCGCTCGACCTCGGCGAGGCCCGCGGCGATCTCGTCGCGCCGCGTCGTGTGGGTGTCGTTCACGTGGGGGTCCGCGTCACTTCGGTGGTCGGTACGGGTGGCCGGGCATCAGCGTACGGGCCGCGCGGGACCCCGGCCGCGCCGCCCCCGCCGCCGCGGCGCGCGCCCCCGTACGGGTGGCGCGCGCCGGGGGCTCACTTCAGGAAGTCGGGGACGTCCAGCTCCTCCTCCTGCTCCTCGAAGACCACCGGACGGCGCCGGGCGGGCTCGGAGACGCGGGAGGTGATGGGGGTGGGCGGCTCGGGCGCCGGCCGCGGGATCGACACCGGGCTCTGGGGCTCGGCGTGCGGGGCGGGCTCGGCGGCCTCCCGCGCGAAGGGAGCGGGCGCCGGGGCGGGCTCGGGGGCCGGGACGGGCTCGGGCGCCACCGGGGCGGCCTGCGGCACCGGGTGCGGGGCCGAGTGCACCGGGGCGGGATGCGCCGGGGCGGGGTGCGCCGGTGCCGTGCTCGCCGGGGCGGCGTGCGAGGCCGGCAGCGGGCGGACCGGGGCGGGGCGCTCGGCGCGCGACGGCTCGGCCTTGGGCGGCTGCGGGGCCGGCTGCGGGGCCGGGGCGGCGGCGCGGGCCGGGGACGCGGCGGGCGGCGGGGTCTGCGGGGCGGGCCTCGCGGCCGCCTGCGGGCGCGCCATCGGCTGCGCGGCCGGCTGGTTCTCCGCCCCGGGCTCGTCGAACCCGGCGGCGATCACCGTGACGCGGACCTCGTCGCCGAGGGCGTCGTCGATCACCGTGCCGAAGATGATGTTGGCGTCCAGGGCCGCGGCGTTGGACACGAGCTGGGCCGCCTCGTTGATCTCGAAGAGGCCGAGGTCGGAGCCGCCGGCGATGGACAGCAGCACGCCGTGGGCGCCGTCGATGCTGGCCTCCAGCAGCGGGCTGGAGACCGCCATCTCGGCCGCGGCCACCGAGCGGTCGTCGCCGCGGGCGTGGCCGATGCCCATGAGGGCCGACCCCGCGCCGGACATGACCGACTTGACGTCCGCGAAGTCGAGGTTGATCAGGCCGGGCGTGGTGATCAGGTCGGTGATGCCCTGGACACCGGACAGCAGGACCTGGTCGGCCGCCTTGAAGGCGTCCAGCACGCTGACCTGGCGGTCGGAGATCGACAGCAGCCGGTCGTTGGGGATGACGATCAGCGTGTCGACCTCGTCGCGCAGGGTCTCTATGCCGGCCTCGGCCTGCATGGCCCTGCGGCGGCCCTCGAAGCTGAAGGGCCGGGTGACGACGCCTATGGTGAGCGCGCCGAGCGAGCGGGCGATGTTCGCCACCACGGGCGCGCCGCCGGTGCCGGTGCCGCCGCCCTCGCCCGCCGTGACGAAGACCATGTCGGCGCCCTTGAGGACCTCTTCGATCTCTTCGCGGTGGTCCTCGGCGGCCTTGCGTCCGACCTCGGGGTTGGCCCCCGCGCCGAGGCCCCGCGTGAGCTCGCGCCCGACGTCCAGCTTGACGTCGGCGTCACTCATCAGCAGCGCCTGGGCGTCGGTGTTGATGGCGATGAACTCGACGCCCTTGAGTCCCTCCTCGATCATCCGGTTCACGGCGTTCACTCCGCCGCCGCCGATGCCGACGACCTTGATGACCGCGAGGTAGTTCTGCGGTGCTGCCACGACGAGGGGCCTTTCCGCTCGTTTACTTGCATTACGTGAAGCCCGAAACGGTGCCGGACCTTCTTGTTTAACTCTCACCCTCAAGTTGAGATTTAGAGTTATGTCAACCTGAGGAATGATACGGACAGTAGGGTTGCCCGTCCCCCAGGGTCAACTCACCGCGCCGCAAGCGCGCCCGGCGTGTTGCCGCCTGTCCCTTTCGCTCCTGCGGCTTCCCGCCGGGCTGTGGGACAGGTCACTTGATCGTCACGACGTCCGGAGAGCTGACGTCGTACCGCTGGGCGGGGCGTTCCAGCAGCGTGAGCGCGATGCGCGCCTTGTCGCGCGTGCGCTCTGCCCCTCCCCACATGATCGTACGGCCGTCGCCGAGCCGGAGCGAGACATCCGCGGCGGATGTCGCGCTCACGGTCCTGATCATGCGGGTCAGATCCTCGGGAAGCCCGCCGGCGACCTTGAGCGCCGCCATGGTGGCGGGGTCGCCCGCGGCGAAGCGGGGCACCTGGAGCGCGGGCAGGCCGAACGGCGCCGAGCCCTTGGTCTCTATCACCACGGCGTGCCGGTCGACGACCGCCGCCGCGCCGCCCCAGGGGACGACGGCGACGGGCCTGCGCTCGGCCACGCGGACCTTGAGCGTGTCCGGCCAGGCCCGCTCCACGGTGGCGGACTCCACCCGGCGCAGCCCCGCGACCGCGCGCCGCACGGCCTCCAGGTCGACGGTGGCCATCGGGGTCAGCTCGCGGACCGCGGCGGCCCGCCTGACCTCCTCGTCGGTGACCATGACGTTGCCCGACACGGCGACGTGGCGCACGCCGAGGACCGGCGAGAAGAACACGAGCCACGCCGCAGCCCCGACCACCCCGCAGGTCAGCAGGGCGGCCAGGACGACGCGCCAGGCCCGGCGGCTCACCGCGCGGCGAGCGCCGCGACGATGAGCGGCCCGAGCTCGGTGACGTCGCCCGCGCCCATGGTGAGCACGATGTCCCCCGGCCTGGCCCGCCCGGCCACCAGGGCGGGCACCGCGCCGCGTTCGGGCGCGTAGGCGACCCGCTCGGCCGGGAGCGGCACCTTCCCGGCCACCAGCGCCCCGGACACGCCCGGCTCGGGGTCCTCGCGGGCGCCGTAGACGTCCAGGACGACCGCCTCGTCGGCCAGCGCCAGCGCGGCCCCGAACTCGTCGGCGAAGAAGCGCGTGCGCGAGTACAGGTGCGGCTGGAACACCGCGATGACCCGTCCGGAGGGCCCGGAGAAGGACGCCACGACGTCGCGGGCGGCGCGCAGGTCGGCGGCCAGCTCGGTGGGGTGGTGGGCGTAGCTGTCGAAGACGGCCACCCCGGCGGCCTCCCCCTTGGCCTCGAAGCGCCGCTTGGCGCCGGTGAACGCGGCGAGGCCGTCGCGGAACTCGTCGAAGGGCACGCCGAGCTCCTCGGCCACGGCGAGCGCCGCCGTGGCGTTCAGGGCGTTGTGCCGGCCGGGGACCGAGAGCCTGACCTCGCCCTTGCCCTCGACGTGGAAGGCGACGCCGAAGCCGTCCGGCTCGATGCCCGACACGCGCAGGTCGGCGCCCTCGGACTCGCCGTAGGTGCGGACCCGCAGGCCCCTGGCCCGCGCGGGGGCGGCCAGGACCGCGGACCCGGGATCGTCGGCGCACAGGACCAGCGTGGAGCCGACGCGCTCGGCGAAGCGGGCGAACCCGTCGTACACCGCCTGCGGGTCGCCGTAGTTGTCCAGGTGGTCGGCCTCGACGTTGGTCACCACCGCGATCTCGGGGGCGAGCATGAGGAACGAGCCGTCGCTCTCGTCGGCCTCGGCCACGAACACCTCGCCCGCGCCCTCGTCGGCGCCGAGACCGGTGGTCACGAGCTGGCCGCCCACGCAGTAGGACGGGTCGCGGCCGCACTTCTGCAGGGCGACGGTGAGCATCGAGGAGGTGGTGGTCTTGCCGTGCGTGCCGGCGATCGCGATGCCGCTGCGGCCGACCATGACCGCGGCCAGCGCCGCGGCCCTCGGGATCACGCGCAGCCCCTGGCGCAGGGCCTCGCCGAGCTCGGGGTTGGAGTCGCGGATGGCGGTGGACACCACGACGGTGTCGACGTTCTTGATGTGGGACGCGGCGTGGCCGACGTGGACCAGCGCGCCGAGCTCGCGCAGCTCGTTGACCATGGCGGAGCCGCGCGCGTCGCTGCCGGACACCTTCACGCCCCGCTTGAGCAGGATGCGCGCGATGCCGGACATGCCCGCGCCGCCGATGCCGATGAAGTGCACGCGGCCGAGCTCGCCGGCGGCGACCGGGGCGACCGGCTTGACCAGGCTCATCGCCGGCCTCCCGCGGCCACCACGCCGAGCACCTTGCCCGCGAGCACCTCGTCGGCGTCCTTGCGCCCCATGCGGGCGGCGGCGGCCGACATGGCGACGACCCGCTCGGGGTCGCGCAGGATGGGCAGCACGTTGCGGAGGATCCACTCGGTGGTGAGGTCGGCGTTGTCCACCATGATGCCTCCCCCGGCCTGGACGATCGGCGCCGCGTTGAGACTCTGCTCGCCGTTGCCGTGCGGCAGCGGAACGAAGGCCGCGGGCAGCCCCACGGCGGTCAGCTCGGCGCAGGTGAGCGCGCCGCTGCGGCACAGCACGAAGTCCGCCGCCGCGTACGCGAGGTCCATGCGGTCGATGTAGGGCAGCACGACGTACTGCGGGTCGCCGGGCGGCGGCTCCGCGATGAGCTCGTTCTTCGGGCCCACCACGTGGACGACCTGGACGCCGGCCTGGCGCAGCGCGGGCGCGGCGGCGAGGGCCGCCTCGTTGATCGCGCGGGCGCCCTGGGAGCCGCCGAACACCAGCAACGTCGGCCGGTCGCTCTCCAGCCCGAAGTAGGACCGCGCCTTGTCGCCCATGGACAGCCGGTCCAGCATGGCGATCTCACGGCGCAGCGGGATGCCGACGTACTGGGCGCGCGGCAGGACGGCGTCGGGATGGCCGGTGAAGACGTGCTCGGTGAGCCGGGCGCCGAGCCGGTTGGCCAGGCCCGGCCGCGGATTGGCCTCGTGCACCACGATCGGCACGCCGCGCCGCCGCGCGCCCAGGTAGGCGGGCGTGGCGACGTACCCTCCGAAGCCGACGAGCACGTCGGCCTGCGACCGGTCCAGGATGCCGGCGGCGGTGTTGATCGCGCCCGCCAGGCGGCCCGGCACCGTCAGAAGCTGCGGCGTGATGGCGCGCGGCAACGGGACCGCGGGCACCAGCGCCAGCTCGTACCCCCGCGCGGGCACCAGCCTCGTCTCCAGCCCGCGCTCGGTGCCGAGGCAGGTGACCCCGATGGAGGGGTCGTACCTGCGCAGCGCGTCGGCGAGCGCCAGAGCGGGTTCGATGTGGCCGGCCGTGCCGCCGCCTGCGAGGACCACCCTCATGTCGGTCCTTTCACTCCACGTGCCTCGATGTCGGCCCGGAGACGCCCGGGACGGCGCCCCTTCGCCGATGGACGACCCAAACCAAGCCAGCTTAGAGCCCGCGCCAAGGGGCCGGGGCCGCGAGCGGCCAGTGCGTCGGCCGCGCCCGGCTCCCGTTTGGCGAACGACAACAACATGCCGAGCGCCGCGAGCGTGGGCAACAGTGCCGAACCACCGTACGACACCAGCGGCAGCGGAATGCCCGTGATGGGCAACGCGCCGATCACCGCGCCGATGTTGACGATGGCCTGCCCGGCGATCCAGGCGACCGCCGCGGAGGCGGCCAGGCGGATGAACGGGTCCTTGACGCGGGAGGCCACCCGCAGGCCCGCGTACCCGAGCAGGCCGAACAGGGCGATCACGACCAGCGTGCCCATCAGGCCGAGCTCCTCGCCGATGATGGAGAAGATGAAGTCGCTCTCGGCGTGCGGCACCCAGCTCCACTTCTGGCGGCTGCTGCCGAGGCCGAGGCCGAACCAGCCTCCCGAGCCCATCGCGATCTGGCCCTGCGCGGCCTGGTAGCCCGACGTCTGGGCGTTGCCCCAGACGTCCAGCCAGCCGGTGATGCGGTCGGAGCGGTAGCCCTCGACGCTGATCATGATGATGGTGGCGAGGCCGGCGACCGACAGGATGACGCCGAACAGCTTGAGCGGCGCGCCGACCACCCACAGCAGCGCCAGGAAGATCAGCATGAGGACCAGCGTGGTGCCGAGGTCGCTCCCGAGCAGGACCAGGACGGCGAGGATCACGGTGCCGGGCAGGAGCGGGAGCAGGAGCTGCCGCCACTCGATGCGCCCGTTCTTGGC
This sequence comes from Sphaerisporangium krabiense, assembly GCF_014200435.1. Taxonomy (NCBI): domain Bacteria; kingdom Bacillati; phylum Actinomycetota; class Actinomycetes; order Streptosporangiales; family Streptosporangiaceae; genus Sphaerisporangium; species Sphaerisporangium krabiense. Next base: position 5,702,581 of record NZ_JACHBR010000001.1, on the reverse strand, counting down.
CTTGCGCGCGAGCAGGTCGGCGCCCCACAGCATCAGGCCGAGCTTGGCGGGCTCCGACGGCTGGATGGTGAGCCCGCCGATGTAGATCCACCGCTGCGCGCCGAGCTCGGTCTCGCCGATGAAGATGACCATGATGAGCCCGATGATCGAGAGGATCATCAGCGGGTACCCGGCGAGGCGGAAGAAGCGCTGGGGCAGCCGCGAGCAGATCCACATCGCGGGCAGGCCCAGGCCGACCGACAGCGACTGCTTGATGAACCAGTAGAACGGGTTGCCGGTCTTCTGCAGCGCCTCGATGCTGGACGCCGACAGCACCATCATCAGGCCGAGCGCCAGCAGCAGCAGGCTGCACCCGAGCACCAGGTAGTAGGAGGTGAGCGGGCGGTTCAGCAGCTCGCCGAGCGCCGCCAGCCTGCCGCCCGCGTGGCCGCGGCGCGCGCCGGACGCCACCGTCCCCTCGGCGGGGGCGGCGGCCCCGGTGGCCTCGGCGGTCACGGGGCCGCCAGGCGGCGCACGGCCCGCGCGAACTCCTCCCCGCGGGCGCCGTAGTCGGCGAAGATGTCCATGGAGGCCCCGGCGGGCGCCAGCAGCACGGTGTCTCCGGGGGCGGCCAGCCGGGCGGCTTCGGTGACGACACGATCCATCACCCCAGTGTCTTGCCCCTCGACCTCGGCGACCGGAACATTCGGCGCGTGTCGCGCCAGAGCCTGGCGAATTCGCGCCCGGTCCGCGCCGAGGAGCACCGCCCCGCGCAGCCGTCCCGCCGCGCGGCGGACGAGGTCGTCGACCTCGGCGCCCTTCAGCAGCCCGCCCGCGACCCACACGACCGAGGGGTAGGCGGCCAGGGACGCGGCGGCGGCGTGGGGGTTGGTGGCCTTGGAGTCGTCCACGTAGTCCACCCCGGCGACGCGCGCGACGTGGGCGATGCGGTGCGGGTCGGGGACATGGGCCCGCAGGCCCGCGCGCACGGCCTCGGGCGGCACGCCGAAGGCGCGGGCCAGCGCGGCGGCGGCCAGGGCGTTGGCGACGTTGTGCGGCGCGAACGGGCGCACGTCCTCCAGCGTGGCCAGCTCCTCGGCCTTGGAGGGGTCGCCGGTGAAGGCCCGGTCCACCAGGAGGTCCTCCACGACGCCGAGCCGCCCGGGGGCGGGCACCTCCAGCGTGAAGCCGGCCGCGCCCGCGTACGGGGCCGCCAGGCGGGCGGAGACGGGGTCGTCGGCGTTGTAGACCACCACGCCGGCGCGCTCGAAGACGCGGCCCTTGGCGCGGGCGTACTCCTCCATGGAGCCGTGCCAGTCCAGATGGTCCTCGGCGACGTTGAGCACGGCGGCGGCGGCCGGGGCCAGGGTGGAGGACCAGTGGAGCTGGAAGCTCGACAGCTCGACGGCGAGCACGTCGTGCGGCTCGGCGACGGCCTGGACGACGGGGGTGCCGACGTTGCCCACGGCGACGGCGTCGTGCCCGGCGGCGCGGAGCATCGCGGTCAGCATGCGCACGGCCGTGGTCTTGCCGTTGGTGCCGGTCAGCGCGAGCCAGGGGGCCGCCCCCGGGGGCCGCCCGCGCCAGGCCAGCTCGACCTCGCCGATGACCTCGACGCCGCTCGCCGCGGCCTCCACCAGCAGGGGGTGGGACGGCGGCCAGCCGGGCGAGGTCACCACGACCGTGGTGCCCTCGGGCAGGCCGCCGCCGAAGCGGACCTCGATCCCGGCGTCCGCCAGCCCGGCCGCCGCGGCCCGCTGCCGCTCGCCGTCCACGCCCTCGACGACCACCACCTTGTGCCCGTCGCGCGCGAGGCTCCGCGCCGCCGCGATCCCCGACACGCCGAGCCCGGCCACTGTGTACATTGCGCTCTCTTTCGTTTCACACCGCGCGAGGCGCCGGCACGCCGCCTCAGGCCTTCGGCATCCACTCGACGTAGAACAGGCCGAGGCCGGCGGCGGCGCACAGGACGGCGATCAGCCAGAAGCGCACCACGATGGTGGTCTCGGCCCAGCCGGCCAGCTCGAAGTGGTGCTGGAGCGGCGCCATGCGGAACACCCGTTTGCCGGTCATCTTGAAGAACCCGACCTGGATGATCACCGAGGCGGTGATGATGCAGCACAGGCCCGCGAGGATGAACAGCAGGATCTGCGTGCGGGTGGTGATCGCCAGCCCGGCGAGCACGCCGCCGAGCGCCAGCGAGCCGGTGTCGCCCATGAAGATCTTGGCGGGCGGGGCGTTCCACCACAGGAAGCCGACCAGCGCGCCGAGGACGGCCGCCGCGACCACCGCCAGGTCCAGCGGGTCGCGCACCCAGTAGCAGTTGGGGCCGAGCTGGTTCAGGCAGCTGTTGCGCAGCTGCCAGTTGCCGATCAGCACGTAGGCGGCCAGCACCACGCCGGTGGCGCCGCTGGCCAGGCCGTCGAGGCCGTCGGTGAGGTTCACGGCGTTGGAGAAGCCCACGATCATGATGAGCACCCAGATCGTGAAGATGACGATGCCGATCGAGGGCCCGAAGTCGCGCAGGAAGGACACCCGGGTCTCGGCGGGGGTGATCGAGTAGGCGTTGGGGAACCGCACGACCAGGACGGCGAACACCGCGCCGACGATGAGCTGGCCGAGGGCCTTGGCGCCGCTGCGCAGGCCGAGGCTGCGCTGTTTGTAGATCTTGATGAAGTCGTCGAGGAAGCCGACCGTGGCCAGGCCCGTCATCAGGAACAGCACGAGCACGGCGGAGGCGGTCGGCGGGGTGAAGGTGGCCAGGTGCGCGCAGGCGAAGCCGATCAGCGCGGCGATCACGAACACCGTGCCGCCCATGGTGGGGGTGCCGCGCTTCTCGTGGTGCCCGGACGGGCCCTCCTCGCGGATGTTCTGGCCGTATCCCCTGCGGCTGAACAGGCGGATCGCCAGCGGGGTGCCGAGCATGGACAGCAGCAGCGCCACGCCCGCGGCGATGAGGATGTCCCTCATCGGGCGCCACCCCCCGCACCGGCCAGGAGCCTCTCCGCGACCCGTTCGAGCCCGGCGGCGCGTGGTCCCTTGACCAGCACGACGTCGCCGGGCCGCAGCTCGGCGACCAGCTCGGCGGCGGCGTCCTCCGGCCCGGGGACGTGGACGGCGCCCGAGCCCTTGGCGCCCGCCAGGACCGGCCAGGGGTTGTCCCCCACCACCCACAGCCCGGTCAGGCCCGCCTCCGCGGCGGTGCGGCCGACCTCCTCGTTGAGGGTGTCGGAGTCCTCGCCGAGCTCGCGCAGCGAGGCGATCACCGCGAACCGGCGGCGGCCCTCGCCGACGGTGGCGAGGGCGTCGAAGGCGGCGCGCATGGACTCGGGGTTGGCGTTGTAGGCGTCGTTGATCACGATCACCCCGTCGGGGCGCTCGGTGACCTCCATGCGCCAGCGGCTGCGCGGCTCGGCGCGGGACAGCTCCTCGGCGATGGTGGCCACCGGCAGGCCGAGCTCGTAGGCCGCCGCGGCGGCGGCCAGCGCGTTCTCGACGATGTGGGCCCCGTGCAGGCGCAGCCGCACGGCCGCGCGGCCCGAGGGGGTGACCAGCGTGAAGCCGGCCCGGCCGCGCTCGTCCAGCGCGACGTCCTGGGCGCGGATGTCGGCCTCGGCCGAGCGGCCGAACCACCGGACCCGCGCCCGCGTGCGGGAGGCCATGGCCGCGACGTTGGGGTCGTCGGCGTTGAGCACCGCGACGCCGTCGCCGGGCAGGGCCTCGACCAGCTCGCCCTTGGCCTTGGCGATCTGCTCCCTGCCGCCGAACACGCCGAGGTGGGCGCTGCCGACGTTCAGCACGACGCCGATCTTCGGCGGGGCGATGCCGGCGAGATGGGCGATGTGGCCCTCCTCGCGCGCGCTCAGCTCCAGCACCAGGAAGCGGGTGTCCTCGTCGGCCCTCAGCACCGTGAGGGGGTGGCCGATCTCGTTGTTGAAGGAGCCGACGGGCGCGACGGTGGGACCGACCAGCGCGGTGAGGCCGCCGAGCAGGTCCTTGGTGGTGGTCTTGCCCGCCGACCCGGTGACGCCGATGACGGTGGCGCGGGGCAGTTCGGCCACCACCGCCGAGGCGAGCCGGGCGAGCGCGGCCACGACGTCGGCGACGACCACCGACGGCGCGTCCACGGGCCTGCCCGCCAGCACGGCCACCGCTCCGGCCCGGTGGGCCTGGGCCGCGAAGTCGTGCCCGTCCACCCGGGCGCCCTTGATCGCGGCGAACAGCGACCCCGGGCTCGCGGCGCGGGAGTCTATGAGCACCGGCCCCCGGACCACGGCGCGGGGATCGGCCATGCCCGTGAGGGCACCCGAGGTGATCTCGGCGATCCTTGCCAGCGGCAACGGGATCATTCGTTATCCCTACTCTCCATACAAGCTCGTTGGTGCGTACGCGGGGCGCCGGCGACCGGCCGGCGCGACCGGGGCGCCACGCGCCTCAGCCTCGCACAACACCGCAGCTCACATTCGCTCACGTCTGCCGATCGCCTCTGCGACCACCTGCCTGTCGTCGAACGGCAGCACTTCGCCGGCGACGTACTGACCCTGCTCGTGGCCCTTGCCCGCGACCACGACGACATCACCCGGCCGCGCGCGGCCGATCGCGAGGCCGATCGCGGCGGCGCGGTCCGGTTCCATGATCACATGGGCGCGGTCGCGCCCGGGCACCCGCAGGACGCCCTGGAGCATCTCGAAGAGGATGCGCACCGGGTCCTCCGAGCGGGGGTTGTCACTCGTGAGGACGGCCACGTCGGCGAGACGGGCCGCGGCCTCCCCCATCATCGGGCGCTTGCCCCGGTCACGGTCGCCGCCGCAGCCGAGGACGATGATCAGCTCGCCCGAGGTCACCTCGCGCAGCGCGCGCAGCACCGACTCGACGGCGCCGGGCTTGTGGGAGTAGTCGACGATCGCCTGGAAGCCCTGAGCGCCCGGGACGCGCTCCATGCGCCCGGGCACGCCGGTGACCGTGCCCACGCCGTGCACGGCCGTCTGCAGCGGCACGCCGGCCTCCACGAGCGCGACCAGCGCGCCCAGGGTGTTGGCGACGTTGAACGGGCCGGGCAGCGCCACCGACACGTCGGCCTCGACGCCGCCGGGGCCGACCACGCGGAAGGTGCTGCCGTCCGCGCCGAGGCGGACGTCGCGGGCCCGCCAGTCGGCCTCGGCCGCGCCGGCGGCCGAGAACGTCGTGACCGGGATCTTGGCCAGGCCCACCAGCTCGCGGCCGTGGGGGTCGTCGATGTTGACCACGCCCACCCGCGACAGCTCGGGGGTGAACAGGCGGGCCTTGGCCCTGAAGTAGTCGTCCAGGTCGCGGTGGAAGTCCAGGTGGTCCTGGGAGAGGTTGGTGAACAGCGCCACGTCGTAGCGGGTGCCGTCCACCCTGCCGAGGGCCAGGGCGTGGCTGGAGACCTCCATGGCCGCCGCCGTGACCCCCTGCTCGCGCATGAGCGCGAACAGGCCCTGCAGGTCGCTGGCCTCGGGGGTGGTCAGGGTGGGGGTGAAGCGCAGGTCGCCCACGCGGATCTCGACGCCGCCGACCAGGCCGGCGCGGTGCCCGGCGGCCCGCAGGCCGCCCTCCAGCAGGAAGCTGGTGGTGGACTTGCCGCTGGTGCCGGTCACGCCGAGCAGCAGCAGCCCTTCTGAGGGCCGCTCGTACACCCAGGCGGCGACCGTGCCGAGCACCGCGCGCGGGTCGGGCACCACCAGGACGGGCAGGCCGGAGGCGACGGCGTCGCGCTCGCCCGCGGGGTCGGTCAGGACCGCGGCGGCGCCGGCCTCCGCGGCCGCGCGCGCGAAGGCCGCGCCGTGGACGCTCGTGCCGCGCACCGCGACGTACAGGTCGCCGGGCCTGACCTGACGGGAGTCGATGGTGACGCCGGTGACGGCGGCGAGGGGCGCTCGGGGGCCGCCGGAGGGCGCGCCGAGCAGGGCCGCGAGGCCGGACAACGGTCGGACCTGGCCGGCGGCGGGACGCATGGACGGGGGACGCACGGGCGAGAGCGTACCTTCCCCGTCAGCCGTCGGCGCTCAACCGCACCGGGGGGGCGGTCGTGCCGGTCGGCGGGATCTTGCGGCTCTTCAACGCGAACGTCATGACTTCCTTGAACACGGGTGCGGCGATTTCCCCGCCGAAGTGGCTGCCGTTCTTGGGCGCCTGGAGGACGGCCAGGGCCACCAGACGCGGCGCGTCTGCGGGAGTGAACCCCACAAAGGTAGCGGTATAGCCGCAATACCCTCGGCAGTTCTCGTCGTATCGCATCGCGGTGCCGGTTTTACCCGCCACTCGGTATCCCTTGATGGCGGCCAGCGACCCGGTGCTGCCGTCGGCGCTGACCGCGGCCTCCAGCATCCGCGCGATGTCCTTGGCGCTGCGCCGGCTCACCACGCGGGTCTGCTTCGGGGCCTTGGCCGGCACGAACCTGTCGTGCTGGTCGACCGTGCCCGCGACGATCTGCGGCGTGATCCGCACCCCGTCGTTGGCGATGGTCTGGTACACGCTGGCCATCTGCAGGGCCGTCACCGAGACGCCCTGGCCGAAGGCGATCGTGCAGCGCTGGCTGCCCGACCAGGTGTCGGCCTTGGGCAGCAGCCCGACCTCCTCGCCGTAGAACCCCGCGCCGCTCTTGGCGCCGAAGCCGAAGCCGCGCAGCATGTTGTACAGCGTCTCGTCGCCGACCCGCTCGGCGGCCATCAGCGTGCCCACGTTGCTGGACTCGGCCATGATGCCGGTGAAGGTCAGCCGCTCCGGCGGGTGCGGGTGCGCGTCGCTGAGCACGCGGTCGGCGCACTGGTACTTGTCCTTGACCTCGAACACGGTCTCGGGCCGCACCGCGCCCGTCTCCAGGGCGGCGGCGGCCGTGATGACCTTGTTGGTGCTGCCGGGCTCGAACACCTCCGACACCGCGCGGTTGCCCCAGTCGGCGGGCGACACCGACTCCCACTTGTTGAGGTCGACCTCAGGCGCGTTGGCCATGGCGACCACCTGGCCGGTGCGGACGTCCATGACGATCACGCTGCCGCTGCGGGCGCCGGTGGCCTTGACCTGCCGGGCGATGGCCTGCTGGGCGGCCCACTGGACGTCGCGGTCGATGGTCAGCCGCAGGCCCTGCCCGGCTACCGGCTCCACCCGCGTGCTGCGGGTCATGGGGATGCGCTGGCCCGCGCCGCCGACCTCGACGGTCTGCTTGCCGTCCTTGCCGCTGAGCAGCTTGTCGTAGGCCTGCTCGAACCCGGTCAGGCCGCCCCCCTCGTCGCCGACGAACCCGACCAGCCCGCCGGCGAGGTCGTCGCCGGGGTAGAGCCGCTGGTACGTCGGATCCGCGGACAGGCTGGGGATCTTGGCGCCGCCCACCTTGAGGTCGAGGACGTTCTTGGCCACGCCGATGGGCACGTCGCGGGCCAGCAGCGCGTAGTGGGTCCGCTGGGTCGCGAGCTTGGCCACGAGATCGTCCTTGGGCACGCCCAGCGGCGGCGCCAGCGCCGCCGCGACCTGCTCGCGCTGCTGAGGGGGCACCTTGGTGGGGTCGATGGAGATCTTGCGGGCCTCGACGGTGATGGCGAGCGGGTGGCCGTTGACGTCGCTGATCGTGCCGCGGCGCGCGGGCAGCGGGTCGTCGTGGACGCGCAGCTTGGCGGCCTTGGCCTCGAAGACCTTGGAGTCCAGCCCCTGGAGCTGGACCAGGCGCCCCGCGAACAGCGAGAGCACCACCGCCATGCCCATCAGGCCGATGTTGATGCGCCGGCGCGGGTTGCCGAGCCGCAGCGGCGCCGCCGGGCGCGACATCCACGAGCGAAGGGACGGGATGCGGAGGTAGTACCCGTCGCCCGGGCCGTCACGGAACCGATCGGCGAACCGGCCGGCGAAGCGCTCGCCGAACCGGCCGCCGTCCCCGTCTCCGCGTCCGTCTCCCTGCCCGTCGCGGCGGTCGCCCGGCGGCCGGCGTCCGGACGGTCGCCCCGCGCCGCCGGGACGGCGGGGCGGCTCGCCCGGGGGACGGCGCTGGCCACGCCCGTCGCCGACCACGCGGCGCGGCGCGGGGACCGTCGTCTCGGCGTCGCCGCGCCTGCCCTGCGCCCCGGAACGCGGGTGGCGCCCCTGCGCGCCCGCCCGGCCGTCGCCGTCCGGCCCGCCCCGGCCCTCGGGGCGGGGACGTCCGGGGGAACCCTGGCGGCCGTCGCCTTCCTTGGGCGATCGGCCGGAGGCCCCGGCGCGCGGGTCGCCGTCCTGGCGGGGCCGTCCGGTGGGGCCGGGGCGTCCGTCGCCCTCGGACCTGCCGGGGCGTCCCTCGCCCTCGGGGCGGCCGGGACGGCCGCGCCGGGGGCCGCCGGGACCGCCGGAGCCACCAGGACCGCCGCGGGCGCCGCCGGAGCCGCCGCGCCCGCCGCGGCCGGGCCCCGGAGGACGGCCGCCGCCTTCTCTCACGGAACCGGGACCTCCACCTGCGACTGCCCGCCCACGACGCTGCCCCCGGGGACGTCCAGGATCTCGGGGGCCGAGTTGTCCGGCCTGACGCCGCGCTTGCGCGCCTCGTCGGCGACCGCGCCGGGCTGGGAGCGCCGCAGCAGCTCCTTGTTCAGGTCCTGGGCCTGCTCGTGCAGCTCGCGCGTGCTGTCGCGCAGGTCGCTCACCCGGAAGGAGTCCTGCGCGAGCACGGTGTTGAGCAGCAGCAGCGTGACCAGGCCCCCGCACAGCAGGCCGACGACCAGCAGCACGAACGGCGTGCGCGGGGCGTGGCGCGGCCGGGCGGCGGCCGGGCGGCGCGCGGCGGCGGGCGCCGGGCTCGCGGGCGCGGGGCCGCGGCGCGCCGGGCGCGACGGCACGGCCCTGCGCGGGGCGCGGGCGGGCCGGGACGGCGGCGCGGCGACACCCCGCGCGCGCACGGGCCTGTCGTCGACGGCGGTCGCCGTGCCTCCGCCGGTCTCGGTGGTGTGCTCCTCGTCGTTTCTCATTCCGGCTCCCGGATTCTCTCTGCGGCCCGCAGCCGGGCCGAGGCCGCGCGCGGGTTGCGCGCGATCTCGTCCTCGTCCGGGACCTCCGCCCCTCTGGTCACCGAGCGGAACCTCGGCGCGTGCGCCGGCAGGGGGACGGGGAGCCCCGGAGGGCTCGTGTCCCTGGTCCGCTCGGCGATGATCTGCTTGCTCAGCCGGTCCTCCAGCGAGTGGTACGAAAGGACGACCACCCGCCCTCCGACCGTCAGGGCGTCGAGCGCGGCGGGGAGGGCGCCCTCGAAGGCGCTCAGCTCTCCGTTCACCTCGATGCGCAGTGCTTGGAACGTTCTCTTGGCGGGGTTCCCGCCGGTGCGGCGGGTCGCGGCCGGGATCGCCTCACGGACGATCTCCGCGAGCCGCTTGGTGGACGCGATGGGCCCGGCGGCGCGCTGCCTGACGATGAGGCGCGCGACGCGGGAGGCGAAGCGCTCCTCTCCGTAGTCGCGCAGGATGCGGGTGAGCTCGCCCTCGGAGTAGGTGTTCACGACGATGTGCGCCGTGAGCTCCTGCTCGGAGTCCATGCGCATGTCCAGCGGGGCGTCGTAGGAGTAGGCGAAGCCGCGCCCGGCCTCGTCGAGCTGGGGAGAGGAGACGCCGAGGTCGAACAGCACGCCGTCGACCCTCGGGTGCCCGGTGCGCGCGAGCACGCCGGGCAGTTCGTCGGAGACGGCCCGCACCAGGGTGGCGCGCCCGGCGTAGGGCGCGAGGCGGGCGGTGGAGCGCGCGATGGCGTCGGGGTCGCGGTCGATGCCGACCAGGTGGAGGCCGGGGTGCGCGGCGAGCAGCGCCTCGGCGTGCCCCCCGAGACCGAGGTTGGCGTCGACCAGCACGGCGCCGGGCCTGTCCAGGGCCGGTGCCAGCAGTTCGAGGACACGGCGCAGCATCACCGGGACGTGACCGCCCGGCTCGCCGTGAACTCCGGCATGCTCGTCGACATGCATGATGAAACCCCCTCTTGCCGCCATGACCGTGTCGGTGGACCCCCGGGACACGGACCTTGCTCGCGGATGCGCGGCCTGTCGTGCGTCTTCTCGCCGGTTCTCACCCCACCCTGGTGACGGCTCGCCCGGCCAGGTCCCCATCCGCGTCCCCTGCCGACGCGCCGTCACCTGACACCGGGGAAGGTGCATCAGCTGACGGCGGCGCCGTGGTGCCCGCGCGAACGTGCCGGGCTCCTCGGGAGCGGGTGGAGACCTCGCCGAACGACGTCTTTCACCGACGAGTCGACCGTTGTCAAAGGATCCCTGGCAGCACCTCCTCCGAGAGATCGGAGAAAGCCTGCTCTTGGGCGGCCAGGTAGGTGTCCCAGGCCGCGGCGTCCCAGATCTCCAGCCGGGTGTTCGCCCCGATGACGGCGCAGTCCCGGCGGAGGCCCGCGTACTCGCGCAGGCCCTGGGGAATGGTGATCCGCCCTTGTTTGTCGGGCGTCTCGTCGGAGGCGCCGGCGAAAAGGACGCGACTGTAATCGCGGACGGCCTTGGCGGTCACGGGTGCGGTACGCAGCGCCTCGGTGATGCGCTGGAACTCCTCCACGGGAAACACGTAGAGGCACCGCTCCTGGCCCTTGGTGATCACAAGACCCTCCGCCAGCTCCTCACGGTACTTCGCCGGCAGGAACAGTCGTCCTTTCTCATCCAGACGCGGGTGATGGGTGCCGAGAAACACCGGCCCCACCTCCCGTGCCACATGGAACGACTGACGCCATGGCCCCAGCCCCTCCACTGCGCACCACCATACTCCACTTCTCCCCACCGTCAACTGATCCAAACAACTTCAGCGCGCCAATTCGCCGACATTTCCGCAGGTCAGAGCAGGTGGAGCAGAGTGGGGCGCCCTGAGGGGGCGCGCGTGCGCACGGGCGTGTCGGAATCGCCCCCTTGACACCGTCCGGGCGGGCATGCCGCACCTGTCTGGGCGATCGTGCGGCGGGAGGGCCGCGGGTGGGGGAAAGTGGGGGGATCTCGCAGCCGAATGTCACGGGATTCGGACACCGGCGGGACGGCACCGCGACCACCGGCCAGAACACTTGGGGCCAGTTCTCCCGGAATATCACGGAACGTCGCCTGGAAACTCCCCGCATCATAGTGTCGGTACACAGAATGAAGAAGAACGGCAAAGCCCCCGCAATACCACCCCGCGTGGGCTACCACACCCTCATGGAGGCCCGGTGGGAGTGACCCACGATGTCGGACAGGAATTGGGGGGTCTGGTCGCGACGGCGCACCGGATCCGCGAGGCGATCGAATCGGTGATCGAGGGAAAGGGCGACGTCGTCCGTCTCACCCTCACCGTGATGCTGGCGGAGGGGCACCTCCTCATCGAGGACGTCCCCGGCGTCGGCAAGACCATGCTGGCCAAGGCACTCGCGCGGTCCATCGACTGCCCCGTGCGCCGCGTCCAGTTCACCCCGGACCTTCTCCCCAGCGACATCACGGGCGTCAGCGCCTTCAACCAGCAGTCGCGGGAGTTCGAGTTCAAGCCGGGGCCCGTCTTCGCCAACATCGTCGTGGGCGACGAGATCAACCGGGCCTCCCCCAAGACGCAGTCGGCCCTGCTGGAGTGCATGGAGGAGCACCAGGTCACCGTCGACGGCACGACCTACCGGCTCGACACGCCCTTCATGGTCATCGCGACCCAGAACCCCATCGAGATGGAGGGCACCTACCCCCTCCCCGAGGCCCAGCGCGACCGCTTCACGGCGCGGATCGCCATGGGCTACCCCGAGCCGGCCGCCGAGCTGGAGATGCTGGACGTCCACGGGGCCTCCTCGCCGCTGGACAAGCTGCAACCCGTCGCCACGACCGCCGAGGTGCGCGCGCTGATCGACGCCGTGCGCGCCGTCTACGTCTCCCAGCCCATCAAGCGGTACGCCATCGACCTGGTGGCCGCCACCCGGCAGACCCGCGACCTGCGCCTGGGCGCCTCGCCCCGCGCCACGCTCCACCTGGTGCGGGCGGCCAGGGCGCACGCCGCGCTGTCGGGCCGCGACTACGTCATCCCCGACGACCTGCAGGACCTGGCCGTCCCTGTCCTCGCCCACCGTCTTCTCCCGAGCCTGGAGGCCCAGGGCCAGCGCCTGCGGCCCGAACACGTCATGGCCGACCTCCTGCGCCGCGTCCCCGTGCCCGAGAGCCGGGAAAGGGGGGCGGGCGGGGCGGCGCCGCGGTGATCGCCGGTCTCAGGGCGCTGACCTCGCGCGGCCGCTCCTTCCTCGCCTCGGGCGTGGCCGCGCTGCTGTGCGCGGTGGCGCTCGGCGAGCACGACCTGCTGCGGGTCAGCGTGCTCGTCATCGCGCTCCCGCTCCTGTCGGCGATGGTGGTCGCCCGCACCCGCTACCGGCTGAGCTGCGCCCGCAGGCTCTACCCGGCCCGCGTGCCCGTCGGCACCGACAGCACCGTGACCCTGCGGCTGGAGAACGTCACCCGGCTGCCCACCGGCCTGCTCCTCATCGAGGACACCGTCCCCTACGCCGTCGGCACCCGTCCCCGGTTCGTCCTGGACCGGGTCGAGTCGCAGGGCGTCCGCGAGATCGACTACAAGGTGCGCTCCGACCTGCGCGGCAGGTTCCCGATCGGGCCGCTGTCGGTGCGCATCGCCGACCCGTTCGGCCTGGTGGAGCTCACCCGGGGGTTCGCGGCCACCGACACCCTCACGGTGGTGCCGGAGGTCGTGCCGCTCCCCCACGTCAGGCTCTCGGGCGAGTGGACCGGCGGCGGCGACAGCCGCACGGCCAGCGTGGCCGCGGCCGGGGACGACGACGTCGGCCCGCGCGAGTACCGCCAGGGCGACGACCTGCGGCGCGTCCACTGGCGCTCGACCGCCCGCTACGGCGAGCTGATGGTGCGCCGCGAGGAGCAGCAGCGGCAGAGCAGGGGCGCCCTGCTGCTGGACACCCGCAGGCACGCCCACCGCGGCGAGGGACCGCGCTCGTCCTTCGAGGTCGCGGTGTCGGCCGCCGCCTCGATCGGCGCACACCTGGCCCATGACGGTCTCGGCCTGCGGCTGGTCACCGACCAGGGCGCCCAGCACCTCGCCGACGCCTCCGGCGGCCACGGGCTGCTGGACGCGCTCGCGGTCGTGCGCCAGAGCACCGCGCGGTCCCTGGAGTCCGGCGTCGCGGCGCTGCGCCAGGGCGGCGGCGACGGGCTCATCGTGGCCGTGCTCGGCGACCTGGACCCCGAGGAGGCCAGGGCGCTCGCCCGCCTGCGGCACGGCGGGGTCACCGGCGTGGCCGTGCTGCTGGACGTGCGCGGCTGGCAGCAGACCCCGGCGCACCACACCGCCGAGAACGAGCCCTACGAACTGGCGCGCGCCGTGCTCGCCGGCGCGGGGTGGCGGGTCGTGCGCCTGCCCGCGGGCACCTCGATCGCCGCGGTCTGGCAGGAGGCCGCCCAGAACAGCCGGTTCGCCGGGCCGGTCGGCACCATCACCTCAGGAGACGCGGCATGAGACTCCCGATCGCCGCGGCGCTGGCCACGGCCGCGGTGTCGCTCACCCTCTATCCCCTGTTCCGCGAGGGCGACTGGTTCTGGACCGGCATGGGGGCGATCCTGGTCGTCGGCGCCGTGTCGGTCCTCACCACCCGGCCCGCGGTGCCGCGCTGGCTCGGCCCCCCGCTCGGCCTGCTGATGCTCGGCCTCTACCTGAACATGGTGTTCGCCGCCGACCACTCCTGGGGGCGGGTCGTCCCGACCGCCGAGTCCCTGGTCGCGCTGGCCGGCCTGCTGGGCGAGGGATTCGCCGACATCCAGCGGTACGCCGCCCCGGTGCCGGCCAACCCGGGCATCACGCTGCTCACCGCCGGGGGCGTCGGCCTGATCGCGCTGGCGGTGGACCTGCTCGCCGTGCGGCTGCGCCGCGCGGCGCCGGCGGGGCTGCCGCTGCTGGCCCTGTTCACCGTGCCCGCGGCGGTGATGACCGAGCCCCTCGGGTGGCCGGCGTTCATCCTCGGCGCGCTCGGGTACGTGGGCCTGCTCGCCGCGGACGGGCGCGAGCGGCTCAGCACCTGGGGCCGGGCCGTCCTCGTGCGCAGGACGCGCGCCGCCGCCGCGACCGCCAAGCCCGACAGCACGCCGATCTCCCTGTCGGGCAAGCGCATCGGCATCGCCGCCATCGCGCTGGCCGTCGGCGTGCCCGCGCTCATGCCCACCCTGGCGCCCAACCCCCTGTTCGGGTTCGGCGTCGGCTCGGGCACCGGCGCGGGCGGCAACACGATCGAGATCCCCGACCCGATCGCGAACCTGCGCGGCCGGCTCACCCAGCCCGGCAACGCGACCGTCCTCACCTACACCAACAGCGACAACACCGCCCGCTACCTGCGGATGTACTCGCTGGACATCTTCGACGGGCGGCGGTGGACGATGTCGCAGCCCAAGGGCCGCCCCGAGAACAGCGTGGCGGAGGGCGCGCTGCCCGCGCCGCCCGGCCTGGCCCCCGACGTGCCGGTGAAGCAGGTGACCACCCGGCTCAAGGTGAGCGACGCGGTGGAGGGGCTCAGCTTCCTGCCGCTGCCCTACCCCGCGACCACGGTCCAGGTGGACGGCGACTGGCGCGCCGACGAGTCGACGCTCATGGTCTTCTCCACGCGCGACACCGCGGGCGGCCAGGAGTACGAGGTCGGCCAGCGCGAGCCGCGGCCGACCCCCGAGCTGCTGGCGGACCTGGCGGCGAGCCCGGACCCCGAGGTCGACGCCCGGTACCTGCGGCTCCCCGACGACATGCCCCCGGAGATCACGCTCACCGCGCACGGCCTGGTCGCGGACACCGACAGCCCGTACGAGGCGGCCGTCAAGCTGCAGAACTGGTTCACCAACACGGGCGGGTTCACCTACAGCCTGCGCACCCAGGGCAACGGCAGCGACGCGCTGGTGGACTTCCTGCGGAACAAGACCGGCTACTGCGAGCAGTTCGCCGCGGCGATGGCGGTCATGGCGCGGGTGCTCGGCGTGCCCGCCCGGGTCGCGATCGGCTACACCGGCGGCACCTTCTCGGACGGCGTCTGGCAGGTCCGCACGCACGACCTGCACGCCTGGCCGGAGCTGTACTTCGAGGGCGCGGGCTGGCTGCGCTTCGAGCCGACGCCCTCGGGCGGGCTCGGCCAGGCCACGGCCAGGGTCCCGGACTACTCGCGCCCGCCCGTCACGACCGGCGGCCCCGACTCCACGAGCACCGCGCCGACGGCCGGGCCCGAGAGCGGCGACCCGGAGACCTCCTCGGCGCCGCGGCGCGCCGTCCGCGACCCGGACGCGAACCTTCCCCAGGGCTCGGTGGACGCGGAGACCGGCTCGCCGGTCCCCGCCATGATCGGGATCGGGCTGGCGGTCCTGCTGCTCATCCTGCTCGTCCCCGCCGCCTGGCGGGCCGCCACCCGGTACCGGCGTGAGCACGTGCGGGCCCGCGCGGGGTCCGGCGTCACGGCGGCCGGCGTCCCGATGGTCACCGGGGGCGGGGCCGAGGTCTCCTCCGGAGATGGACGGGTCGCGCGCGCGGTGCACGGCACGTGGCGCGAGCTGATCGACACCCTGCACGACCTCGGCCTCGGGTACGAGCTCAGCGAGACGCCCCGCGCGCTGGCGCGCAGGCTGGCCGAGCGGCACGAGCTGGACGCGGACGCCGCGGCGGCCGTGGCCAGGATCGCCTCGGCCGAGGAACGGCTGCGGTACGCGCGCACGCCGGGCGAGATCCCGCCCCTGACCGCGGACCTGCGGGTCGTGCGGCGGGCGCTGCGGCGGGCCGTGCCGCGCGGGCGGCGGCTGCGCGCGACGCTGATGCCGGCCTCGACGCTGATGCGGGTGCGCCGGGCGGGCGCGGCGATGCTGGACGGCTTCGACCGCCTGGAGAACATCCGCCTGTGGCCGCGCCGCCGTCACCAGGACGCGGCGGGCGGGCCGGAGCCGGCGGAGGAGACCCGGGTGCTCACCGGCTCGCGCCGCTGAGAGCAGGGGCCCCGGCCCTGCGGCCACCCGGGACGTCGCCGGCCCGGGGTGGCCGGGCCGGGACCGGGACGTGACGAGGCCCGGGCCGTGAGCTCTGGAAGGGGATTCCAGGGGTCACGGCCCGGGCCTCGTCACGCCGCGAGGTCGCACCGCCCGTGGGGGGCGTCACCGCGAGGTCGAGCCGTCGGATGTCCCGGCGAGGTCGTCAAGGGCCGGCGCGCGGGCACGGCGCCGGGATCCGCCGGTGGCCGTGCGGTCCCGCGCCCCGCCGCGAGGTCAGCGCTCGTCGCTCCTGCGGCGCCAGCGTTCCTCCATGCGTTCCATGAATCCCTGCCGGGACCCGCGGCGCCGCTCGGGCCGGCCGTGGCCGCCCTGCGCCCTGGCGTCGCCGCCGAGCCCGTTCATACGCTTCCAACTGGACAGACCCCACAAACACGCGGCGAGCATGACCACGAAGCCGCCCACACCGAGTGGGATGATCGGTGCCACGACGCCGACCATCAGCAGGACGACACCGAGGACGAAGCCGATGGAGGCTTTCACAAGGCGGCGTTTGTAATGGTTGCGTGGATCACTGATCCGAACGGTGTTGGCCCACTTCGGGTCCTCGCTATAGAGGGCCTGCTCGATCTGGTCGAGCAGGCGCTGCTCGTGCTCAGAGAGCGGCACGGCGCCTCCCAAGGACGGCCCCTTGACGGGGAAGACGGCAACGGGCACCACAGGGTGTCCGGACCTCGCGGTCGGTTATCCCCAGAATACGAGGCTGTAGACGTAGGCGAAAGAAAACGTCCAACGTAGACCAAACCGGAGGTGACGTCATAGATCCGATCCATCGAACGGAGGGCGGACGAGCGAGGCCGGGCGCACGGCCTCGGGACCGAAGCGCCGGGCGGCCCTGTCCATCGCCATTTCGGCCTCCCGCCAGCCTGTTTCGCGTTCGCCGAGCCCGAGCTGGCGGGTCGCCGCGGCCGCGGGACGCAGGTTCTCCACCCGCACGCCGACCAGACGGAGCCGCACGCGCTCCAGCCCGGCCGCCGCGAACAGCTCACAGGCAGTGGCATATATCTCTTTCGCCACATCAGTAGCCTCACGCAGCGTACGCGAACGGGTGATGGTGGTGAAGTCGGAACGGCGCAGCTTGACGCTCACCGTGCGCCCGATGTGACCGGCCGCGCGCAGCCGCGCGGCCACGCGCTCGGAGAGCCGCAGCAGCTCGCGGCGGACGGCCTCGGGGTCGTCCACGTCGTGGGAGAAGGTCTCCTCGGCGCCGATGCTCTTGTCGGGGGCGTGCGGGGTGACGCGGCGGTCGTCGCGGCCCCACGCCAGGGCGGCCAGATGGTCCCCCACGGCCCCGAGCTCGCGCCGCAGCGTCGCGGGCGGCACCTGGGCCAGATCGCCCACGGTGTTGATGCCGAGCCGGACCAGGGCCTGCTCCGTGCGCTCCCCCACGCCCCACAGGGCCGCGACGGGCAGGGGGTGGAGGAACTCCACCACGCCGTCGGCGGGGACCACCAGGAGGCCGTCCGGCTTGCAGTGGCGCGAGGCGAGCTTGGCGACGAACTTGCTGCTCGCCACGCCGACCGAGCAGGTGATGCCGTGGCGCTCGGCGACCTCGGCGCGGATGCGGGCGGCTATGGCCGCCGGAGACCCCAGCCTGCGCAGCGCCCCGCGCACGTCGAGGAACGCCTCGTCGGAGGAGATCGGCTCGACCTCGGGGGTGACCGCGTAGAAGATCTCCATCACGCTCTTGGAGACCTCGGAGTACTTGCCGTGGCTCGGCGGGATCACCACGGCCTGCGGGCAGAGGCGGCGGGCGCGGGTCATCGGCATCGCCGAGTGGACGCCGAACCGTCTGGCCTCGTAGGTGGCGCTGAGCACCACGCCGCGGGCGCCCGCCGCACCGATGATCACCGGGGTGCCCTTGAGCTCGGGACGCTCCAGCAGCTCGACGCTGGCGTAGAAGGCGTCCATGTCGACGTGCAGGATCGGGCACCCGGTGTCGTCGGCCGGCGGCGCCTGGGCCGGGGGGCGCCTCCGCCCCGGCTCGGGCCGCAGAACCTGCTTGCGCGACACACCTCGATCCTACCCGAACACGCGTTCTAGCCGCCGGGCGGCACGCCGTGACGTGGTCAGCGCCGGGCGAGGACGTGGAGCTGGGTGGCGATGTCGCGCAGCACGGGGTGGGCGGCGGCGGCCTGCTCCAGCGCCACCAGCGCGCGGGCCGCGCCGGGCTCGCCGTCGAGCAGGCGGCCCGGCACCAGGTCGGCGAAGACGCGCACGCCCCTGACCTCGCCGGGCGCGAACCCCGCGGCCGACAGCAGGCCGGCCAGCGCCGCGCCGCCGAACCTGCGCGGCGTCGGGTCCTGGTCGCCCCAGCGGCCCGAGGGGTCGGACAGGGCCTGGCGCGCCTCGTCGAAGTGGCCGGCGAGCGAACGGTGGATCGCGGTCGCGACCGGGTTGGCCGCGAGGACGCTGATCAGCCCGCCCGGCCGCAGCAGGCCCGCGACGGCGGCCAGCGCCCCGGCGGGGTCCTCGACGTACTCGAGGACGCTGTGGCACAGCACCAGGTCGGCGCAGCCGGGGTCCAGCACGTGGCGCAGGTCGGCGGTGTCGCCCTGGATGCCCTTGACCGCCACCCCCGCCTCGGCGGCCCGGCGCTCCAGGGCGGCCAGGGAGTCGGGGCTGGGGTCCACCACGGTGACGGCGTGGCCGAGCCCGGCCAGCGGCACGGCGAAGCCGCCCGTGCCGCCCCCGGCGTCGACGATGTCGAGCCGCTCGCGCCCGGTCGCGTCCGCCAGTCCGGCGAGCGCGGCGCGCAGGGCCTCCCAGACCACGGCGGTGCGCACCGCCGGGGTGGCGGCCGCCTGGCGTGTGGGGCCTTCGGTGGGCACGTTCAGCTCGCCTCCTCGCGAGGACGCCGATCGGAACCTCGATCGGGGACGTCGGTAGGGGCCCAGCCTACCCGCGGCCGACGGCCCCCCACGCGCGGGAGGCGGCGCGCCCTACAGGACGAGGGACGGCTTGAGCTGCTTGAACCGGGCCAGCAGGCCGTTGACGAACTGCGGCGACTCGTCGGTGGAGAGCTCGGAGGCCAGGTGCACCCACTCGCTGATGACCACGGCCTCCGGGACGTCGGGCATCCACAGCAGTTCGTAGGTGCCGGCGCGCAGCAGGTTGCGGTCCACGGCGGGCATGCGGTCGAGGGTCCAGCCCTCGGAGTAGGTGGAGATCAGCTCGTCGACGCGGGCGCGGTGCCGGTCCACGCCCTCGACCAGGGCCGAGGTGTACTCGTTGACCGGCGGCTCGGCCCGCTCGACGCGCTCGGCGAGCACCTTGGTCGCCCGCTCGCTCCGCAGTTCCGCCTCGAAGAGGATGTCCAGTGCGCGCCTGCGCGCCTTTCCCCGCGCGGACACTCAGGCCCGGCCGAGGTACTCGCCGGTGCGAGTGTCGACCTTGACCTTCTCACCCGTGGTGATGAAGAGAGGGACCTTGATCTCGGCGCCGGTCTCCAGCGTGGCGGGCTTGGTGCCGCCGGTGGAGCGGTCGCCCTGCAGACCCGGCTCGGTCTGGGCGATGGTCAGCTCGACGGCGGCGGGAAGCTCGACGTACAGGACGTTGCCGTCGTTGATCGCCACCGTGGCGAGGCCGTTCTCCAGCAGGTAGTTGGCCGCGTCGCCGACCGTGGGACGCGGGACGTTCAGCATGTCGTAGGTCTCGGTGTCCATGAACACGAACTCGTCGCCGTCGAGGTAGGAGAACTGCATCTCGCGCTTGTCGACGTTGGCCACCTCGACCTTGACGCCCGCGTTGAAGGTCTTGTCCACGACCTTGCCCGAGAGCACGTTCTTCAGCTTGGTGCGGACGAAGGCGCCGCCCTTACCGGGCTTGACGTGCTGGAACTCCACCACGCTCCACAGCTCGCCGCCGTCGAGCCTGAGCACAAGGCCGGTCTTGAGGTCGTTGGTCGTCGCCACTCGTAATCTCCTGCGTCGTGATGGTCACGCTGAGCTCGGCCGCTTTCCCGCCCGTCACAGGACCAGCAGTTCCTTGGTCGTCCGGGTGAGGAGTTCCGGGCCGCCGGCACGCGTGACGAGAGTGTCCTCGATCCGGACGCCGCCCCTGCCCGGCAGGTAGACACCGGGCTCGACGGTGATCGGAACTCGATCCTCAAGTCTACCGGCACCCGTGGAACGCAGGAACGGATCCTCGTGGATCTCCAGGCCGACGCCGTGGCCGAGCCCGTGCCCGAAGTGCTCGCCGTGCCCGGCCGCCTCGATGAGCCCGCGCGCCGCCCCGTCCACCTCGGCGATGTCCGCGCCGGGGGCCAGGGCCTCGCGCCCGGCGCGCTGCGCGCGCAGGACCAGCTCGTACAGGTCGCGCTGCCAGGCGGCGGGCTCGCCCACGGCGACCGTCCGGGTCATGTCGGCGTGGTAGCCCTGGTACAGGGCGCCGAAGTCCATGGTGACCAGGTCGCCGCGCTCGATGGGACGAGCGGTGGGCGCGTGGTGGGGCACCGAGCCGTTGGGGCCGCTCGCCACGATGGTGTCGAAGGCGGGCCGGTCGGCGCCGAGCTCGCCCATGCGGGCCTCCAGCGCGCGGGCCAGCTCCCGCTCGGTCGTGCCGGGCGCGATCGCGGGCAGGACGTCGGCGAACGCCTGGTCGGTCAGCTCGCAGGCGACGCGCAGCGCGTCGATCTCGCTCTCGTCCTTGACCACCCGCAGCGCCTCCACCGGCCGGTCCAGGGGGACGAGGTCGCCGCCGAGGCGCCGGTACAGGGCCACTGACATGTCGTGCGCCTCGATGCCGGGCCGGGCGGCCATCCCGGCCAGGGAGCCGGCCACGTCGCGCCGCTCGACGACCTCGACGCCGGCGCAGTGGCGGCGCGCGGTCTCGATGTACCGGGAGTCGGTGGCGAGGACGGCCGAGGCGTCCGCCCGCACGAGCACCGCGGCGTTCGAGCTGGCCAGCCCGGTCAGGTAGCGCACGTTGACGCCGCGGGTGACCAGCAGGGCGTCCACGTCGTGCCCGGCCAGCAGCGCGGCGAGCCGGGTGCGCCGCGTGTGGTGAATGGCGGTCATGTCCGAGACTGTACGGCCTCGCCCGTCATATCCCGCCGGGGATCAGGCGGCGATGTCGCGGATCTTCTCGACGAGCCGGACGCGCTCCTCGTGGGTGGCGGCGAGCGGGGCGACGTTGAGCGTGGTGACCCCGGACTCCTTCAGCGCGGCGACGCGTTCCCTGACGAAGCCCTCGGGGCCGACGAGCGACATCTTCTCCAGTAGCTCTCTCGGCACCGCCGCCGCGGCCTCGTCCTTCTTGCCGTCCAGGTAGAGGTCCTGGATGAGCCGGGCCTCCTTCTCGTAGCCGTAGCGGCGGGCCAGGTCGTTGTAGAAGTTCCTGCCCCTGGCGCCCATGCCGCCGATGTAGAGCGCGGCCATGGGGCGGCCGAGCTCGAGCAGGTCCCCCGCGTCCTCGCCGATGGCGAGGGCGGCCTGGGCGATGACGTCCAGCTCGCCGAGGTCGCCTGAGCGCCGGGCCGTGCCCGCCTTCAGCGACGGGCCCCACACCTCGGCGGCCTTCTCGGGGACGTAGAAGATCGGCTCCCAGCCCTCGGCCAGCTCGGCGGTCAGCTCGACGTTCTTCGGGCCGATGGCGGCGAGCACGATGGGGATGCGCGGGCGCACCGGGTGGTTGATCAGCTTGAGCGGCTTGCCGAGCCCGGTGCCCTGGCCGGGGGGCAGCGGCAGCGTGTAGTGCGCGCCCTCGTAGGTGAGCCGCTCGCGCCGCCAGACCTTGCGGCAGATCTCGATCACCTCGCGGGTGCGGCCGAGCGGCGCGGTGTAGGGCACGCCGTGGAAGCCCTCGACGACCTGCGGCCCGGAGGCGCCGAGGCCGAGCACGAAGCGGCCGTCGGAGACGTAGTCCATGCCGGCGGCGGTCATGGCGAGCAGGGAGGGGGTGCGCGAGTAGATCGGCAGGATGCCCGAGGCGATCTGGACGCGCCGGGTGCGGGCGGCGATGTAGCCCATCTGGCTCACGGCGTCGAAGCCGTAGGCCTCGGCGACGAAGACGATGTCGAGCCCGGCGCTCTCGTAGTCCGCCAGCTCGGCCACCGTCTCCTTGAAGCCACCCGCGTAGTTGAGCGCCATGCCCACGCGCATGTCGAGTCCCCTCGCCAAAGAAACCGAATGATGTTCCAGTCACGGACAGGCTACCGAGTCCCCCGGCGGCGGGAAAGCCCGGCGCGCGCGGCGTCTCCCGCCCGGCCGCCGCTGCCGCCCCTCAGGGCCGGTCGCGGCCGTCCGGCGCGACCGGCGGCCGCGGCACGGCGGTGAGGCGCTCCAGGTCGGCCACGGTGTCGATGTCGGCCGGGTCCCCGGCGTCGTCGCAGGGCACGGGCGTGACCAGTTCGGGATGGGCGCGCAGGAAGGGGCGCGCGCCCGCGTCCCCGGCGGCGAGCCTCAGGACCTCGCCGAAGTGCTCGCGGCCGATCAGCACCGGGTTGCGCGGCGCGCCGCCGTAGGTGGCGACCGCCACCGCCGCGCCCGCCGCCCGCGCCACGATCAGCCGGCGCACGGCCTCGGCGCGGACCAGCGGCTGGTCGGCCAGGGCCACCACGACCGCGTCCGCGGCGGGCGGGAGCGCGTCGAGCCCGGCGCGCAGCGAGGACGCCATGCCGGTGCGCCAGTCGGGATTGCGGACGGCGACGGCCCCGCCGACCCGCACCTCGGCCGCGCCGAGCACCACGACGACCGGATGGCAGCCGCCCTCGCGCAGCAGGCGCGCCCCGCGGTCGGCCAGCCGCTCCCCCTGGAACTCCAGCAGCGCCTTGGGCGTGCCGAGCCGCGTCCCCGCCCCCGCGGCCAGCAACAGCCCGGCGCACGGCCCGCTCATCCGCCGCCCCCCGTGCCGGGATCTGCCATGCTCATCCGCCGCCCCGCGTGCCGGGACCGGTCGCGCCCGTGTCGTGCCCGCCGTCCGCCGGGCCGTGGATGCGGCCGGTGGTGTCGCTGAGCGCGCGGCCCGAGCCGCCCCAGCGGAGCTGTATCAGCTCGGCGGCGATGGACACGGCGGTCTCCTCAGGGGTGCGCGCCCCGAGGTCCAGCCCGATCGGGGAGCGCAGCCGGGCCAGCTCGTCCGCGGTGAGGCCCGCCTCGCGCAGCCGGGCCAGGCGGTCCTCGTGGGTGCGGCGCGACCCCATCGCGCCGACGTACCCGGCCTCGGTGCGCAGCGCGACCTCCAGCAGGGGGACGTCGAACTTCGGGTCGTGGGTGAGCACGCAGATCACCGTGCGGGCGTCGACGTGGGCGGTGGAGAGGTAGTCGTGCGGCCACTTGACGACGACCTCGTCCGCCTCGGGGAAGCGCTTGGCCGTGGCGAACACCGGGCGGGCGTCGCACACCACGACGTGGTAGCCGAGGAACCTGCCGATCCTGGCGACGGCGGCGGCGAAGTCGATGGCCCCGAAGACGAGCATGCGCGGCGGCGGGGCGAAGGAGTGGACGAAGACCGGCAGCTCGTCCAGACGCCGCTCGCCGCGCGTCCCGTACCTGCGCACGGACGTGAGCCCCTGGGCGAGCATGCCGCGGGCGTCGTCGTCCACGGCGGCGTCGAGCCGGGCGGGCCCGAGCGAGCCGGAGGCGCGGCCGGGCCACACCACCCGGCGCGCGCCCCGCCGCCGGGGGCCGGGCAGGACGGTGGCGACGGCCACCGGCTCGTGGCGGCGCACCGAGGCCGCGATCTCGCCGAGCTCGGGGAAGTCGTCCTTGGACACAGGCTCGACGAGGATGTCGATGATCCCGCCGCAGGTGAGCCCGACCGAGAAGGCGTCGTCGTCGCTGACCCCGTACCGCTGGAGCACCGGGCGCCCTCCGGCGGCGACCTCGCGCGACAGCTCGTACACCGCGCCCTCGACGCAGCCGCCGGACACGCTGCCGACGGCCTCGTCCCCGAGGACGGCCATGGACGCGCCGGGCGGCCGGGGCGCGCTGCGGAAGGTGTCCACGACGGTGGCCACCCCGAACCGCTCCCCCGCCTCCCACCAGCGCACGATCTGGGAGAGCACGTCACGCATGCGACAGCCTTTCCGCGAGCTCCTCGAAGGCGGCCAGGCTGTGCCCGGCGACGAACGCCCCGACGTAGGGCAGCGCGGCGCGCATGCCGCCGGTCAGCGGCTGGTACCCCTCGTGCCCTTTGTGGGGGTTCGCCCACACGACCCGATAGGCGAGGCGGGACAGCCGGGCCATCTGCCGGCCGAGCAGGGACGGGTCGCCGCGCTCCCAGCCGTCCGAGGCGATCACGACGATGGCGCCCCTGGCCGTGGAGCCGGCGTCGAGGAACCGCTTGAGCTCCTCGCCCAGCCGGGTGCCGCCGCGCCAGTCGGGGACGGCGGCCGAGACCTCGCGCATGGCCGCGCCGGGGTCGCGGTGGCGCAGCGCGGGGGTGATCCGGGTGAGCCGGGTGCCGACGCTGAACACCTCGGTGGCGCGCGGCTCGCACCGCACCAGCGCGTGGGCGAACCGCAGCAGCGTGTCGGCGTAGGGGGCCATGGAGCCGCTGACGTCGACCAGCAGCACGACGCGGCGGGGCCGCACCCGGCGCGACCTGCGGCGCAGGCGGGCGATCTCGCCGCCCCTGCGCAGGGTCTCGCGCATCGTGCGGCGCGGGTCGAGCCTGCCCCGAGGGGAGGATGCGAACCGGCGGGAGCGGCGCGGCTCCCTGCGGGCGCGCAGCAGCCCGATCATGCGGTGCACCTCGGCCAGCTCGGCGGGGGTCATGCGGGCGACGTCGCGGTGCCTGAGCACCTCGGCCCAGGCCGCCGTGGCCGCCAGGGCCTCGCGGGAGGCGTCGCCGGAGGGGCCGTCGCCGTCCAGGGCCATCGTGTGGCGGACGACGGTGACCACGGGGGCCGGGCGGCCCGGCCCGGGGCGCTCGCCACCGAAGTAGGCGGCGAAGCAGCGGTCGTAGCGGGGCAGGTCGTCGGGGCCGGCGCACATGGTGAGGCGGCCGGCCCAGTAGACGGCCGCGCGGTCGGCGGCGCCCAGGTGGGCGGCGGCGTCCAGCATGGCCTGGGTGCGCTCGTGGTCGGCGGGAACGCCCGCGGCGCGCAGGGTGCGGGCGAATCCGGTGACCGTCGCGGCCAGGGCGGCCGCGTCCCCGGTGCGCGCGGGGCTCGTGACGACCGTCCCGAAGGGACCGCCGCCGGGTGCCGGACGGGCGCCGGAGGGGGGACGGGCGGGGTCAGGCATGGCGGAGCAGTCCGTTCGTCAGGACGGTCTGCTGGTCCTCGCGGTACTTCAGCAGGGCGCCGAGCGTGGCGGCGGCCAGGCCCGGGTCCAGGTCGCGCGCGCCGAGCGTGAGAAGGGCGCCGGTCCAGTCGAGGGTCTCGGCGACGCCGGGCGGCTTGACCAGGCCGGCCGCGCGCAGGCGCCCGGCCGCGGCGGCGACCTGGGCGGCGAGCGCCTCGGTGCAGGCGGGCAGCCGCCGCAGGAGTATCGCCACCTCCCGCTCGAACGGAGGGTGCTCCAGCCAGTGGTACAGGCACCGGCGCTTCAGCGCGTCGTGGACGTCGCGGGTGCGGTTGGAGGTGACGACCACCACGGGCGGCTCGGCGGCCCGCACGGTGCCGAGCTCGGGGATGGAGATGCTGAAGTCGGAGAGGACCTCCAGCAGGAACGCCTCGAACTCGTCGTCGGCGCGGTCGATCTCGTCCACGAGCAGCACGGCGGGCCGGGTCTCCAGGGCCCTGAGCAGGGGACGGGCGATGAGGAACCTGCGGTCGTACAGCTCGCCCTCCAGGCGCGCGGCCTCGGCGGCCCCGGTGGCGCCCGTGGCCTCGGCGGCCTTGAGGTGCAGGAGCTGGCGGGCGAAGTCCCAGTCGTACAGGGCCTGCGCGGCGTCCAGGCCCTCGTAGCACTGCAGCCGGATCAGGGGCGCGCCGAGCACGGCGGCGAGGGTCTTGGCCAGCTCGGTCTTGCCGACGCCCGCCTCGCCCTCCAGGAACAGCGGCCTGCCCATCTTGAGCGCGAGGAAGCACGCGGTGGCCAGCCCCTCGCCGGCCAGATAGGCGTGGGCGTCGAGGAGCTCGGCGAGCGCGGCCGGGCCGCCGATCTCGGACGCCCGGCGTACCGGCTCCGTCACCGCGCCGGAAGCCGCATCAGAAGCTGCATCCGGCACCGCATCGGGCACCGCATCAGGAACCGCGCCCGAAGCCGCATCAGAACCTACATCCGGCACCGCATCGGGCACCGCATCAGGAACCGTGCCGGAAGCCGCATCGGCACCTGCATCCGGCATCGCATCGGGCACCGTACCGGGTGCCGCATCCGGCACCGTGCCGGACGCCACGGCGGAGACCTCTTCGGACACCTCATCAGACTACGCGCGGCGGCCCCCGTCCGCTCGGGGGCCGTACGACCCGGGAGGGCTGCCGGTGCGCGTCTGGGGCCGGTCATAAAACCCTATTGACCCGGTAGGAAATGACGGCAATTATGGGGAGGAGGCCGCACGAGAACAACCCCTGCGAGGTTCCTTGATGTCGTCCCCCGCACTGGACGTTCAGGCGGCACGGGCCCCTGGCCCGGCCGCCGGGCCGTCCACCGTCTCCGTTCCGCCCCCGCGCGCGTCCCGTGCCCCGCGCCGCGCCCGGGCCTGGCGGCGATGGCTCAGCCCTCTGGCCGTCGTCGTCCTCTGGCAGATCGCCAGCGGCGCCGGGCTGCTGCCCGAGCGCCTGCTCGCCGCGCCGAGCACGGTCGCCGCCACCGCCACCGACCTGATCGCCGAGGGCGTCCTCCCCACGGCGATCGCGGTGTCCCTGCAACGGGTCGCCATCGGCTTCGCCGCCGGCGCGATCGCCGGCGTGCTGCTCGCCGTGGTCGCCGGGCTCGGCCGCCCGGGCGAGTACGCCGTGGACCCGATCATGCAGATGCTGCGGGCGCTGCCGTTCTTCGGCCTGATCCCGCTGTTCATCCTGTGGTTCGGCATCGGCGAGACGCCCAAGGTCACCCTGGTCGCGCTCGCGGTGTCCTTCCCCCTCTACCTCAACACCTTCGCCGGCATCCGCGGCGTGGACGGCAAGCTCGCCGAGGTCGCCCGCACCCTCAAGCTCGGCCGCGCCGCGCTGCTGCGCCACATCGTGCTGCCGGGCGCGCTGCCCCAGACGCTGGTCGGCCTGCGGCAGAGCCTCGGCGTGGCCTGGCTGGCGCTCATCGTCGCCGAGCAGGTCAACGCCGACGCCGGGCTCGGCTTCATGATCAACGACGCCCGCGAGTTCCTGCGCACGGACGTCATCGTGGTCGGCCTGCTGGTCTACAGCGCGCTCGGCCTGCTCACCGACGCGCTGGTACGGCTGCTGGAACGGAGGGCGCTCTCATGGAGACGCGGATTCCTCGCCGAGTAGCCGGGCTGCGCGGGCTGACCCGCCGCTTCGGCGACCGCGCCGTCCTTTCCGGCCTGGACCTGGACATCGAGGGCGGCGAGTTCATCGCCCTGCTCGGCCGCAGCGGCTCGGGCAAGTCCACCCTGCTGCGCGCGCTGGCCGGCCTGGACCGCGACCTCGAAGGCGAGCTGAGCGTCGGCGGCTCGGTGGCCGTCGCCTTCCAGGAGCCGCGCCTGGTGCCCTGGAAACGCGTCCACGCCAACGTCGCCCTCGGCCTGGACGTCCCCGACGCGGGCGCGCGCGCCGACCGCGCTCTGGAGGAGGTCGGGCTGAGCGAGCGCGCGGGCGCCTGGCCGCTCACGCTGTCCGGCGGGGAGGCCCAGCGGGCCAGCCTCGCCCGCGCCCTGGTCAGGGAGCCCGATCTGCTGCTGCTCGACGAGCCGTTCAGCGCCCTGGACGCGCTCACCCGCATCACCGTCCACCAGCTCGTCCTGGACCTGTGGGCCCTGCACCGCCCCGCCGTGCTGCTCGTCACCCACGACGTGGACGAGGCGCTGCTGCTCGCCGACCGCGTGCTGGTGCTGTCGGAGGGCCGCATCGCCCACGAGTACGCCATCACCGCGCCACGGCCCCGCCACCGCGACCATCCCGACCTCGTGAACCTGCGCGACCGCCTGCTCCGCGCCCTCGGCGTGGCGGCGCGCGAGCACCGCACCGACCCCCCCGGAGGAACCGCGATGACCACCCCACCCCTCGCACCGGAGGCCGCACCATGATCGCCAAGGCCGTCCGGCTGCTCGCCGCGGCGGGCCTGGCCGCGACGCTCGCCGCCTGCGGGGCGTCCGCGTCCTCCCAGGGGTCCTCCGGCTCGGGGGGCGGCCTCGCCGGGGTCACGCTGCGGGTCGGCGACCAGAAGGCGGGCTCCCAGGTGCTGCTCACCGCCTCCGGCGAGCTCGACAAGCTCCCCTACAAGGTGACCTGGGCCCAGTTCACCTCGGGGCCGCCGCTGCTGGAGGCCGTCAACGCCGGAGGCGTGGACATCGGCGCGGTGGGCAACACCCCGCCGATCTTCGCGGCGGCCGCGAACTCCAAGATCGCCGTGGTGGCCGCCGACCAGATGAACGCCAAGTCCTCGGCCGTCGTCGTGCCGCCCGGCTCCCCCATCACCGCCACCGCGCAGCTCAAGGGCAGGCGCGTCGCGGTCGCCAAGGGCAGCTCGGCGCACTACCACCTGCTCGCCGTGCTCAAGAAGGACGGCCTGTCCTTCAAGGACATCACGGTGAGCTACCTGCAGCCCGCCGACGCCCTGGCCGCGTTCACCTCCGGCCGGATCGACGCCTGGGCCATCTGGGACCCCTACACCTCCCAGGCGGTGGTGCAGAACAAGGCCAGGATCCTCGTGGACGGCACCGGCTACGTCAACGGCTACAACTTCCAGGTCGCGGGCCGCGACGCGCTCGCCGACAAGGACAAGACCGCCGCGATCCGCGACTACCTGGCACGCCTGCAACGCGCGAAGATCTGGGCCAACACCCACCAGGACGAATGGGCGAAGGTCTGGGCCGAGGAGACCGGCCTGCCCGTCGAGGTGACCGGGCCCGCCGCCGCGAACCGCGTCACGAGGATCGTGCGGATCGACGACGCCCTGGTCGCCTCCGAGCAGGAGATGGCCGACGCCTTCGGCGCCGAGGGCCTCATCCCCGGAAAGATCGATTTCGCCGGCTTCGCCGACCGGCGCTTCAACGACCTCGTGAAGAAGGACGCCTGATGAGCCTGAGGTTCCACTGGTTCCTGCCCACCTCCGGCGACAGCCGGTCCCTCATCGGCGGCGGCCACGGGCTCCAGCGCGGCCACGGCCGGGCCTCCGCGGCGGCGTACCGGCCGCCGTCCATCGACTACCTCGGCCAGATCGCGCGGTCGGCCGAGCAGCTCGGGTTCGACGCCGTGCTCACCCCGACCGGCACCTGGTGCGAGGACGCCTGGCTGGTCACCGCCGCGCTCACCCAGCAGACCAGGACGCTGCGGTTCCTGGTGGCGTTCCGGCCCGGGTTCGTCTCCCCCACGCTGGCGGCGCAGATGGCCGCGACCTACCAGCGCATCTCCGGCGGCCGGCTGCTGCTCAACGTCGTCACCGGCGGGGAGACCGCCGAGCAGCGCCGTTTCGGCGACCGCCTGTCCAAGGACGAGCGGTACGCCCGCACCGACGAGTTCCTGTCGATCGTGCGCGGCGCGTGGAGCGGCACGCCCTACGACTTCTCCGGGGTCCACTACCAGGTGGAGGGGGCGACGGTCGCCGAGCCGCCCGCGCCGGTCCCCGAGCTGTACTTCGGCGGCTCGTCGGCGGCGGCGGGCCGCGTCGCGGCGCGCCACGTGCAGACGTACCTGACCTGGGGGGAGCCGCCCGCGCAGGTCGGCGAGAAGATCGCCTGGGTGCGGGGCCTGGCCGCCGAGGAGGGACGGACGCTGCGGTTCGGCGTCCGCCTGCACGTCATCGCCCGGGACACCTCCGAGGAGGCGTGGGCGGAGGCCGGGCGGCTGCTCGCGGGCCTGGACCCCGAGGACGTCCGCACCGCGCAGCAGACCCTGGCCCGCAGCGAGTCGGTGGGACAGAAGCGCATGCTGGCCCTGCACGAGGGCTTCCGGCGCGACGGCGGCGGCGTCCACGACCTGGAGATCCACCCCGGCCTGTGGGCGGGGGTGGGGCTGGTGCGCGGCGGCGCGGGCACGGCCCTGGTGGGCAGCCACGCCGAGGTCGCCGACCTGATCGAGGAGTACGCCGCGCAGGGCGTCGCCGAGTTCGTCCTGTCCGGCTACCCGCACCTGGAGGAGGCGTACTGGTTCGGCGAGGGCGTGCTGCCCGAGCTGCGCCGCCGGGGAGCCCTGGACGGCGCGCGGGCGCCCGTCCGGCTCAGCGCCTGACCCTCCCGCCCGGCCGGCCGCCCTCTCCCTCCGGGGGCGGCCGGCCTTCGGCGTGCCCGCGCCCGCCTTCGGCGGGGCCGTCCGCACGGCATACGGCCTGACCCGGTCGGTCTTTCCCGCCCGCGGGACCACGGAATGTACTTGAATCGCTACTCGGGCGTGTCCGCGGCGGGTCCCGCGGCGACCAGCACTTGAACGCTTCGCATGACATTCCGTGAATGCGATGTTGACTCGGGTTACCGGCGAAGGGAAGCTGTCATCGTGACTCTCATCGGCCACGCCTCATGGCGCTCGTGAAACGCCTGTCGCTCGCCGAGGTGCGGCAGCGCCACGGCAGGACGTGGGAGATCCTGGACTTCTACGGCGGGTGGGTGGCATACCGGCGCAACCCGTGGTCGACCTCCGCGGCCCGGTTCGGCGTGTCCAACGTCCTCGGCGCCGACGACCTCGACGACCTGGCCCGCCAGCTGGAGGAGCAGGCGACCGCCGAGTCACGGCGCAAGAGCCGCCACCCCGCCCAGCGCCCCGGAGACGACGCCTGAGCCACGGCCGCGGGTTCAGCCGCGGTCCGGGGCCTCGCCGTACTTCTGGATCAGGGCGCGCAGCTCCGCCACCGCCTTGCGGGACCTGGCCTTCTCGGTGCCCTGGATGCCCATGGCGCCGACGCTGGAGCCGTCGGCCAGGTCCAGCTTGGGCCACGGCTCCCCCTCGGGCAGCGTGACGCCCAGCACCTCGGCCCACTCGTAGCGGTGGACGCGCGCGGCGTTCACGACCGTGACGCCCCGCTCGTCCGCCTCCACCCGCAGCCGCCCGAGCAGGTGGAGGATGAACGCCACCAGCGCCGCGAACACCACCACGCCGATCTTGTCGGGCAGCCGGAACGGCGGCGGCAGCACCACCGCGAGCACGACCGCGCCGACCACGATCACCGTGGCGGCCGAGTAGGCCATGACGCGGGCCCGGCGCGGCCGCCAGATCACCGGCAGCGGCGGCGGCTCGGGCTCAGACACGACGCGGAAGGCGGGCGGATCGGCGGGGCACTGGGTCATCCTTTCAGCTCACGCAGGACCAGAGCGGTCTCGATCGCCGCGACCGTGGCCTCGTACCCCTTGTCCTCGTGACTGCCGGGCAGACCGGCCCGATCTACGGCTTGGTCAAGAGTGTCACAGGTGAGGACGCCGTTGCCCACCGGAGTCGACTCGTCCAGCGACACCCGGGTCAGCCCGGATGTCACAGAATCGCATACGTACTGGAAGTGCGCGGTCTCGCCGCGGATGACCACGCCGAGCGCCACGACGGCGTCGTGCGTCCTTGCCAGGGCCTGGGCGACGACGGGGACCTCCAGCGACCCGGCGACCCGCACGGTGCGGCGCCGGGCGCCGCAGTCGTCGGCGGCGCGCTCGGCGCGGGCCACCAGCCGGTCGGTGATCCGCTCGTGCCAGCGGGCGGCCACGATGCCGACCGTGAGGCCCTCGGCGCGGACGGGCGCCGCGGCGGGCCGCCCCTCGCCGCTCATCGGCGCTCCCCGCCGGCCGCCGGGCGCTGCTCGCTCATCTGACTCCTTCGATCTGGTGGCCGAGGCGGTCGCGCTTGGCCGTCAGGTACTTGATGTTGTACTCGTTGGCGGCGACCGGCATGGGCTCCCTGCCGATCACCTTGATGCCGTACCCGTCCAGGCCGCGGAGCTTGGCCGGGTTGTTGGTCAGCACCCGCACCGACCTGACGCCGAGGTCGGCGAGCATCTGGCCGGCGTTGGAGAACTCGCGGGCGTCCACGGGCAGGCCGAGCTCCAGGTTGGCGTCCACGGTGTCGCTGCCGTTGTCCTGGAGACTGTAGGCCCTGAGCTTGGCCAGCAGGCCGATGCCGCGCCCCTCGTGCCCGCGCAGGTAGACGATGACGCCCCTGCCCTCGGCGGCGACGGCGCGCATGGCGTGGTCGAGCTGGACGCCGCAGTCGCAGCGCAGCGAGCCGAGGACGTCCCCGGTGAGGCACTCGGAGTGCGCGCGCACCAGCACGTTCTCGCCGTCGCCGAGGTCGCCGTAGACCAGGGCGACGTGCTCGCCGCCGTCGATGCCGCTGGCGAAGCCGTAGGCCCGCCAGATGCCGTAGCGGTTGGGGATGTCGGTGACGGCGACCCGCGAGACGACCTTCTCGGTGCGCCTGCGGTACTCCACGAGCTGCTCGATGGAGATCAGCGCCAGGCCGTGCTCGTCGGCGAACCTGCGCAGCTCGGGCAGGCGGGCCATGGTGCCGTCGTCGTTGACGATCTCGGCGAGCACCCCGGCCGGGGTGAGCCCGGCGAGCCGGGCCAGGTCGACCGACGCCTCGGTGTGGCCCCGGCGGGCCAGCACCCCGCCCTCGTGGTAGCGCAGGGGGAAGATGTGGCCGGGCCGCACCAGCTCGTAGGGCTCGGTGGCCGAGTCGGCGAGCGCGCGGATGGTCCTGGCCCGGTCGGCCGCGGAGATGCCGGTGGTGACGCCGTCGCGGGCGTCCACGCTGATCGTGTAGGCGGTGCGCAGCCGCTCGCGGTTCTGCTGGACCATCAGGGGCAGGCCGAGGCGGTCCAGGTGCTCGCCCGTCATGGGGACGCAGATCACGCCGCTGGTGTAGCGGATCGTGAACGCGAGCAGCTCGGGGGTGGCCTTGGACGCGGCGAAGATGATGTCGCCCTCGTTCTCGCGGTCCTCGTCGTCGACCACGACGACCGGCCTGCCCGCGCGGATGTCGGCGATCGCGCGCTCGATCGTGTCGAACGTGATGTCGCTCATGCTGGTGCCACCTCCGGGGTGCGCGTCCGGTACTGCCGCGACCACTCGCGGACGCCGAGCATGACCAGGACGAAGAAGATTCCGTAGACCACCCCGGACACGTAAAGCCCGGAGGTGAAGGCCAGGGGGACGCCGACCAGGTCCACGGCCACCCAGATCCACCAGAAGTCGATGAGGGCCCTGCCCTGCGCGTAGGTGGCGACGGCGCTGCCGACGAAGATGTAGGCGTCGGGGAGCGGCGCCCAGGACCACCCGGTGGCGGCGAAGAAGAGGGCGACGAGGCCGGTGCCCGCCACCATGACGGCGATCAGCGCGGCCCGCTCCAGGTCGGTGCCCGGGCGCACGCGCAGGTCGTGCCCGCCCCTGACGCCGCGCGTCCACCTGACCCATCCGTAGATCGCGAGCACGCCGAACATGACCTGCTTGAGCGCGTTGCCGGTCAGGTGGGCCTGCAGGGACGCCACCAGCAGCAGGACCGAGCCCGCGAGCTGGACCGGCCAGGTCCACACGGTGCGCCGCATGGCCAGCCACACGGTGGACAGCGCGCCGGCGTTGCCCGCGAGGTCGGTCCAGAGGACGTGCTGCCCGAAGACCTCGAAGCCCGCCGTGGTCCAGCTCATGACGCCGGGCCTCTCGCGGTGACGAGCCGTTCGACGTACTTGGCGATGACGTCGACCTCCAGGTTCACCGGGTCGCCCGGGGCCTTGTGCCCGAGGGTGGTGAGCTGGAGCGTGGTGGGGATGAGGCTGACGGAGAACTCCGGGCCGCCGTCCGGCCCGTCGTCCCGCACGGACACGACGGTGAGGCTGACGCCGTCGACGGCGATCGAGCCCTTCTCGACG
Organism: Sphaerisporangium krabiense; assembly: GCF_014200435.1. Taxonomy (NCBI): domain Bacteria; kingdom Bacillati; phylum Actinomycetota; class Actinomycetes; order Streptosporangiales; family Streptosporangiaceae; genus Sphaerisporangium; species Sphaerisporangium krabiense. The sequence continues at coordinate 5,668,774 of NZ_JACHBR010000001.1, read as the reverse complement.
ACGTAGCGGGCCAGCTCGGCGGGCAGGGAGATCCGCACGACCTCCCAGTGCTCGCCGGGCTCGCGCGCCAGCACGGCGCCGGTGCCGTCGACGTGGCCCTGCACGATGTGGCCGCCGAGCCGCTGGTCGGCGCGGACGGCGCGTTCCAGGTTGACGCGCGCGCCGGGGACGAGGGAGCCGAGCGAGCTGCGGTCCAGGGTCTCCTGCATGACGTCGGCGGTGAAGGTGTCGCCGGTGGCGTCCACGACGGTCAGGCAGACGCCGTTGACGGCGATCGACTCGCCGTGCCGGGCGCCGTCGGCGACGATCTTCCCCCGGATGGCGAGGCGCGCCGCGCGGGGCAGGGTCTCCACGGTGGCGAGCTCGCCGAGCTCCTCAACGATTCCAGTGAACATCAACGCTCCTTTGCCGGCCGGGGCGGCCGGGGCCCGGGACGATCAGGTCCTGCGACAGGAAGCAACCCGGAGCGGCCCCCGCGTCTTCCTGCGCGGTGGCGGCAGGGGCGTGGCAGGGAGGGCGAGGCCGGCGCTGAGAACGCCAAGAACGCGATGAACGCGATGACACGTGGTGGACGTGCTGTACACGGTGACGTCTGTCGTCGCACCCGGCCCCTCCTCGCCTGCGGCTTGCTGCCACGGCGGGCCCCGGGGAAGAGTGCGGCGCACGCGCACCACACAGATGCCCGGCGACAGGGGTCGCCGGACGCGCGCGCTGCCTCCCATCCGGACTTTCACCGTCGGTCCTGGAGTTCCACCAGGTCCACCGGCCGATGGACTCGGCCGGGTCGCGGACTGTCACCGCCGGTTCGGAATTTCACCGACCCCGGAGCACGCTGCTCTGCTCTCAGTGTGCCATGCCACGCAAAGAGGACGTAACCCTCGGCACCCCTATCTCACCCGGACGCTCGCGAGCCGGGGTGGCGGGCTCGGGCGGAGGGGGACGACCAGCGCCGCGCGGGGGTAATTGGCGGCACATCACGAATAATCCGATGAAATCGTCTTGTCCAGGTCTTGCTTGTGTCACAAAATCGTGACACTTGAATCTGCGTGTAATGCGCAGTCTGTCCTACCTGATCACCGCAGGTCAAGAGGGCTGTGGACACAACCTGATTGACATTGCACAACGAACGGCGAAATCGTGTAAAGGATGCGTCTGGGACATTGACCGGCAGGTAATAAATTGCCAAGGTTCCCTCAAGTCACGATTTACCGCGATCGATCTCTGGTGGCACCCGGACAATGACACTCCCCTCACAGGCCAGGTCCGAGACGGCCCCCGGCCCCGGCGAAGGCCCGGCGGCCGCGGACGAGGCCCGCTCATCCCTGGTGGGCCGTTCGCCGGCCCAGCTCATGTGGCGCCGCTTCCGCCGGGACCGCACCGGGGTCACGGCCGCCTTCGTCGTGGCGTTCTACTTCCTCGTCGCGCTGCTCGCGCCGGTCATCTCCTGGCTATACGGCAAGGACGCCTACACGCCCTATGGCCAGAACGCCGATGGCCTGCTCAACGAGTACGGCTACCCGATCGCGCCCAACGGGGGCATGAGCGGGGATTTCTGGTTCGGCCTCGAACCAGGGCTGGGCCGCGACGTGTTCATGCAGCTCGTCTACGGAATCCGCACCTCGCTGTCCATCGCGATCATCGTCACGATCGTCACGACGATCATCGGCGTCGTCATGGGCATCTGGTCGGGATACGCCGGAGGCAAGACCGACTACGTGATCGGCCGGATCATCGACACCCTGCTGGCCTTCCCGTCGCAGCTCTTCCTCATCGTGTTCCTGCCGGTCGTCGAGGCCGCGTTCGTGTCCCCCGAGGAGGAGACCCCGGTCTGGCTGCGCTACGTCTCCATCTGCGTGGTGCTCACCGTGCTGGGCTGGGCGACGATCTCACGGCTGCTGCGCTCGCAGGTGCTCTCGCTGCGCGAGCGCGAGTTCATCGAGGCCGCGCGGGTCACCGGCGCGTCACCGGCGCGGATCATCTTCAAGGAGCTGCTGCCCAACCTCTGGACGCCGATCATCATCCAGTCCACGCTCGCGCTGCCGCTGTACGTCGGCGCGGAGGCCGGCCTCGGCTTCCTCGGCGTCGGCATGACCGAGCCCACCCCGGACTGGGGGCGCATGTTCCTGGTCGGCTCCAACGTCTACCACCAGGACATCACCTATCTGATCTTCCCCGGCGTCTCCATGGTGATCTTCGTCGTCGCCTTCAACCTCCTCGGCGACTCCCTGCGGGACGCCTTCGACCCCAAGACCCGGCGATGAGCCGCTCCACCCCCCGCTGACCTGCGGACCAGGACCAGCACGTACATGATCAGGAAGGGCGTTATGACAGTCTCACGCAGGAGGGTCACCGCGGCGGCGGCGATCCTCACGGCCGGGGCCCTCACGCTTGCGGGCTGCGCCAAGGGCGGAGGCGGCGGCCCCGCCGCGACCGGCGGCGGCGCGGCCACGCCCACCAAGTCCCTGGAGAACAAGGCCGTCAGCGCCATCACCGTGGGCACCGCGGCCGACTCCAACGGCCCGGCGAACCCCGTCGAGGGCGCCAAGCGCGGCGGCACGGTCAACATGATCGACCGCGACGACTTCTCCCACCTCGACCCGGGCCGGGTCTACCTCAACTACAACGCCACGGCGTCGCTGCTGTTCACCCGGCAGCTCACCGGCTACCGCCAGGCCGCCGACGGCTCGCTCAAGCTGGTGGGCGACCTGGCCACCGACACCGGCACCACCACCGACGGCGGCAAGACGTGGAAGTTCACGCTCAAGGACGGCCTGAAGTGGCAGGACGGCTCGGCGATCACCTCGGCCGACATCAAGTACAGCGTCGAGCGGCTCTTCGCGCCGTTCATCACCGAGGGTCCGACCTACCTGCAGCAGTGGCTGGCCGGCGCCGACTACCGCAAGGCCTACGAGGGCCCGTACAACGGCAAGTCCCTGGACGCGATCGAGACGCCCGATGACAAGACGGTCGTCTTCAAGCTGAAGGAGGCGCACCCGGACCTGAACTTCACGGTGGCCATGACCGGCTACGGCGCGGTGCCGAAGGCGCAGGACACCAAGGAGAAGTACGACAAGAAGCCGTTCTCCTCGGGCCCGTACCAGATCGTCAGCCACATCACCGACAAGTCGATGGACCTGGAGCGCAACCCGCACTGGGACCCGAACACCGACCCGATCCGCAACGCCTTCCCCGACAAGTGGCACATGGAGTTCGGCCTGCAGTCGCAGCAGTCCACCGAGCGCTTCCTGGCCGACAGCGGGCCGGACAAGACCGCGATGACGTTCCACAACGCGGTCGCGCCCGAGCGGGTGCAGGAGGTCCTCGGCAACGCCGAGGCGATGAAGCGGTCCATCCAGGGCCTGACGCCGTTCACCACGTTCTACAACCTCAACAGCAAGCGGCTGACCGACGTGAAGGTCCGCCAGGCCATCATCAAGGCGTGGCCGTCCAAGCAGCTCCAGCTCATCTCGGGCGGCGAGATCAACAGCGGCAAGATCGCCACCACGGTGATGAGCCCGACCGTGCTCGGCTACGAGGCCTTCGACCTGTACGGCACGCTGGCCAAGCCGAACGGCGACCCCGAGGGCGCCAAGAAGCTGCTGCAGGAGGCCGGCAAGCCCAACCCGACGGTCGTCTACGCCTACAACCAGACGCCGACGCAGGAGAAGATCACCGTCGCGATCAAGGACGCGCTCGGCAAGGCCGGCTTCAACGTCGTGGCCAAGCCGCTGAACCCGGCGACCTACTACGACGCGATCGGCCCGGTGGACAACAAGTACGACATCTACTGGACCGGGTGGGCCGCCGACTGGCCGACCGGCCAGACCGCGATCCAGCCGCTGTTCGACAGCCGTCTGATCGCCGACAACTCCACCAACTACAGCCACTTCAGCAACCCTGAGGTGGACGCCGCGATCGACGCCGCCAACAAGATCACCGACGCGGCCGAGGCCGGCAAGGCGTGGGCCGCGCTCGACAAGAAGATCATGGAGCAGGCGCCCATCGTCCCCGAGTACTACCAGACCTACTTCGGCCTGTACGGCTCGGGCCTCGGCGGGGTGGAGTTCAGCCTCGTCCAGGGCGAGCAGTCCCCGCTGAACGTGTACGTCAAGTAGTCCTGAGCCGCCGCCCGGCAACGCCCGGGCGGCGGCGCCCGTCCCCCGCACGTCCCGCAGAAGAAGCCCGAGGCCATGTTCCGGTTCTTCGTACGCCGCCTCATCGGCGCCGTCGTGATCCTGCTGATCATCAGTGTGGTCACGTTCTTCCTCTTCTACGCCGTCCCCCGTGATCCCGCGCGGGCGTTCTGCGGGAAGATCTGCTCGCCGGAGAACCTGGCACTGATCCGGCACAACCTCGGCATGGACCAGCCGCTGTTCGTCCAGTACTGGCACTGGCTGGCCGGCATCTTCACCGGCCGCGACCTGGTGCAGTTCGGCGTGTGCGCCGCCCCCTGCCTCGGCTACTCGTTCGCCACCCAGGAGCCCGTCTTCGGCGCGATCCTCGACCGCTTCCCGGTGACGCTGTCGGTGACGCTCGGCGCGGCGGTCGTGATCCTGTCCTTCGGCGTCGTCACCGGCATGATCGCGGCCTGGCAGCAGGGCAAGCCGCTCGACAAGATCGCGAGCACGTCCTCGGTGATCGGCGCGTCCCTGCAGATCTACTTCGTCGGCCCGCTGCTGGTGTTCTTCATCGTCGACAGCCTGGGGCTGCTGCCCCGCCCCTCCTACATCCCCTTCACCGAGGACCCGCTGGGGTGGTTCGTCCACCTGCTGATCCCGTGGGTGGTGCTGTCGATCATCTTCACCGCCAACTACACGCGCATGACCCGCTCGACCATGGTCGAGCAGCTCGCCGAGGACTACGTCCGCACGGCGCGGGCCAAGGGCATGTCCGGCCGGACGGTGTTCCTCAGGTTCGCCTGGCGCGGCGCGATGATCCCCATCGTGACCATCTTCGGCGTGGACCTCGCCACCCTCCTCGGCGGCGCGATCATCACCGAGCAGACGTTCACCCTGCACGGCATCGGCGAACTGGCCGTGCGCGCCGTGCAGAACACCGACCTTCCCATGCTGCTCGGCGTCACCCTCGTCGGCGCCTTCGCGATCGTCATCCTGAACATCGTGGTGGACGTCCTGTACGCCGTCATCGACCCCCGCGTGCGGCTCGGATGACCGGCGCGCGCCCCGAGAACGCGAAGGAGCGGCCCGTGACCACCGTGACCTGGGAGCGCGAGCCCGCGGCCGCCGGCGGCCGTGCGCCGTTCCTGTCGGTGCGCGACCTGACGGTCGAGTTCTCCACCGAGGACGGCGTCGTCCACGCCGTGGACAACCTGTCGTTCGACCTGGCCAAGGGCACCACGCTCGGCATCGTCGGCGAGTCCGGGTCGGGCAAGTCGGTGTCCAACCTGGCCATCCTCGGGCTGCACGACCGGGCGTACACCTCGCTCGGCGGGCAGATCCTGCTGGAGGGCGAGGACCTGCTCCAGGCGAGCCGGCACACCCTGGAGCGGCTGCGCGGCAACCGCATCGCCATGATCTTCCAGGACCCGCTGACCTCGCTGTCGCCGTACCACACGGTCGGCCGCCAGATCTCCGAGGTGTACCGCAAGCACAAGGGCGTGGGGAAGCGCGAGGCGCGCGACCGCGCGGTCGAGATGCTGGAGCGCGTCGGCATCCCGCACGCCAGGACGCGGGTGGACGACTACCCGCACCAGTTCTCCGGCGGCATGCGCCAGCGGGTCATGATCGCGATGGCGCTGGTCTGCGACCCCGACCTGCTCATCGCCGACGAGCCCACGACGGCGCTGGACGTCACCGTGCAGGCGCAGATCCTCGACCTGCTCAAGGACCTCCAGCAGCAGTTCGGCACCTCGATCATCCTCATCACCCACGACCTCGGCGTGGTGGCCAGGACCGCGCACGACGTGCTGGTCATGTACGCGGGCCGCGCCATCGAGCAGGGGACGGTGCGCGAGGTGCTGCGCGAACCCCGCCACCCCTACACCTGGGGGCTGCTCGGATCGATGCCCAAGCTGGGCTCCAACGTCGACATCCCCCTGCTGCCGGTGCGCGGCACCCCGCCCAGCCTGCTCGCGCCCCCGTCCGGCTGCCCCTTCCACCCCCGGTGCGACCACATGGCGCGGGTCGGCTCGGACGTGTGCGCCACCGAGCGCCCCGAGCTCTCCCCCGCCGAGGGACACCGCGACGCCTGCTACCTGACCCTCGCCCAGAAGCGGGAAATCTTCGACGGCACGATCAAGGAACGCCTGTGACCGAGACCCTGCTGGAGCTGTCCGGCCTGACCAAGCACTTCCCCGTCCTCGGCGGGCTGGTCTTCAAGCGCCAGGTCGGGCGCGTGCACGCCGTGGACGGCATCGACCTCTCGGTCGGCGCGGGCGAGACCCTCGGCCTGGTGGGCGAGTCCGGCTGCGGCAAGTCGACGACGGGCCGCCTGGTGTCACGGCTGCTGGAGCCGACGGCGGGCACCATCGCGTACAAGGGCAAGGACATCTCCCACGCGAGCCGGCGCGAGCTGAAGCCGATCAGGTCCGAGATCCAGATGATCTTCCAGGACCCGTACTCGTCGCTCAACCCCCGGCACACGGTCGGGGCCATCATCAGCGGCCCCATGGAGGTCAACGGCATCACCCCGCCCGGCGGGCGGCAGAAGCGCGTGCGCGAGCTGCTGGAGATCGTCGGGCTCAACCCCGAGCACTACAACCGGTTCCCGCACGAGTTCTCCGGCGGCCAGCGCCAGCGCATCGGCGTCGCCCGCGCCCTCGCCCTGGAGCCGCGCCTGATCGTCGCCGACGAGCCGGTCTCGGCCCTGGACGTCTCGATCCAGGCCCAGGTGGTGAACCTGCTGCAGCAACTCCAGCGGGACCTCGGCATCGCGTTCCTGTTCATCGCCCACGACCTGGCCGTGGTGCGGCACTTCTCCCAGCGCGTCGCGGTCATGTACCTCGGCAAGATCGTCGAGGTCGGCGACCGCACGTCCATCTACGAGCGCCCACGCCACCCCTACACCCACGCCCTCCTCTCCGCCGTCCCCGAGGTCAACCCCGGCGAGGACGCCACGACCGAGCGCATCCGCCTCGCCGGCGACGTCCCCTCCCCCATCGACCCCCCGTCCGGCTGCCGCTTCCGCACCCGCTGCTGGAAGGCCCAGGACAAGTGCGCCACCGAGGAGCCCCCCCTGGTCCGCCTGGACGGCAACCACGAGGGCCACCTGACGGCCTGCCACTACCCCGAGGCCCCCACCACCCACGGCGAGGACATCGTCCTCGACCCCGCCCTCGCCTGACCGGACCACACGTCGGAGCCGGGAGGCCGGCGGCCAGGACCCGGACGACGGTGTCAACGGGTCGCCTTGCTCGGGTACCGACGGGCAGGGTGTCGAAGATGTCGGTAAGGCAGATCGAGTTCCCCGTCGGCGACGGCGTGCCGGCGGGGCTGGACTTCGGCGGCCAGGGACCACGGGCGTGTCGCTGGTCCATGGCAGCGGTCACAACGCCGCGGTGTGGACGGAGGTGGCGTCCCGTCTGGTGGATCACTGTCGCCTGGTGGCGGTGCGTGAGGTCACGCTGCGCGCCTTCCTGCGTCGCGCGGACGGACTCTGGGAACGCCGCCCGGCCATCGAGGAGATCGCCACCGTCAGCGCGCCCGCTCCGGACGCGGTGATCCATCCGAGCGTGGACGTGTACGCGCGGATCAGGTGCCCGGTCACGTTCGTGCTGCCCGACCGGGGGTTCTACGCCGAGCGGCTTGGATGCTCACGATTCCCAGGCAGGCCGGAGGAAGTATTGAACGAAGAGCTGGTGGCGAGGTTGATGGCGGGCTTCGGCATGAGGTTTGTCTGCCTTACACGTAGGACCGGGATTCCTGCCTTCATCGCGGGAATGGCGACCTCGTGCAGCCCGGAGGAGGGGCGACGAGACCGGGTTGTCGGACTTGACGACCCGCAACGCGTCGGGAAGTTCAATGCCGACTGGTACGAACTATCTACCGAGTACGGGCTTTTTTCGGCGGATCGCCGTTTCCTGGTCTCATTGACCCCCGCCATTGATCCAGCCTTCAACAGCGCTCGCGAGGAAGCCGACGACTGGGAAGACCCTGCATGGTGGGAGCACTCGTGGGGATTGGTGGAACTGTCAGACGAGTGGGATCTCGCAGGCGCAGGGGCGGCGTCCGGCGTTCTCGGATCAGAATATGGTCATCCAGGATTTGCCATGTCGGCCATAGACGGATCGGTCTTGATTGCAGGGACAGTATGGCAGGACAGTATAGGGTCGGCAGTTCTGCCCAAGCCTTATCGTTCCCCAACGCTACGTGAGCTGGCTCGCCGGAACGTTGGTTTCCGGACACCTTCGGAGAACGAGGATCTGATCACGTTCCTCAACAGAAACGAATGACAAAGTTCGTTGGACTGCCAGTCCTTTGAGCAGTCCTCAACCGGACGCCGATCAGCGAGCGAACGGCACGGTCAGGTCTCTTGCCTCATACTTGCCTCCCCCAACCATCCACGGAATCGACATCGCGCTCGCCAGAGCGAACTTCGCGACTCTGAGCGCAGCCACACGGTGGCACCATCGAACCGAACCTCGACGCGGTTGCTCTGAGCACCACTGCGCGAACTCTTGCGCCGACCACGCCTCGACCATGAACTTGCGCACCGGTATCGGCATGGGACGGTGGCGGCCCGTGCGGCCGTCGCCCGGCGCCGGGAGGGCGACGGGCGACGGGGTGGGTCACTCCGGCAGGTGCAGGGTCAGTGCTCCGGCGAGTAGTGAGCATGTGATGTCTCCCATGTCCACCTCGAAGGCGGACATGGGGCCTTCGAGACGGTGGACCAGCCCTTCCAAGGTGGTGGAGGATCTTGGGTCGTAGTCGGCGGCCTGGGCGATGCGCAAATCTCTGACCTCGCGGAATTCGAGTTCGACGAGACGGCCCTCGGTGTCGATCGTGCGCCAGTCCTCCGCGTACCGGAAGAGTATCCGCAGGACCGCCTCGCGTGGCGCGAAGATCACTTGCTCGACCGTCGCGTTGTTGTGCAGGTCGACGATGCCGGTCGGTGTCGAGAAGTCGACTACCGGGCCCTCGTCGTGCCAGGGGTCCAGACCCAGGAACTCGGCCATGATCAGATGCTCACCGTGTGCCCTACTTGCCTAGTTTCTCGAAGTACTTCCTGACCATTCTCAGGTCGGCCCAGGTGGCGGCACGGGTGTCTTCGGCCTGCCAGCCTCCGCGTCCGTTCGGCCCCCGGTGGTAGCGGTAGATCTTGACGTGGGGTGTGTCGATGTACGTGCCGGTCTTCTTGTCGAAGTGCGACCTTCCCCGGAGGTCGACGGCGTACCGCACGTCGCCCGACTGAACGGTCACGCGATTCTTGCCCCACCGGTCGGCGAGCACCTCACCGGCCTGGGCGAGAGAGCACGCGCCCGCGTTGTGGACCAGGACATCGGCCGTTCCCGCCGCCACATGGTAGGTGTGGACGTCCTCGACGGTGAGATTGTGCACCCGCTGACCCGCGACCTGGTACTTGACCACGCCGAGCACCGTGACGGCACTCCCGTCGGCGTCCCGCAGCGTCATTCCGGGCCGTAGGTCGGACGCGTTGAGCCAGTGGCCTTCGCCGGCGACCCAGAACGGGTGGGTGCCGGTGGCGACGACGTCGGTGGCGCCTCGCGAACCGGGGACTGCGAGGGTGACGCGTACGAGGTTCTTCGTCCCGGCGCTCGTGACGACGGCGATGACCCGTTTCGCCGCCGTCACACCGGTCTGCGGGTCCGTGGCGAGCACCTCGTCCCCGGCGCGTACGTCCTCGATGTCCTTGCGCGTGCCGTCGGCCATGAGAACCTCGGTCCCCGGCACGAAGCTGCTGCAGGATTTTATGATCTTGCCGACGACGCCCTCCGCCGCCTTCAGCTCGTCCTTCGACCTCACCCAGCCCTTGAAGGAGTCGATCGCCTGACGGGCGTGCTTCCAGACCGACTCGGCGAGCCGCACGCCCTTCTTCCACTTCCAGGGCAGCGCGTACTTGACGCCGAGTTTGGCCACCAGGCCGCCGGCGAGCGAGCCGAGGATGTTGAGCGCCGTCTCGCCGCACGCGCCGAGGTCGCCCGTGGTGAGGCATTCGATGCCCGCGGTGATGCCGAGCTCGTCCGCGGCGATCTTGCCGAGGGCCATGAGCGCGTCGAGGAGCCGCTTCTCCCAGTCCTTGACCTTGCCCTTCGCCAGGTCGGCCTTGTACTTGGCGCACGCGAGGCTGTTGGGCTTGTCGCACGGACCGGACGGGGGTAGGGGCGCGGGCCGCAGACCGGTCGGGTCGGACAGTCCGACCGGGTCGCCGCCCGCGTAGGCGTAGGGGTTGGCCCAGCCCGGTCTGGTCAGGTCGAGCAGGGGGTCGGTGGAGACGAACTTCGCGAGCGCGGGGTCGTAGTAGCGGGCCGACAGGTAGTCGAGGCCGGTCTGGTCGTCCTCGATCTTCCCGAGGAAGCCGCGGTCGGTGAACGGCAGGTCGTCGGCGCCGCGACGCGCGCCGTACGGCAGGTATCGCTCCCTGTCGACGCGGCCGGTGGCGTCGTCGATGGCCAGTTGCATGCTGCCGTGCGCCCCTGAGGTCAGCCACTTCAGCTCCGAACCGCCGGTGCGCACCGCGACCAGGGCGCCGTCGGGGGTGGTGTAGTACCGCTTGGCGGTGAGCCTGCCCCCGGCGAGCTCGATCTCCATGTCCCCGGCGTACAGCGTCACCTTGCCGGAGGGGTCGCGGCGGATCAGCCGCTCGCCGTCGGCGTCGTAGACCATCGAGGTGTCCTGGCCGCCGACGGTGGCCTTCGCCATCTGGCCGAGCTCGTTCCACTGGAAGGCGGCCGGCTTGCCCGCCACCGAGCGCGACACGAGCTGCCCCGCGCCGTCGTAGGCGTAGGTGTCGGAGCCGCCAGGGCGCTCGACGGAGGTGACGGCGTTCGGGCGGACGGCCGAGGCGCCCGGCGCGGGGTACCTGTAGGTGGACACCTGGCCGTTGTCGTTCAGCGTGGTCAGGTTGCCGACCGGGTCGTAGGCGTACTGCTGCCGGTACGGGTCGGCGCCGAGCCCGTCCGCGCCCGCCACGCCGCCGGCGCAGGAGGACGCGGTCGTGGTCCAGGCCGCCGAGAGCCTGCGCAGGCCGTCGTAGGCGAAGCACTCGGACTGGCCCTGCGGCGCGCCGGCGACGGCGGACGCCGCGTCCTGGAGGCGGGTGATCCGGCCGGCGACGTCGTAGGAGTACCGGTCGTCCTGGGCGAGCACCGGCGTGCTCGTGTCGGCCTTGGCGGTCGTGGTGACCCGCGAGATCCAGCCGGTGGACGCGTCCCAGGCCACGGCGCGCCTGATCGCCCCCGTGGCGCCGTACGAACGCTCCGCGAGCTGGGACGTCGGGGTGTACCGGGTGTCCTTGACGTAGGTGAATCCGCCCCCGTAGTCGGACGCCACGCCCTTGGGCAGCCCCAGGTCGGTGGAGGTGAAGGTCACCTTCTCCTTGGGCAGCCCTCCGGCGGCGGGCATGCCCATCTCGGTGATCTCGCCGGCGGCGTCGTAGGCGGTGGTGAAGGTGTAGTCGCCGGCCAGCAGGTCCTCGGAGGCGGGGATGGTGAGGGTGGAGCCGGTCGGGCGGCCCATGGTGTCGTAGCCGGTGATCCGATCGGTGTAGGCGGCCCCGCCGACGTAGCGGGTGGAGGAGACCGGCTTGCCCTTGGCCAGCGTGTCGTAGGTCCAGGAGGCCAGCCTGGTGCCGGTCCCCTCGTCCCCGGCCCACAACGCGGTCCTCCTGCCGAGGTCGTCATAGCCGTAGGAGAGCTTCTGGCCCCGCCCGTCCTTGGTCCAGCTCACCCGTCCCGCCGCGTCGTAGTGCTGTTCCACGTCTCCGGCGTCGGGGTCGTGGGAGGCGGTCCGGCGGCCGGCGAGGTCGTAGGCGAACCTGCGCACGTTGCCGTTGGCGTCCGTCATCGTCGTCAGGCGGCCGTCGCGGTCGTAGACGTAGGAGGTGTCCTTGTGGGACGTGGCGTCCGTCCACTCCTCGATCTTCACGACGCGGTCGTCGGCGTCGGTCCAGTGGACGCTCTTCCCGCCGGCGGGCGGCTGGACGTCGTAGCGGTCGCCGTAGTGGGCGGTGGTGGTGCGCCGCAGCTCGCCGCCGAACGAGTACTCGATCTCGGCCGTCGCGCGCTCGGCGCCGTCGTGGACGGTCTTGGACCATTGGGGCAGGCTGGTGAGCGCGGGATTCAGCAGGCCCGAGCCCGGGTCGGCGGTGTTGTGCGCGGGCTCGGACGCCGCGGCGGCCAGCCCGCGGGCGTCGTAGGCGGTGACGGTGACGATCCGCCCGCCCGCCGGGGACGCCGACTGGTTCTCCCGGACCCGGCCGAGGCCGTCGATGTAGGTGTGGGCGGTCAGCCAGGTGGCCGTGGCGCCCGAGCCGGACCGCAGCCGGCGCAGCGTCGTCCGCACGGCCGCCGTCGGCTGGCCGAGCGCGCCGTCGAAGGGGACGGTGTAGGTGATGGACGCGGCGGCGGTGCCACCGCTCCTGGGCTGCTGGGGCGTCCACAGCGCGGTCGCCCGGCCGAGGGCGTCGTGGTCCATGACCGTGTCGTTGCCGTCAGGGTCACGGGTCTGGACGGGTTGGCCGTGGTACGGCGACAGCCAGGTGGTCGTGGTGTGCCCGAGCGGATTGGTGGTGACCACCCCGCCCGCCGGCCAGCCGGTCGCCGGACTGAAGGCGAACCGGGTCGTCTTGCCGGCCGCGTCGACGCTGGAGGTGACCCGCCCGTAGCCGTCATAGCCGCTCCGGGTCGCCGCGTAGTCGTCGTCGCCGGTGTACACCCGGGTCTCGGTGGCGTTGCCCCGGCTCGGGGTGTTGGCCGCCGGTCCCGCGGCGCCGTCGTACAGGGTGACGGTCCTGGCCAGCAGGGCGCCGCCGGCGCAGTCCTCCCCCGCTCTGCGTTCCACGGTGGCCTGGTAGTCGAGCAGCCATCTGGCGGTGTCGCGGGCGTAGGTGGTGGAGGTGCAGCTGTCGTCGCCGGGGTCGGTGGTGTCGCCGTAGTCGTTGACCTTGGTGGGCAGGCCGTAGGCGTCGTAGGTGGTGCGCTGGTCGGTGTAGCGGAAGCCGGAGGTGACGGCCTCGCGGGCGACCTGGCGGGTGGTGGTGATCAGCAGCGGGTCGTAGATGCCCGGCCCGTCGCCCGCCTGGCGGGTGGTGTACTCGTAGCGGGTCGAGCCGATCTCGGTGTACCCGCCCAGACCCGGGCCGCCCGGGGGTGTCGTGGGGCCGCCGGTGGGAGTGGGCGTGGGGGTGGGGCCGGCGGCGCAGTCGCCGAGGTCCTTCCACGCGCCGGACACCTTGCCGGGCTCGGCGCTGACGCTCGGGCCGAGCGCCTCCCAGTGGTGGCCGGTCCAGGAGACCTTGGCGCCCTTGGTGTAGGAGGCGAACTGCTGCCAGGCCGGATACGTACAGCCCAGGGCGGCGGTTCCGGCCTTCCCCGGCCCCGGCCGCGCGGTCTCGGCGTCGCCGGGCCGCGGTCCCGCCGCCGTGCCGGGCGTGGCCCGCTCAGGGGCGGCGCCGTTGACGGTGGTGGCGCGCCAGGACTGCTCCTGCAGGGTGCGGCCGGCCAGTGCGCGCAGGTCGTCGCGGGCGTTGCCGTCGAAGTCGGTGATCCGGGCGCCCTTGCGGACGCCGTCGGCGCGCACGTCGTCGTACATGCCGCGGTAGAAGGTGGAGGTGTTGACGGTGAAGTCGTCGGGGCCGCTCCCGGCGCCCTTGACGGTGCGCACGGTCTGGTAGCCGCGGAACTGGTCCCAGTCCTCGACGAGCGTCTTGCAGGAGCCGGTCGACGGCGGGCTGCACAGCACGCCCGGGGTGGTGTCGGCGCGCGCGTAGTCGAACGCCCGCGCCCAGGCAGGGGCGCCCAGGTACTCGTACCGGATGGGCACGTCCGGCGAGCCGCCGACCAGGTCCTTGTCGACGACCTGGGTGACCAGCCACTTCATGTAGACGGCCCGGCTGGTGTGCCGCATGCCGCCGTCGTCGTAGTAGGTGCCGAGCGTGGCCTGGTAGCAGTCGCGGGCGCCGGTGTCCCAGCCGGTCGTGGGGTAGCCCGAGGGGACCGGGCAGGGGTTGGCCTGGCCGTAGGTGACGTCGGTGCGGCCGCCGAGCCCGTTGTACACCGAGGAGATCCGCGGCATGCGCAGCCGGGGCCTGCCCTGGGCGTCGTCGTGGTCGGCCCGGTTGTCCAGCAGGGTGGCCTCGAAGTCCACGGGGGGCATGGGGATGTCGGGGCCGGTCCCGGCGAGGCCGACCGGGCGCAGGGTGTCCAGCCACAGGACGGGCCCCGCGGGCGGCAGGCTCTGCAGGATCTGGGTGTAGACCCACTTGTACCCGGCCTCCAGCCGGTAGACCTCGTCCCAGCCGCCGGAGGCGTTGAGCACCGAGGTCACCACCGTGTCGAGCCGTTTGGAGATGTAGAACGCCGGGCCGGGGGTGTCACAGGCGGTGATCACGTCGCGCGGGCTCGACGGGCAGTCCAGGTCCTTGGGGGTGTCGTCGTCCCACGGCGCGCCGGACGCGGGCGGCCTGCCCCGGTCCACGGCGTTGAAGACGACCTTGGCGGTGTGCGCCGACCCGGCCACGTTGACGTTGCGGCCGTAGGCCACCTGAGCCAGGTGGCCGCCCCGGTCGTAGGGCACCCGGAACTCCCGGCCGTCCCCGAACGGCCCGGGCTGGCACAGCGCGCCGACCACCTTGCAGTACCAGTTCTCCTCCCGGTCGAAGGTGTAGTCGGCCACGTTGCCGTCCGGGTCGATCCGCTGGTCCAGGTTCCACCGCCAGGGGGCGTCGCACAGACCGGGCAGGCCGGTCTTGGAGTACCGGTCCTTGCAGGGCTCGCCGGGGTCGTCGCCGACGTAGGCGGTCTGCCACATCGCATCGCGGTTATAGCCGAAGCGGTAGAGGGTGCCGTCGGTGGTGGTCACCGTCCAGTACGGCTGCCCGGTCGCGGCGGAGGGCTGGTAGTCGATCTTCCAGCCGTAGTCCTCCACGGTCTTCCAGCCGCCGCTCGTGCGGTCCTTCACGATCGGCGAGGACTTGCCCTCGATCGACAGCGTCAGGTGCGAGGTGGTGTGGTCGGTGGTCGCCGGGTCGCCGTCGTTCTCGTCCGGCGACTCCCAGCACTGGTGCTTCCAGTCGCGCTGCTCGGTGTTCTTGGTGGTCTCCTCGGCGTCGTCGGCGCACGGCCGGAACCGGCGCTCGATGAAGCCCGGGGAGATCTCCCAGCCCATCCCGGCGACCGACGCCTGGTTGTTGGTGTAGTTGGTCAGGCCGTCGACGGCGGACGAGGAGTACGACAGCGCCAGTTCCGGGGCCTCGCCGGCCACGGACGGGGGCAGGGGGATCGGATAGGAGTAGGAGAAGCCACCCCCCGACAGTCCGACCTGCCAGGATCCGGCGGCCTTCAGGTCCGTCGCCGCGAAGTTGGTGGTCCCCTCGCCGGGGTCGCCGGCCGCGGCCAGCGAGGTCAGGGCGTACACCTTCCCGGCGGCGGGCGACCCGTCCGGGGCGGCCTCCACGTCCACCGTCACCCGCCGCGCGGCGGCGTCGTCGCCGCTCGGCACGACGCGGGCCCTCTCCGCCGCCTTGGCGCACGCCGCGTCCGGCCGTGCCGCGAGCACGCAGGCCGGCATCTCGATGACTCCGAGCCGGGACGCGGCCCCGGCGGGGAACGCGGCGGCGAACGTGGAGTAGTCCACCCCGATCCGGACGCGTGCCGGCCGCGGTCCGCCGTCGGCGCGGGTGACCCGCAGGCCCACCGCCGTGCCGCCCAGGCGCTCGACCGCGTCGGCGCCGAGCGACTCCACCCGGACCCTGCCCGGCGCGTCCGTGCCGGCGGCCTTCCGCACGGTGATCGGCAGGCCGGCCGCGCGGGCGGGCGCGGCGCCCACCGCGACCTCCGCCGCTCCCGCGCCGGGCGGTGTCGCGCTCCTGGTCGCGGGACCGGTGACGGGCGCGGTGTCCTCGGCCCCGCGCACGGCGGCGACCTCGCGGATCGGACGTCCCTCCACCGACGGTTCGACCGGGGACTCCGCCGACGAGACGGCCGGCGCGGTCAGGTCGGTGACCGCGTCCACGGACGAAATGAGTAACGCCATGGAAAGGATCGCGGGTAACCAAATGCGGACACGCTGAAGGCGCACAGCACAACCTCCGATAACCACGTCAGCCAGCGGCGAGGCGCGCCATGGCCCTCATTGAAACGCGCATAAAAGAGATATAAATCGCACCGAGCGCCCCCATGATCATGGCGGGTTAGAGGCAGTGTCAATGCCTCGAACGCCAACCGGCGGCGACGCTGTGTGATCCCGCCAGTTGAGTCCCCGCGCAAGCCCTGCACGATTGGGCCCCCATGGCCGCGAGATCCCGGATGATCATCACGGTCGGTGACGGCCGATCTTCAGGGCGTTCCCGCCATATCGAACAGGGTTCGGAGGGCTATCCCGCCCCGCGAGGCGGCGAGGTCGCCAAAGCCGCGGCGTTTCAGTAACGCGTGCCTGTTTCACCGAATCATCCGGGCGTGCGCGGGTGAACCGGAGGCCGTAGGTTCGAAACCGGAAGTCCCATCACGATTCACCGGCGAGGAGGGCGTCATGGCGGCGCTTCAGGGGAAGAGGGCCGTGGTCACCGGGGGTTCCCGGGGGATCGGCCGGGCGATCGTCGAGCGGCTGGCCCGGGACGGCGCCGCGGTGGTGTTCAGTTACGCGAGCAACGCCGAGGCCGCGGCGCAGGTCGAGAAGGTCGTGGCGGAGGCGGGGGGACGGGCGCACGCCGTGCGGGCCGATCTGGCCGAGGCGGGGGCCGCCGAGCGGCTGATGGAGATCGCCGAGGAGCGGCTGGGGGCCGTGGACATCCTGGTCAACAACGCCGCGCTGAGCTTCACCCCGGCGCCGCTGGCCGAACTCGACGAGGAGCTGTACGACCAGGCGATGACGGTGAACGCCCGCGCGGTCTTCCTGACCGTCCGCCACGCCGCCCGGCACATGCCCGACGGCGGGCGGATCATCAACATCTCCACGCTCAACACCACGCGCCCGGCGCCCGGCATCGCCCCGTACGCGGCCAGCAAGGGGGCGGTCGAGCAGCTCACCGCGGTCGCGGCGATGGAGCTCGGCGCGCGGGGCATCACCGTGAACACCGTCTCCCCCGGCGCCACCGACACCGACCTGCTGCGCGGCACCAACTCCGCGGAAGCCCTGGAGACGGCCGCCCAGGTGACCGCCCTCGGCCGTCTCGGGCAGCCCGCGGACGTGGCCGACGTCGTGGCCTTCCTCGCCGGCCCCGACGCCCGCTGGATCACGTCCCAGAACATCCACGCCACCGGCGGCCTCGCCTGACCCACCGTCCGTGACGTCCTCACCACGGCGCGGAGAACGCGTCCACGGGCCCGGCCGATCAGCGCGCGAAGAACGGGCGATCGGCCTGGGCCCGAGGAGGCGCGTGCGGCGCCGGCCCGATCAGGGCGCGGAGGAGGCGTGCTCGGCCTGGGCGCGGAGGCTGCGGACGGCGCCGGCGGGGTCGGCGGCGCCGTAGACGGCGTTGCCGGCCACGAAGACGTCGGCGCCGGCCTCGGCGCAGCGTTCGATGGTCGCGGCCGAGACGCCGCCGTCGACCTGGAGCCAGACCTCGCCGCCGTGCTTGTCGATGAGCTCGCGCGCCTTGCGGACCTTGGGGAGCACGATGTCGAGGAACGGCTGGCCGCCGAAGCCGGGCTCCACGGTCATCACCAGGAGCATGTCGATCTCGCCGAGCAGGTCCTCGTAGGGCTGGACGGCCGTGCCGGGGTTGAGCGCGAAGCCGGCGCGGGCCCCCGCCTTGCGGATCTCGCGGAGCGTGCGCACCGGGGCCTTGGCCGCCTCCGCGTGGATCGTCACGCTGCCCGCCCCCGCCTCGGCGTAGGCCGGCGCCCACCGGTCCGGGTCCTCGATCATCAGGTGGCAGTCGAGCGGGAGGTCGGTCGCCTTCAGCAGGGACTCGACCACCGGCAGCCCGATGGTCAGGTTGGGCACGAAGTGGTTGTCCATGACGTCGACGTGCAGCCAGTCGGCGGCGGCGCCCACCTGGGCGGCGGCGTCGGCGAGCCTGGCGAAGTCGGCGCTGAGAATGCTCGGTGAGATCTGTACGGCCATGATGCCGAAGTCTAGAACCCGGCCGCCCGGCCGCAGAACGGGCGTCCCACCTGGGCGTGAACCGGACCATCCGCCCGTCGTGACGGGTGAACGACTCGCCCCACCTGGCGCGAACCGGGCCGCCCGCCCGTCATGGCAGGCGAACGGCCCGGTCCACTGGGGCGGCCCGCCCCGGGCGGTGGGTGGGGCGGGCCGGGCTCGGGGGGTCAGTCGTTGCCGGTGGAGAGGGCGAGCTGGGTGACGTCGTCGTTCTCGGTGACCCAGGTGGCCGACAGGCCGCCCTCCTTCACGAGGGCCACGCCGTCGCCCTTGAGGACGCCGATGCGGTCGCCGGCGAGGGCGAGCTGGATGACGTCGTCGTTCTCGGTGACCCAGGTGGCGGACAGGCCGCCCTCCTTCACCAGCGCCACGCCGTCGCTCTTCAGGACGCCGATGCGGTCGCCGGACAGGGCCAGTTCGAGGACGTCGGTGTTCTCGGTGACCCAGGTGGCCGACAGGCCGCCCTCCTTGACCAGGGCCGTGCCGTCGCCCTTGAGGACGCCGATGCGGTTTCCGGAGAGCGCGATCTGGCGGACCCGGGTGTTCTCGGTCACCCAGGTGGCGGACAGGCCGCCCTCCTTGACCAGGGCGGTGCCGTCGCTCTTCAGGACGCCGATGCGGTTGCCGGACAACGCGATCTGCTTGACGTGGGTGTTCTCGGTGACCCAGGTGGCCGACAGGCCGCCCTCCTTCACGAGGGCCCTGCCGTCGCCGGTGAGCACGCCGATGCGGTTGCCGGAGAGGGCGATCTGCTTGATCCCGTCGTGCTCGGTGACCCAGGTGGCGGACAGGCCGCCCTCCTTGACCAGCGCGGCGCCGTCGGCCCTGAGGACGCCGATGCGGTCGCCCGCCAGCGCGATCTGCTTGATCCCGTCGTGCTCGGTGACCCAGGTGGCCGACAGGCCGCCCTCCTTGACCAGCGCCTTGCCGTCGCTCTTGAGCACGCCGATGCGGGGCGGCGCCACGGCGGCGGGGACGGCGGACGCCGTGGCGAGGGCGGCGGCGAGCCCGCCCGCGATCACGAGCGTGAGCCTGCCGCAAAGGGCGCGGACGTGCCCTGAACCGATCGTCATGAGGGACCTCCGAATCAGGCCGGACGGGGTTCCGTTCCCGTCTCGGGACAGCACGGAGAGTTTACGATCGATTACCTGTTGTGATGACCTTTCGGGACGCGGCCGGGGTGAAGGTCATCCGTCCCGGTGGACCTTGTGTTGCACCACGTCGACGAAGCGCCCGCCCGGGTCCCCGGCGGCCGCCTGTTTCAGACCATGTACTGGTCGTGGCGCAGGTACAGCTCCGTCCACTCCTCGGGCGTGAGGGTGCGGCCGGTCGCCGCGATCTCGGCCAGTTCCTCGAAGTACGCCTCGCGGGGCGCGCCGGGGGCGAAGTGCAGCAGCATCGAGGCGGGCTCGCCCGACTCGTTGCGGAAGGCGTGCACGCCTCCCGGGGGGATGTGCAGGAAGTCGCCCGCGGTCCCCTCGGCCCAGCGCGCGCCGTCGTACAGGCGGATCGTGCCGGACAGGACGTAGAACGACTCGGCCATGGTGCGGTGGAAGTGCGCGCCGGGGCCGCTCGGCCCGGGGCCCATGTCCCAGCGGTACAGCCCGAACAGCCCGCCGGTGGTGGCGCCGGTGGCGAGGTAGCGGACGTGGGTGCCGTCGGGGCCGCCGATCCGCAGCTCGGGCTCCGAGCCGCCCGGCCGGAGGGTCCCGCTGACCTCGCCGGTCTCGGCGTGGTAGAGCGGCTCCGGATATGACATGACAAGCCTTCCGTGTCGTGCGAGAACGCTCAGGGCGTGCGGCGTAGCAGCGCGAGGAACATGGCGTCGGTGCCGTGGCGGTGCGGCCAGAACTGGGCGTACGGCCCCTCCCCCAGACCGTCCACCTCGTCCAGGAACGCGCGGGCGTCGAGCACCTCGGCGCCGCCGCGGCGCCGCACGACGTCCTCGACCACGGCGCGGGTCTCGGCGAGGTGCGGCGAGCAGGTCACGTACGCCACCACGCCCCCGGGCCGGGCGGACGACAGCGCCGAGCCGAGCAGCCGCCGCTGCAGGTCGCCGAGCTCGGGCACGCTGGCCGGGTCACGGCGCCAGCGGGCCTCGGGACGGCGGCGCAGCGCGCCGAGCCCGGTGCACGGCGCGTCCACGAGCACGCGGTCGAACGCGCCCGCGCGCCAGGCGGGCGTGGTGCCGTCCGCGGTGATGACCCCCGCGGTGCGCGTGGCGCGCCAGACCAGCCGGGCGCGGTGGAAGCGCTGGTCGGAGGCCAGCAGGTGGCGGTCCTCCTGGAGGGCGAGCGCGTCGAGCAGGCCGGCCTTGCCGCCGGGGCCCGCGCACATGTCCAGCCACAGCCGGTCGTCGCCCTCCAGCGGCACCCGGGTCAGCGCCAGGGCGACGAGCTGACTCGCCTCGTCCTGGACGGCCGCGCGGCCCTCGGCGACCGCGGGGACCGCGCCCGGGTCGCCCTCGGGCAGGTAGGCGGCGTACGGCGAGTAGCGGGCGGGCACGGCGCCGGCCTCGACGAGCTCGCCGACCGTGCTGCGGCCCGGCCAGGCGATCAAGGTGACGCCCGGGCGCTCGTTGTCGGCCGCCAGCAGCGCCGCGGTCTCCTCCGGGTCGCCGCCGACCGCGTCGCGCAGCGCCGAGGTGATCCACCGGGGGTGGCTGTGGGCGACGGCGAGGTGGCCGATGAGGTCCTGCGCCGGGTCGGGGGCCACGATGGCGAGCCAGCGGTCGTAGTCGCGGGTGGCGACCTTGCGCAGGACGGCGTTGGCGAACTTGGAGGCGCCGACGCCGACGCGCAGGCGCGCGAGGTCGACGGTGGCGCTCACGGCGGCGTGCGAGGGCACGCGGGTCCTGAGGAGCTGGTGGACGCCGAGGCGGATGGCGTCCAGCAGCGGGGGGTCGATCCGCTCGGGCGGGCGGTCGCTGCACACGGCGATGATCTCGTCGTAGGTGCCGAGGCCGCGCAGGGTGCCGTAGGCCAGCTCGGTGGCCAGGGCGGCGTCGCGGCCGGCCAGCCCGCGCTCGCGCAGCAGGGTGGGCATGAGCAGGTTGGCGTAGGCGTCGCGCTCGTCGACGGCCCTCAGCAGGTCGTAGGCGGTGTTGCGCGGCTCGTCGCGGACCGGCCGCCTCTTGCCCGCCGGCCTGCTCTGCCCGCGTCGTCCTCCCCGCGCGGCCCCGCGGCCCGGCGCGGCGTCGTCCCCTGTCACACTTCCCCCGCCATCAAGCCCATCATGTCGCCTCATGTCCGGACGTCGACGCTCCCCCGCGGCCGCTCAGCCGAGCCGGTCGGCCGGGGTCAGGCGCACGCCGCGCGCCCACTCGCCCGCGGTCATGCGCCGCTTGCCCTCGGGCTGCACCTCGCCCAGCAGTACCGGGCGGGTGGAGGTGCCCACCAGCACGGTGTTCTTGGCCGCGGCGATCTCGCCCGGGCCGAGGGGCCCCGCGCCCGGCACCGGCCCGGCGCCCTCGGCCACGAGCGTGACGGGGCCGAGCTTGAGCCGCTCGCCGCGGAACTCGGTCCAGGCGCCCGGCGCCGGGGTGCAGGCCCGCACCAGCCGGTCCACGCGCAGCGCCGGAGCCGTCCAGTCGACCCGCGCGTCCGAGACCTCCAGCTTGGGGGCGTGGCTCACGCCGTCGGCGGGCTGGGGACGCGCCACCAGCTCGCCGTCCTCCACGCCGTCCAGCGTGGCCAGCAGCAGGCCCGCGCCGGACTCCGCCAGCCGGGCCAGCAGCTCGCCGCTGGTGTCGGCGGGCCGGACCTCCTCGGTCACCACGCCGTACACCGGACCGGCGTCGAGCTCCTTGACGATCTGGAAGGTCGCCGCGCCGGTGATCTCGTCCCCGTGCAGCACCGCGTGCTGGACGGGCGCCGCGCCCCGCCAGGCGGGCAGCAGCGAGAAGTGCAGGTTGATCCACCCGAGCCGTGGGACGTCCAGGGCCGCCTGCGGCAGCAGGGCGCCGTAGGCCACGACCGGGCAGCAGTCGGGCGCGATGGCCTTCAGCCGGGCCAGGAAGTCCGGGTCGCCCGCCTTGGCCGGGCGCAGCACCTCGACGCCCGCCGAGGCCGCCAGCTCGGCGACGGGGCTCGGCTGGACCCGGCGCCCGCGCCCCGACTGGGCGTCCGGGCGGGTCACCACCGCCGCGACCTCGTGCCGGGGCGAGTCCAGCAGCGCCCGCAGCGAGGGCAGCGCGGTTTCCGGGGTTCCGGCGAAGACGAGGCGCACGGGCTAGATGGCCTTCCCTTGAGTGGCGTGCGGCGAGACCTTCACGACCGGCGCGGCGAGGCCGCTCCACTCGGCCTCGCGGATGGCCTTCATCGCCAGCTTGCGCTGCTTGGCGTCCATGCGGTCGATGAACAGGACGCCGTCGAGGTGGTCGGTCTCGTGCTGGACGCAGCGGGCCATGAGGTCGGTGCCCTCGATGGTGATCGGCTCGCCGTGCATGTCGAACCCCTTGGCCACGGCGCGGATCGCCCGCGGCGTGGGGAAGGCGAGGCCCGGGAACGACAGGCACCCCTCCTCGCCCTCCTCGTCCTGCTCGTCCGACAGGTCGAGGGTGGGGTTGATGAGGTGGCCGAGCCGCTCGTCGACGTAGTAGGTGAAGACGCGCAGGCTCACCCCGATCTGCGGCGCGGCGAGACCGGCGCCCGGCGCGTCCATCATCGTGTCGGTGAGGTCCTTGACGAGCTTGCGCAGCTCTTTGTCGAAGTCGACGACCGGCTCCGCGGGGGTACGCAGCACCGGGTCGCCGAACAGGCGGATCGGCTGAATTGCCACGGACGACTCCGATCACGTCAGGAAGGAAAGGTCACCTAAGTTTATGGGGCGCCGCGAGCCGCCCGGTCTGACCGCCGGGCGGCGCCGGGCTCAGCGGGAGCGGGCCTTCATCGCGGCCTTGCGCGCCGCCTTGGCCACCGTGGTGTCCGGGTGGTGGGCGCCGAGGAGCTCCAGGACGGCGATGGCGTCGGGGTGGCCGCTGCGGCTGATGTCGTCGACCAGGCGCAGCAGCTCCTCCCCCGGCTCCAGGGCCTCGAACTCGCCCATGGCCTCGGGGACGTCGGGGATGTGCAGGAGCGTGGCCAGGGTGTCCACGGCGAGCCAGGTGCCGTCCTCCTCGGTCAGGACGGGGGCGTCCAGGTCCCGGACGGCGAGCCACACCGCGGCGTGCCGCCACATCGCGGGCTCGGCCAGGGCCTCGCGCAGGGCGGGCTCGGCCTCCGGGCCCATCTCGGCCAGGACGGTGCCGATCACCCCGCGCTGGCCGGGCGTGCCCGAGGCGGCGACCTTGATCAGCTCACGGGCGGCGTCCTCGGGGACGCGGCGCTCGGCCCACAGCGCCGGGGCGCTGGAGGGCGCCTCGCCGCTCAGCATCGCGTCCACCAGCTCGGCGGCGCTCAGCTCGGCGAACCCGGCGATCTCCGACAGCAGCGGCGCGTCATGGCCCTCGCGCAGCAGGTCCTGCCGGACGGCCCACACGCCGAGCGGGGTGAGGCGCACGCTGTCGGCCGTGCGCTCGAACAGCCCGCAGTACTCCAGGAGGTCGAGGGCGGCGTCCAGCTCGCCGGGCAGCACCTCGCGCAGCCGCCGCATCTCGTGGGCGCGGGCCTCGCAGCCGATCTCGTGGGCCTGCAGCATGCCCTCGACCAGGCCGGCGTAGGTGATGCCGTCGCTGGTGGCGTAGATGGTGGCGAGCATCTCGGTGAGGTGCTCGTCGGCCACCTCCGAGCCGGTCAGCCCCTCCTCGGTGCGGTCCAGCACGTCCATCACGACGCCGTCCCAGAAGTTCATCAGGTCGGGCGGCAGGCCGGGGCCGGGCACGGCGCCCGCGCGGGTGACGCGCGCCAGGCCGCCGTTCACGGCGACGACCCACACCAGGCGCAGCCGGTCGAGCGTGAGGCCCAGCTCGCCGGAGGCCTCGCGGGCGTCGCCCGGCGTGAGGTGGCCTTCCTCGGTGACCTCGCGCGAGCCCGTCCAGGCGGCCAGCCGCCGGGCGTCGCGGACCAGCGGCACCGAGAGGACCGCGCCGGCCAGCTCGGCCTCCGGCGCCAGCTCGACCGGAGGGAAGCTCAGCACCTCGCTCTCGCAGTCCTCGCAGTCGCACGGGTCGCTCTCGCCCGCCATCTCGGAGAGCAGCGCCTCGCGCTCCTCGCCGGACACGGTGCCCAGCTCGTCGATGAGGTTGCGCAGCTCTCCGAGATCGAAGACGCCGCCGTTCCCGCTGTTGGCCATTCAGGCAACTTACTCCACACCAGCCACACCCGATGACGGGTCCGCGGACGTTCGGCATGATCACCACACCGGCGCCCGTCCGTCCGGCGAAGAACGCTCAAAGCACGCCGGGGCGCGGCCCTGGCACGGCTCCGGCGCGGGCTCTCCGCGCGGCCTTCACCGGGTTCGGCGTGGGGTCAGTGGATGCCGCGGGAGCGCGCCTTGAACGCGGCCTTGCGCGCCGCCTTGGCCAGAGCCCGGTCCGGAAGGTGGCGCCCGAGCAGGTCGAGCACCTCGGCGACGTCCGGGTGGTCCACCTGCCACATGTCCTCGATGACCTGCGCCGACGGCGCCGACTGGGCGAGGCTCCTCGCGATCTCGTCCGGATCGTCGGCCTCGCGGGCCAGCGCGAAGGCCAGGGTGTCCACGCCCGCCCACAGCGCCTCCCGCGGCGTCGGCGCGGGGGCCTCCATGTCGTGCGAGGCCAGCCAGACGAGCGCGTGGGGGCGCAGGCAGGGGTCGTCCAGGACGTCGCGCACCGCGGGCGCGGCCTCGGGGCCGAGCCGGTCGACGATCGTCAGCGCGACCCCGCGCGCGGCGGCCTCGCCCCCTTGGACGGCGGCCAGCAGCTCGCCCGCCGCCTCCTCCGGCTCCCGCCTGCCGAGCCAGGCGGCGATGTCCTGCTCGGCGAGCCAGGCCGGGTGGCCCTCCACCAGCAGGGCGACCAGCGCGGCGGCGTCGCCCTCGGCCGGGTCGGGGGCGACCGGCGCGGCCAGGCCCATGCGGGTGAACACCTCGCGCAGCCCCCACCGGCCGTGCGCGGTGAGCCGCACGGCCTCGCCGTCGTGCTCGACCGTGCCGCAGCGCGCCAGGACGTCCAGCGCGGCCGCGAGGCCCGCGTCCAGCTCCTCGCCCGCCTGAGGGCCGTCCCCGGCCCAGGTGTCCTCCAGGTACTCGCGCAGCGCGGCCACCTCCAGCGGCGCCTGCGCCCGGTACAGCATGTCGTGCACGCCGTACAGTTCGCGGTCGACGGGCGCGAAGCCGGTGACGTCCGCCTCCGAGCCGCCGGTCAGGAACGCGACGACGCCCGCCCACAGGTCCAGGACCGTCTCGTCGTCGCGGTCCGGCAGCGGCTCGGTGCCTCGTGGCGCGGTCAGCGCCCGGCCGGAGACCTCCGCCAGGCCGATCGCCAGCGCGGCGTCCCAGGCCAGGGCGGGGGCGGTCAGGCCGAGCTCGCGGGCGGCGCGCGCGGCGTCCCTCACCCGCAGCGTCCCCTTCACGGTCGGGACCCGGCCGCCTTCCAGCATCCAGGCCACCAGCAGCTGGGCCTCGCGGAGCAGGCCGGCCTCCCGCGCGCCCTGTGCGACCTCCTGCGGCGGCGCCAGGCGCACGGCGGGCAGAGGGGCGCACGCCGGGCAGTCGCAGTCCCCGGCGCCGTCGTCGGACCTCGGGCGGCGCGGCGCGGCGACGAGATCGTCGGTGGCGACGTACGGCGTGCCGGCCTCCAGGGCGTCGGCGCCCATCGCCCCGAACATGCTCTTGGCCATGCCGAACTTGGTGGTGTCGGCGAGCGCGGCCGGCATCTCCGGCGCGATCTCGTCGATCTTGGCGCGCATGCGGGCGGCCATCTTGGTGCCGATCTCCCCGCTGTCCAGCAGGAAGTCGACCAGAGTACGCGACGCGGCGACGGTCTCGGCCGCGCTCTCGGGGGGCGCGATGACCTTGCGGGGATAGATGTCGAGCAGGAGCCGCTCGAAGGTCACGGGCGCGAAGTCGGCGAGCTCCTTCACGTCCAGATAGTCGCTGGCGTAGTCGCACAGGAGCCGGATCTCATCGGCGTCCACCACCACCCCGTTGGAGCGCCCCCACGCCCGGATCTCCTCGATGGCCCCGTTCACCCATTCGATCGACACAGGGAGAAACTAACGGCTCGCTATCAGCCCCGCGAATCGGCGAGCTGCGGTCAGACCAGATCCATGGGGTCCATACACACCCGGACCAGGTCAGGGGCCTTGCGCGCGGCCCTCACCCCGGCCGCGCCCTTCAGCGCCCTGGCGAGCGCCGCCTCGGCCCCGCGCGGCACGCGGACCATCAGGCGCTCCTCCGGCTCGGCCGGGCGGCCCCGCGGCGCCTCGACGGGCACGGGGCCGAGGACCTGCGCGCCCTCCGGCAGGCCGAGACCGGCCGCCATGTCGCGGACCGCCGCCGGCGGGCCGGTCAGCGTGGCCATGCGCACGGCGGGCGGGAAGCCCAGCGCCGCCCGCTCGGCCAGCTCGCGCTCGGCGTGCGTCACCGGGTCCCAGCGGACCAGGGCCTGCACGACCGGCAGCGATGCGTCGGCGAGCACGACCAGCTCGGCGCCCGGCCGCAGCAGCGCCGCCGCGTTCATCCACCGCCGCAGCGTCTCCTCGGCGGCGCGCAGGTCGGGACGGCCCAGCATGGCCCAGCCGTCCAGCAGCACGGCGGCGGCGTACCCGCCCTTGGGGACGGGCTCCGCGCCCGGGGTGGCCACGACCAGGGCCCGCGAGGAGCCGACCGTGGCGAGCACCGAGTCGCGGCCCGAGGTCCTGACCGGGACGGACGGGAAGGCGCGGCCGAGCTCCTCGGCGGTGCGGCGCGCGCCCACCACCAGGGCGCGCAGCCGGTTGTTGCCGCAGATCTGGCAGCGCCACAGGCCCGCGATACGGCCGCACCAGCGGCAGTAGGGGGCGGAGTGGCCGCCGCGCAGCGCCAGCGGCCCCCCGCACAGCGGCACCGGCATGAACCGCATGACGGCCGCCGCCGCCGCGTCCTGCGGGTCCGCCATGTCCCCGAACAGCTCGCGGGCCACCGGGACGCCGGCCAGGCCCCAGGCGGAGCCTTCCAGGGACGGGCGCGGGGCGGGCGCGGCGGCGGCCGGGGCCCGCCTGCGGCCGGGCTGCGGGATGGACGGGTCGGGCGTCCCGCGCGGCGCCGGTGCCTCGGGCGGGAGGCCGGCGAGCGGCGGGGTCTGGACGCAGCGGGCGGGCGTGCGGCACGCCTGGCAGGCCAGGGCGGGCAGGTACCCGCGGCGCGGCACCTGGATGAGCACGGGCCCCGACTCCAGGCCGGTCCTGAGCACCGACCAGGCCAGGGTGGGCAGGCGGGCGGCGCGGGCGGCGGCGTCCCTGGCCAGCTCGGCGTCGTCGCCCGCCGGGCGGACCCGGGGGGCGTGCCGCCTGACGGTCTCGCGGGCGGGGCCGATCGGGTGGGCCCAGCCGGTGGCGACCAGCCGTGTCGCCTCGGCCGTGCGGGCGTGCCCGCCGACGAGCATGGCCGCGCCGGTCTGGTGGGCGCGCAGGGCGAGCACCTCGCGGGTGTGGGGGTAGGGGGCCAGCCGCTCGGCGTGCAGGTCGTCGCCGTCGTCCCAGATCACCACCAGGCCGAGATCGTGGACGGGCGCGAACGTGGCGGCGCGGGCGCCCGCGACCACGCGCACCTGGCCGCGCAGCACCTTCAGCCAGCGGCGGTAGCGCTCGGCGGGGCCGAGGCCGGCGGTCAGGGCGACGTGCGCGCCCTCGCCGAGCACGCGGGTCAGCGCGGCGTCCACCAGCGCGACGTCCTTGCCGTCCGGGACCACCACCAGCGCGCCCTTGCCGGCCCGAACGGTCGCGAGGACGGCGAGCGCGACGCCCTCGGGCCACGTGGGCCCGCCGTCCTCACCGACCCCCGGCAGCGCCGTCCACACCGCCCGAACCCCCCGCCCCTCGGCGAGCGCCTGCACGAACCCCGGCCCCGCGACGTACTCGCCCCAAACCCCCGGCAACGGGTCGTCCCCGCCCCCGGTGATCCGCTCCCCCTGGGACTCCTGCCGTCCCTCCGCGCCCCGCTCCGGCGGCGGTGCTCCGCCGTCCACGGGCCGGACGCTCCCGAGCCCGGAGGAGGGACGGGAGCCCTCTGGCACGGAAGACGGGCGGGTGGCCCCGGAAGGCAGCCGGACGGCCGCGAGCGGGGAGGACGGCTGGGGGGACGCGGGTGACGAGGGCGGGAGGGTCGTGGGGGCCGGAGCTCCGGGGGGAGGGTTCTGGGGTTCGGATTCGACCTTGGCGTGTCTCGGGGGGATGGCCAGGCGCAGGACGTCGGACATGGTGCCCGCGTAGCGGTCGGCCACGGCGCGGCACAGGGCGGCGATCCGCGGGGTCAGCACCGGCTCCGGGGAGACCACGCGCTCCAGGGGCGTGAGCCTTCCCTCGTGCTCGGTGGAGGCGGCCCGTTCCAGGACGAGGCCGTCGGTGAGCTTTCCGGCGAAGCGGACCCTCACCCGGCAGCCGGGCACGGCCTCGGCGGCCATCGCCTCGGGGACGAGATAGTCGAAGGGACGGTCGAGGTGCGCCAGCGAGGTGTCCACCAGCACCCGGGCCACGGGCAGCTCCCGCGCGGCCACGGGCGCGCCCTTGGCCGCCGCGTGCCCGGCCCCCTCGCCGCCACCGGTTCCCCGGCGCCCTCCCACGGCGTCCAGCGGCAGCAGCGCCCCCGCGTCCTCCGGGCGGGCGTCGCGGGACGACGTCGCCGGCGCACCGTCGCGGCCGGAGCCCGTGGTCGCCTCCGAGGATTGATGAGGCCGCATATCGAACACACTATCGCCTGGTCAGAGCGGGAACCGCCGCCCGCGCCGCGACCCGCGGGACGACGGAGGCATCGGACTCCGGCGACCGGAGTCCGATGCCTCACACGCGCAGACCATGCCCGGTCCCCGAGCCGGGGACCGGTGCCGAGCGCTCACAGAGCTCGCGGCGCTGTGAGGCGTGGGTCAGAGGCCGAGGGCCTGGCGGAGGTCCTCGGCGCGGTCGGTGCGCTCCCAGGAGAAGTTGGGCTCCTCGCGGCCGAAGTGGCCGTAGGCGGCGGTCTGGGAGTAGATCGGCCGCAGCAGGTCCAGATCACGGATGATCGCCGCCGGACGCAGGTCGAACACCCGCGAGATCGCCTCCTGGATCCGCGACACCTCCACCTTCTCGGTGCCGAACGTCTCCACGAACACCCCCACCGGCTGCGCCTTGCCGATCGCGTAGGCCACCTGCACCTCCACCCGATCCGCCAGACCCGCCGCCACCACGTTCTTGGCCACCCACCGCATCGCATACGCCGCCGAACGGTCCACCTTCGACGGATCCTTACCCGAGAACGCCCCACCCCCATGACGGGCCATCCCGCCATAGGTGTCCACAATGATCTTCCGGCCCGTCAGACCCGCGTCCCCCATCGGACCACCGATCTCGAACCGCCCCGTCGGGTTCACCAGCAACCGGTACCCCTCGACATCGATGTCCAGCTCGGCCAGCACCGGCTCGACCACGTGCTCCCTGACGTCGGGGGTGAGCATCTCCTTCAGGTCGATCTCGGGGGCGTGCTGGCTGGAGACGACGACGGTGTCCAGCCGCACCGGGCGGTCGCCGTCGTACTCGATCGTCACCTGCGTCTTGCCGTCCGGGCGCAGATACGGCACCGTGCCGTTCTTGCGCACCTCCGACAACCGGCGCGCCATCCGATGCGCCAGCGTGATCGGCAACGGCATCAGCTCCGGGGTCTCCCGGCACGCGTAACCGAACATCAGACCCTGGTCGCCGGCCCCCTGACGGTCCAGGTCGTCGGAACCCTCACCCTCACGGACCTCATAGGCGTCGTCCACGCCCTGGGCGATGTCGGGCGACTGCGCCCCGATGGACACCGACACACCACACGAGGCGCCGTCGAAGCCCTTGTGCGAGGCGTCGTACCCGATCTCCAGGATCTTCTCCCGGATGACACCGGGAATGTCGACGTAGGTCTCGGTGGTGACCTCACCGGCGACGTGGACCTGGCCGGTGGTGATCAGCGTCTCGACCGCGACCCGGCTGGTCGGGTGGTCCTTGAGCATGGCGTCGAGGATCGCGTCACTGATCTGGTCGGCGATCTTGTCCGGGTGGCCCTCTGTGACCGACTCGGAAGTGAACAGGCGGCGGGACAACTCACAGGCTCCTCATGCAGCGGCTGCTGACGTCGTGGCATTGGCTTGGACGGCCAAGGCGCTGCGCCGAGTTTAGCCCGACGAGGTGCGGCGCCGCGCAACCGTCTCACGGCGTGGCGGGGCCTAGAGATCGGGAAGCGGGTCCTTGGGCAGGTCCGCGGGCGAGAACGCCTCGGCGTCGGCCGCCGCGATGACGGGGACGTACTCGGCCTCGACCTCGAACAGGGTGTCGCCGAGCCGGATCGCGGGCCGCGAGTCGTGCCGTACGGGGCCGAGGCGGGTGCGGCGGGGGTAGCGCGCCCAGACGACGGCGGGTTCGTCGCGGGTGAACAGCTTGGTGGCGAGCACGGTGACCGACAGGCCGGTCACCACGACGAGGTAGTGGGAGGCGCCGCCCGATCCGGTGAGGGTGGCGGGGAAGACGTAGTGCAGTTCCTCACCCTGGGGCAACAGGGATCGGCAGCGTTGTCGCACCGTGGCGGTCACCGGCATCGCGTGGCCCTCTCACTCCGGCATCCTCCCGGAGTATCCGCCGGGAACCGGCCGCCATCAAGCCGTCATGAGCAGGACTCATCAAAACGGGGGCGGGCGGCTCAGGCGAGGCGGGCGGCCACGAGGTCCCAGACGACGTCGGCCAGCCCCTCCTTGGGGCCGCGCGGCACCTCGACCGGGTCGCCGCCCGCGACGAGGATCACGGCGGCGTTGTCGGGGGTGCCGAAGGCGAGGTTCTCGCCGACCTGGTTGACGACGAGCAGGTCGCAGCCCTTGCGGGCGAGCTTGGCCTGACCGTTGGCGAGGACGTCGTCGGTCTCGGCGGCGAATCCGGCGATGACCTCGGGCCAGGGCCGGCGCCCCGCGCGGCGCAGGTCGCACAACTCGGCGAGGATGTCCGGATTTTTCGTGAGATGAATGGGTTCGGGATCCGCCGACGACTTCTTGATCTTGGAGTCGCTGCGCGCGGCGGGCCGGAAGTCGGCGACCGCCGCCGCCATCACCACCGCGTCGGCGCTCCCCGCGGCCTCGAGGACGGCCTCCCGCAGGGCGAGCGCGGACTCCACCCGCACCACCGTGGCGCCCGCCGGATCGGGCAGCGCCACGTTGGCGGCCACCAGCGTGACGCAGGCGCCGCGCGCGACGGCCGTGCGCGCCAGCGCGTACCCCTGCAGGCCCGAGGACCGGTTGCCGATGAACCGCACCGGGTCGATGGCCTCGCGGGTGCCGCCGGCGGAGACGACGACGTGGCGGCCCGCCAGGTCGGCCCCGCGGCCGGACAGGACACCGCGGCAGACCTCGAAGATCGCGGCGGGGTCCGGCAGGCGCCCCCGGCCGGTGTCGGCGCCGGTCAGCCGCCCTACGGCGGGGTCGATGACCAGGCAGCCGCGCTCGCGCAGGGTGGCGACGTTGGCGCGGGTGGCGGGGTGCTCCCACATCTCGGTGTGCATCGCCGGGGCGAAGACGACCGGGCAGCGGGCGGTCAGCAGGGTGTTGGTGAGCAGGTCACCGGCGAGGCCGTGCGCGGCCCTGGCGAGGATGTCGGCCGTGGCGGGCGCGACCACCACCAGGTCGGCCGCCTGCCCGATGCGGACGTGCGGCACCTCGTGGACGGACTCCCAGACCTCGCTGGTCACGGGGTTGCCGGAGAGGGCGGCCCAGGTGGGCTCGCCGACGAACCGCAGAGCGTCCCGCGTGGGGACGACGCGGACGTCGTGGCCCGACTCGGTGAACAGCCGCAGCAGCTCGCAGGCCTTGTACGCCGCGATGCCCGCGCCCACACCGAGAACGACGCTCGGCCCGGCGGAGGCCTGGGTGTTCATCACGGGGGCGCGCGGCGGACGGGTCGAGGTCAGCCCTCGATGGCCTCGGAGGTCAGCAGGCCCTCGGAGATCTCGCGCAGCGCGATGGAGAGGGGCTTCTCCTGGGCGTGCGTCTCCACGAGCGGCCCGACGTACTCCAGAAGGCCCTCGCCGAGCTGGGAGTAGTAGGCGTTGATCTGGCGCGCCCGCTTCGCGCCCATGATGACCAGGCTGTACTTGCTGTCGACGACCTCAAGCAGCTGGTCGATCGGCGGGTTGGTGATGCCTTCGGCAAGCGGGGCGGTGCCGGCCACGTCGTCGGCCTCTCAGTCGGGATGTCGGATCGATCGGAGGATCGGTCCCGGCCTTGCAGAATACCAAGCCTCACGGGCGCGCCGGACGCGCGCACGGGCCGATCGTCACGTCATCAAGGCTATCAGCCGGGCGCACACGTCGCCGACGGCCGTGTTGACCAGCGAGACGTCGAACTCCTTCTCGGCGGCGAGCTCGACGCGGCCGGCGGCCAGGCGGCGCGTGATGACGTCCTCGGGCTCTGTGCCACGCCCGCGCAGGCGGCTCTCCAGCTCTTCCCAGCTCGGCGGGGCCAGGAAGACCAGCAGCGCCTCGGGCATGGACTCACGGACCTGCCGGGCGCCCTGGAGGTCGATCTCCAGGAGCGTGGGGACGCCGTCCGCGAGCTTGCGCTCCACGGGCGCCCGGGGCGTTCCGTACCTGTTGCCGGCGAACTCCGCCCATTCGAGGAGCTCGCCCGCGGCGACCATGCGGTCGAATTCGTCGCCGGCGACGAAGTAGTACTCGACGCCGTGCGTCTCGCCGGGCCGGGGGGCCCTGGTGGTCACCGAGACCGACAGCCACACCTCGGGGTGGGACCGCCGAAGCTCGGCGACGACCGTGGACTTTCCCACGCCGGACGGCCCGGAGAGGACCGTCAGGCGCTTGCCCGCCGGTCCGGAGGAGACATGCGCCGCCTCCGGACTGCCGGTGGAAGGCATGGAGTCACCGCCACGTGTCCCGAACCCCCCGAAAACGGGCGCCCGTTGGACGCCGCCCTCTTCGGGCCAGGACGTACCGGTCACTCCACACCCCCGTGATCTCTGTTCCAGCCGGCCGAGATCAGCTCTCGGCGCCGCCGAACTCGCGCTCCAGAGCGGCCCGCTGGTTCGCGCCGAGACCCCGCACGCGGCGGGACTCGGCGATACCGAGCCTCTCCATCAGCTGCTTGGCGCGGACCTTGCCCACGCCGGGGAGCGACTCCAAAAGTGCCGACACCTTCATCTTGCCGATGACGTCGTCGGTCTGACCATCCTTCAGCACCTCAGCCAGAGAAACCGCGCCGTGCTTGAGCCGGTTCTTGACCTCGGCACGCTCTTTGCGGGCTTTGGCAGCCTTCTCCAGGGCTGCGGCGCGCTGCTCGGGGGTCAGGGGAGGAAGAGCCACGCCGGGTCACCTCGAATTTCTGTCGATGTACTCGGACGGGAGGGGAAACTAGCTGGTCTTGGGCCTTCAAGCAACGTCAAGCCCAGTTTCTCCCCCGACAAAATTGTTTTCATCACTCTTCGTGTTCGGAGAATCGCATTCCGTCGACAAAACACGCCTGTACTGGCCGCTCTCGGGCTAGTCATCCCCGGACGGCCGATCGGCTCCGGGCTAGTCCCCGCAGGCGGTTCCCGGCCATCCGCGCGGGCCGCGAAAGGGGGCCCGGCGCGTCAGGCCTGGAGCACCCGCCGCAGGGCCGCGGCGATGCGCGCGGCGGCCGCTCCGGGGTCGGCGGCGCCGGTGATGGGACGCCCGATCACGAGAAGATCGGCCCCGTCGGCGACGGCCTGCTCCGGAGTCGCTACTCTTGCCTGGTCCTGGGTTTCGGCACCGGCGGGCCGCACCCCAGGCGTGATGAGCATGACATCGGGCCCGACCTCGGCCCGCACCGCGGCGACCTCGCGGGGCGAGCAGACCAGGGCCTGGGCGCCCGCGCCGACGGCCTCGACGGCCAGACGGCGCACGGCGTCACCGGAGGGTCCCCTGATTCCGATACGCTCCAGATCGGCCTCTGAGAGCGACGTCAGGGCCGTGACGGCGGCGACGCGGGTGTGCGGGGCGTTCTCGACCGCGGCCCGGATCATCGCGCGGCCGCCCGCGGCGTGCACGGTGAGGATGGCGGGCCTGAGCCGCGCGACGGCGCGCGCGGCGCCGGCGACGGTGTTGGGGATGTCGTGCAGCTTCAGGTCGAGGAACACCTGCACACCGGTGGCGCCCCGCACCGAGGCGATCACGTCGGGACCGTAACGGAGGTAGAGTTCGAGGCCGACCTTCACGGTGCTCACGTGCGGGGTGACGGCCGCGGCCCAGCGGGCCGCCGTCTCCAGGTCGGGCGCGTCGAGGGCCACGGCGATGGGTGCGGACGTCACAGAGAGGTCTCCTCAAGGTCGGTTCGGTGCCGGGGTCCGGCCCCGGGCGGACGGTGGGCCAGCCCCACCGCGTCGGCGAGCCGCTCGAAGCCGCGCTCCTTGAGCAGCTCCTCCAGCTCGCGCAGGATGCGCAGGCAGGCGTAGGGGTCGTGGAACAGCGCGGTGCCCACGGCGACCACGCAGGCGCCCGCCAGGATCATCTCCAGCGCGTCGCGGCCGCTCGCCACGCCGCCCATGCCGACGATCGGCACGCCGGGCAGCGCGGCGTGCACCTGCCACAGGCAGCGCACGGCGAGGGGCCTGATGGCCGGGCCCGAGAGGCCGCCGGTGCCGGCGGCCAGCGCGGGACGCATGGTGTCGACGTCGATGCTCATGCCCAGCGGTGTGTTGATCATGGCGAGCGCGTCGGCGCCGCCGTCCACGCACGACCGGGCGACCGCGACGATGTCGGCGACGTCGGGGGCGAGCTTGGCGACCACGGGCAGGTCGTAGCGCAGGGTCGCGCGGACGCTCGAGACGACCTCCGCCGAGGCGGCGGGGTCGCGGGCGAAGACCCTGCCCAGGTCCTCGACGTTCGGGCAGGAGAGGTTGACCTCGACCGCGGCGACGCCGGGCGCGTCCGACAGCCTGCGGGCCAGCGCGGTGTACTCCGCGACGCTGCCCCCCGCGATGGACACGACGGCGCGGGCCCCGCGGTCGACCAGGCGCGGCAGCTCGCGCTCCAGGAACGCCTCCACGCCCGGCCCCTGCAGGCCGACGCCGTTGAGCAGGCCCGAGGGGGTCTCGGCCATGCGCGGGGTGGGGCGCCCGGCGCGGGGGGCCATGGTGATCGAGCGGGTGACGACCGCGCCGAGACGGGCAAGCTCGAAGAACTGGGAGAGCTCGGCACCGGAGGCGGCGCACCCGGCGGCCGTGGTGATCGGGTTGGCCAGTTCGACGTGCGCGAGGTACGTCCGCATGTCAACTGACATTTCTGGAGTGGGCACCCCCCTCCTGCACTCGTCCCCCGGGCGCGCCCAGGGCGTCGAAGGGGATGGTCCCGACATCCTCGAACCGCACCCGCTCCCCGCGGAAGACCGGGCCGTCCACGCACGAGCGTGCCATGCGCGTGACGCCGTCGTCGCCGATGACGGGCAGCACGCACGTCATGCAGACGCCGTACCCGCAGGCCATCGCCTCCTCGACCGACACCTGCACGGGGATGTCGAACTCGACCGCGACGGCGGTGACGCCGCGCAGCATGGACATCGGCCCGCAGGCGTACACCACGTCGGCGCGCGCGTCGGCGATCACCGAGGGCAGCGCGTCGGTGACGAGGCCGCGCAGGCCGAGCGAGCCGTCCTCGGTGGTCAGGGTGATGGTCTCCCCCATGCGGCGGGCCCGCAGCGCGCCGAAGACGCGGTCGGCGGAGGCGGCGCCGAGCACGAAGTCGACCCGGCAGCCGCGCTGCTGCAGGGTGTCGGCGAGCGCGAACAGCGACGCCGAGCCGTACTCGCCGCCGACCAGCACGCACGTGCAGGGGTCGCGGGGCACGGGGAACGGGCGGCCGAGCGGGCCCACCAGGTCCAGGGTGTCCCTGGCCTTGCGCTCGGCCAGCCACGCGGTCCCCCGGCCGCGCACGGCGAAGACCAGCTCCACCGTGCCGCCGTAGTCGGGCTTGACGTCGTGCACCGAAAAGGCGCGGCGCGCGGGCATGGACGTGTGCGGGCCGCCGACGGCCACGGAGACGAAGTGGCCGGGACGGAAGCGCTCGGCGATGCCCGGCGCCACCACGGTCAGGGCGTGGTAGGCGTCGACGCGGCGCGTCGTCAGCACCGTGCCCGTCACCTGCACCGGAGTTCCGGCCGTCTCCTTCACCTCCCGCCGCGGGGTCAGCCCCTCAGTCTCTTGGCGTGCTCCTGGAGCGACCGTACGCCCACCGAGCCCGCCGCGACGGCCTGAATGCCCTGGACCGCCGCCGCGAGCCCCTGCACGGTCGTGACGCACGGGACGCCCCGCAGGACGGCGGCGGTGCGGATCTCGTAGCCGTCCAGGCGGGGCCCGGACTGGCCGGGGCTGCCGAAGGGGGTGTTCACGATGAGGTCGACCTCGCCGTCCAGGATGCGCGTGACGATCGTCGGCTCACCGTCCGTGCCGGGGCCGTCGCTCTGCTTGCGCACGATCTTGGCATGGACGCCGTTGCGGCGCAGCACCTCCGCGGTCCCCTCCGTGGCGAGGATCTCGAAGCCCAGGTCGGCGAGGGCCTTCACCGGGAAGACCATCGCGCGCTTGTCGCGGTTGGCGACCGAGACGAACGCGCGCCCCTTGGTCGGCAGCGAGCCGTAGGCCGCGGACTGCGACTTGGCGTAGGCGGTGCCGAAGACCTCGTCGATGCCCATCACCTCGCCCGTGGAGCGCATCTCGGGCCCGAGCACGATGTCCACGCCCCGGAACCGGTTGAACGGCAGCACGGCCTCCTTGACCGCGATGGGGGCGTCCAGGGGCAGCGTGCCGCCGTCGCCCTCGCGCGGCAGCATGCCCTCCTCGCGCAGGGACGCGATGCTCGCGCCCATCATCACCCGGGCGGCGGCCTTGGCGAGCGGCACCGCCGTCGCCTTGGACACGAACGGCACCGTGCGGCTCGCGCGCGGGTTGGCCTCCAGGACGTACAGGATGTTGGCCGACAGGGCGTACTGGACGTTCAGGAGGCCGCGCACGCCGACGCCGCGCGCGATGGCCTCGGTCGCGGCGCGGATGCGCTTGATGTCGAACCCGCCGAGCGTGATCGGCGGCAGCGCGCACGCCGAGTCGCCGGAGTGGATGCCGGCCTCCTCGATGTGCTCCATCACGCCGCCGAGGTACAGCTCCTCGCCGTCGAACAGCGCGTCCACGTCGATCTCGATGGCCTCGTCGAGGAACTTGTCGACGAGCACGGGGTGGTCGCCGGTCGCGCGGCCCATGTAGGCGCTCAGCGTGTCCTCGTCGTAGACGATCGCCATGCCGGCGCCGCCGAGGACGTAGGAGGGGCGCACCAGCACCGGGTAGCCGATCTCGGCGGCGACCTCCCGCGCCTGCTCCACGGTCATGGCGGTGCCGTGCCGGGGCGCGGGCAGCGCGGCCTCGGCGAGCACCCGGCCGAACGCCCCGCGGTCCTCCGCCAGGTGGATGGACTCGGGGCTGGTGCCGACGACCGGCACGCCGGCGTCCTTGAGCGCCTGGGCGAGCCCGAGCGGCGTCTGGCCCCCGAGCTGCACGATGACCCCGGCGATGGGGCCGGTCTCGCGCTCGGCGCGCACGACCTCCAGGACGTCCTCCAGGGTGAGCGGCTCGAAGTAGAGCCGGTCGGAGGTGTCGTAGTCGGTCGAGACGGTCTCGGGGTTGCAGTTGACCATCACGGTCTCGTAGCCGGCGGCCGACAGCTCGAACGAGGCGTGCACGCAGGCGTAGTCGAACTCGATGCCCTGGCCGATGCGGTTCGGCCCGCTGCCGAGGATGATCACCTTGGGCCGGTCGCCGCCGGGGACCTCGGTCTCTTCGTCGTAGGTCGAGTACAGGTAGGGGGTCTTGGCGGCGAACTCCGCGGCGCAGGTGTCCACGGTGTTGTAGACCGGCCGCACCCCGAGCGCGTCGCGCAGGGCCCTGACCTCGGGCTCGGCCATCCCGCGGATCCCGGCGATCTGGGCGTCGGAGAAGCCGTGCCGCTTGGCCCTGGTCAGCGTGGCGGCGGTGAGCTCGCCCTCGCGCAGGGCGGCGGCCTCCTCGTCGATCAGGAAGAGCTGGTCCAGGAACCACGGGTCCACGGCGGTGGCCTCGTACAGCTCCTCCAGGGTGGCGCCGGCCCGGATGGCCTGCTGCATCGTGCGCAGCCGCCCGTCGTGCGGCGTGCGGCACGCCTCGAGCAGCCGGCGCCTGTCCTCCGGGCCTCCGGGGTCGCCGGCCCAGGAGAAGGACGACTCCTTCTTCTCCAGCGACCTGAGGGCCTTCTGGAGGGCCTCGGGGAAGGACCTGCCGATGGCCATGGCCTCGCCCACCGACTTCATGTGGGTGGTGAGGGTGCGGTCGGCGCCGGCGAACTTCTCGAACGCGAAACGCGGGACCTTCACCACCACGTAGTCCAGCGACGGCTCGAAGGAGGCGGGGGTCTCGCGGGTGATGTCGTTGGGGATCTCGTCCAGGGTGTAGCCGATGGCCAGCTTGGCGGCGATCTTGGCGATCGGGAAGCCGGTGGCCTTGGAGGCCAGGGCGCTGGAACGCGACACCCGGGGGTTCATCTCGATGACGATCATGCGCCCGGTGCGCGGGTCCACGGCGAACTGGATGTTGCAGCCGCCGGTGTCGACGCCGACCTCGCGGATGACGGCGATGGCGACGTCGCGCATGTTCTGGTACTCGCGGTCGGTCAGCGTCATGGCCGGGGCCACGGTGACGCTGTCGCCGGTGTGCACGCCCATCGGGTCGATGTTCTCGATGGAGCAGACGATGACGACGTTGTCGGCCCGGTCGCGCATGACCTCCAGCTCGTACTCCTTCCAGCCGAGGATCGACTCCTCCAGGAGCACCTCGGTGGTCGGCGAGGCGTCGAGCCCGGCCCCGGCGATGCGGCGCAGGTCCTCCTCGTCGTAGGCGAAGCCCGAGCCGGCGCCGCCCATGGTGAAGCTCGGCCGCACGACCACCGGGTAGCCGAGGGTGCCGGCGGCGGCCAGGCACTCCTCCAGCGTGTGGCAGATCGCCGACCGCGCGGACTCGGCGTTCAGCCCGTGCTCCTCGGCGACCTTGGCGACGATACCCTTGAACAGCTCGCGGTTCTCGCCGGCCTGGATCGCCGCGATGTCGGCGCCGATGAGCTCGACGCCGTAGCGCTCGAGCACGCCCGCCTCGTACAGGGCGACGGCGGTGTTGAGCGCGGTCTGGCCGCCGAGGGTGGGCAGCAGGGCGTCGGGGCGCTCCTTGGCGATGATCTGCTCGACGATGCCCGGGGTGATCGGCTCGACGTAGGTGGCGTCGGCGAACTCCGGGTCGGTCATGATCGTGGCGGGGTTGCTGTTGACGAGGATCACCCGGTAGCCCTCGGCGCGCAGCACCCGGCAGGCCTGCGTGCCGGAGTAGTCGAACTCGCAGGCCTGGCCGATCACGATCGGCCCCGAGCCGATCACCATGATCGTCGAGATGTCGGTGCGCTTAGCCATTGCCCCGCTCCTCCCCCTTCGTGCCCGTGGCGCCGCCCGCCATCAGGGCGCAGAACTCGTCGAACAGGCCCGCGGCGTCGTGCGGGCCCGCGGCGGCCTCGGGGTGGTACTGCACGCTGAACGCCGGGTAGTCGAGCAGGCGCAGCCCCTCGACGCAGCCGTCGTTGAGGTTCACGTGGCTCACCTCGCCGCGCCCGTACGGGGTGTCGAACGGGCCGTCCAGCGGCGCCTGGACCGCGAAGCCGTGGTTGTGGGCGGAGATGTCCACCTTGCCGGTCCGGCGGTCCTGGACGGGCTGGTTGACGCCCCGGTGGCCGTAGCGGAGCTTGTAGGTGCCGAGGCCGAGCGCCCGGCCCAGGATCTGGTTGCCGAAGCAGATGCCGAACACCGGCCTGCGGGCCTCCAGCACCCCGGTCAGCGTCTCCACGGCGTAGTCCGCGGCGGCCGGGTCTCCGGGGCCGTTGGACAGGAACACCCCGTCGGGGTCGAGGGCCAGCACGTCGGCGGCGGTCGCGGTGGCGGGCAGCACGTGCACCTCGCAGCCGCGCTCGGCCATGCGGTACGGCGTCATCGCCTTGATGCCGAGGTCGATCGC
This sequence comes from Sphaerisporangium krabiense, assembly GCF_014200435.1. Taxonomy (NCBI): domain Bacteria; kingdom Bacillati; phylum Actinomycetota; class Actinomycetes; order Streptosporangiales; family Streptosporangiaceae; genus Sphaerisporangium; species Sphaerisporangium krabiense. Next base: position 5,628,384 of record NZ_JACHBR010000001.1, on the reverse strand, counting down.
CGCGACCGTGAACCGCTTGACGCCGTGGGCGGGCACGACGTACGGCTCGGCCGTGGAGACCTGCTTGGCCAGGTCGGCGCCGACCATCGCGGGGCTGGTGCGCACGCGCTCGGCCAGCTCCTCGACCGGGGCCGCGGGCCCGGTGAACACGCCGGCGCGCATCGCGCCGCGCTCGCGCAGGTGGCGGGTGAGCGCGCGGGTGCCGGGCATGGCGATGCCGACCACGCCCTGGCGGCGCAGCTCCTCGTCCAGGGAGCGGCGCGAGCGCCAGTTGGAGGCGACCCGCGCCGGCTCGCGCACGACGTACCCGGCCACCCAGATCCGCGAGGACTCCGGGTCCTCGTCGTTGACGCCGGTGTTGCCGATGTGCGGGGCGGTCATCGCCACGATCTGGCCGTGGTAGGACGGGTCGGTCAGGGTCTCCTGGTATCCGGTCATGCCCGTGGCGAAGACCATCTCGCCGAAGGTCTCCCCCTCGGCGCCGTAGGAGGTGCCGTGGAAGGCGCGGCCGTCCTCCAGCACGAGGACCGCCGGAGTGGGGCGCGTCACCTGGTCTTCCCTTCGACGTGGACGGGACGGGTCACGGGGGTCGTCACGTCAGTTTCCCTTCGAGGACGGTGGGGCGGCCGCGCAGGAACGTCGCGACGACCGCGCCCGGCAGCGTCATGCCCACATAGGGCGTGTTGCGGCTCTTGGAGGCGAACGCGCCCGGGTCGACGTCCCGGCGCGCGGCGGGGTCCACCAAGGTGAGGTTGGCGGTGGCCCCCGCCTCCAGCGGCCCGCCGTGGCCGGACAGCCGGCCGATGCGGGCGGGGCGGGCGGACATGCGGTCGGCGACGCCGGCCCAGTCCAGCAGCCCGGTCTCGACCATCGCCTCCTGGACGACGGACAGCGCGGTCTCCAGGCCGATCATGCCCATGGCCGCCGCCGGCCACTCGGTCTCCTTGTCCTCGACCGGGTGGGGGGCGTGGTCGGTGGCCACGCAGTCGATCGTGCCGTCGGCCAGCGCCAGCCGCAGCGCCCGGACGTCGTCGTCGGTGCGCAGCGGCGGGTTCACCTTGTAGATGGGGTTGTAGGGGCCGGCCGGCGAGGACTCGGCGCGCGCGTCGGTGAGCAGCAGGTGGTGCGGGGTCACCTCGGCGGTGACGTCCCAGCCCTTCGACTTGGCCCAGCGGATGATCTCGACGGAGCCGGCCGTGGAGACGTGGCAGACGTGCAGGCGGGAGCCGACGTGCGCGGCCAGCAGGCAGTCGCGCGCGATGATCGCCTCCTCGGCGACGGCGGGCCAGCCGGTCAGGCCGAGACGGCCCGACACCGCGCCCTCGTTCATCTGCGCGCCCTCGGTCAGGCGGGGCTCCTGCGCGTGCTGGGCCACCACGCCGTCGAACGCCTTGACGTACTCCAGGGCGCGCCGCATGAGCACCGCGTCCGAGACGCACACGCCGTCGTCGGAGAAGACCCGCACGCGGGCCGCGCTGTCGGCCATCGCGCCGAGCTCGGCGAGCTGGCGGCCCGCCAGGCCCGCGGTCACCGCGCCGACCGGCCGCACGTCGCAGTGGCCGGCCTCCTGGCCGAGCCGCCAGACCTGCTCCACCACGCCCGCGGTGTCGGCGACCGGCGAGGTGTTGGCCATCGCGTGCACGGCGGTGAACCCGCCGAGCGCGGCGGCCGCGGTGCCCGACTCGACGGTCTCGGCGTCCTCGCGGCCCGGCTCGCGCAGGTGGGTGTGCAGGTCGACCAGGCCGGGCAGCGCGACCAGCCCGCCGGCGTCGACGACCGTCGCGCCCGCCGCGTCCAGCCGGCCGGGATCGCCGATCTCGGCGATGCGGCCGTCCTTGAGCAGCACGTCGCGCGGGTCGCCCCCGAGAACGCGGGCGCCCCTGAGAAGGTAGGTCACTGGTTTCCCCCGATCGCGGGCTCGGAGCCGGACAGAAGCAGGTACAGCACGGCCATGCGGACGGTCACGCCGTTGGTGACCTGCTCGACGATCGTGGAGCGCTCGCCGTCGGCGACCTCCGCGGCGATCTCCATGCCGCGGTTCATCGGGCCGGGGTGCATCACGATCGCGCCCACGGGCATGCGCGCCATCCGCTCGGGGTCCAGGCCGTAGCGGCGGCTGTACTCGCGCGCGGACGGGAAGTAGGAGGCGTTCATGCGCTCGTGCTGGACGCGCAGCATCATCACCGCGTCGGACTTGGGCAGCACCGCGTCGAAGTCGTAGGAGACCTCGCACGGCCAGTCGCCCATGGACACCGGCAGCAGCGTGGGCGGGGCCACGAGGGTGACCTCGGCGCCGAGGGTGTGCAGCAGGTGGACGTTGGAGCGCGCCACCCGGCTGTGCAGGACGTCCCCGACGATCGTGACCCGGCGGCCGTCCAGGTCGCCGAGGCGGCGGCGCATGGTGAACGCGTCGAGCAGCGCCTGCGTCGGGTGCTCGTGGGTGCCGTCGCCGGCGTTGACCACGCTGCCGTCCACCCAGGCGGCCAGGCGGTGCGGCGCGCCGGAGGCGCCGTGCCGCACCACCACGGCGTCGGCGCCCATCGCCTGCAGGGTGAGCGCCGTGTCCTTCAGGCTCTCGCCCTTGGACACGCTGGACCCCTTGGCCGAGAAGTTGATGACGTCGGCGGACAGGCGCTTGGCGGCGGCCTCGAAGGAGATGCGGGTGCGCGTGGAGTCCTCGAAGAAGAGGTTCACCACCGTGCGCCCGCGCAGGGTCGGCAGCTTCTTGATCGAACGGCCCGAGACCTCGGCGAGCTCCTCCGCGGTGTCGAGGATCAGCAGGGCGTCCTCGCGCGACAGGTCGGCGGTGGAAAGGAGATGGCGCTTCATCGCTGGCCTCCCCTCAGCAGGACGGCGTCCCGCCGGTCGGTCTCGGTGAGGCACACCCGCACCGTCTCGGCGCGGGAGGTCGGGAGGTTCTTGCCGACGTAGTCGGCGCGGATGGGCAGCTCGCGGTGGCCGCGGTCGACCAGCACCGCCAGCCGGACCGCCCGCGGACGGCCGAGGTCGTTCAGCGCGTCGAGCGCCGCGCGCACGGTGCGGCCGGAGAAGAGGACGTCATCGACCAGGACCACGATGCGGCCGTCGACCCCCTCTTTGGGGAGGTCGGTGCGGCCGAGCGCCCGCGCGGGCCTGAGCCGCAGGTCGTCGCGGTACATGGTGACGTCGAGGGAGCCGAAGGCCACCGGGCGGCCCTCGACCTGCTCGATGCGGTCGGCGAGCCGGCGCGCGAGGAACGTGCCGCGGGTGGGGATGCCGAGCAGGAGAAGGTTCTCCGGGCCCCTGGCGCGTTCGAGGATCTCGTGGGCGATGCGGGTGAGGGCCCGGTTGATGTCCGGGGCCTCCAGGACCGCGCGCTCGCCGTCGCGCGGGGAGGTCTCGTCGCGCGCCGGGGCCTGTGCCCGCGCGTCGTTTTCCCTGCCGCCGTCGTGACCGGCGTCGTGGTCGCGGACTCCGGCGTGAGCGTCGTCGTGCGCCTGATTTCGGGCGCCGTTCATGGAGGTCACCGCCTTTCCCGCCTCACAGGACGGGGTTAAAGGAACTGGTGCACTCACGTTAGCAGCCCGCCCGAGAACGCCCCGAACCGGTTCGCCCCACCCAACCTGGGCGGATACCCTTCCGCTGACCTGCGGGGGAACGGTCGCCGCTCCCGCCGCGTGGGCGCGCCGGGGTTTCGCCCCGGCGCGCGGGGGTGCCTTATCGGACGGGACGCGGGGCGTATGCGGACGTTCCGTGAACGGGCGGGAGACGGAGACGGAAGGGACCGGAGCGACGTTCGCGGCCGCGCAGATCAGCACCCGACCGGACAGGATTCGGCATCATTTTTCCAATCAGCTTGACCAATCACGCCCACACCTTTACCGTCACTGTCCGTAACCACACCTCGCGACGTATTCGGGTAAACCGCGACGCTCCGGTCACCGATGGTGCCTGCCCCGGGTCCCAGACCCGAGCGCCGCCACAACCGTCGCGAGGCGCACAATAAGTGAGAACGTTCATAGAAAGCCGGGGGCCTAACAATGCCGTCTGACTACGCCAAGTCGCTGGGCGCGCGACTCCGCGCCATCCGCACCCAGCAGGGGCTATCACTGCACGGGGTCGAAGAGAAGTCGCGCGGCAGGTGGAAAGCCGTCGTCGTCGGCTCTTACGAGCGCGGCGACCGTGCCGTGACCGTGCAGAAGCTCGCCGAGCTCGCCGACTTCTACGGTGTGCCGGTCTCCGAGCTGCTGCCCGGAGGCTCCGCTCCGGCCCCTCTTGGCCCTACGCCCAAGCTGGTGATCGACCTGGAGCGCCTCGCCCAGCTGCCCAAGGAGAAGGCCGGGGCCCTCGCCCGTTACGCGGCCACCATCCAGAGCCAGCGTGGCGACTACAACGGCAAGGTGCTGTCGATCCGTCAGGAAGATCTGCGCTCGCTCGCGGTCATCTACGACAAGTCGCCGAACGAGCTGACCGAAGAGCTCATCACCTGGGGCGTGCTGGACGCGGAGGCGCGCCGCGCGGTCGACGCGTTCTGACGACCGTCGTTCCCCACGACCGTCCGGCCGTCGTCTCGCATGCGGCCGTCCGGTCACCGGCATGACCAGGACCGATCGATCGGCGATGTGAGCAGGACCGATCCGGTCGCCATCCTGGGCGGGGCCGTCCGGACACGCCCTGGGCGTTCCGGTCACGTCCCTCGCAAGACGCGCACGGTCGTGTGCGGCGAGGATCACGGGGCGATCCCTCCCGCACACGACTCCCGCACGCCCACCACCACGGCGCACCACTGTGAGACGCGAACTCGGGGACGGCTGGGACGAGGCCGACAGGTCGCGCATCGGCCGAGCGAACGCTGGTAGGTCCCGTATCGGCCGGATGAGACGCCGGCGGGTCGCGCGTCGGCCGAGCGAAGCGCTGGTGGTCCCGTGTCGGCCGGATGAGGCGCCGGTAGGTCGCGCGTCGGCCTGGTGAGATGCCGGCGGATCGCGTTTCGGGCGGCTGTTCGCCCGCTGCGGGCGAGCGGTGGGATCGGCGGCCCGGGGGCGGGCGGGTGTGAGCCGATGACGCGCCGGCTGCCGTGGCCGGGCGGGGGCTCAGAGGGTGGGTCAGCCGGCGATCGGGGCGTTCACCGGGATGGTGGCCTGGCCGGGGACGCCGAGGATGTCCTCGACGACGGCCACGAAGGTGTGGGCCTCGGCCAGCAGCTCGTCGGACTCCGGGGCCGTCACCACGCGCACCATGCCGGCCTCGGCCATGGCCCGCTTGCGCGCCGTCTCGGCGAAGTAGGCCGCCCACTGCGCCAGCTTGGGCTCGGCCTCGGGTAACAACTCCCACGCGCTGCGCAGCCGGCGTCTTCGCCCGTCCATGGGCCGCGGGAGGGCCGCGAGGATCGCGGCCGCCGCGCGCAACGCCGCGAGGTGGGCGGAGACGTACCGCTCGGCGGGGGTGCGGGACGCCGCGGCGTCGGCCAGGCACGCGTGCGCGTCGGCGAGATGCGCGCGCACCGTCTGGGAGACCCGGGGACCTTCTCCGGACTGTCGAGTCATGCCAACCCTCCTTGGGTCATGGCCTCGGCGGTGACCGCCGGTGATAACACCGTCGCAGATGCCACCGACAATTCCGATGGCCCGCTGGTAGTGGTCACGTGGCAGGCTCGTCCCTCGCTTCCTCGACCCGGCTCGCCGCCTGGGGCCGGACGAGGAGCTTCCCCTCTCCCCGTCCGGCCGTCGCGCGTCTCGCCGGCGGGGCCGCCGCCATGGACGGCGGCCCGCCGGAGGGTGAGGGCAGGCCGCGAGTCCCGCCCCCACTGTGTCGAACATAAATTCGATGATGGGCGATGTCAAGCATCTCACGAACAAAGGTTCGATCATGGCGTCAACCTGCGCCCGAGCGCGGGTCCCTGACGTGAAGCCGCACGTGGCGCCGGGTGACGGCCGGAGACCGGGGGCCGGGCGGCGCCGGTTCGGGGGCCGGTTCGGGGGCCGGACACGACGAAGGCCGCGGCGTCGAGACGCGCGCGGCCTTCGAACGGAGCCGTTCGATCAGCGCCGGAACTTGCCCCTCACGTGGACGGGCACCCCGGTGCCGAGCATCGCCGGCAGAGCCTGCGCGACGTGCATCGGCAGGCGCACGCAGCCGTGGGAGGCGGGATAGAGCGGCACCGACAGCGCGCCGTGCAGCGCGATGCCGCCGTTGAAGAAGATCGGGTTGTAGAGCTGCCCGAGGTAGGACTTGTGCCAGCCCGAGCGCCGCCACGTGGTCTTGTAGTCGCCGGTCGGGGTCCTGGCGTCCCCGCAGAACTTCTGCGTCTTGCCCTGCCAGGTCGCCGTCTCGCAGTAGGGGATGCCGCTGCCGGAGGAGACGTGGGTGATCAGCCTCACCTGCCCGGCCCGGTACAGGACGGCGATCTGCCGGGTGAGGTCGACCTCGACCCGGTCGGGCTTGCCCCGCGGCACGAGCACCCGCGGCGCCTTGGGATCCTCCAGCGCCCGCCAGGTGCGCGAGGTGATCGTGCTCGTGGGCGTGATGCCCTGGACCTTCTGGAACGCCCAGACGGCGGACTGCGTGGCGCCTCCGTACTGCGCGTCGAGCTTGCCGGGCGCGTACCCGAGTTCCCGCAGCCGGGTCTGCAACTGCTTGACGGCGGCGCCCTTGGCGCCGATCCTCAACCGGACGTTCGGCGCCGTGAACGGCGCGATCGCGACCTCGCGGCCGACCGGCGTCGCGTGGATCGCGACCGTCGTACCCCGGGCGCCGGCTCCCCCTGCCGGCGCCGCGTAGTGGACTCCCGTCCCGAGCCCCGAGACGAGCCCCGAGACGAGCACGGCTCCCGCGGTCAGCACCGCCGCGGCGGCGAGCCGCCTACCAACCCCCATGTCAAAACTCCCCTTCGGTAACGCCATGTACGGATCACGGACATTAGCGCAAGGATCAAGCGTCCCCACCGTGAGTCACGGAGATGTAATCAATGGCTCAGGCGGGTCAACATGCTTAGAGTGGTCCGGTGCCAGAAAAGTTGCATCCGAGCGTTCAGAAGGTGACCGCCGCCCTGCGGGAGGCCGGCGCGGCCGGCGAGGTGGTCGTGCTGGAGGACGCCGCGCCCACCGCCGTGACCGCCGCCGCCCAGCTCGGCTGTGAGGTCGGGGCCATCGCCAACAGCCTGATCTTCGACGCCGGCGGCGAGCCTCTGCTGGTGCTGACCAGCGGGGCGCACCGGGTGGACACGGGCCTGATCGCCCATCTGGTGGGCGTCTCCAAGGTCAAGAGGGCCACCCCGGAGTTCGTGAAGGCGGCGACCGGGCAGACCATCGGCGGCGTCGCCCCGGTCGGGCACCCGGCGCCGATCCGCACGCTGGTGGACACCTGGCTCGCCAAGCACCCGGTGGTGTGGGCCGCCGCCGGTCACGCGCACACGGTCTTCCCGACCACGTTCGAGGAGCTCGTGCGGATCACGGGCGGCACTCCCGCCGACGTCGAGTAGGCGGCCCGTCCGGTACGCCGGGTTAGCGCCGTGAAGATCGCTCTGATCGGGTTCGGCCGTGCCTCGGCATGGTGCTGCTAGTGTGCGACGAGTGATCGAACTGCGACGCGCCGGTGCCGCGGAGTTCACCGCCGAGCTGGACACGGTGCTCCAGACCTACACGGCGGCGATGCGGCCTCCGCCCGAGCAGCTGGCGGGCCGGCAGGGCATCATGCGCAACCACGCAACCTTCCCCGACTTCACCTGCCTGTTCGCCGAGACCTCCGAGGGCACGGTGGTGGGCTTCGGGTACGGCTTCCACGGCGCGCCCGGGCAGTGGTGGCACGACGTCGTGCGCCGGGGCCTTGAGGACCGCGAGGGCGCCGCCACCGCGGCCGCGTGGTTCGAGGACGCCCTGGAGATCGCGGAGATCCACGTGCACCCGGACTACCAGGGCAAGGGCGTCGGGCGGCGGCTCGTGCGCGGCCTGTGCGAGGGCCGGCGCGAGCGCACCGCCGTGCTGTCCACCCACGACCGGCCGACGGCGGCGCGCCACCTGTACCGGACGCTCGGCTTCGTCGACCTGATGCAGATGTTCGTCTTCCCCGGCGGCTACGAGCACTACGCGATCGTGGGCAGCACGCTGCCGCTGCGCGCGGCGGGCCGGCCCGCCGCGCGCCCCGGCCGGGGTTAGCCGGCCTTCGCGACGGCGGGCTCGGGGGACAGCGCCTGGAAGACCTCGCGGGTCGCGCTGGACTTGTTGAAGGTGATGAAGTGGATGCCGGGCGCGCCCTCGTCGAGCAGGGTCTGGCACAGCTCGGCGGCGTGCTCGATGCCGACCCGGCGCACCTCGGCGGGGTCGTCGGCGACGCGCTCGAAGCGCGCGGCGACCTCGGGCGGGAACGGCGCGCCGGAGAGCTTCTCCGACCTGGCGATGGTGCTCATCTGGGTGACGGGCATGATGCCCGGGATGATCGGCGTGTCGCAGCCGCGGGCGGCGACGCGGTCGCGCAGCCGCAGGTAGTCCTCGGCGCGGAAGAACATCTGGGTGATCGCGTAGTCGGCCCCGGCCCGGCACTTGCGCACGAAGTACTCGGTGTCGGCCTCGATCGACGGCGACCTCGGGTGGCGGTAGGGGAAGGCGGCCACGCCGACGCAGAAGTCCCCGGCCTGGCGGATCAGGCGCACCAGGTCCTCGGCGTACTCGACGCCGTCGGGGTGCTTGGTCCACTCGGCCAGCGGGTCGGTGCCGGGCGGGTCGCCGCGGACGGCGAGGATGTTGCGCACGCCCGCACCGGCGAACCTGCCGATCAGGTGGCGCAGTTCGCGCACCGAGTGGTTGACGGCGGTGAAGTGGGCGACGGGCGTGAGCGTGGTCTCGTGCGCGATGCGCTCGACGGCGTCGACCGTGCGGTCCCGGCTCGACCCGCCCGCGCCGTAGGTGACGGACACGAAGGTCGGGCGCAGGGCCTCCAGCTCGCGGATCGCGCGCCAGAGCTGCCGCTCCCCCTCGTCGGTCTTGGGGGGCATGAACTCGAAAGAGAACGACCGGCCACCGGCGGCGAGCAGATCTCTGACGGTGGGCACGCGGTCAGGGCGGACGGAAGGACGACCCAGAGACATGGGTCCAAGGCTACAGGTCCGTTCCGGCGTGGACCCCGTGCGAACGTGCGGTTCCGGTGCGCAAGCGAGGGGCGGGTAATCAGTACGTCAGCAAGCGACCACTAATCTCGGAGCATGACCACTTCCTTCCAGTGGGACTCCTTTCGCACCGAGGTGGACCGCAGGCTGCGGGCGTTCGTGGAGCGGCAGCGGCCCCTGGTCGGCGCGCCCGACCTCGCCCCCCTGCTGACCGCGGCGGAGGACTTCCTGGCCGGCGGCAAGCGGCTGCGTCCCGCGTTCTGTTACTGGGGGTGGCGCGGGGCGGGCGGAGAGGACGGCCCGGAGATCTGCGCCGCCGCCGCGTCGCTGGAGTTGTTGCAGGCCAGCGCCTTGATCCATGACGACGTGATGGATTCGAGCGACATGCGCAGAGGCAGGCCCTCCGCGCACAGGCGGTTCCAGGCGATGCACGAGGAGGCCGGATGGCGCGGCTCCCCTGCCAGGTTCGGCGAGGGGGCGGCCGTCCTGCTGGGCAGCCTGCTGCTCGTCTGGTCGAGCGAGATGTGGCGCACCAGCGGCCTGCCCGCCGAGGCGCTGGCCGCCGCCGAGCCGATACACGACCTCATGCGGACCGAGCTGATGTGCGGCCAGTACCTGGACCTCCTCGAACAGGCGCACGGCGAGAGCACCTTCGACAGCGCCCTGCGCGTGGCGCTGCACAAGAGCGGCAAGTACTCCGTCGAGCAGCCCCTGCGGCTCGGCCTGGTGCTCGCCGCCGGCCGGCAGGAGCCCTGGATCGACCGGCTGTGCGTGCAGTACGGGCACAAGGTCGGCATCGCCTTCCAGCTGCGCGACGACATCCTCGGCGTCTTCGGTGACCCGGCCGAGACCGGCAAGCCCGCGGGCGACGACCTGCGCGAGGGCAAGCGCACCATGCTGATCGCGCGCACCCTGTCGGCGGCCTCCGAGGGCCAGGCGGCCGACGTGCGGCGCCTGCTCGGCGACCCCGCCCTGGACGCGCAGGGGATCGCGCGGCTGCGCGGGATCATCGAGGACACCGGCGCGCTCACGGCCGGGGAGGAGATGATCAAACGGTATCTCGACGACGCCCTGAGCTCGCTGGAGCGCGCGCCGATCACGCCCGAGGCGCGCCGGGCCCTGGAGGAACTGGCCGTCGCCGCGACGGCACGCCGGAGCTGAGCCGCGACCGCGCACCGGGGCCGAGCCGTAGGGCCCCGGGCGTCAGGACGCCCGCAGCCGCCGCGCGAACTCCGCCGCCGCCGCGCCGGGATCGCCGGCCTCGGTGATCGCCCGCACGACCACGACCCGTGACACGCCGGAGGAGAGCACCTCGTCCAGCGTGTCCAGGCCGATGCCGCCGATGCCGAACCAGGGCCGTGCCGTGTCCAGCGAGGCCGCGTGCTTCAGCAGGCCGGGCCCGGGCGCGGGACGCCCGGGCTTGGTCGGCGTGGGCCAGATCGGCCCGCAGCAGAAGTAGTCGACGCCCGGCTCGACGGCCGCCGCCGACGCCTCGGCGTCGCTGTGCGTGGACCGCCCGATGAGGACGTCCGGCCCGAGGATGGCGCGCGCCACGGGCACGGGCAGGTCGTCCTGCCCGAGGTGGAGCACGTCGGGGCGGGCGGCGTAGGCGATGTCGGCGCGGTCGTTGACCGCCAGCAGGGCCCCGTGCCGGTCGCAGGCGTCGCGGAAGACCTCCAGCAGCGCGATCTCCTCGCGGGCCTCCAGGCCCTTCTCGCGGAGCTGGACGATGTCCACCCCGCCGGCGAGCACGGCGTCCAGGAAGTCCTCCAGATCGCCCTGGCGCCGGCGGCCGTCGGTGCAGAGGTAGAGCCGCGCGTCAGAAAGCGAGCGCTTGGGCACGCCGCTTCACCTCGGTGTGCCGGCCCGCGACGATCGCCTCGACCGGCGCCCCCGGCAGGGAGTCGTCGGGCGTGAAGAGCCAGCGCAGGGACTCGACGTCGTCGTAGCCCGCGTCGGCGAGGACGGTGAGGGTGCCGGGGAGACCCTTCAGCACGTCGTCCCCGGCGACGAAGACCGCCGGCACCTCGGGCTCCGGGCCGCCCCTGCGGACCCCGATGAGCTTCTTGTCCTTCAGGAGCTGCTTGGCGCGCCCGGAGCTGAGCCCCAGCCGGACGCCAACCTCCGAGAGGGGGAGCCATTCCCCTACGAGCTGGTCGGTTTCCCGGTCGATCTGTGCAACAGAAAGCGTCACGAGTCCACAATTACCACGTCACGGCAGGTCTGAAACACCCCCACAGGGGTCACAAGCAGTCGCGCAAGGGTATCGATGGGTCTTTCGCCCGATTCACATCGAGCCTTTGCCCCCCCTCGACGATCCGGCGGCCCTGCACCAGGTCACGCGGCAGATCGACGGTGAAGATGGCGGACAGGCGGTCGTCCTCGGTCAGCCAGAGGGCCGCCCATTTCGGCGCCGACGAAGGGTCGCCGCGCATGACCAGCCGGGCCCCGGCGTGGTGGCCGGCGTACTGGAGCATGTGACCGAATTGTTCGGACCAGAAATACGGCACGGGGTCGTAGACGGCGCTCTGGCCGAGCAGGGTGGCGACGGCGGTCTCCGGGGAGTGCAGCGCGGTGTCCCAGTGCTCGACCCGCAGGCGGCGGCCGAAGCGGCGCGACCACCAGTTGGCGCAGTCGCCGGCCGCGACGACGCCGTCCAGGGAGGTGCGCAGGTGCTCGTCGACGACGACGCCGTTGTCCAGGGCGACGCCCGACCCGGCCAGCCACCCGACGGCCGGGCGCACGCCGACGCCGGTCACGACCAGGTCCGCCGGGATCCACGTGCCGTCCACCAGCGTGAGCCCGCCGGGGTCCACCGAGCCCACCATCACGCCGAGCCTGAGGGCGATGCCCGCCTCGGCGTACCAGGCCGCGGTGTGGCCGCCGACCTCGGTGCCGAGGGCCACGGCGAGCGGCGAGGCGGCGGCCTCGACGACGGTCACCTCGCAGCCGGCGCGGCGCGCGGCGGTGGCGACCTCGGCGCCGATCCAACCCGCCCCGACGACCACGACCCGGGCGCCGGGGAGCAGGCGGGCGCGCAGGTCCAGCGCGTCGTCGATCGTGCGCAGGGTGTGCTGGGGCCCGTCCCCCCTCAGCCGTATCGGGGCGGCGCCGGTGGCGATGACCAGCCCGTCGAACTCCAGCTCGCCCTCGGTCGTCTCCACGACGCCGGGGCGCAGGCCCTTGGCGGCCACGCTGGTGCGCAGGTCGATGTCCAGGGCCCCGAGATCGGAGTCCACGACGGTCGAGTCCAGGCCCCCGGCGAGCACGGCCTTGGACAACGGCGGGCGATCGTAGGGGCGGTGACCCTCGTCGCCCACCAGTGTGACGCGCCCGTGGTACCCGCGCGCCCGCAGCGCTTCGACACTCCGCACGCCGGCCAGCCCGGCGCCCACTACCACGACATGATTCACAACCCGACAGTAAGCGGCCAGCCGGGTCACTCGCCAACGGCGATTTGGTAACGAATCAGCTCACTACTCCACACGGTAAGTGATGAGAACCCTCAAGCCGGTGCGCACGGCGTACCCCGGCAGGAATAGGCTTGGGGCGTCAGACGCGCGGGAGTCCGGCGAGACCGGGCTGAGAGGAGGGCTGGCGGCCCTCGACCGCAAAGACCTGATCCGGATCATGCCGGCGAAGGGAGCGAACATGGACGTGGTCGTCGTCGGCGGCGGCGTGGCGGGCCTGTCGGTGGCCTGGCGCGCCGCGCAGGCCGGGCACGCGGTCACCCTCGCCGACCCCTCCCCCGGCTCGGGCGCCACGCACGCCGCCGCGGGCATGCTCGCCCCGGTCAGCGAGGTCTCCTACACCGAGGAGCCTCTGCTGCGGCTCGGCCTCGCCTCCCTGGAGCTGTGGCCGTCCTTCGCCGCCGAGCTGGCCCGCGAGTCCGGCGTGGACGTCGACCACCGCGCCGAGGGCACCCTGGACGTCGCGTTCGGCGCCGACGACCTGGCCGCCCTGGACGAGATGGCCGGGTTCATGGGGGGGCTCGGGCTGCGCGTGGAGCGCCTGACCGGGCGCGAGTGCCGCCGGGTGGAGCCGATGCTCGCCCCGGCCGTGCGCGGCGGCCTGCTGGCCCCCGGCGACGCGTGGGTGGACCCGCGCCGGGTCACCGCCGCCCTGCTCGCCGCGCTGGCGCGCCGCGGCGCGACCGTGGTCGCCGAGCACGTCGCGGGCCTGGCCGTCGAGGGGGGCGCCGCGCGCGGGGTGCGCCTCGGCGGGGGACGGGTGATCGCCGCCGACCGCGTGGTGCTGGCCGCCGGGGCGTGGTCGGGCTCGCTCGACGGGGTGCCGCCCGGCGTCCTGCCGCCCGTGCGCCCGGTGAAGGGGCAGATCATGCGCCTGCACGGCGCCCCGGGGTTCCTGGGGCACTGCGTGCGCGGCGTGGTCCACGGGTCCAGCGCCTACCTGGTGCCGCGCGGCGACGGCGAGATCGTGCTCGGCGCCACCCAGGAGGAGATGGGCTTCGACACCCGCGTGACGGCCGGCGGCCTGTGGGAGCTGCTGCGCGACGCGCGCGAGCTGGTCCCCGGCGTGACCGAGCTGGAGGTCGCCGACGTGTGCGCGGGCCTGCGCCCCGGCACTCCGGACAACCTGCCCGTGCTCGGGCCCGCGGCGATGGAGGGCCTGCTGCTCGCCACCGGCCACCACCGCGGCGGCGTCCTGCTGGCCCCGCTGACCGCCGCGATGCTCATGGCCGAGCTGGACGGCGGCCCCGGCCCCTACGCGCGGGAGGCGGAGGTCTGCTCGCCGCTGCGCTTCGGCGGCGGCACGGCGCGCGCCGCCTTCGCCGCCCACCATCGATGACGCGGCCCACCTTCGACGAAAAGGAGGATCGGGGCGCCCCCGGCCCCCGTGAACGACCATGAACGTGACGATCAACGGCAAGCCCTGCGAGCTGCCCGACGGAGCCACCGTCGCCCAGGCCGTGAAGGCGCTCACCTCGGCCGAGTCCGGGGTCGCGGTGGCGGTGAACGACGAGGTGGTGCGGCGCGGCGCCTGGCCGTCCACCGCGCTCGGCGAGAACGACCGGGTCGAGGTCCTCACGGCGGTGCAGGGTGGCTGAGGCGACGCCCGCGGCGGGCACCACGACGGGCGCCGACGCCCTCGCCGGCGACGTGCTGGAGCTCGGCGGCGAGAAGTTCTCCTCCCGCCTCATCATGGGGACCGGCGGCGCCCCCTCGCTGGAGGTGCTGGACGAGGCGCTGGCGGCCTCCGGCACCGAGATGACCACCGTCGCCATGCGCCGGCTCGACCCCGCCGCCGCCGGCTCGGTGCTGGACGTGCTGCGCGCCCGGGGCGTGAAGGTGCTCCCCAACACGGCGGGCTGCTACACCGCCGGCGAGGCCGTGCTGACCGCGCGCCTGGCCCGCGAGGCCCTCGGCACCTCCTGGGTCAAGCTGGAGGTCATCAGCGATGAGCGCACCCTGCTGCCCGACCCGATCGAGACCTTCGACGCCGCCGAGCGCCTGGTGGCCGACGGCTTCGTCGTGCTGCCGTACATCGGCGACGACCCCGCGCTCGCCCGGCGGCTCGAACAGGCGGGCTGCGCCGCCGTCATGCCGCTCGGCTCCCCCATCGGCTCGGGTCTCGGCATCCGCAACCCGCACAACATCGAGCTGATCGTCGAGGCGGCGGGCGTCCCGGTCGTCCTGGACGCCGGCCTCGGCACGGCCAGCGACGCCGCGCAGGCGATGGAGCTCGGCTGCGACGCGGTGCTGCTGGCCAGCGCGGTCACCCGGGCGCGCAGGCCCGCGGTCATGGCCGCGGCGATGCGGCACGCCGTCTCGGCGGGCCGCATGGCGCGCCTGGCGGGCAGGATCCCGCGACGGCGGTACGCTGAGGCGTCCTCGCCCGCGGTCACGCGGGACGCGCTCGGATGACCCCTTCCTGACGGGAGAACATGTCGGCATCGGTTTGGGATGTGCTTGCCCTCGTCCTGGCAAACCGCCCGTAAACTCACTCCCGTGGACACGACGGTTGCGGACCCCCTCGTAGGGCGGCTGCTGGACGGGCGCTACCGCGTTGAGTCGCGCATCGCCCGCGGTGGTATGGCCGCCGTCTACCTGGCCATGGACATCCGGCTCGACCGCACGGTGGCGCTGAAGGTCATGCACCGCTCGCTGGCCGAGGACCCCGATTTCGTGCGCCGTTTCATCGGTGAGGCCAAGTCCGTGGCCAGCCTGTCGCACCCCAACATCGTGCACGTCTTCGACCAGGGCACCGACGGCGGCCACGTCTACCTCTCCATGGAGTACGTCCCAGGGCGCACCCTGCGCGACGTGCTGCGCGAGCGCGGCCGGCTGCCCGCCCGCGAGGCGCTGGAGATCATGATCCCGGTGCTCGCCGCGCTCGGGGCCGCGCACCAGGCGGGCATGGTCCACCGGGACGTCAAGCCCGAGAACGTGCTGCTGAGCGATGACGGCCGGGTCAAGGTCGTGGACTTCGGGCTCGCCCGCGCCATCGAGGCCGGGCGGCAGACCCGCACCGGCGTCATGATCGGGACGATCGCGTACATGTCGCCCGAGCAGGTCACCTCCGGGGTCGCCGACGCGCGCAGCGACGTCTACGCCGCCGGGGTCATGCTGTTCGAGCTGATCACCGGGCGGCAGCCGTACGACGGCGAGACCCCGATGTCGGTGGCCTACCGCCACGTGCACGACCGCGTGCCGGCGCCGTCCTCCGTGGTGCCCGGCGGCCCGGTCCAGCTCGACAGGCTCGTGCTGTCCGCCACCGACCGCGACCCCGCCCGCCGCCCCGCCGACGCCACCGCGCTGCTCGTGGCGGCCGTCGAGACGCACCGCACGCTGCCGCGCGACGCCGGCCCGAAGCCGGCCCCCCCGAACACCACCGCCCCGGCCGCCCCGGTGCCGCCCGCCAACCCCACGCTCGTCCAGTCCCGCACCGAGATGCTCACCTCGCCCGGGGCGGCGGCCGCGCCCGCCGCGCCCTTCGAGGGCCACGGCGCCCGCCGGCGCGTGCGCCCGATCTGGTTCATCGTCGGGCTGGCCACCGTCATGGTCGCCGCCATCGCCGGCACCGGCTGGTGGTTCTCCGAGGGCCGCTACACCACCGTCCCCGACCTGCTGAGCATCAACATCAGCGTGGCCAAGGCCGAGGCCGAGAAACAGGGCTTCGCCGTCAAGATCGGCAAGCCCGAGAACGACAAGGAGCTCGGCGAGGACAAGGTGCTGCGCACCGACCCCGAGTCCGGCCGCGAGGTCGTCCGGGGCTCGGTCATCACCCTGATCCCCTCGGCGGGGCCCCTCAAGATCGCGGTGCCGAACGTCGTGAACCTGTCCGAGGCGGACGCGCGCAGCAAGATCTCCGAGGCCGGGCTGACCGCGGGCGCCGTGAGCAGGGTGCCGAGCGACACCGTGCAGCGCGGCCTGGTGCTGCGCACCAGCCCGCAGGTCGGCACGCGGGTCAAGGAGGGCGGCACCGTCCAGATCGTGCTGAGCGCGGGCCAGCTCATGCCGGACGTCAGCGAGATGCAGTGCGACCAGGCCGAGGCGTTCCTGCGCGGGAAGGGGTTCACCCCCACGGTCGTCCAGCAGACCGACGACGCCCAGCCCGGCACGGTCATCGCGCAGAGCCCGGCCGCCCGCGCCGAGATCACCGCCGGGCAGGCCGTCCAGCTCACCTGCTCCAAGGGCCCCGACACCGGCTTCCACTGGCCGTGGGAGAACCCGCAGGACCCGCAGAACGTCCAGCCGGGCCAGGCCCTCATCCCCATCCCCGACGTCCGCTTCAAGCGCGTCGGGGACGCCAGCCGCGAGCTGCGCACCGCGGGTTTCAAGGTGCACGTCCGGAAGATCGCCGGGTCCGGCGCCGTGGTGGCGGAGAACCCCTTGGGCCAGGCCCCGGCCGGCACCCGCATCACCATCTGGCACTGACCGGGCCCTGCCCCGCGCCGTGTCAGGTGACCGGGGCGCCGTGGAGACGGAGCCGGGCCAGGCCGCCGTCGGGGTGGATGTCGAGGCGGACGTGGGTGGCGGCGCGGGCGGCGGCGAGGCGGAACCGGTGGCGGGTGTCGGGCTGGAGGCGCGTCAGCGGCAGCAGCTCGAACCACTCGTCCTCGCCGGGCGCGCCGGAGCCGTGGAGCCCGGTGGCCCGGCCCCGCAGGTCGGCCCCCTTGAGCGAGGCGGCGGCGGGGGCGTTGTAGACCAGGTTGGTGGTGTCCAGCTCGGCGACCTGGATCACCCCCGGCACGGCCAGGCGCACGGTGAGCCAGTCGTTGCCGCCGTCGCGGCGGCGGGCGGTCTCCCAGCCTTCGGCCTGGTGGCGGGGCAGCCCGGGGGCGATCACGTTGACGGGCGAGGAGTAGAAGTCGTCGGAGCAGCCGGTCACCAGGGCGCCGTTCTCCAGGGCGGCGAGGTCGATCGTCAGGCCCGCGAGCAGGGCCGGGTCGGGGACCACCTCGCCGTGGACGCGCAGGCGGGCGACGCCGCCGTCGGGGAAGATGTTCAGCCGCACATGGGTGTACCTGCGGGGGTCGGCGACCGGGAACCCGTGCGCTGCGTCGCCGCTCAGGCGGACCCGCGGCACGATCTCGGTCCAGGCGGCGGCGAGCAGCTCGTCCGGGGAGGGGTGTCCCTCGGCGGCGCAGGCGCCCACGGAGGCGTACGGCGGATAGTTGCCGGTGAACCAGGCCGTGTCGATGACGACGTGGCGGACGACGCCGGGCATGCCGAGCCGCACCAGGGCCCAGTCGTGGCCGTCGTCGCGCCGCCGCCGGGTCTCCCAGCCGTCGTACACCTGCCCGCGCGCGCCGAAGGTGCCGGGCCGGAAGCCCGGGCGTCCGGGCAGGATGAGGGCCTGCCGCTCGGCGAAGGACTCGTCGCTGGCGGCCACCACCGACCCTCCGTACGACCGCGAGGCCAGGTCGGGCAGCCCGGCGGCGGTGGAGTCCGCCGCGCCGTGCGGGGCCCGGTGCTCGGCGGAGGCCTTCTCCGGGCCCGGGGAGCCGGCGGAAGGTGAGGGTGCGGGGGTCATAGCAGGATTCCCGTCGGTGGGGTGGCGGGGGTCAGTTCCCGGCCGCGCAGCCAGGTGGTGAGGACCGCGCCGGTGAGCGTGCGGCCGTGGTAGGGGGTGATCGGGTTGCGGTGGTGCAGGCGCGCGGCGTCCACGGTGAAGGCGGCGGTGTCGTCGAAGGCGACCAGGTCGGCGTCCCGGCCGGGCGCGATGGCGCCCTTGCCCGGCAGCCCGGCCAGGCGGGCGGGGGCCTCGGACATCCATCGGGCGACGTCGGCCAGGGTGTGGCCGCGGGCGCGGGCCTCGGTCCAGACGGCGGGCAGGGCGACCTGCAGCGAGGAGACACCACCCCAGGAGGCGGCGAAGTCGGGGACCTTCAGGTCGGGGGTGGACGGCGAGTGGTCGGAGACGACGCAGCTCAGCGTGCCCGCGGCGAGGCCCTCCCAGAGCCGGTCGCGGTTGCCGCGGTCCCTGAGGGGCGGGCAGCACTTGAACTCCGGGCCGCGCACCTGGTCGGCGGTGAGGGTGAGGTAGTGGGGGCAGGTCTCGGCGGTGACGCGCAGGCCGTCGCGCCGGGCGGCCTCCAGGGGCGCCAGGCAGGCGGCGGAGGAGACGTGCAGGATGTGGGCGCGCGCGCCGGTCCGGCGGGCGAGCGCGATGACCCGTTCGACGGCGGCGCGTTCGGCCTCGCCCGGCCGCGACGCCAGGAATTCCAGATATGTCGGGCCGGTGGGGTCGGTGAGCAGCCCGGGGTCCTCGGCGTGGACGACGAGCAGCCCGTCGAAGGACGCCACCTCGCGCATCGCCTCGGCCAGGCCCGCGGGGCCGAGCGGCGGGAACTCCTCCACGCCGGACGGCGACAGGAAGCACTTGAACCCGCGCACCCCCGCCTCGTGCAGCGGGCGCAGCGCGGCGGTGTTGCCGGGGACCGCGCCGCCCCAGAAGCCGACGTCCACGGCGCACCGCCCGGCCGCCGCGGCCCGCTTGACGGCGAGCGCGCCGACGTCCACCGTCGGCGGGATCGAGTTGAGCGGCATGTCCACGATCGTCGTCACGCCCCCGGCCGCCGCCGCCCGGGTCGCGGTGGCGAACCCCTCCCACGCGGTGCGGCCCGGCTCGTTGACGTGCACGTGGGTGTCCACCAGGCCGGGCAGCAGGCACACCGCGCCGAGGTCCACCCGCGCGGCGCCGTCCGCCGGATGGTCGTAGGGCAGCACCGCGGCGATCCTGCCGTCGCGCACCGCCACCGCCGCGGGCCGCTCCCCGCCGGGCAGCACCGCCCGCCGCGACCGCACGACCAGCGCGTACCGCTCCCCCGCGTCCGGCGCGGTCATCCGGGCGCCCCCGGGTCCGCCGGGAGGACGCCGCCCGCCAGGCGGATGAGGCGGCGGTGGGCGTCGGCGCCCAGCCGGGCGGCGGCGTCCTGCGGGACCGTGCGCAGCTCGCCGTCCCGGACCACGGTCCGGCCGCCGACCAGCGCCAGGGCCACCTCGGGACGGCCGCCGAAGACCAGCGCGCACAGCGGGTCGTCCAGGGCGGCGGCGAAGCCGTCCACGCGCCACAGGACGACGTCGGCGAGCTTGCCCGGCTCCAGGGAGCCGATCTCGTCCTCCCGTCCCAGGCAGCGGGCGCCGCCCAGCGTGGCCGCCTCCAGGGCCTGGCGCGCGGTGAGCGCCGCGGGGCCGTACCGGGCGCGCTGGAACAGCAGGGCCTGGCGCATCTCGCCGGCCAGCGGGGTGAGCTCGCTGGAGGCCGCGCCGTCCACGCCGAGCCCGACGGCGACCCCGGCCCGCAGCATCTCGGCGACCCGGGCGATCCCGGCGCCGAGCCTGCCGTTGGAGCTCGGGCAGTGCGCCACGCCGGTGCCGGTGGCGGCGAAGCGGGCGAGGTCGCGGTCGTGCAGGTGGACGGCGTGCGCGACCCAGACGTCGGGGCCGAGCCAGCCGAGCTTCTCCATGTAGTCGACGGGCGTGCAGCCCATCTGCTCGCGGCAGTGCTCTTCCTCCTCCGCGGTCTCGCACAGGTGGGTGTGCAGGCGCACGCCCTTGTCCCGGGCCAGCGCGGCGGACTCGGTCATGAGGTCGGCGCTGACCGAGAACGGCGAGCAGGGCGCGACGGCGACCCGCAGCATCGACCCGGGCGCGGGGTCGTGGTAGGCGTCCACGGCGTCGGCGGTGGCGGCGAGGATCTCGTCCAGGCTCTCGACGACCTCGTCCGGCGGCAGCCCGCCCTGGGAGGCCCCGCGGTCCATCGAGCCGCGGCAGGGGTGGAAGCGCAGGCCGACCGACCGGGCCGCCTCGACCTCGGCGGCGAACAGGTCGCCGCGGCCCTTGGGGAAGACGTAGTGGTGGTCGGTGGTGGTGGTGCAGCCGGACAGCGCGAGCCAGGCGAGCGCGGCGGTGGCGGCGCCGCCCACCACCTCGGCGTCCATCGCGGCCCACACCCGGTAGAGCGCGGTGAGCCAGCCGAACAGCGGGGCGTCCTGCGCCGTGCCCTGGGTGGCCCACTGGTAGAGGTGGTGGTGGGTGTTCACCAGGCCGGGGGTGGCCAGGCAGCCCGCGCCGTCGATGCGCGCCGCGCCCGGCAGGGCCGGAGCGGGCCCCTCCCCGAGGGCGACAACGCGGCCGTCGCGGACGCGCAGGTGGCCGCGGCGGATGTCCGGGCCGGCGACGGGGGCGACGGCGACGTTCTCGATGACGGTCTCGCCCGCGCCGGACGGTTCGCGGGAGCGCGCCGTGGCCGGGCGCGGGTCCGGGGCCGTCACGCCGGGCCCGCCCCGCGCGCGACCGCCAGCCGCACGGCCTCGATGATCTTCTCGTAGCCGGTGCAGCGGCACAGGTTGCCGGCCAGGGCCTCGCGGATCTCGGCGTCGGTGGGGTCGGGGACGCGGGACAGCAGGTCGTGGGCCTGGACGATCAGCCCGGGTGTGCAGAACCCGCACTGGACGGCCCCGCGGTCGAGGAAGGCCCGCTGCACCGGGTCCAGGCGGTCGCCGTCGGCCAGGCCCTCGATCGTGCGGACCTCACGGCCCTCGGCCTGCCCGGCGGCGACCAGGCAGGCGCACACGGGCATCCCGTCGAGGTAGACGGTGCACGAGCCGCACTCCCCCTGCTCGCAGGCGTTCTTGGCGCCCGGCAGGCCGACGCGCTCGCGCAGCACGTACAGCAGGCTCTCGCCCTCCCAGACGCCGTCCACCGCCTCGCGCCTGCCGTTGACGGTGAGGTTCACGCGCATTCCGCCGCCTTCTTCCGGTAGTCGTCGTAGGCCCAGGTGAGCGTGCGGCGGGCCATGACCGCGATCGCGTGGCGGCGGTAGTCCGCGGTGCCGCGCACGTCGTCGATCGGCGCGGCGGCCCGCGCCGCCAGCTCGCCGAACCGGGCCGCCACGCGGGCGTCGAGCGGGGCGCCGCCCGTCCAGTCCAGCTCGCCGGCGAGGAACCGCTCGGCCTCCTGGGCGCGGCGCGGGGTGGGGGCGGCCGAGCCGACGCCGGTGCCGACGCGGCGCTCGCGCGGGTGCAGGGCGATGGCGAAGGAGCACACCGCGATGACCATGGCGTTGCGGGTGCCGACCTTGGAGAAGTACTGCGGCCCGCTCGCCGGGGCCGCCCAGAACGCGCGGATCAGCTCGTCCGGGGCGAGGGCGCTGCGCTTGACGCCGAGGTAGAACGCGCAGGCCGGGATCATGCGGGTGCCGCGCGCCGCGGACTCGGCCTCCACGACGGCGTCCCCGGCCAGCAGCGGCGGGTGGGAGTCCCCGGCCGGGGAGGCGGCGCCGAGGTTGCCGGCGACGGTGCCCCGGTTGCGGATCTGCGGCGAGCCGACCGTCCGCGCCGCCTGCGCCAGGCCGGGCAGGACGTCGCCGAGCTCGGCGATGAGGCGCGCGTAGGTCACGCCGGCGCCGACGCGCAGCCGTCCGTCCGCCGCGTGCTCCCAGGCGTTCAGGCCGGGCACGGCGGTGAGGTCGAGCAGCGCGGCGGGCCTGCGCGCGTCGAGGTTGATCTCCACCATCACGTCGGTGCCGCCCAGCAGGGGCACGGCGCCGGGCCGCTCCGCCTTGGCGGCGAGGGCCTCCTCCCAGGTGGCGGGCCGCAGGAAGTCCATGTCGTTCCCCCTTGTCGTTCCCGTGGGCCGCTAGTCCCACGCCGGGCCGGGCGCGGGCGCGGCGTCGTCGATCACGGTGCCCTCGATCAGCCCGTACGGGCGGTCGGCGGCGACGTACACCTCGTTGTCGTTGTCCATGCCGAACGGGGTGAGGTCCACGAGGAAGTGGTGCTTGTTGGGCAGGGACAGGCGGATCTCGCAGATCTCGCGGCGGGTCTCCAGCACCCGGGAGCCCATGGCGTACAGGGTCTGCTGCAGCGACAGGCTGTGGGTGCCGGCGAACGCCTCGGCCAGGCAGCGCCGCACCGCCGCGTGCGACTCCCCGAAGTCGTAGGCCCCGGGCGAGCCGGGCGTGTCCGGCGGGGCCGTGTGCCGCCAGCGCGCGGTGACGGCGGTGGCGAGCACGCGGTCGCGGGTGGGGGCGAGCGTGGTGTAGGCGTCGCGGGCGAAGCCGTGGAACTCCGACCCGGTGGTGTTCAGCAGCACCAGCCCCTCCAGCCCCGAGACCACGGTGGTGGAGCCGTCCCGGTCGTGGTGGACGACGCACGTGCGGGTCTCGGCGGAGGCGCGGGCGAAGGAGTGCGGGCCGCGGCGCTCCCAGTGGTGCTCCTCCACCGCGACCCGCGCGTGGTGGACGGACGGCCCCGCGCCGGTGAAGTGCCGGGCGAGCAGGCGGGCGAACTCCTCGATCTCGCCGATCCCGTGTTTCCCGGCGAAGGCGTAGACGGTGTTCTTCTGGGTGTCGGTCGGCAGGACGGCCGAGTTGTCGCCGGTGAGGTGGACGTCGCGCATGTCCCCGGACAGCGACACGCCGACCGTGCAGTCCTTGAGCCGGTGCTCCTCGCCGTCGCGGGTGACGCGCACGACGCGGGTCTCGGCCTTGCCGTAGCGGTTGGGTCCGAGGACGACGGCCATGGTCAGCTCCCGCGGTAGGTGGAGTAGGCGAACGGGCTGAGCAGCAGGGGGACGTGGTGGTGCTCGCCGGGGTCCTCGACGGTGAAGGTGACGACGACCTCCGGGTAGAAGGTGCGCACGCCCCGGGCGGCGAAGTAGGCGCCGGTGTGGAACACCAGGCGGTGGACGCCCGCGCCGGGCTCGCCGCCCGGCAGCCAGTCGTTCAGGCGCCCGTCCTCGCCGGTCACCCCCTCGGCGATCAGGCGCTCGCCCCGGTGGAGCCCGACGACCACACCCGAGGCGGGACGGCCGGTGCCCGCGTCCAGCACGTGGGTGGACAGGCTCATCGCGCCTCCCCCGCCGGGCCCGCGGCCAGCCGGGCGACGCGCAGCCGGGTGATGGCGGCCAGCTCCTCGGTGACGACGGCGCGCTCGGCCTCCGCGTCGTTGCCCAGCCGGGCCTCCAGCCGTTCCAGCATCGCGGCGGCCGTCAGCCCGGTGGCGCAGACCAGGTACACGTGGCCGAACCGCTCCTCGTACCGGGCGTTGCCCGCGGCGAGGCCGGCCAGCACCCGCCGGTCGGCCCCCGCGGCGCCCGACTGCTCCTCACGCGACCAGGACGCCTCCCGGGACGGCCCGCCGGGCCGCTCGCCGACGCGCGGGTGCGCGGCCAGCGCCTCCAGGACGTCCGGCCAGGACAGGGCGCGGACGGCCGCCTCGGCGGCGGCGGTCAGGGCGGCCTCGTCGCCGTAGGGCCGGCCGGCGGCGACGGCGCGGGCGAACGCGCGGGAGCCGCAGCAGGCCAGCAGTTCGCGCTCGGCGCGCGGCGGGCTGAGCGCGTTGAGGCCCGCGAGGCCGGGCGTCACCATGGGCATGGCAGCAAGTAGATCGCCGGGGGCGGGCGCGGTCCAGCCGCAGGAGCTCCCAAGCGGGCCAACGCTCCGCCAGGACTTTTCGTGTCATGCTCCAAGAGCGCGCGGCGATACCGGGGGAAACCGCTGGTCGGGGGCGGATCACCCGGGGGCCTCCCCTAAGCTGTGGGCCACCATGACCACACCTTCCGCTTCTTCCCCGGCCCCTGCCGCCCCGCTGATCGGCGGCCACGTCCTGGTGGCCGGCGGCCTCGCCACGGGCGGCCTCAAGTACGCCGCCCAGATCGAGGCCGAGGTCGTCCAGGTCTTCGTGACCAACCCGCGCGGCTGGGCGCTCGCCGAGGGCAGGCCCGCGGAGGACGCCGCGCTGCGCGAGTCGCCTCTGCCGGTGTTCATCCACACGCCCTACCTCGTCAACGTGGGGTCGCCCAGCGCCGACGTGCTGGAGAAGTCGCTCACGTCGATCCGGCACGCGCTGCGGCGCGGGGTGGAGACCGGCGCGCTCGGCGTGGTCGTGCACACCGGGTCGGCGGTCAGCCGGTCGCGCGAGGAGGCGCTGCGGCAGGTGCGCGAGCACCTGCTGCCGGTGCTGGAGGAGATCCCCGACGACGGTCCCGACCTGCTGCTGGAGCCGATGGCGGGCCAGGCCAACATGCTGTGCGCCACCGTCCAGGAGCTCGGGCCGTACCTGGAGGCGCTGGAGTTCCACCCGCGCGCCAACGTGTGCCTGGACACCTGTCACGCCTTCGCCGCCGGGCACGACCTGGCCGCGCCCGGCGGGGTGGCGCTCATGATGGACGCGCTGCACGCCATCGCCCCGGGACGGCTGAAGCTGCTGCACGCCAACGACTCCAAGGACCCCTGCGGGTCCGGGCGCGACCGGCACGAGAACATCGGCGCCGGGCAGATCGGCGCGGCGGCGTTCGGCGAGCTGATGCGCCACCCGGCCTCCGCCGGGGTGCCGCTGTGCATCGAGACCCCCGGCAAGGTCGAGGGTCATCGCGCCGACATCCTGCTGCTGAAGAGCCTGCGCGACGCCGCGCTGGCCTGACGCCCTGTCTCCCCGGCGCCTTGCTCCCGGACGCGGTCCCTGTCCTGAGCCCCGCTGCGGCCTGACGGCCCCCGAGCCGCGGCAGGTGGCGGGGTGTTCGCCTGGGCGATCCGGCCGCCCCCCTTGGGCCGGATCACCGCGTCGACCTGGACGCCGAAGGGCGACCACCCCGCCACGCCGCGGCCGCCGGGCCCTACCCCCCGGTGAGGGCCCGGCGGCGGTGGGCGGCCGCCTGATTCGCGCGTGGGTACGGAAGACAGGCGGGCGCCGTGGGTCCGCGTATCCGGGGTCCGCCCGTCCCCGCGGGCGAGCCTTCCGGTTACGCAGTGTGGCCTGGTGACGCGGATGACATTACGCTGGGTCATCGGCGGCCCGGGGCCCGCTTCGCCGCTCTCTCGCTGAGCGGCGCGCCGCCCGCGCCGTGCGGATCCTCCGGGCGCGACGAGCGGCGCGCCGACGTCGCCGAACGGCGCGCCGGGGACCTCGCGCTCCGAGCCGGGCCGCCCGTGTCCGGGCAACGGCGGAGGCGTCAGGGGCGGCCGGGCCCGTCCTCCGGCCCGGCGGCGGGCGGAAGGGACGGCGGGGCGGGGCGGAACTGCCGCACGAGCTGGTCGCGGACGCGCCGGGCGTGCCGCCGGCTCACCGGCAGGGTGGTGGCGCCGACGCGCAGCACCATCCGGCCGTCGTCGAAGCGCATCTCGGTGACGTGCCGGGCCGACACGAGCGTGCTGCGGTGCACCCGGATGAACCCCGAGGCCGCCCAGCGGCGCTCCAGGGCCGCCAGGGACATGCGCACCAGGTGCGTGCCCTCGGCGGTGTGCAGGCGCACGTAGTCGCCGCTCGCCTCGGCGTAGGCCACGGCGTGCTGGGGGACGAAGCTGGTGCGCCCGCTCAGCTCCACGGGGATCACGTCGTCCATGGGCGCCTCGGCGGCCTGCGCGCCGTAGGTCGCGGACTCCACGCGCCGGACGGCCTCGGCGACGCGGTCGGGGCGCAGCGGCTTGAGCAGGTAGTCCACGGCCTCCAGCTCGAAGGCCTGCACCGCGCGGTCGTCGTGCGCGGTGACGAACACCAGGCGCGGCGGGCTCGGGAACGCGCCGATGAGCCGCGCCAGGTCGAGGCCGTCGAGGCCGGGCATGCGGATGTCGAGGAAGACGCAGTCCAGCCGCTCCCCCGCGCCGATCATCGCGACCATGTCCTGCAGCGCGGCGACCCCGTCGGAGGCCGTCAGGACCTCCTCGACGCGATCGTCCCGCCGGAGAAGGTAGGCGAGCTCGGAGAGCGCGTGCACCTCGTCGTCGACCGCCAAGACACGGAGCATGGCACACACGGTGCCGCCACGACCGGTCCACGGGCAAGACCCATCTTCACGTGGCGTAGCGGTTCAGCTGTGTTTAGTCATGGCTTGGCCGCATTTTCGGCACGCGCATGCGGACGGTGGTGCCCTCACCGGGGGCGGTGTCGATGGTGAGGCCGTAGTCCTGGCCGTAGATCTGGCGCAGCCGCACGTCGACGTTGGCCAGCCCGATGCCGCCGCCCTCACCGCTCGGCGGGCCGCCGTGCAGCATCTCGCGCACCCGGCACGGGTCCATGCCGGCGCCGTCGTCCTCGACGGTGATGTGGACCTCGCCCCCGGCGTCGCGCACGACGACGGTGACCTCGCCGGTGCCGCCCCGGCGGCGGATGCCGTGGGTGATGGCGTTCTCGACGATGGGCTGGAGGCACAGGAACGGCACGGGGACGGGCAGGACCTCCGGCACGACGTCCACGGCGAACCGCAGGTTCTCGCCGAAGCGGGCGCGCTCCAGCAACAGGTAGCGGTCGACGCAGGTCAGCTCGTCGGACAGGGTGGTGAAGTCGCCGGCGCGGCGCAGGGCGTGGCGGGCGAACTCGGCGAAGTCCAGCAGCAGCTCGCGGGCGTGGTCGGGCTCGGTGCGGGTGTAGGAGGCGATCGTGGCCAGGGAGTTGCACACGAAGTGCGGCGAGATCTGGGCGCGCAGGGCGCGGGTCTCCGCCGACAGGGCGCGGCGGCGCGTGGCGTCGAGCTCGGCCAGTTCGAGCTGCCCGGACGCCCACTGGCCGACCTCGGTGGCGGCGCGGACGAGCGCGGCGTCCACCTCGGCGTCGTAGGCGGCGAGCGCGCCGATGACCCGCCCGTCGACGGTCAGGGGGACGACGACGGCGCTGCGGACGGCGCAGTCCTCGGTCTCGCAGAACAGCTCGTCGCCGGAGAGCAGGTAGGGCCGGCCCCCCGCCAGGACGCCGTGGACGTGGCCGAGCAGGTCGCGGGTGTGCTCCTCGGCCGGGGGCTCGGTGTCGCCGTCCCAGGCCAGGAGCTGGTCCAGGGAGGTCACGGCCAGCGCGGAGGACCCGACCAGCGCGCGCAGGTGCCGCACGGCCCTGCGCGCCGCGTCACGGGCGAGGCCGGCGCGCAGGTAGGGGGCGGCCATGGCGGCCTCGTGGAGCGTCGCGAAGGTCGCGTCGTCCCGCGGGGCGGCGCCGCGGGCGGCGGCGCCCCGGCGGCCGAGGACGTAGGCGAGCATCCCGCTGAGGGCGCACAGCAGCGCCCAGCCGGTGTCGAGCATGCGGGAAACCGTAATGGGTCACGTAACGTGATCGGGCCCGAACCACGAAGGACCGTCGTCGGCGTCCTCCTGGTAGGAGTACCGCTGCTCGCGCCAGGGATCGCCCACGTTGTGGTATCCGCGCTCCTCCCAGAACCCTCGACGGTCGTCGATCATGTACTCGACCGCGCGCACCCACTTCACGCTCTTCCACGCGTACAGGTGTGGCACCACGACGCGCACGGGGTGGCCGCGCTCGGGGCTCAGTGGCTTCTCGTCCAACTCCGTGGCGAAGAGGGTGGAATCGCGCGCGAAATCGGACATGCGAATGTTGGCGCTGTAGCCGTACTCGCCCCAGATCATGACGTGGCGTACGCCCTCGGCGGGCGGCGCGGCGCGCATCAGGGTGGCCGCCGAGACGCCGCGCCACTCGTTCCCCATGAGCGAGAACTTGGTGACGCAGTGGAAGTCGGCCAGGACCGTGACGCGCGGCAGCGCGGAGAACTCCGGCCAGCCGAAGCGGGCCTCCTCGCCCGAGGCGGTGGCCCCGAACACCAGGAAACTCCAGCGCTCCGGCCGGAACTGCGGGACCCGGCCGTAGTGGATGACCGGGCGGCCGCGTGGGACGTGCTGCCCGGGGGGCAGTCGGTCTTCCTCGCTTGGATCCGGCACGCAGCAATCCTGCCATCGCGGTGGTGACGGCGGGTCATCGGCACCCCACTTGACGGACTCCGCCCCCGTGCGGGGCCGGGCCGCCGATCCGTCCGCGCGGATGCGTTAGACTTTCCGGCGATGCGTAGCGTGTATGAGTTTTGGTATGGCGACGGACCCTGGGAGGTGGCCGTTCGCCCTCAGACGCTGCGCTGAGGCAAACGTGATCGAAGGCCCCGGGTCCGTCGGACCCGGGGCCTTCGCGTTTCCGGGACCATGAACGGCGGCACGGCGGTCCAGGCGATCAGCACAGAGCACGGTCCACGACAAGAGCGGATCACCCAGAAAGGGCATCCACCATGGTCATCGTCATGAGTCCCGGCGCCACCCGGCAGGACGCCGACGGCATCGTCACGCTGATCGCCGCGGCGGGCGGCGAGGCGTTCGTCAGCCGCGGCGTCAGCCGCACGATCATCGGGCTGGTCGGGGACGTCACCCGCTTCGCCACGCTCAACCTCAAGAGCATGCCCGGCGTCGCCGACGTGGTGCGCATCAGCACGCCCTACAAGCTCGTGAGCAGGGAGAACCACCCCGAACGCTCGACCGTGCGCGTGGGCGGCGTCCCGATCGGCCCCGGGACGCTCACGCTGATCGCCGGGCCGTGCGCGGTGGAGACCCCCGAGCAGACGCTGGAGGCGGCCCTGATGGCGCGGGCGGCCGGGGCGGGCCTGCTGCGCGGCGGCGCCTACAAGCCGCGCACCTCCCCGTACGCCTTCCAGGGGCTCGGCGAGGCCGGGCTGCGGATCCTCGCCGACGTGCGCGCCGAGACCGGGCTGCCGATCGTCACCGAGGTCGTGGACGCCCACGACGTCGAGCTGGTCGCCTCCTACGCCGACATGCTGCAGGTCGGCACCCGCAACGCCCAGAACTTCGGGCTGCTGCAGGCGGTGGGCGCGGCGGGCAGGCCCGTCATGCTCAAGCGGGGCATGAGCGCCACCATCGAGGAGTGGCTCATGGCCGCCGAGTACATCGCCCAGCGCGGCAACCTCGACATCGTGCTCTGCGAGCGCGGCATCCGCACGTTCGAGACCGCCACCCGCAACACCCTGGACGTCTCGGCCGTCCCCGTGGCCCAGCGCCTGTCCCACCTGCCCGTCATCGTGGACCCCTCCCACTCCGGCGGGCGCCGCGACCTGGTGATGCCGCTCAGCCGCGCGGCCATCGCCGCCGGCGCCGACGGCGTGATCATCGACGTGCACCCCCACCCCGAGCGCGCCCTCTGCGACGGCCCCCAGGCGCTGGTCCGGGAGGACCTGGAAGAACTGTCCACGGTGATCGACACCTTCGCTCCCCTGATGAACCGCCTCCCCGCCACCGCGGACCTGACACCGGTCGCCTGAGAGCGGCCGGAGGGTAAGGATCCGAGCCCGGCCCGCGGGCCCTTGGCGGAGTCACCGCGACCGCGTCAAGGGCTCACGGGAAGGGGATGGCGCGGTCGGCCGAGGAAGGCGGTCAGGGCGTCGATGACGGCCTGGGGTTGTTCCTCGGGGATGTAGTGGCCGCAGTCGGCGACCTCGGCCACCTGGACGTCCGTACCCTTGGACGGCATGAGTTCGCGCAGGTGGACGTAGTTGCTCTCGTCCCCGCCGAGGGCGAGGACCGGTGCGCTCACCCGCCCGTAGGTCTGCTCGTCGTCGATGTCGCGGGTGAAGGTCTGGTACCAGCCGTTGCCCGCGCGTACGGCGTCGGCGGTGGAGTAGGCGTGGGCGTACACCCGCCGGGATCGCTCGTCGATGGAGGCCGGGTCCTTGGCCTGACGGTCGAACAGCCAGTCGACCAGCAGCCGGCTGCGGCCTTCCAGCAGGCGCTCGGGCAGGCCACGGACCTGGTTGAAGGCGAACCACCACAGGTAGGAGCGGGCACCGGCCTCGATGACCGAGTCGAGGTGCTGGTCGGGCTCGGGCAGCAGGCCGAACACGGACCACGTCCTGTCGGGGTGGGGGACGTCCAACAGCGCGATCTTCGTGGTCGCCTCGGGATGGTTGGCCGCGAAGGCGTAGGCGACCATGGCGCCGATGTCGTGTCCGGCGATGCTGACCGCCGACAGGCCCAGGTGGCGGACGAGCGCGTGGACGTCGGCCGCCATGGTCTTCTTGTCGTAGCCGCCGGCGGGCTTGCCGGAGCCTCCCATGCCGCGCAGGTCCACGGCGATCACCCGGTGGCGGCGGGCCAGTGCGGGCATGACCTTGTTCCACTGCCACCAGGTCTGTGGCCATCCGCCGAGCAGGAGCAGCGGCTCACCGGCCCCGCCCTCGACGTAGTGCAGGCGCACTCCGTTCACCTCGGCGTGACGGCTGGAGAAGTTCCCTTCCAGCGACGCCGCGAGCGCGGTGTCGTGCAGGGCGTCGTCGGGCGACATGGCCATGGCGCTCCTTATGGCTTGACTGTACGTGGATCACGTACGATTGACGGTACGAGATGTTCGTACTGTCAGATGAGGAATGTCAAGCCAAAGGACGAAACTGTACGAAAATCCCGTACAGTGGACGCATGGCCGAACTGCACCATCCCGACATCGAGAAGATCGAGCTGGTCGATGTGCTGGCCGCGCTGGGGCACCCGATCCGGCTGGACATCGCGCGGGCCCTGGCCTCCGGCGAAGAGAGGTTCTGCGGCGAGATCTCGCCCGACGTGCCCAAGTCGAGCATGACCAGCCACTGGCGAATCCTGCGCGAGAGCGGCGTGATCCACCAGCGCCGCGCGGGCCGCAAGCTCTACCTCACCCTGCGCCGCGCCGAACTGGAATCCCGCTTCCCCGGCCTCCTGGACATCGTTCTCGACCGCGTGGCGGAAAGCAGTGGTGAGTGAGCACGCTCTAGGCGCGAACCGGTCCCGCGCCGACCCCGGCGGTCAGCGTGGGTCGTCGAGTTTGTACTCCTGGATGGAGGCGGCGAGCTGGACGGCGAGTTCCTCGGCGTCCAGGCGCTTCTCGATCTGGCGCAGGTCGGCGATCTTGGCGCGGGTCTCGGCGCGGCGGGGGGCCAGGAGCGTGCAGCAGTCCTCGTCGGGGAGCTCGGAGATGGCCAGGGTGCCGATGCGGCGGGCCTCCGCCATGATCTCGGTCTTGTCCATGCCGATGAGCGGGCGCAGGATCGGCATCGCCACCGCGTCGTCCAGCGCGGTGAGGTTCTGCAGGGTCTGGGAGGAGACCTGGCCGAGCGAGTCGCCGGTGACCAGCACGTTGCGCCGCAGCCGGTGGGCGACCTCCTCTGCGGTCTTGAGCATCAGGCGGCGCTGGGCGACGACCTGCAGCCGGTCGGCGCCGGAGCTGCGCAGGGACTGCTGGGCCTTGCCGAACGGCACCACGAACAGCCGCGCCTTCCCGTGGAACTTCCCGAGCGCCCGCACCAGCGCGTACGCCTTGTAGATCGACTCGGAGGTGGTGAAGGGAATGCCGGAGAAGTGCAGGAAGTCCAGATCGAGGCCGCGCCGCATCATGCGATAGGCCGCCACGGGCGAGTCGATGCCGCCGGACATCAGCACGAGGCCGCGCCCGCTGATGCCCACCGGCAGGCCGCCGTGGCCGGGCATGCCGTCGGTGAAGACGAAGACCTCGTCCCTGTCGACCTCGATGTGCACGGTCAGCTCGGGGTTCTTCAGCCGGACCGGCAGGCCGTACTTGTCGTTGATCTCGCCGCCGACCAGGCGGTCGAGCTCGTTGGAACGCAAGGGGAAGCGCTTGTCGCGGCGGCGGGAGCGCACGGCGAAGGTGGCGCGCCGCTCGATCACCTCGGTGCGGCCGGCGACGAGTTCGAGCGCGGCGGCGGTGACGGCGTCGGGGTCCTTGGCGACGCGCCAGGCGCGGTGGATCCACACCAGGCCGATGACGTCGGTGAGGCGCGCGGCGACGGCGTCGGCGACGTCCACGCTCGTGCCCTCGGGCAGCAGGATCGCGATGACGCCGTGCCGCTGGCGCAGGTCCACGCGGAGCCCGGAGTCCTTCAGCGCCGACTTGATGTTGGCCTGGAGGCGACGCTCGAACAGCTCGCGGTTCCTGCCCTTGAGGACGACCTCGCCCAGCTTGAGCAGGACACAGGGCTCGCCCAGCGCTGAGGGGGGCACGACGGACATGGACTTGCCTTTCGGGGCGTGAGGGTCAGGCCGGACGCGCGCCGGGACGGCGGACCGTTCCGGCCTGCGGGCACCACTCAATTTATCCCGGATGGCCACCTGCCGGACCGCCGGACGGCACCCGGCCGCCTCACCGGAAGGTGACAGACCGCCCACGCGGGCGCCGCCGCCCGCCCTCTCCCCTGCTTCACGCCGGCCGCCGGACGGCCCTGGCCCCCGGGCGCCGGGAAGCGGCCGGGGGCGACGGCGGGAGCGCGTGGCGGGGCCCGTCAGCCGAAGAAGACCTCGGCCTCCTCGTACCGGGACACCGGGACGGTCTTGAGCTCGGAGGTCGCCGCGTCCAGCCCGACGCGGACGATGTCGGTGCCGCGCAGCGCGACCATCTTGCCGAAGTCGCCGTCGTTGACGGCGTCGATGGCCTGCAGGCCGAAGCGGGTGGCGAGCACGCGGTCGTAGGCGCTCGGGGTGCCGCCGCGCTGCACGTGGCCGAGGACCGTGGTGCGGGCCTCCTTGCCGGTGCGCTTCTCGATCTCGCGGGCGAGGACCTCGCCGATGCCGCCGAGGCGGACGTGGCCGAAGGCGTCGAGCTCGCCGGCCTGGAGGGCGAGCTGGCCCTCGATCGGGTGGGCGCCCTCGGCGACCACGATGATCGGCGAGTACCTGATCTTGAAGCGGCTCTCGACGTACTCGCACACCTTGTCGATGTCGAACGGCTTCTCGGGGATGAGGATGACGTTGGCCCCGGCCGCCATGCCCGCGTGCAGGGCGATCCAGCCCGCGTGGCGGCCCATGACCTCGCAGATCAGCGCGCGGTGGTGGGACTCGGCCGTCGTGTGCAGGCGGTCGATGGCCTCCATGGCGATGTTGACCGCGGTGTCGAAGCCGAAGGTGTAGTCGGTGGCGTTGAGGTCGTTGTCGATCGTCTTCGGCACGCCGACGACGTTGACGCCCCGGTCGTAGAGCTGCTTGGCGACGCCGAGCGTGTCCTCCCCGCCGATGGCGATGAGGGCGTCCACCCCGCCGGAGGCGAGGTTGGCCTTGATGCGGTCGACGCCGCCTTCGATCTTGATGGGGTTGGTGCGCGAGGAGCCGAGGATCGTGCCGCCGCGCGGGAGGATGCCGCGCACGCTCTGGATCTCCAGGGGCATCGTGTCGCCCTCGAGCGGGCCGCGCCAGCCGTCGCGGAAGCCGACGAACTCGTGGCCGTAGACGCCCACGCCCTTGCGGACGACGGCACGGATGACCGCGTTGAGACCGGGGCAGTCGCCGCCCCCTGTCAGTACTCCGATACGCATGGCGGGTTCCTCCCGATGGGGTTCACAGTCAGACTACGGTGCTCTCCGCGGTCACCGGCAAAGGTCGGCGCCGCCGGAGTCCTGCCAGGTCACCGGGACGTCGA
This sequence comes from Sphaerisporangium krabiense, assembly GCF_014200435.1. Classification (NCBI taxonomy): domain Bacteria; kingdom Bacillati; phylum Actinomycetota; class Actinomycetes; order Streptosporangiales; family Streptosporangiaceae; genus Sphaerisporangium; species Sphaerisporangium krabiense. The sequence continues at coordinate 5,594,668 of NZ_JACHBR010000001.1, read as the reverse complement.
GCATCGCCGATGCGGCCGCCACCGCAAGGCATTGTGCCGCAGGCGCGCACATTGGTCTAGACCAAGCGATTAGACCGTACCGTACTCGGACGCCGGTCCGCGCCCGGGTCCGCGGGAGGGGCGGATCAGGCGCGCGCCACCAGGACGCTGGACGGGCTGCCGACCTTGAACTCCTCGCCCGTCACCTCCGGGACGCCGTCGCGCAGCGCCAGCGTGGCCACGGAGTCGGAACGCTGGTTGGCCACGTACATGCGGTCGCCGGCCACGGCGAAGTGGCGCGGCCACAGGCCGCCCGCGCCGGACTCGGCCACCAGGGACGGCGCCTCGCCGTCGAGCGAGAACACCGCGATCGTGTCGGGGCCGCGGTTGGCGACGTAGAGGTGACGGCCGTCGGGGGACACCTCGACGTGGGAGGGGTGGTTCTGGCCGGAGGCGCCGCTGGCGGGCACCCGGGCGGCCACGCGCCAGTCGGCGTCCAGGACGGTGATCATGCCGTCCAGCTCGCCCACGACGTACCAGCGGCCCTCGTGGTGGACCATGTGCCGGGGGCCGCTGCCGGGCGGCAGGTGGGCGGGGCCCTCCGGGTGCGGCTCGGGCTCCGTGCCGAGGATGACGCGCCGGACCTCGTCGGTGCCGAGGTCGGTGACGTGCAGCACGCGGCCGGGGCCGAACGTGGCCTGGTGGGCGTGCGGCTCGGCCTGCCGGGCGGGGTCGGGCCCGTGGCCCTGGTGCGGGAACAGCCGGGGCGGGCCGTCGAACAGCCCGTTCTCGCCGAGGTGGTAGATCGCGACGGTGCCGTCGCCGTAGTTGGCCACCGCGAGCCAGGAGCCGGTCGGGTCCACGGCCAGGTGGCAGGGGTAGGACCCGCCGCTGGTGCCGTCGGCGAGCGGGCGCGGGCCCCGGGCGTCGGCGGAGTAGGCGGCGACCCCGCCCTGCTCGCGCTCCAGCACCGCGTAAAGGACGGGCAGGCGAGGGTGGAGCGCCAGGAAGGAGGGGCCGGACGCGGCCACCTCCGCCAGCGCGGTCAGGGCTCCGTTCTCGCGCCGGACGACCGTGAGCCCGGTGCCGGACCCTCCGGTGTCGGGTGTGTAGCCGCCGATGTAGAGCACGTCGTCTGCGATCCCCGAAGTCATGGCACCGACGATAGCGTCCCGGCCCGTCCTTGATCACCCTTCGCGGCCGGATCGTCGCTCTCTTGACGGATTTCCTCCGCGTCCGGGCGGATCGTCAGGCCACGGGGGGCTGGCGGCCGCGATCACCCTATGTTTGACTTGGTCAACGAATTCGTTGATTGGAGCAATGAATGGACGATCTCGTCGCCGAGGTCAGGGCGTTCAACCGCTTCTACACCCGCGTCATCGGCGTGCTCGGCGCCGGCATGCACGACACGCACTACTCGCTGACCGAGGCCAGGGTGCTGTTCGAGCTGCGCGCCCACGACGAGATGGAGACGGGGACGCTACGGCGGCTGCTCGGCCTGGACGCCGGCCACCTGAGCAGGATGCTGGCCCGCTTCGAGGACGGCGGGCTCGTCACCCGCGCCCGCTCGGCCGCCGACGCCCGCAAACAGGTCGTCCGCCTCGGCCCGCTCGGCGCGGAGGTGGCGGCGGCGCTCGACACGGCCTCGGCCGTGGAGGTGCGGGACCTGCTGACCCCCCTCACCGGGGAGGAACGGCGGCGGCTGACGTCCTCCATGGCCGCGATCCGGCGCATCCTCGACGGCGGCGGCCCGCGCCGCGAGCCGTACGTGATCCGGCCGCCGCGCCCCGGCGACCTGGGCTGGATCGTCCACCGCCACGGCGTGCTGTACGCCGAGGAGTACGGCTGGGACGAGACCTTCGAGGCGAGTGTCGCGGACATCGTCGCCCGATACGTCCGCGACCACGACCCCAAACGCGAGGCGTGCTGGATCGCCGAGGTCGACGGCGAGCCCGCCGGGTCCATCTTGTGCGTCCGTGAGGACGACCGGACGGCGCGGCTCCGGCTGCTGCTCGTCGAGCCGTCCACCCGGGGCATGGGCATCGGGGCGCGTCTGGTCGAGGAGTGCCTGTCCTTCGCCCGTCGCGCCGGCTACACGCGGATCGTCCTCATGACCGTGGAGGTGCTGGCCGCCGCGCGCCGCATCTACCAGCGAGCAGGCTTCGAACTGGAAGAACAGCACCGCGAGCACGCCTACGGCGACGAGATCACCACCCAGACCTGGTCCCGCGACCTCTGATCCACGCGCGACCCCGGCACCCGGCTCTGTGCCGTCCGGTGAGGCGTTCGGCCGTGCCGCGCCAAGGGCGGGCAAGGCTTGGGCAGGGGTTCGGCGGGGGTGCTCGCGTCGCGTCTAAGGTCGGCCTGGTCGCCTGGGATCGTCGGGTGAGCGCCGTGTCGTGCGGCCGGAGGTCCAGGGGCGCCGAGCCCCGCCGCCCGGCCCTGGGAGCCGCCGATGACCTCGATGATCGTTTCGACGCCGCCCGCCCCGACGATCCGGGCGCGCAAGGCCCTGGTGTTCCTCGACCGCGAGGAGCCGAGGGCGGCGCGCAGGCTGGCGCACGCCCTGGCCACGGAGGGGTACGCGGTCGAGACGGCCGAGGGCGACGCCGCCGACCACCAGCGGGTGGGGGCCTTCCTCGACGCCGTGGAGCCGGGCGACCTGCTCCTCGTGCGCTGGTCCACCGAGGCGGGGTGGGGACGGCGCGAGTTCGGCGTCCTGATCGATGGGTTCGCCCGGCGCGTCGAGCGGTCCGACGGCGCCGCCCTGCTGCTGGTCGTCGACTTCGGCTGGCTGGTCGCCGCCGGTCCCGGCCCGCCGCACGAGGACAGCGGCCGGCTGCCGGTGCGGGGCGAGCCGGTGGCGGCGGCCGCGGCCCTCACCACCAGCGCGACCATGGACCCCGGCGGCCGGCCGGGCCGCCCGGTGCCGCTTACCGCGATCCTCGCCGACGGCGTCCTGTCCGGCGAGGCCGACCTCGACCACGACGGCACGATCTCCGTCGGCGACCTGTTCCGGTACGCCCAGGAGCGCTGCGCCGCGCTGGGCGGCGACCGACGGCCGTTCCTGCTCACGTACGGCGAGGGCGAGCGGGTCGGCGTGGCCTCCCCACGGCGGGCGGCCCGCGACCTCGGCGCGGCGTTCGGCCCCGCGCTCGCCCGCCTGGCGGCGCTCGGCGACACGGTGCCGCCGGCCTCGGCCGCCGAACTCGTGAACCGCGTCTACGACGTCCACCTCGGGGCAGACGCCCGGCGACTGCTGCGCCGCTCCGCGCTGCTCCCCGGCGACGAGCCCCTCACCCCCGAGATCGCCACGCTCCTCCTGGACGACCACCCGCCGCCCACCGTCGCGGGTTCCGGAGACGCCCCCTCTGGCCTCGCCGGCTCCCGAGACGACGAGCCGTCCGCCGGGGTGGGCGCCGGAGCCGCCGGGCCTCTCCGTGCGGGAAGGAGCGCGAGCGAGGTCGTCGAGGAGTTGCTGGGGTGGGGACTGCTCGGGGCGGAGTCCGGGCCGGTGGGGCCGGAGGTCCGGCACGCCGTGGCGGGACGGCTGGAGCCGGGGGAGCCCGCGCACGTGTCGGCGATCCTGCGCCGGTGGCGGGCGGCGCGGCGGCCGGTGCGGCCCAGGACCCGGCTCACCGGTGACCGGTGGACGCTGCGCGACCGGCTCGGCCACCGCGTCCACGCCGAGGCGGTCGCGGCGTTCGTCCGTCATCCCGACACCCGGCCGCCGCTCACGATCGGCATCAAGGGGCCGTGGGGGGCGGGCAAGACCTCGCTGATGCGGATGATCCAGGACGTGCTGGACCCCGGGGCCGCCGAGGACCGTCCCACCGGCATCCACCTGGGTCCGGAGGTCAGGGGAAGGGTGACCAACGCCGAGGTGCTGGCCCGGGCGAGGCGGCCAGAGCCGGACGCGGCCGCGCGGGCCGTGCCCGGGGAGCTGCCGCTGCGGCCCGCGGACTGGCGGCCGACGGTGTGGTTCAACCCGTGGATGTACCAGAACGGCGAGCAGGTGTGGGCGGGGCTGGCGCACGAGATCATCAGCCAGGTCACCTGCCGCCTGCCGCGCGGGGAGCGGGAGCGGTTCTGGCTGACGCTGAACCTGTCGCGCGTCGACAGGGAGGCCGTGCGCAGGCGCGCCTACGGCCTGGTCGCGACGCGGCTGCTGCCGCTGGTCCTGGCCCTGGCGGCGACGCTGGTGCTCACCGGGGCCTCGCTGGCGGCCGGCGCGCTGCTGCCCTCGGCCGCCTCGCTGCTGCGCGGGACGGCCGCCGCCGCCGGGGCCGGGGGGCCGCTGATCGTGCTGGCCGCCGCGGCGGTGCGGCTGGCGCGCTTCTTCCGCGAGTCGGCCGACACCGCCTTCCGCGGTCTGGTGCGCCAGCCCGACCTGCTGGCGGGCGAGCAGGCGGGCGAGCTGACGCCCGACCCCGGGTACCGGGCGCGGACGGGGTTCCTGCACCTGGTGCAGACGGACATGCGGCGGGTGCTCGGCATGGTCGCGACCGAGGAGCGTCCCCTGGTGGTGTTCGTGGACGACCTGGACCGGTGCTCGCCCGGCACGGTGGCGCAGGTGATCGAGGCGATCAACCTGTTCCTCGCCGGGGAGTTCCCGAACTGCGTGTTCGTGCTGGCGATGGAGCCGGAGGTGGTGGCGGCGCACGTGGAGGCCGCCTACCGCGATCTGGCGGGCGGCCTGCCGCCGGTCGCCCCGGGCGGCGCGGAGCGGTCCGGGCTCGGCTGGCGGTTCCTGGAGAAGATCGTCCAGCTTCCGCTGAGCGTGCCGCTCATGGACGACGACGACCGCGTGCCCGCCTACCTGCGTTCCCTGCTCGACGTCCCCGCCGTTCCCCCGCTCGCCCGCCCCGGGGACGGCCCGGCCGCGCCGGCCGAGCGGGCCGATCCCGAGCTGGTCGACCGCATGGAGGCCGCCATCAGGGCCCTGCGTCCCACCGCGGAGGACCTGGACGCCGTCGCGCGCCGCGTGCAGGACACCATCGGCGGGCGTCCGGTGTCCCCGCCGCGGGCCGGCTTGTTCTCGCGCCGCGCCCGGATCGTGTTCGCGCCACGCCCCGCCTCCGCGCGGCGGGTCGCCTCCGCGGGCGATGCCCTCGCCGCGCGGGTGAACGGGCGCCTCCCGCCGTCGCGGGCCGCCGCCTCCCCCGCCTTCCCCGCGGTCTCCGGCGACGCGATCGGCGGGCTGGGCCCGGCGGCGCGGCTGGCGGCCGACCGGGTCTACGACGACATCTACAGCGACGAGAACGCCTGCGCGGCGATCGAGCGGGTGCTGCCCGCGCTCACGCTGACCAACCCGCGTGAGCTCAAGCGGTACGTCAACGTGTTCCGATTCTACTCGTTCGTCACCTACCGGCGCGCGCTGGCGGGCGGGCCGCGGGCGACGGACGACGAGGTGGCCAAGCTGGCCGTGCTGGCGGTGCGCTGGCCGCACCTGCTGACCCTGCTCGCCTCCGAGCCTCCCCCGCGCCCCTCGCCGGAGCCCCGGCGGGCGCCCGGACGTGGCCGCACCGTGCTGGAGCGGCTCGAACGGGCGGCGTCCGGCCGGGGGCACCGGGAGTGGGCCCGCGCCCTCGGCGAGGCGGGGCTGGCCGGAGACGCCGGTGCGGGCACGGCGCGCTGGGACGCGCTGCGCGCCCTGCTGTCCGCTCCGCCCTCGGTCTCCGGTCTCGCGCGCGACGTGCTGTGACCGTCAGCGCTGCGCCTGGACCATCCAGTGGTGCTTCTCCAGTTCCTCGGTCACCGCGATGAGCAGGTCCTGGGTGACGAGGTCGGCGTCGTCGGTCGCCTCGATCCGCTCGCGCATCCGGGCGATCATCGAGCCGAGTATCTCGGTGAACACCTCGATGACCTTGGCGTCCTCGACGTAGCCGTAGCCGAGCTGCTGCACCCGCGTGTCGCGGGCGATCGTGGCGGCCCGCCCGTCGGGGTTGACGCCGAGGGCCACCGCCCGCTCCGCCGCGGAGTCGGCGCTGGATCGGGCCAGCGCGACGATGTCGTCGAGCTGGAGGTGCAGCGAGCGGAAGTTCCGCCCGACGAGGTTCCAGTGGGCCTGCTTGCCCACGAGCGAGAGGTCGAGGAGATCGATGAGCGCGCCCTGCAGCGCCTCACCGACGATCTTCTGCTTGTCGGCCGGCAGCGGGCTGGTGATGTGGGCCATGAAGATTCTCCCCCTCAAGAGTCATTTGTGGCCTCTTACGTATTTCGCCCTAACCGGTCTGCGGCATCCTAAACGTTGACACTGTAATGATTGCAGTGTCACTATGAGGGTATGAGCGACACCTGGACCATCGGCGAGCTGGCGGAGCGGGCGGCGGACCTGCTCGGCCCCGCGGCGCGCCGCCCCAATGGCCGGGTCCGCGACGTCCCCAACGAGCGGCTGATCCGGTGGTACACGACCATCGGCCTGCTGGACCCGCCGCTCACCCGCCGGGGCCGGGTCGCCCTGTACGGCAGGCGGCACCTGCTCCAGCTCCTCGCCGTCAAACGCCGCCAGGCCGAGGGCCGGTCCATCGCCGAGATCCAGGCCGAGCTGGCCGGCGCGACCGACGCGACGTTGGAGGCGATCGCCCGCCCGTCCGCCCCCATGGCCGTGGACGTGCCCCACCCCGCGCCGGAGGGTCCCCAGGATCCCCCGGCACCCGACGACCACGTCCCCGTTTCGCCGCCCCCGGCACGAGCCCGGTTCTGGGCCGAGCGCCCGGCCGCCCCGCCGCCCGCGCCCGCCGCGAACGTCCACGCCCCGCACGCCGACGGCGCCGGCGAGGTCCCGGACGGCGCCGCGGAGTGGCTGGTGCACGGGGTGCGGCTCGCGCCCGGGGTCACGCTGCTGCTCGACGGCCCCGCTCCCCACCCCGCCGAGGTCGCCGCGCTGCGCGAGGCCGCGCGTCCCCTCCTGGCGGTGCTCGCCGCACGCCGCCGGGCCCCGGCCCCCGGCGACATCACCGCCGGCGCGGAGGCCGGCACGGAGACCGCCCACCCCGGCCCCGTCCGTCCCGGGCCCGGCCCGTCCGAAGGGATGCACGCATGACTGTTCCGATCACCCCGCTGAAGCCCGGTGAGTACGCGCCGCTGCCCGACGCGGGGCTCGGCGCGCTGCGGACCGGCAAGGGCAACCTCCCGTTGGAGAGCGTCGGCGTCGAGGCCCTGATCACCGGCCTGACCTCGGGCGTCGAGGTGGCCCAGGGGTTCCGCAACCCGCACGAGGTGCCCTTGGAGGCGACCTACATCTTCCCGCTGCCCGACCGCGCCGCGGTGACGTCCTTCCGCATGGAGGCCGCCGACCGCGTCGTCGAGGGGGTGCTGAAGGAGCGCGGCCAGGCCCGGCGGGACTACGACCGCGCGCTGGCCGAGGGCCGCAGGGCCGCCATCGCCGAGGAGGACCGCCCGGACGTGTTCACGATCCGGGTCGGCAACGTCCTCCCCGGCGAGCGGGTGACCGTGCGGCTGACGCTCAGCCAGCCGCTCCCCTACGAGGACGGCGCCGCGACGTTCCGCTTCCCCCTCGTCGTGGCCCCCCGGTACATCCCCGGGGCGCCGCTTCCCGACCGCTCCGCCGGGGACGGCGTCGCGCCCGACACCGACGCCGTGCCCGACGCCTCGCGCATCACTCCCCCGGTGCTGCTGCCCGGCTTCCCCAACCCCGTGCGGCTGGAGCTCGGCGCCCGCGTCGACCCGGCGGGGCTGGAGCTGACGGCGATCCGCTCCAGCCTGCACGAGGTGGACCAGGAGGGGGACACCGTACGGCTGCGGCCGGGCGAGCGCCTGGACCGGGACTTCGTGCTGCGCCTGGAGTTCGCCGCCTCCGCCGCCCTGGCTCTGGTCCCCGACGAGGCGGGCCACGAGGGCGCGGCCGGGGACGATGCCGAGGCCGTGCCCGGCGAGGGTGACGCGGAGGACGGGGACGGCACCTTCACCCTGACCGTGCTGCCGCCGCCGGAGGAGGCAGGCGAGCGGCGGCCCCGCGACGTGGTGCTGCTGCTGGACCGTTCTGGCAGCATGGCCGGGTGGAAGATGGTCGCCGCCCGCCGGGCCGCGGCCCGCATCGTCGACACGCTCACCTCCGCGGACCGGTTCGCGGTACTGTCGTTCGACTCGGTGGTGGAGCGTCCCGAGCGCCTCGACCCCGGCCTGGTCCCCGCCTCCGACCGCAACCGGTACCGCGCGGTCGAACACCTGGCCCGCCTGGAGGCCCGGGGCGGCACCGAGCTGCTGCAGCCGATGGAGGAAGGGCTCGGCCTGCTGGCCGACCCGGCGCGTGAGGGCGTGCTGGTGCTGGTCACCGACGGCCAGGTCGGCAACGAGGACCAGATCCTGGAACGCCTCGGCGCCAGGCTCGCCGCCGTGCGCGTCCACACCGTCGGCATCGACCGGGCCGTCAACGCCGGGTTCCTCGGCAGGCTCGCCGGGCTCGGCGCCGGCCGGTGCGAGCTGGTCGAGTCCGAGGACCGGCTGGACGAGGCCATGGAGCACATCCACCGCAGGATCGGCTCCCCGCTGGTGACCGGCCTGACCCTCAAGGCCGAGGGCCTGGACGTGCTGCCCGCCACCGTCACCCACCTCGGCTCCCTGTACTCGGGGGTGCCGCTCACCGTCTCGGGACGGTTCCGCGGCCCCGCGAGCGGCGCGATCACCGTCCACGGGCTGACCGCCGAGGGGCGGCCGTGGGAGCGGCGCCTCACCGGGACGCCGGCCACGGGCACGGCCGCGCGGGCGATCTGGGCCAGGGCGCACCTGCGCCGCCTGGAGGACCGCTACGCGACCGGGGAGCACGGGCTGGAGCACGAGATCGTCGCCGCGTCGCTGCGGCACGGGGTGCTGTGCCGGTTCACGGCGTTCGTGGCCGTCGACACCCGCGTGGTCGCCGAGGGCGGCCCCCGGCACCGGGTGGTCCAGCCGGTGGAGATGCCGAGCGGCTGGGACATGCCGGCCCCGCCCGCGCCCATGGCGGCGGCCGCCCCGATGGCCTTCGCGACGGCGGCGCCCGCGATCTTCAGGGTGCCCGGCGGGGACGAGGAGGAGTTGGACGTGCCCGACCTGCTGGACCCGTTGCCGCGGACGACCCAGCGTCCCGGGGCCGCGCGGGGCAGGTCCTTCTTCCGCGCGCCGAGCCCCAAGGCGGCCCCGGCGCCGCCCCCGCCGGTGCGGCTGTCGCCCGACACCGTCATGCCGCAGCTCACCGCCGAGCTGACCCGGCTGCGCGCCGCCGCGGACCTGCCCGGCCTGGAGCGGCGCCGCTACCTGGCCGACCTGGGCAGCCGCCTGGCGGCCCTGGTGTCCTACCTCGGCGGCGAGGACCGTCTCGCCGCCCTGGCCGCCGAGCTGTCGGCGTGCGAGACGTCCCCGGACGCCGACGTGGACGCGCTATGGCACCGGACGGACGCCCTTCTCGCCGAACTGACCGGCGGGCACGGCGGAGGACACGGCGGCGGGCACGGCGGGTCGGCGGGCCCGGAGCACGGACGCGGCTTCCGCCCGTCCTTCTGGAAGCGCTCCTGATCACGACCGCGTGCGGCGGCCCCGCGCCCGGGCGGGGTCAGGGGCCGTCGGCGCGGGTGCCGAGCTCGCGGTAGGCGGGGCGCAGGATGTCCAGCAACGGGATGTGGCGCACCTTGACGGGCGGCGGCTCCAGGGCGCGGAGCAGCAGTTCGGGCGGCGCGCCGGCGGGCGTGGGGCGCGGGCGCAGCCGGCCCGGCGGGACCGCGGGGCCGTAGAAGTCGCCCGCGCGCCGGGCGAACGGCACGTCCTCCACGTGCAGCGGGTCGGCGGGCACGTCGTCGTCGCCGGCGCCGCGCAGCGCGTCCAGCAGGGCGTCCTTGGCCCGGCCGCGCCAGGCGAGCACGAGGAAGGGATCCTCGTCGAACGACTCGGCCAGCAGGTACAGCACGGCCGACAGGTGCTTGCAGGGCAGGCCCCAGTCCGGGCAGGAGCACTCCATGTCCAGCTCGGAGGGGAACAGCGGCAGGCCGAGCCGGTCGAAGACCTCGACGATCTCGGGGGGCATCTCGCCGGCGAGCAGCGCGGCCCGGTACAGCGCCTCGCCGGCCAGCGCCTCCTGGACGCTCTCCCACTCGGCCTCGCCGTAGGCGCCGATCGTGATCGACAGCTCGTACGGGTCGGGCCGGGAGCCCTGGACGCGGGCCCGGGCGACGCCCGGCTCCAGGTGGATCTCCAGGACCTGGCCCTTCCTGGCGTAGGCGCGTCCCCGCGTGAGACGGCCGGGGTCGCAGACGCGCTCCAGGATGTCGACGAACCGGCGCGACCACCACTGCTCGCCGAGGGACCCGCGCCTGCCGCGCGCCCGGATGCCCCCCTCGACGCGGATCGGCGCCGCCGCCTCGAACCATCCGTCCTTGCCGACCGGCATCTCAGTCCTCCTCCCCCGGCCGGGGCGCGCCCGTGGTCACCGGCCGCACCTCAGCTCACCGCCTCGGGGCCGAGCCGGAACAGCTCGCGCAACTGCTCGGTCGTCAGGTCGGCGATCCAGTCCTCGCCGGCGCCGACGACGCTCTCCGCCAGCGCCTTCTTGCGCTCGATCATCTCGTCGATGCGCTCCTCCAGCGTGCCCGCGCAGATGAACTTCCTGACCTGGACGTTCCTGGTCTGCCCGATGCGGAAGGCCCGGTCGGTGGCCTGGTCCTCCACGGCCGGGTTCCACCAGCGGTCGACGTGGACCACGTGGTTGGCGGCGGTGAGGTTGAGCCCGGTGCCCGCGGCCTTCAGCGACAGCAGGAAGATCATCGGGTCGTCGTCGTGCTGGAAGCGTTCGACGAGCTCGTCGCGCCGCTTCTTGGGCAGCCCGCCGTGCAGCCAGAGGACGGGGCGGTCCAGGTGGGCGGCGAGGTAGGGCTGGAGCAGGGCGCCGAACTCGGCGTACTGGGTGAAGACGAGCGCCTTGTCGCCCTCCTCGACGATCTCCTCGGCGAGTTCCTCCAGCCGGGCCAGCTTGCCGGAGCGGCCGGCGAGCCGGGAGCCGTCCTTGAGCAGGTGGGCGGGGTGGTTGCAGACCTGCTTGAGCCTGGTCATCGTGGCCAGCACGTTGCCGCGCCGCTCGATGCCCTCGCTCTGGTCGATCTTGGTGAGCATGTCGTTGACGACGGCCTGGTAGAGGCTGGCCTGCTCGGGGGTGAGCGTGCACCAGACCTTCATCTCCAGCTTCTCGGGGAGGTCGGAGATGATCGTCTTGTCGGTCTTGAGGCGGCGCAGCACGAACGGCTGGGTGGCCCGCTTGAGCGCATGGGCGGCCTGCTCGTCGCCGCGCGCCTCGATCGGCTCCTGGTAGCGCTCACGGAACCGCTTGGCCGGTCCGAGCAGGCCGGGGTTGCAGAACTCCATGATCGACCACAGCTCGGCCAGGTGGTTCTCGACCGGGGTGCCGGTCAGCGCGAGCCGGGTGCCCGCCGGGATCGAGCGGACGGCCTGCGCCTGCCGGGCGCCGCTGTTCTTGATCGCCTGCGCCTCGTCGCAGACCACCCGGCCCCAGGCGAACCCCCGCAGGACCTCGGCGTCCCGCAGCGCCGTGCCGTAGGTGGTGACCACCAGGTCGGCGCCCGCCACGGCGGCGTCCAGTTCCTCACCGCGCCCGCGCGTCCCGCCGTGGTGGACGTAGACCCGCAGGGACGGCGCGAACCGCGCCGCCTCCTTCTGCCAGTTGCTCAGCAGGGACATCGGGCAGACCAGCAGCGTGGGCGGCACGGGCCCGGCGGCGCGTTCCTCCAGCATGAGCGACAGCGTCTGGGCCGTCTTGCCGAGCCCCATGTCGTCGGCGAGGATCCCGCCGAGCCCGATCCGCGACAGGAAGGCCAGCCACGACAGGCCGCGCTCCTGGTAGGGGCGCAGGGCGCCGTTGAAGGAGGCCGGGGTGGCGACCGGGGTGAGACGGCGGTCGGCCTCGCCGGACAGCAGGTCGCCGAGCGCGCCGTCGGCGTCCACCTCGACGAGCGGCAGCTCCTCGTCGCCGCCGGTGACGACCTCCTGGAGGACCTCGGCGACGGTCATCTGGCCCGAGCGGCGCCGCTCCATCACCGACAGCGCGGCCTTGAGCTGGCGGTCGTCCAGTTCCACCCACTGGCCGCGCACCCGGACCAGGGGCACCTTGAGCCGGGCCAGCTCCTCCAGTTCCTCCTCGCCGATGGTGTGGTCGCCGACGGCCAGGTCGACGCGGAAGTCCACCAGCTCGCCGAGGCCGAACCCCTGCCCCGACGCGGCCCGCGCCGGCGTGGAGCCGCGCGAGCGGGTGGTCAGCTTGAGGCCGAGCCCCTTGCGCCCGGCCCACGCGGGCAGCCGCACGCCGTACCCCGCGGCCTGCAACAGGGGCGCGGACCTGCGCAGGAATCCGAACGCCCACGCGGTGTCCACGATCATGCGGGACGGCCGGGGGTCGCGCAGCGCCGTGTGCAGCTCCGGGCAGAGGCGCACGGCGCGGCCGAGCCCGGCGAGCAGCGTCTCGTCGGGCCGGCGGGGCAGGCCGGGGACGCGCGTGCCGTCCCACAGCAGCGACGCGGGAACGTACAGGCTGGGGTCGTCCACGGACTGGAGCGCGAACTCCAACTCCCACGCGTCACCGTCGCTCGCGGCCCCGGCTCCCGCCGCGACGCCGGTCCCGTCCCCTGCGCCCGCCTCGGTTCCGGGTTCCTGGCCGGGCCCGGGCCGGGGTTCGGAGAGGCGGAAGCAGACGCGGATCGGGCCTTCCAGGTCGTGGGCGGACTCCAGCCAGCCGCGCAGCGCGTCGCCGAGGTCCGCGGCCTCGCGCGCGCCGGCGCCGGGCAGGGCCGGGTCCTCGCGGGTGAGGGCGAACAGCCAGCGTTCCGCGAGAGGGCTCTTCGGCCCGCCGCGGTTGCCGCGCAGCAGCCTGTCCGGGAGCGCCCGGCGGGTCGCGGCGTCGGCGAGCGCGCCGAGCGCCGCGCGCAGGACCTCGGAGGAGGGACGCTCCTCGACGGCCGCCCGGCACACCGGAGGCATGGCGGCGGCGAGCTCGCGGAAGGCGGTGGCGTCGGCCCCGGTGATCACCGGCACCCAGCGGGCGGCGTGCGCGCCGTCCTCCATGACGAGCTGGGGCAGCACCCGGCCCCGCCTGACCAGGGCCTCGGCGTGCTCGGCCACGACGGCGAGGTAGCGCAGCGCGGCGCCGGGCCCCCACTCCGGCGCGCCCGGCTCGCCGGGAAGGGGCGAGGACAGGCGTTCCAGCAGGGCGAGCGCGCCCGAGGCCGGGAAGGCGAGCGCCGGGACTATCCACGGCGAGATCCGGGCGCCGCGGGCCGCGCCGTCGAGACCGGACTCCGGCGAGGGCACCGGCTCCCTGGCCGACCCCGGCAACAGCAGCGTGGTCTCGGCCGGAACGGCCCCGGCGGCGCCCTCCCCCAGCGCCGCGGCGAGCAGGCCCGCCCCGGCCGCGAACGGATGCGGCCGCACTCCCCGGCGTCCTGCGCGCGCCCGCCCGGACGACCCCCCGCGCACGATCTCGTCCCCCGCCGCGGCGGCCCCGCGCGCGGAGGTGTCCTCCGCCCATAGCAGTGGGCCCCCGTTGGTCCAGGCACCGTGGACCACGAGCACTCGGCCACCCCCGTCTCCCCGCTCGACCGGCCGTCCTACCAGATCGGCTCCCGGCGCGCCGGTGTTACGCGCCTTCCGGCCACCGCACCGTACCTCCCGGCCAGGGTCCGCGGCGCGCGCCCGCCCGCCGCGCCTCTCGTGGCCGTGCCGGTCGCGATGGCATATGCCCAGGTCAGCGACGGTAGGTGAGCGGCGGGTCGTGGTTCGCGGGTCCCGCGTGGCCGAAGAGTGACCAGCCCCCACATAGGGTATATGCGTGAGTTCCGAGCTTGATGAGACCGACGTCCTGATTCTCGACGGCGGTCTCGCCACGCATCTGGAGGCGCTCGGCTGCGACCTCCGGGACGAGCTGTGGTCCGCCCGCCTGCTGCTGCAGAACCCCGAGGCGATCCTGCGCGCCCACCGCGACTTCTTCGCCGCCGGGGCGGACGTGGCGACCACGGCGAGCTACCAGGCGAGCTTCCCGGCCCTGATGCGCCGGGGGCACGTCGCCCAGGAGGTCCAGGCGCTGCTGCAGTTGTCGGTGGAACTCGCCGCGCAGGCCAGGGACGAGGTGGGCGGCGGCCTGGTGGCGGCCAGCGTGGGGCCGTACGGCGCGAGCCTCGCCAACGGCGCCGAGTACACCGGGGACTACGACCTCGACGAGGAGGGCCTGCTCGCCTGGCACCGCCCCCGCTGGGAGGTGCTCGCCGACAGCCAGGCCGACCTGCTGGCGTGCGAGACGATCCCGTCCTTCACCGAGGCGCGCGCGATCGCCCGGCTGCTCGAGGAGACCCCGAACGTCAACGCGTGGGTGAGCTTCTCCTGCCGTGACGGCGAGCGCATCAGCGACGGGACGCCGCTGTCCGCGTGCGCGGAGCTGTTCGCCGGGAACACCCAGGTGGTCGGCGTCGGCGTGAACTGCACAGCGCCGAGCCACGTCAAGAGCCTGATCGGGCACGTCACCGGCTCGCCGATCGTGGTCTACCCCAACTCCGGGGAGACCTGGGACGCCGAGGGGCGCCGCTGGCTGGGGCTCGCCGACCCGCGGGAGTTCGGCGCGGCCGCCCGGGAGTGGCGGGACGCGGGGGCGACGCTGATCGGCGGCTGCTGCCGTACGACGCCCGAGCACATCCGTCAGATCCGGGCGAGCCTGTCCTGACGCCTACCGGCGGCGGAGCGTCCGCGCCCCGGGATGAAGCCGGTGATCAGCAGGCCGAGTATCCCCGCCCCGGCGGCCACGATGAGCGCGACCTGCAGGCCGCGCAGCGACGGCAGCGTGAACGTCCCGAGGGAGACGGTCATGTGGGCCAGGACGACGCTGATCACCGCGCTGGCGGTGGAGGTGCCGATGGACCGCATGAGCGCGTTCAGCCCGTTGGCCGCCGCCGTCTCCGACGCGGGCACGGCCGTCATGATCAGCGCGGGCATGGCCGAGTACGCCAGCCCCACGCCCGCGGCGATCACCGAGGAGGCCAGGACCACCTCCCAGGCCGAGCCCATCAGCCCCAGCGCGGCGGCGTACCCCCCGGTGATGACCAGGGCGCCGAGCATGAGCGCGATCTTCGGCCCCCACCGGCGCGAGACGCCGGCCGACAGCGGTGAGAGCAGCATCATCATCAGCCCGCCCGGCGCCAGGCACAGACCCGCCTGGAACAGGGTCAGCTCGAGGCCGTATCCCGAGGCGCGGGGGCTCTGCAGCAGCGTCGGCAGCACCAGCGACATGCCGAACATCGCGAAGCCCATGAGGACCGAGGCCAGGTTGGTCAGCAGCACCTGACGGCGGGCGGTCGTCCGCAGGTCCACGAGCGGGTCGCGCACCCGCAGCTCCATGAGCGCCCAGCCGGTGAGGATCACCGCCGCGGCGGCGAAGAGGCCCAGCGTCACGCCGCTTCCCCAGCCCCAGTCGCCGCCCTTGCTGATCGCCAGCAGCAGGCACGACAGCCCGGCCGTGAGCCCGATCGCGCCCGGCACGTCGAACCGGCCGCCCGCGCGCAGCGGCGACTCCGGGACCAGGAGCAGCACCAGCAGCATGTTGAGGGCGCCGAGGCCCGCCGACATCCAGAACAGCGTCTTCCAGTTCGCGTGCTCGGCGACGAACGCGGCCAGGGGCAGGCCGATCGCGCCGCCGACGCCGAGCGTCGCGCTCATCAGCGCCATCGCCGAGCCGAGCCTCTCCGGCGGCAGCTCGTCGCGCATGATGCTGATGCCGAGCGGGATCACGCCGATCGCGCACCCTTGCAGCACCCGTCCGGCCACGACCGGGACCAGGCCGCTCGACACGGCGCAGACGACCGAACCCACCACCATGAGCAGGAGGCTGGCCAGCATCACGCGGCGCTTGCCGTACAGGTCGCCGAGCCGTCCGCTGACGGGGTTGCAGACGGCGGCGGCGAGCAGCGTGGCGGTGATCACCCAGGAGGCGTCGGAGGCGGAGGTGCCGAGCAGGCGCGGCAGGTCCGGGATCAGCGGCACGACGAGCGTCTGCATCAGCGCGACGACGATCCCGCAGAACGCGAGCACCGCGACGACCATGCCGGACCTCTTCGCGGGCGCCTCGGGCCCCGTGGCCGAGGGGGATGCGGTCACGTGCGGGCCCTCCGATGCTCGCTTGACGATCAAGAACACGCACGACGATACAGACGCCGTCAGATCATCCCACCTCCGGGTACACCCCCACATTCACCCGCACCACCCCCCAAGCCACCGGACAACCCCCCTCACACCGCACCCCGGCACACCCCTGAGCCACCGGATCACCCCGCTCCCCCGCCCGCGCGAACGCCATCCGTCCGCCGCGTCACCAGGGGCGGGGCGCGGGTCCGGCGGCGGGATCGGTGTTTCCCCCTGGGCTCTGGCGCCGGTCGGCGGTCGCACGTTTTAATGAACGCCCGAACACGGAAGGGGTCCGGATGACCACGGGGAGTGCCGCGGGGCCGGTCAGCATCAAGGAGGTCGCCGCGCAGGCCGGCGTCTCCCCCGGAACCGTGTCCAACGTGCTCAACCGTCCCCACAAGGTCGCGGCCAGGACGCGTTCCCGCGTCGAGCAGGTGATCAGCGAGCTCGGCTTCGTCCGGCACGGCTCGGCCTCCACCCTGCGCGCGGGCCACAGCCGGACGATCGGCCTCGCGCTGACCGACATATCCGACCCGTTCTGCACGGGCGTCGCCGCCGGTGTCGAGGCGACGGCGAGCGAGCGCGGCTACGCGGTGATCCTCGGCAACTCCGCGGGCGACCGGGCCAGGGAGGAACGCAACCTGCGCGTCTTCGCCGAGCAGCGGGTGCGCGGGCTGATCATCACGCCGTCCGGCGACGATCCGCGCCGCCTGGACGTCGTGCGCGACCGCGGCATCCATGTCGTCCTGGTCGACCACCGGGTCCGCCGCCCCGACCAGTGCTGGGTCGCCGTGGACGACTTCTCCGGCGGTCACATGGCGGCCGGGCACCTCATGGCCGCCGGCGCCACCCGCCTGGCGTACGTCACCGGCCCGCTCGCGATCCGGCGGTGCCGCGACCGGGGCAGGGGCGCCGCCGACGCGGTCGGCGCGGCGGGGCCGGACTCCGGCACGGCCCTCCAGGTGATCGAGGTGGCGGCGATGGACGCCCCGGCGGGACGGCGGGCCGCCGAGACGCTGCTGGCCGGGCACGACCTCCCCGACGCGATCTTCTGCGCCAACGACGCGCTCGCCCTCGGCCTGCTGCGCGGCCTGCTGCGCGCGGGGGTGCGCGTCCCCGAGGACGTCGCCCTGATCGGCTACGACGACGTGGACCTCTCGGCGGCCTCGGCCGTCTCGCTGAGCTCGGTCCGCCGGCCCACCGGCAGGCTGGGCCGCGTCGCCACCGAGCTCCTCATCGACGAGTGCGAGAACCCCGAGACCCACGCCCACCGGCAGATCGTCTTCCAGCCCGAACTGGTCCCCCGCGAGTCGACCCGCGCGATGTGACCCGCGGCGCGACACGCGGGCCGTCCGGTCGTTGTCCCTGGTCAGAGCCCATTCGAGACTGGTCGGGTGGGGGCGTGCGCGCGGGTCGAGGTCAGGGTGGACGGCATCGTCCAAGGGGTCGGGTTCCGCCCCTTCGTGCACCGGCTCGCCACGGGGCTCGGCCTGCGGGGCGTCGTGGGCAACGACGAGCGCGGCGTGCTGATCGAGGTCGAGGGGAACCCGGAGGCCGTGGCCGCGTTCATGGACGCCGTACGGCACCGGCCGCCTCCCCTGGCGAGCGTCGAGCGGGTGACCGCGCGCCCGCTCCCGGTGACCGGCGAGCCCGGGTTCCGCATCGTGCCGAGCACCGGCCGCGACCAGGGCCGCGCGCTCATCTCCCCCGACGTCGCCACCTGCGACGACTGCCTGCGCGAACTGTTCGACCCCGCCGATCGCCGGTATTCGTACCCGTTCGTCAACTGCACGGCGTGCGGGCCGCGGTTCACGATCGTCACGGCCTCCCCGTACGACCGGGCGGACACGACGATGGCGCCGTTCGCCATGTGCCCGGCGTGCGCGGCCGAGTACCACGACCCGTCGAGCCGGCGCTTCCACGCCCAGCCGGTGTGCTGCCCGGCCTGCGGCCCCCGCCTGCGTCTCCTCGTGGCGGCCGGAGGCGAGGACGCGCGGCGGGCGGGAGAGTGGGCCGAGGCCGCCGGTGATCCGATCGCGGGGGCGGCGGACGTCCTGCGCCGGGGCGGCGTGCCGGCCGTCAAAGGGATCGGCGGCTACCACCTCGCGGTCCGGGCCGACCTGGAGGAGGCGGTGGCCGCCCTGCGCGCGAGAAAGCGCCGCGCGGAACGGCCGTTCGCGGTGATGGTCCCGGACCTGGCGACGGCTCACCGGCTGTGCCGGATCGACCGGCAGGAGGAACGGCTGCTCATCGCCCCCCGCCGCCCCATCGTGCTCCTGCGCGGACGCGGCGACGCCGCCACGATCGCCCCTTCGGTGGCGCCGGGCGAGCGGACGCTCGGGGTCATGCTGCCCTACTCCCCTGTGCACCACCTGCTCCTGCGCGAGTTCCCGCAGCCCATCGTCCTGACCAGCGGGAACGTGTCCGACGAGCCGATCGCCTACCTGGACGCCGACGCGCTGTCCCTGCTGGGCGGCCTGGCGGACGCCTTCCTCCTCCACGACCGCGCCATCCGCGCGCGCGCCGACGACTCGGTGGTCCGGGTGGTGCGGGGGCGCGAGCTGCCGGTGCGCCGGTCGCGCGGGCACGTCCCCCGGCCGTCCCCGCTGGTGCGCGCGGCACGGCGCCCGGTGCTCGCGTGCGGGGCCGAGCTGAAGCACACCTTCTGCCTGGCGCGGGGGCGGCACGCGTTCGTGTCACAGCACATCGGGGACCTGGAGAACCACGAGACGCTGCGGTCGTTCACCGAGGGGGTGCGCCACTTCGAGCGGCTCTTCGGCATCCGCCCGGAGATCGTGGCCCACGACCCGCACCCGGAGTACCTGTCGACGAAGTACGCGCTGGAGCGGGAGGACGCCGAGCCGGTCGCCGTGCAGCACCACCACGCGCACGTCGCGTCGTGCCTCACCGACAACGGCGCCGCGGGCCCGGTGATCGGGGTCGCCTTCGACGGCCTCGGATACGGCCTGGACGGGACGCTGTGGGGCGGGGAGTTCCTGGTCGCCGACCTGACCGGGTTCCGGCGCGCCGGTCACCTGGCCACGGTCCCCATGCCGGGCGGCGCGGCGGCGATCCGCCAGCCCTGGCGCATGGCGGCCGCCTACCTCGCGGACCTCTCGGCGGGCGTTCCCGAGGGCGGGCGGCGGGGCTCCTCCGGTGGAGACGCCGGGACGGCCGGCCTCGCGGTGCGCGCGCGCAACGCGGCGCGGTGGGACGCGGTGACCGCGCTGGCCGCGCGCGGCGTCAACGCCCCGCTCACCTCCAGTGCCGGGCGCCTGTTCGACGCGGTCGCCGCGATCGTCGTCGGCCGCGACACGGCCGGTTACGAGGGGCAGGCCGCCGTCGAACTGGAACGCGCCGCCGTCCCCGGCGAGGCGGGCGCGTACCCGTGCCGGATCGCCGGAGCCGGGCGCGTGGACGGCGGGGAGGAGATGTTCGTCGCGACGGGACACGACCTGGTGCGCGCGGTGGTGGACGACCTCGGGGCGGGCACGGACCCGGGGGTGGTCGCCGCGCGCTTCCACAACGGGGTGGCCCGTCTGATCGTGGAGGGATGCGCACGGGTGCGCGAGCAGACGGGGCTGTGCGTGGCGGCCCTGTCCGGCGGGGTGTTCCAGAACGCGCGCCTGGTCGCCGCGGCGACGGCCGGGCTGGAGGAGCGCGGCTTCACCGTCCTGACCCACAGGAACGTCCCGCCCAACGACGGCGGCATCAGCCTCGGCCAGGCGGCGGTGGCCTCCGCCCTCGGCCACCTCGGGTGAGCGGTGTCCCCGCCGCCGCTATCGCTCTCGTTCCGCGACGAGGTGGACGCGGACCCGGACCGTGGGGTGGACGCGGAGCATCAGCACCCGTGGGGGCTGGAGGCCGAAGTCGCGGATGTCGAAGACCTGCTCGCCCTCGATGAGCAGCGTGTGGTCGTCCGGTGCGGAGATGGTGATCTCTCCCTCCGCGGGCCGGGTGACGCCGTGGAAGGAGAGCCGGCCGCGGACCAGGTAGCGGCCCGGGCCGGGCAGGGCCGTCACGTCGGTGGACTCGCCGGCGACGTGCGGGTGGGCGCGGACGTCGACCCGCCGCCGCAGCTCGCCGTCGTACAGGGCGTTGCCCGAGCGCAGGCGCTCGACGGGGAGCTCCAGGCTCATCCGGGGCGTGGTGGCGAGGTCGAGGAGGCCGCCGGTGAAGGCGCCCTCGACGTGGCCGGTCACGCCGTCGGCCTCGGCGTGGATCGGATGGACGCTGCTGCTCGCCTCGAAGCCGATCCTCGACCGCGCCGGCGAGATCGCGAACCGCTCGGTCATCGCCTCACTCACCTCGTGGGGATCCTTCCTCCAGTACCCCCGCGAGGGCCGGTCGCGCGCGGGCCGGGTCAGGACGAGGACTGGGCGGCTCGCCGGGCGGCGCGGGCCAGTTCGACCTTGGCGCTGGCGGCGTACTTGTCGACGTACTCCTGGCCGGACAGCTCCATGAGCGCGTACATGATCTCGTCGGTGACGGCGCGCAGCACCAGGCGGTCCTCCTCCATGCCGTAGTAGCGGGAGAAGTCGAGCGGCTTGCCGTAGCGGACGCCGGGGCGGATGCCGAACTTGGGGAACGGCCGGCCGGGGGGCATCATCTCGAAGGTGTCGACCATGGCCCAGGGGATCACCGGGACGCGGGACTCCAGCGCGAGCCGGGCGACGCCGGTCTTGCCCTTGTAGAGCCGCCCGTCGGGCGAGCGGGTGCCTTCGGGGTAGATGCCGAGCAGCTCGCCCTCGCGCAGCACGCGCAGGCCGGTGCGCAGCGCCGCCTCGCTGGCCTTGCCGCCGGACCTGTCGATCGGCACGGTGCCGACCCCGGTGAAGAAGAGCCGGGTGAAGAAGCCCTTGACGCCCTTGCCGGTGAAGTACTCGGCCTTGCCGAGCGAGATGACCTTGCGCGGCAGCGGCAGCGGGCCGAAGAAGTGGTCGGCGAAGGACAGGTGGTTGCCGGCGAGGATCGCCGGGCCGTGCCTCGGGACGTTCTCCTTCCCCTCCGCCCAGGGACGGAACAGGAGATGGAGGAACGGGCCGAGAACGGCCTTGACCACCCAGTAGAACACGCGGGGCACCTCTCCTCTGGCTCCGGCCGGTCCGGCGTCGTCGGGCCTTCTTGACGATCACGGCGGTGTGCCGCGGCGTGGCGTCATCTTCGCATGCCCGGCGCACCGGACCTACACTTGCGAGCCCCTCAACCGCGACACCGAGCTTACGGATCTCGCGGCGGAGCCGGGAACGTGCGACGATCAGGCGAGCGTGTCAGGGTGGGGACAGGAAGGAAACGTCATGCCGCTCATGCCGGGCGCCGAGCCGTACGAGCACGATGGCGGCCAGATCGGCGTCCTGCTCTGTCATGGTTTCACCGGCAGCCCGCAGTCGCTGCGCCCGTGGGCGGAGTACCTGGCGGCGGCGGGCCTGACGGTGTCGCTCCCCCGGCTGCCGGGTCACGGCACGACGTGGCAGGAGATGAACCGCACCCGCTGGGAGGACTGGTACGCCGAGTTGGAGCGTGCCTTCGAGTCCCTGCGGGGGCGTTGCGCGGAGGTCTTCGTCATGGGCCTGTCGCTCGGGGGGTGCATGGCGCTGCGGCTCGCGGAGGTCCATGGGCCGCTGGTGCGGGGCCTGGTGATCGTCAACCCGTCCATCGTGAACGACGTGCCGCTGCTGAGGCTGGCGCCGGTGCTGAAGTTCGTGGTGGCCTCGGTGGCGGGCGTGGCGGGCGACATCAAGCGCGAGGGGGTGGCCGAGCTGGGGTACACCCGCACTCCGGTGAGCGCCGCCGCCACCCTGCCGCGGCTGTGGTCGCTGGTGCGGTCGGAGCTCGGCGCGGTGACCCAGCCCGTGCTCGTCTACCACAGCCCGGAGGACCATGTCGTGAAGCCCGCGAGCGTCAAGCTGCTGAGCGAGACGCTGGGCGACAACCTGACGGTGCGTGAATGTGTCAACAGCTACCACGTCGCGACTCTGGACAACGATGCCCCCGAGATCTTCGAGGGCAGCCTCGAATTCATCAGGATCCACGCCTCGGTACCCTTGCAAAGAGACTGACCGGCCCTCACGGCGAGGCGGCATGGCGGCGGACCTCCGCGCCGGGCCGCCGGCGGCGGAGCCGGGCCGGTAACGCGATCAGCACCAGCCGACCAGTCATGATCATGAGCATTGGACGAATCGAAGTGACCGGTGACGCCGCAGAGCGATGAGGACGAGGTCTGGCGTCAGATCGTCGCCTCCTTCAACGAGACCGCCGAAGCCCCTTCGGCCGCCCAGCCCTGGCCGGACCGCGAGAACGTCCCGGCCGAGGACGCCCCCCAGGCCGTGACGGCCCGGCCCCCCGTGGAGGCCCGCGAGGAGACCGGTGACGAGCGTCCCCTCGCGCCGCCGGAGGACGACGACGATCACTACATCCCGCCTCCCCCTCCGCCGCTGCCCAAGATGGACCCGGGCACGAAGATCGCCTGGCTGGCGCTGTTCGGCGGCCCCGCCTACCTGCTGCTCGCCGCGCTGCTGACGTGGCCGATGGACGGCTGGATCATCTTCGCGGCCATCGCCGCGTTCATCGGCGGCTTCGTCGCGCTGATCGTGCGCATGGGCGACGGCCCTCCCCCGGACTCGGGCTGGGACGACGGCGCGGTCATCTGACCGTCCCGGCCGCCCCTGAGCCGCGCGGTCACCGCTGGACGGGCGAGGTCTGGGGCCGCGGCGTGCCGGCGCCGTCCGAGGAGCCGCCCTTGGTGGTGTCCGGCCGGAAGCGTTCGACGGCGTCGGTGTACCGCTCGCCGGCGTCGACGACGTGCCCCACGGCGAGGGTGAGGTCGCCGACGTGGGTGACGGCCTGCAGCCGCATGGTGCGCGGCGCGGCGGCGGGGCGTCCCCGCACGACGCGCCAGGCGGAGCCGTTCGAGGAGCCGGTACCGCGCAGCAGGAACGCCTGGCCCGCGTGGTCGGGGTCGTAGCCGGAGGCCCAGAAGCGCCCCTTGCCGTCCCCGGCGACGCCGTACAGCTCGGCGTGCCGCACCGGGAGATCGGCCCGGCTCCACCGCTTGCCGTTCCAGGTGAGCACGAGGGGGGCGACCTCTTCCCCGTCGCGGTAGACGCCGCCCACGGCGACGGCCTTCTTGGGGCCGTCCACGGCGACGTCGCGCAGGAAGCCGCCATCGATGGACGGAACGGGCATCGGGTCCCAGGTGTCGCCGTCGAAGCGCATGATCACCGGCCGGGTGCCGTCGTCGCCGACCGCCCACCCCTGGTCGCCCTTGCGGGTGAGCGCGACGCCGTACAGGGTGCCGTTCTCCTCGCCCTCGCTGACCGTCCAGCCGGCGGAGGTGGCGGTGGCGATGAGGGGGTGCTTGCCGCGGCTGCCCACGACGACCGCGCGGCCGGGCACGGCGGTCACGCCGCCGACCCAGTCGGTGGAGCCGAACTGGGGCACGCTGACGCGGTCGAAGGCCGAGCCGTCGCCGCGCACGACGTACGGCAGTCCGTCGTGCCCGTCGCCGACGGCCCAGATCTCGCGCGGGGAGGGGGCGGCGACCGAGCGCAGGTGCCCGGCGCCGGAGGCGTCGTTGCGGATGCCGACCTCGGTCCACGCCGAGCCGTCCCAGTGGGTGATCACGCTGCGGTTCTGCCACGCCTCCCAGACGTCCTCCTGGCCGACGGCCCAGATGTCGTTCGGGGACAGGCCGGCGACGTCGGACAGGGAGGCGTCGGCCTTCAGGCGCGCGGTGGCCGACTGCTGGAGCAGCGCGGACGGCGACCGGTCGGCGGCGTGCGGCCGGGCCGGGTCGACGTGGGCGTGCGCCGCGGATGTGGCGCGCAGGAATCCACCGGTCAGCACGCCGGTCAGCAACACGCACAAGGGCAGGGCACGCCGCGACAGGCGGCGGGACATGACCAAATCGTACGTGTCCCGTCATCACGTGCGCGTAAGGTACGCCAGTGTTGACCGAAAGGTCACCTGAACTCGGCCCGCCCGTCCCCATGCCGACGCCGGCCGGCGCGGCGGCGGAACGCCTCAGCGGGTGGCGAGTTCGGCGACGACCGGCAGGTGGTCGCTGGCGGCCCGCAGGTCGGCGACCGGCGCCTCGACGCCGCCGCAGGACCGCACCGCGAGCCCCTCCCCGGCCAGGACGGCGTCCAGGCGGTCGCGCGGCTCGCGCGCCGAGTAGGTGAGCCCCTCGCCGCGCGGCGCGAGCGCGTAGCAGTCGGCCAGGCCGCGGGTCAGGTAGGCCCACACCGGGTCGCCGGGGCGCTCGTTGAGGTCGCCCGCGATGACCACCGGCGCGCCGTACCGCAGGGACACGGGGCGCACCAGCCGCATGATCTCGACGGCGTGGCACAGGCGCGCGGCGGCGTGCAGGTCCAGGTGGACCGACACGGCGGTGACGCGCATGCCCGCGTGCGCGACCACGGCCATGGCGACCCCGCGCCGCTCCAGCCCGGCGAACGGGCGCAGCAGGTGGCTCTCGGCGTGCAGGACGCGGATGCCGGGGGCGGCGAGCACCGCGACACCCCCGAACCGCCGGCCGGCGACCACGCGCAGGCCAGCGGAGCGCGCCAGTTCGGCGCGCCTGCGCCGCCAGCGGCCGAAGCGCGGGGCCTCCTGGACGCACAGGACGTCCGGGGCCATGGCCGTGATCACCCGCGCCAGCGCCGCCGTGTCGTCGTACATCGACCGGACGTTGTAGGTGCCGACGCGGATCATGACGTGCTCCGGACGCGGGTCCTCAGGGCCGCCGCGCCAGGTCCGCCGCGCCGACCAGCCCCGCGGAGGGCCCGAGCTCGGCCACGCGCAGGTCGGGGTGCGGGCGGTGCTCGCGCGCGGTCAGGGCGCTCAGGAACGCGGTGCGCGCCTGGTCCAGCCACAGGTCGGCGGCGCGCGAGACGCCGCCGCCGAGGATGAAGCACCCGGGGTCGAGCACGGCGGCGACGTCGGCCAGGCCCTGGCCGAGCCAGCCGGCCAGGGAGGAGAACGCGGCCAGCGCGGCCTCGTCCCCCTCGCGGGCGGCGTCGGTGATGTGCTCGCCCTCGATGTCGGACACCGAGCCGCCGGCCAGCTCCAGCATGCGGGCGGCGCGCCCGGGGTCGGCGGCGGCGATCACCCGGGCCTCGTGGACCAGGGCGTTGCCGCTGGCGTACTGCTCCCAGCAGCCGAGGTTGCCGCAGCCGCACAGCCGCCCGCCCTGGACGACCTGCATGTGCCCCATCTCGGCGCCCATGCCCCAGCGTCCCCGGTACAGGGCGCCGTCGAAGACCAGGCCGCCGCCGATGCCGGTGCCGACCGTGACGCACACGACGTGGCTCTCGCCGCGTCCGGCGCCGAAGCGGTACTCGCCCCAGGCCATGGCGTTGGCGTCGTTCTCGACGACGACCGGCATCCCGACCCGCTCGGCGACCTTCTTCTGCAAGGGCTCCTCGCGCCAGGCGAGGTTCGGGGCGAAGCGGACGATCGACCGGGTCTCGTCGACGAACCCGGCCGCGCCGACTCCCACGGCCTCGACGTCGTGACGGCCCGCGAGCTCCAGCACGACCTCGGATATCGTGTCGGCGACCTGGTCGGGGCTCTCGGCGGGCGTGTGCCGCAGCAGGTCCTCCACGATGCGGCCGTCCTCGTCCACGACCCCGGCGGCGATCTTCGTGCCACCGACGTCGACGCCGATCGTCAGCGCCATGTCTCTTCCCTTCCCCCGGGGCGTGCCACCGGGCCCTCAGCCCAGGTCGATGTGCTCCACCCGGGTGTCCGTGCCCCCTGCTGCGCCCCCTGCCGAGCCGCCCGCGCCCCCCTGGCGGCCCTGGGCGTGCGTGCGCCCGGGCTCGGCGGTCCGCGCGACGGCGTCCACCGCCTGGCGGAACGCGGCGAACAGCTCGCCGGCCGCCGCCACCAGATGGTCGCCGACGTCGCCCCCGGCCTCGCGCCGCGCCGCCTTGAGCCGGCACACGGGGCAGGCCCGGCAGATGTACTCGTCGTCGTGGTGCCCGCTCACGGCCTCGCCCCACACGTCGCCGCCGTGCGCGCGGGCGCCGCCGCCACCGCCGAACGCCTGGCCGAGCCCCTGGCCGAGGCCGCTGACGCCGCCCTTCACGAAGCCCTTGCCGATCTCGCGGCCGACCCGCTGCTGCAGGGAGTCGAAGAGCTTGCGCGCCTCGCCCGCCATCGACCCCAGAGCGTCGGGCACCTCGCGGGCGACGTCACGCGCCGCGCCCAGCGCGGCGTCCCTCGCCCACCCGGCGGCCGAGTCCAGGCCGGTGTCCCAGCCCGTGTCCCTGCCCGTGTCCCTGTCAGTATCTCTGTCCGTATCCCTGCCCGGGTCCCCGACGGCGTCGCGGCCCGTCCCGGAACCGCCGTCAGGGCCGGCGTCCGAGCCGATGTACCGGCCCGCGTCCCTGGCCGGGTCCGTGGCGGAGTCGCGCTCCGCGCGCCGCTCCTCGTCCCGGCTCCTCAGCCACTCTTCACGGTCGTCGCGCCCGCCGGGCACGGCGCCGCCGGTGTTGTCGTTCATCTCCGTCATCAGGCCCCTCCTGCCTCGAACCGTACCCGGAGGCGGCCGTCGCGGAGCGCCGCGTCGTGCACCGATCTTCTGGCGAGCGCGGCCGGCAGCGCCAGCACGCGGCGGTAGGACCCGGCGGTGATGATCAGCTCGTCGCCCTTCCTGGCCAGGCCCACCTCGTCGCGGCCGGCCAGCGGCAGGGCGAGGCTGAGCTCGTGCACCTCGCCGTCGGCGCGGATCACCAGCGGCGGCTCGCCGGACGGCGGCGCGAACGGGTCCGCCTCGCCGTACAGCTCCCCGGCCAGCGCGGCCAGGGCCTCGGGCCCGATCGGCTCGGCCGGGAGGTAGGGGACGGTGTGGACGGGCAACGGCGCGAACGACTCGTG
This sequence comes from Sphaerisporangium krabiense, assembly GCF_014200435.1. Classification (NCBI taxonomy): domain Bacteria; kingdom Bacillati; phylum Actinomycetota; class Actinomycetes; order Streptosporangiales; family Streptosporangiaceae; genus Sphaerisporangium; species Sphaerisporangium krabiense. The sequence goes on along the minus strand of NZ_JACHBR010000001.1, from coordinate 5,567,647 downwards.
GACGGCGGCCAGGTGGCGCGCCTGGGACTCCACCCAGCCGCGCCGCCAGGGGTCGGAGCCGGTGTCGGGGAAGACGCGGTTGGCGACGACGGCGTCCACCCGGTAGCCGTACAGGCTGAGGGAGGTGAAGGTGCGGCGGGCCTCGGCCACGACGACGGCCTCGGGGGTGAGCACGAGGCGCACGGAGGCGTTGTCGCCGGTCAGAAGGTCGCGCACGCCCATGAGCCCGGTGTGCAGCCGCTCGCCCGCGGTGACGACCGTGTCCTCGGGGAGGCTGAGCCTGGCGACGTGCCGGATCACGGGGGCCAGCGCGCGCAGCAGCCTGCGGCCCGCGGGCAGCAGGCGGTTGACGTGCCAGTCGAGGGCCTCGGGCAGGGCGAGCAGGCGCAGCGTCTCGGCGGTGGGGGCGCAGTCGACCACGATGACGTCCCAGCGGCCGGTGCCGACCTGCTCGCGCAGCTCCAGCAGGGCGATGACCTCCTCGGCGCCGGGCAGGACGGTCAGCTCCTCGGAGGTGATCTCGTCGAGGCCGAGCTCGGCGAGCACTCCCCTGGCGTAGTCGCGCAGGTCGCCCCAGTGACGCTCGAGGGCGCGCTGGGTGTCGACCTGCTGGAGGTACAGGTTCGGGGCGATCTCGGCGGGCTCGCCGGCGCCGGGCACGCCGAGCGCGTCGGCCAGGGAGTGCGCGGTGTCGGTGGAGACCACGAGCGTCTTGCGCCCCTGGCGGGCGGCGAGGGTGGCGGTGGCCGCGGCGACGGTGGTCTTGCCGACGCCGCCCTTGCCGGTGAACAGCAGGATCCTGGGGCCGGCCGCCCCGGCGCCGCCGGCCGCGCTCATCGGCCCTCGACGCGCTTCTTGAGGCCCTTGAGCGCGGTGTCGACGATGACCTTCTCGGCCTTGCGCTTGACCATGCCGATCATGGGGACCTTCAGGTCCACGGCGAGCTCGTAGGTGACCTCGGTGCCGTTCCCCGCCGGGGTGAGGCGGTAGGCGCCGGTGAGCGCGGAGAGCATCTTGCCGGGCTCGACGATGTGCCAGTCGACGGCCTCGTCGCCGCGCCAGGTGTAGCCGAGGGTGTACTCGTCGCTGATCATCCCGGCGTCGAGGGCGAAGCGTACGGTCTCGGGACGGCCGTCCTCGCCCACCGAAAGGATCTTCGCCGCCTTCACCTGACCGGCCCATTCGGGGTAGGCGGGGAAGTCGGCGATGACCGCCACGATGGCCGTCGGATCGGCCGCGATCGTGATGCTGGAGATGGTGCGATCAGCCATGGGCTTACCGTACTCGTTCCGCGCCCGCGGACGTGCGCGCGCCGGGCCGCGCCGCCCGCGCGGAAGGCCGGGGCCGGAGGGGCCGGGGGCCGGGGATCAGAGATCGAGGACGAAGGGGCTTCCCCGGCCGCGGAAGTGGCCCACGTTGACGCACTCGGTGCGGCCGATGCGGGTGCGGGCCGCCAGGGGCTGGTGGACGTGGCCGAACAGCGCGTAGCGGGGCTGGGTCTCGCGGATGGCGGCCAGGGTGGCCTGGCTGCCCCGCTCGAAGCGCCGCGCCACGACGTCGTACAGCAGGCCGGGGACGGCGGGCGGGATGTGGCAGCACAGGACGTCCACGGCGCCGACCGCGCGGACCTTGGCGGCGAACTCCTCGTCGTCGACCTCGTTCGGGGTGCGGTAGCGGGTGCGCAGGCCGCCGCCGACGAACCCGAAGGTGAGACCGCCGATCTCGGCGGTCTGGCCGTCGAGCACGTGGTGGCCGTCCCTGACGTAGTCGGCCCACAGGGCGGGCAGGTCGACGTTGCCGTAGGTGAGGTAGGCGGGCGTGGGCATCGCGGCGAACAGGCGGGCGTACTGCTCCCGCGCGGCGCGCTCGATGTGCTCGCGCGGGTCGCCGCCGAGGTCCTGCCACAGCGCGGCGGACATGTCCCGCGCCTCGTCCAGGCGTCCGGCGGCGCGCAGCCGGACGTACTCGGTGGCGCGCTCGGCGCCGAACAGGTCGGGGAAGATGCCCTGGGAGTGGTCGGCGTAGTCGACGAAGAGCAGAAGGTCGCCCAGGCAGACCAGCGCGTCGGCGCCGTCCGCGGCCCGGGCCAGGGCGTCGGCGCGCCCGTGGACGTCACTGACGACATGCACCCGCATGACGGACATCGTAGACGCGCCGGCGGCCTACCTACCGCTTGGCCGGGTGAGCGACACGTTGCTCACGACAGGGTTACCCGACGGATGACACTGATAGCGTGGATTCGCCCTTTAAGGCGTCTGTGACGGAACTACCGGCGGCCCGCCAGAGGAGTTGAACGTGCGCGAGTACAGCGTTCCCGTGCTGGTGGACGTCCCGGCGTCCGCCAACTGCGCCGACACCGTCTTCACCCGAGGCGAGCAGGAACCGGACGCCGTGGTGATCAGCCGCGGTGACGGCGGGGCCTGGGTCCCGGTGACCGCCGCCGCGTTCCGCGACCAGGTCGCCGGGGTCGCCAAGGGCCTGATCGACGCGGGGGTGCGCCCCGGCGACCGGGTGGCCCTGATGTCGCGCACCCGCTACGAGTGGACGGTGGCCGACTACGCCATCTGGGCGGCGGGCGGGGTCGGCGTGCCGATCTACGAGACCTCCTCCGCCGACCAGGTCAACTGGATCGTCTCCGACAGCGGCGCCACCGCCGTCATCGTCGAGACCGAGGCGCACGAAAAGGTCGTGACGCGGGCCGTCGCCGGCCTGCCGGACAAGCCGTCGATCTGGTGCGTGGACGGCGGCGCGTTCTCGCGGCTGACCGCGGGCGGCGCCGACGTGCCCGAGGAGACGCTGAAGGAGCGCCGCACCTCCCGCAGCGGCCGCGACCTGGCCACGATCATCTACACCTCCGGCACGACCGGGCGCCCCAAGGGCTGCCGCCTCACCCACGACAACCTGCTGTTCACCGCGCGCAACGTCGCCACGGGCCCGCTGGAGGCCCTGTTCGAGCAGGACGACCGGGCCGCGCTGCTGTTCCTGCCGCTCGCGCACAGCTTCGCCCGCCTCATCCAGGTCGTGCTCGTGGAGACCGGCACGGTGCTCGCCCACACGCCCAACATGAAGAACGTCGCGCCCGACCTCGCGGCGTTCAGGCCGACGTTCCTGCTCGGCGTGCCGCGGGTGTTCGAGAAGGTCTACAACGCGGCCGAGCAGAAGGCCGCGGCCGGGGGCGGGCTGAAGAGCGCGATCTTCCACCGCGCGGTGGCCACCGCGATCGCGTGGAGTAAGGCGGAGAGCTCGGGCGGCGCGGGCGCCGGGCTGCGGCTGCGGCGGGCCTTGTACGACCGGCTCGTGTACGCCAAGCTGCGCGCGGCCACCGGCGGCCGGCTCACCGCCGCGGTGTCGGGCGGGTCGGCGCTCGGCGAGCGGCTCGGCCACTTCTTCAGGGGCGCGGGCATCGAGGTCTTCGAGGGGTGGGGGCTCACCGAGACCTCCGCGCCCTCGACGGTCAACATCCCCGGCGCCAACAAGATCGGCACGGTGGGCAAGCCGTTCCCCGGCGTGACGATCGGCGTGGCCGGCGACGGCGAGGTGCTGGTAAAGGGCCGCCACGTCTTCGACGGGTACTGGAACAACGACGAGGCCACCGCCGAGGCCGTCGACGCGGACGGCTGGTTCCACACCGGCGACGTCGGCGAGCTGGACTCCGACGGTTACCTGCGCATCACCGGCAGGAAGAAGGAGCTCATCGTCACCGCGGCGGGCAAGAACGTCGCGCCCGGCCCGCTGGAGGACCGCATCCGCGCCCACCCGCTGGTCAGCCAGGCCATGGTGGTCGGCGACGACCGTCCCTACGTGGCCGCGCTGGTCACGCTGGACCCCGAGGCGCTCGGCCAATGGAAGAACGCCAACGGCAGGCAGGGGGCCTCGCTCGCCGAGCTCGCCTCCGACCCCGCCGTCGTGGCCGCGGTCCAGTCGGCGGTGGACGAGGCCAACACGCTGGTCTCCAAGGCCGAGCAGGTGAAGAAGTTCGTGATCCTGGACACCGACTTCACCGAGGAGAGCGGACATCTCACCCCCTCGCTGAAGGTCAAGCGCAACCTCGTCGTGCGGGACTTCGGCAAGGACATCGACAATCTGTACGCGGTGGACACCCGAGCATAGGCGTCCCCGGTACGGTGGCCGGGTGTGGTTGAAGGCATCCCTCAACGGCGGGCGCGCGCCGGGCGAGCATCCCGCGCTGCCGCTCACTCCTCAGGACCTGGCCGACGACGCCCGCGCCGTGGCCGCGCAGGGAGCGTCGGCGGTCCACGCCCATCCCCGTGACGCCGGCGGGCTGGAGACGCTCGACGCCCCGGCGGTCGGGGCCGCCGTCTCCGCGATCCGCAGGGCCGTGCCGGGGCTGCCGGTGGGCGTCTCCACGGGCCTGTGGATCACCGGCGGCGACGTGGAGGCCCGGCTGCGCGCGGTGCGCGCGTGGGCGTCGCTCCCCGACGAGGAACGGCCCGACTTCGCCTCCTGCAACGTCTCGGAGCCGGGGTTCCACGACCTGGCCGTGGCCGTGCTGGGGTCCGGCGTGGGCGTGGAGGCCGGGGTGTGGTCGCGGGACGACGCCGAGGAGCTGGCGGCCTCCGGTCTGGCCGGCCGGGTCATGCGCGTGCTCGTCGAGATCATGGACGCGTCCGCGGAGGACGCCGTGCCGGAGGCGGCGCGCGTCCTGGACGGGCTCGACGCCCTCGGCCTGACGGCTCCGCGCCTGCTGCACGGCGAGGGCACGGCGGCCTGGCCGCTGCTGGAGGAGGCGGTGCGCCGCGGGCTGCCCGGGCGCATGGGCCTGGAGGACGTCCTGCACGGGCCGTCCGGGGAGCCGGTGAGCGGCAACGCCGAGCTGGTCCGCCTCGCGCTCGCCCGCTCCGCGCAGGGGTAGGCCGGGCGCGGGCCCCGTTCCCCACAAGGTTAGATTGGCCTGCCCAGGGCAGCGACCGGCCCGGGAGCTGCCCGCCGAGCCCTCATCGCACCGGAATCGCCTCTATACGATGGCGTGACGGGGTGTTGAGGCCCGGATTGTCAAAGGTGGTCATGGTGGAGAACGTGAGCACGGCCAAACGCGGGCGACCCTCCCGCGGCGGGACGGGAAGCCCGGACGTCGACCTTCGCCAGTTGCTGGCCGGGCTCACGGCCGTCCGCGACGGCGACTTCGGCACGCGGCTCCCCGAGGACGGCGACGGCCTCTACAAGGAGATCGCCACCGTCTTCAACGGCATGGTCGACCAGCTCTCGCTGTTCACCTCCGAGGTGACGCGCGTGGCGCGCGAGGTCGGCACCGAGGGGCAGCTCGGCGGCCAGGCCGAGGTCCCCGGCGTGTCGGGCACCTGGGAGGACCTGACGGACTCGGTGAACGCCATGGCGGGCAACCTCACCGACCAGGTCCGCAGCATCGCCCAGGTCACCACGGCCGTGGCGCGCGGCGACCTCTCGCAGAAGATCACCGTCTCGGCGCGCGGCGAGATCCTCGAGCTGAAGAACACGATCAACACCATGGTCGACCAGCTCTCCTCCTTCGCCGACGAGGTCACCCGCGTGGCCCGCGAGGTCGGCACCGACGGAAGGCTGGGCGGCCAGGCGCAGGTCACCGGGGTGGCCGGAACCTGGCGCGACCTGACCGACTCGGTGAACTCGATGGCGGGCAACCTCACCGACCAGGTCCGCAACATCTCGCAGGTCGCCACCGCCGTGGCGCGCGGCGACCTCTCGCAGAAGATCACCGTCTCGGCGCGCGGCGAGATCCTCGAGCTGAAGAACACCCTCAACACGATGGTCGACCAGCTCTCCTCCTTCGCCGACGAGGTCACCCGCGTGGCCCGCGAGGTCGGCACCGAGGGGCGCCTCGGCGGCCAGGCGGACGTCAAGGGCGTGTCGGGCACGTGGAAGGCGCTCACCGAGTCGGTGAACGTCATGGCGGACAACCTGACCGCGCAGGTCCGCAGCATCGCCGAGGTCACCACGGCCGTCGCCAAGGGCGACCTGTCGCAGAAGATCCGCGTGGACGCCCGCGGCGAGATCCTGGAGCTGAAGGAGACCATCAACACGATGGTCGACCAGCTCTCGGCGTTCGCCGACGAGGTCACCCGCGTGGCGCGCGAGGTCGGCACCGAGGGCAACCTCGGGGGCCAGGCCACCGTCCGCGGCGTGTCGGGCACCTGGAAGGACCTGACCGACAACGTCAACGTCATGGGCTCCAACCTGACGAGCCAGGTCCGCTCGATCGCGCAGGTCGCCACCGCCGTGGCGCGCGGCGACCTCTCGCAGAAGATCACCGTCGAGGCCAAGGGCGAGGTCGCCGCGCTGGCCCAGACGATCAACACGATGGTGGAGACGCTGAGCGCGTTCGCCGACGAGGTCACCCGCGTGGCCCGCGAGGTCGGCACCGAGGGCCAGCTCGGCGGCCAGGCGCGGGTGCCGAACGTCGCCGGCACCTGGAAGGACCTCACCGACAACGTCAACTCCATGGCGAACAACCTGACCAGCCAGGTGCGCAACATCGCCCAGGTCACCACGGCGGTCGCCCAGGGCGACCTGACCAAGAAGATCGACGTGGACGCCCGCGGCGAGATCCTGGAGCTGAAGACCACGATCAACACGATGGTCGACCAGCTCTCCTCGTTCGCGGCGGAGGTCACCCGCGTGGCCCGCGAGGTGGGCAGCGAGGGCCGCCTGGGCGGCCAGGCCGAGGTCGAGGGCGTGTCGGGCACCTGGAAGCGCCTGACCGAGAACGTCAACGAGCTGGCCGGGAACCTGACCCGCCAGGTCCGCGCGATCGCCGAGGTCACCAGCGCGGTGACCTCCGGCGACCTGACCCGCTCGATCACCGTCGACGCCTCCGGCGAGGTGGCCGAGCTCAAGGACAACATCAACTCCATGGTGAAGTCCCTGCGCGAGACCACCAGAGCCAACGAGGAGCAGGACTGGCTGAAGACCAACCTGGCCCGCATCTTCGGCCTCATGCAGGGCCACCGGGACCTCGCGGTCGTGGCCGAGCTGGTCATGAACGAGCTGGCGCCGCTGGTCCTGGCCCAGCACGGCACGTTCCTGCTCGCCGAGGACACCTCGCGCGGCACCGAGCTGCGCGTGGTCGGCACCTACGGCCACCAGGAGGTCGCGCGCCGCCACTCCCTCGGCGACTCGCTGGTGGGCCAGGCGGCGCTGGCCAAGCGGACGATCCTGGTCGAGGACGTCCCGCCCGGCTACCTCACGATCTCCTCCAGCCTCGGGCAGGCGGGCCCGGTCAGCCTGATCGTGCTGCCGATCGTCGTGGAGGACCAGGTCCTCGGCGTGATCGAGCTGGCCTCCCTCAACAACTTCACCCAGGTCCACCGCGCGTTCCTCGCACAGCTCGTCGAGACGATCGGCGTCAACGTCAACACGATCGTCGCCAACGCCCGCACCGACGCTCTGCTGGCCGAGTCGCAGCGCCTGGCGACCGAGCTGCAGGTCCGGCAGGAGGAGCTGCAGCGCTCGAACGCCGAGCTGGAGGAGAAGGCGGAGCTGCTGGCCCAGCAGAACCGCGACATCGAGACCAAGAACATCGAGATCGAGCAGGCCCGCCAGGAGCTGGAGGAACGCGCGCAGCAGCTCGCGCTGGCCTCCAAGTACAAGAGCGAGTTCCTGGCCAACATGAGCCACGAGCTGCGCACCCCGCTCAACTCGCTGCTCATCCTGGCCCAGCTCCTCGCCCAGAACCCCGCGCGCAACCTGACCGCCAAGCAGGTCGAGTACGCCAACGTGATCCACTCGGCGGGCACCGACCTGCTGCAGCTCATCAACGACATCCTCGACCTGTCCAAGATCGAGGCGGGCCGGATGGACCTCACGCTGGAGCCGTTCCACCTGCGCCAGCTCCTGGACTACGTCGAGGCCACCTTCCGCCCGATGACCACCGAGAAGGGGCTGCGGTTCGACGTGCGGATCGCCCCGGACGTCCCCACCCAGCTCCTCATGGACGAGCAGCGCCTGCGCCAGGTGCTGCGCAACCTGCTGTCCAACGCGGTGAAGTTCACCGAGGCCGGGTCGGTCGAGCTGCGCGTCGAGCGCGGCACGCTGGAGCCCCAGGGCGGCCCGCCGCAGGAGGCGCTGGTCTTCCACGTCACCGACACCGGCATCGGCATCGCCGACGAGAACCTGTCGCAGATCTTCGACGCCTTCCAGCAGGCCGACGGCACCACCAGCCGCAAGTACGGCGGCACGGGGCTCGGCCTGTCGATCAGCCGCGAGATCGCCGCCCTGTTCAACGGCGAGATCCGCGCGGTGAGCACGCTCGGCGAGGGCAGCACGTTCAGCCTGTACCTGCCGATGAACGGCTTCGCCCAGCAGCCGTCCGCCGAGGCCCGCCCGGTGGCCGCCGCGCCGGCCGTGCCCGAGATCCTGCTCCGCGAGCCGATCAAGCTGCCGGCCCCCGTGCCGCCGGACACCGCGCCGGGCGAGCAGGGCCGCAGGCTGCTGGTCGTGGAGGGCCGGGCCAACGGCCTGCTGTCGCTGCTGGCGCAGAGCGTGGTCGCCGACCTGTCGGTGACGCACGGCGCGGTGCGGGTGACCACGGCGAGCGACCCCGACAGCGCCATGGCCGCGCTCGCCGCGGCCGACTACCACTGCATCGTGCTCGACCTCGGCATGCCGCACGACGCGGCGGCCGAGTTCCTGCGCAGGCTCGACGACGACCCGGTGCTGCGCACGCTGCCGGTGCTGGCCCACCACACGCGTAAGCTGACCCACAACCAGGAGAAGCTGCTGCAGGGCCGGTCCCGCACCCAGCCGCTGGAGCGCCTGCCCAGCCTGGACGAGCTGCGCGAGCGCATCACGCTGCACCTGTCGGCCACGGGGCCCGGGGACGTCCTGCCGCTGGTGCAGGCCACCCTCGAGGAGGCCCCGCGCGACGTCGAGAAGGTCGACAGCGGCCTGCTCGGCCGCAAGGTGCTGGTCATCGACGACGACGTGCGCAACGTCTTCGCGCTGACCAACATCCTGGAGCTGCACGGCATGCAGGTGCTCTACGCCGAGAACGGGCGCAAGGGCATCGAGATGCTGATGCGCAACGACGACGTCGACCTGGTGCTGATGGACATCATGATGCCGGAGATGGACGGCTACGCGGCGACGGCCGCGATCCGCGAGATGCCCCGCTTCGCCAGCCTGCCGATCATCGCCGTCACCGCCAAGGCCATGCACGGCGACCGCGAGAAGACCCTCTCCTCCGGCGCCAGCGACTACGTCACCAAGCCCGTCGACTCCGAGGAGCTCATCGACCGCATGCAGCGCTGGCTGCGGCTCTGACCGTGCGGGGCGGCGGACCTCGGCAGGGCCGCCGCCCGGCGGGTCAGTCCTTCACGGCGCCGCCGAGGCCGGCGACGAGGCGGCGCTGGACGGCGACGAAGAAGATCAGCACGGGGATGGTCATGAGGGTGGAGGCGGCCATGATGCCGCCCCAGTCGTTCTCGTCGGGCTTGAAGAAGACCAGCAGCGCGGCGGGCAGGGTCTGGTTGTCCTTGGCCGAGATGATGAACGTCCTCGCGAAGATGAAGTCGTTCCAGGCGGCGATGAACGAGAACACGCTGGTCGCGACCAGGCCCGGGGCGACCAGCGGGAACAGGATCCTCCAGAGGATCACCGCGCGGCTCGCGCCGTCGATGGTGGCGGCCTCCTCCAGCGCCTCGGGGACCGCCGCGACGAAGCCGCGCATCATCCAGATCGCGAACGGCAGCGAGAACGCCAGGTGGACCAGGACCAGCGAGCCGAGCGTGTTCAGCCCGACGCCGGGCACGACCGTGCCGATGTCGCGGACCAGGAAGAACAGCGGGATGGTCAGCGCCTCGACCGGCACCATCTGCGCGATCAGGAACATGATCAGCACGGTGGTGCGGAACCGGAAGTGGAACCGGGTCACCGCGACGGCGGCGAGGAACGCCACGACGGCCGACAGGACGACGACCGTGAGGGCGACGCCGAGGCTGTTGAGGAAGTACCGGCCGAAGTCCTCGCCGCCGAGCACCCGCCGGAAGCTCTCCAGCGTCGGGTGCAGCGTCCAGGGGCGGACCTCCAGCGACTGGATCTCCCCCGGCGGCTTGAACGCCGAGAGCACCATCCAGTAGATCGGGAAGAGCGTGACCAGGGCCGCGACCACGGCGATCGTGCTCGCGACCAGGCGGGACCTGTTCACGGCGTCCTCCCGCGGGCGGCGTGCGGTCCCGGCGTTCCTGCGGGGGCGCGGGAGGTCACAGCTTCTCCCCTCCTCGGTAGAGGGCGCGGATGTAGAGCAGGGTGACGGCCAGCAGGATCAGGGTCATGACGACGCCGATCGCCGAGCCGAGCCCGTACTCCGAGGAGCCGAACGCGGTCTGGTAGGCGTAGACGTTCAGCACCGAGTTCTGTCCCGCGATGCCGCCGCCGCTGGTCATCACGTACACCTGCGTGAAGATCTTGAAGTCCCAGATGATCGACTGGATGACCACGATCGTGATGAGCGGCCGCAGGATGGGCACCATGACCCGCCAGAACGCCTGCCACGCCGAGGCGCCGTCCAGCGCCGCGGCCTCCAGCACCGAGCCGGGGATCGCCTGGATGCCCGCGTAGAGCGTCACCATGACGAAGGGGAACGAGTGCCACACGACGGTGGCGCCGATGATCAGGAACGCGACCCATTTGTCGTAGAACCAGTTGTGGCCGTCGAGGCCGAGCACCTGGTTGACCAGGCCGAGGTCGGCGTCGAAGAGGAACATCCACACCGTGGACCCGGTGACGGCCGGCGCCGCCCACGCGGCCATGGCCGCCAGCGACAGCAGCAGGCGTGGCACCCGTCCCGCCCTGGTCAGCACCACGGCGAGCGCCGCGCCGACGGCCAGCGTGGCGACGACCAGCGCCGCGGCGAACACCACGGTCTGGGCGAGCACCGACCAGAACCGCGGGTCTCCGGCGAGGGCCGCGTAGTTGGCCAGGCCGATGAAGCGGGTCGGCTCCCCGCCGCTGACCTGGGCCTGCCGGTAGTCGAACACCGACAGCAGGCCGAGCATGTAGACGGGGTAGCCGAGCAGGGGCAGCAGGACCGCCGCCGAGGGGAGCAGGTAAATCCAGGGCCGCAGCCGGCCGGCGCGGCGCGGCGCCGCCCGCCCGGCGCTCGTGGCCGGGCCGGCGGGCGCCGTGGTGGCCGTCGTCATGAGCCGCCGAACGCCGCCTTGACCGCGGCGGCGGCCTCGGTCGTGGCCTGCTCGACGGTGGCCTGCTGGGTGGCGACCTTCTGCAACATGGTCGGGATGACCTTCTGGTTGTCGATCTTCACCCAGGCGGGGTCGACGGGCACGAACCGGGTGCCCGAGGCGACCGTGTCCATGAACGGCTTGAGGAACGACTCCTTGGCCGCCAGCTCGTCGCGCGCCGAGGTCAGGGTGGGCAGGTTGCCCATGGCCTCGTACATCTTCGTCTGGTAGGTCTTGCCGCCGAGAAGCTGCAGGAACTTCACGGCCAGCGAGCGGTGCTTGCTGTTCTTCATGACGCCGAGGTTGTTGCCGCCCGCGAAGGCCGGGGCGATCGAGCCGGACTCCTGACCGGGCAGCGGCACGACGGCGTACTTGCCGGCGGCGGCCCCGGCGTCGATGGCCGACCTGTTGAAGTTGCCTCCGATGGCCATGGCGGCCTTGCCGCTGGCGAACAGCTCGACGGTCTTGCCGCCGGTGAGGCCGGCGCACGCCTGGGGCGGGCAGTTGTCGTCCGCGAGCAGGTCGGTGTACTGCTTCACGCCCTTGCGCGACTCGGGCGAGTCGAGCTTCTCGATGTCGCCGCCCGCGCTCCACACGAAGGGCAGGGCGCCGAAGGTGTACTCGCCGCCGGCGGCGAGGCCGTACAGGTCCGGCTTCTTCTCGCGGATCTTCCGCGCGGTGGTGATCAGCTCGTCGATGGTCGCCGGCGGCTTCAGCTTGAGCTCGTCGAAGACGTCGGTGCGGTAGTACAGCGCGCGGATGCCGATGTACCAGGGCAGGCCGTACACCTTGCCGTCGACCGTGGCGGTCTTCAGCAGCTCCGCGTTGACGTCCTTGCCCTCGGTCCACGCCTGAAGGTCGGCGCCGAGGTCGGCGAACCCGCCCGCGGCGGCGTACTCGGCCAGGTCGGTGTTGCCGTACTCGGCGACGTCGGGGGCGCTGGCGGGGTCGTTGAACGCGCCCTTGAACTTCTCGTGCCGCGCGGGGGTCGTCGGGATGTAGGACACCTCGACCGTCACCCCCGAGTTCGCGGCGGTGAACTCCTTGATCGCCTCGCCGACGACCTTTTCCTTGGGGGCCCGGTTCGGCTCGTCGAAGAGCCAGACCCGCAGCGTTCCCGACTTCTCGTCTCCGCCGCTCGTCGCCGGGGCGGTGGACGGCGCGCAGGCGGCCAGGGCCAGCAGGGCCAGTCCCGCGACCGCCCGGTCAAGCATTCTCACAGCAGTCTCCTCCCGTTGGCGGCAGACCTTAGAAAGCGGTCCGCGATCACGGGAAGAGCCAGGGTGATTTGTTGTGCATTGCGGAATTTCATGGTGCAAAGTGGCGTCACTGGCAATCTTGCGCCTAAGTTGACCTGCGTGTTCGATAAGCCGGATCACCGTTCCACGACCCCCCTGACCGGCCCCGCCACCCCCGCGCGCAACCAGTCGCTGTCGCTGCGGCGCGCGCTGGCCGTGCTCGACCACGTCCGCGCCCACGCCGGCACCGGCCAGGGCCTGTCCCTCACCTCGCTGGCCGAGGAGCTCGGGGTCTCCAAGAGCACCGTGCTGCGGCTGACCACCCCGCTCATCGAGGCCAGGCTGCTGGAACGCGACCGGAGGACCGGCGCCTACCGGCTCGGGCACGGCGCCCTGCTGCTCGGCCAGGCCTACCTCGCCACCCTCGACCTGCGCACCGTCGCCGCCGAGGAGTCGCACCGGCTCATGACCGAGGTCCGCGAGACCGTCCACCTGGTGGTGTACGACCCGCCGGACGTGGTCTACATCGACAAGGTGGAGAACACCGCGACCGTGCGGATGGCCTCGCGCATCGGCAGCCGCGTGCCCGCCTACCGCACCGCCGTGGGCAAGGCGATCCTCGCCTGGCAGCCGGAGGCCGACCTGCAGCAAGTCGTGGCCGCCGGGATGCCCGCCGTCACCCGCTTCACCATCACCGACCCGGCGCACCTGCGCGCCGAGCTCAGCAGGATCCGCCAGCGCGGCTACGCGGTGGACGACCGCGAGAACGAGCCCGAGGTGCGCTGCGTGGCCGCCCCGATCTTCGGCCACGGCGACGCGGTCACCGCGGCGATCTCCGTCTCCGGCCTGACCTCGCGGATCACGGCCGCCCGGGTGCGCCAGCTCGGGCCGCTGGTGGCCGAGGCGGCGCTGCGCGTCTCCAGGAAGCTGGGCGCCACCCGCTGACCCCGCGGGGCCGCCGATCGGGGCCGGGCAGAGGGGGCCGGCCCCGATCGGCCACCCGCGCCCGGCGCGGTCGTGTGCGAGCGTGGGGGAACATGTCGGAGCGAGTGCACACCCTCGCGATTGACATGTGCGAACGCGATGACCCGGTCACCCGCCGGTCAGCAGCTCGGAGAACCGCCCGGCGACCAGGTCCCAGCGCCACTCCCGCTCGATCCACGCCCGGCCGCGTGCGCCCATCTCGCGGGCCCGGTCCGGGTCCTTGAGCAGCACGGCGAGCGCGCGGGCCACCTGCTCGGGGCGGTCGCCGTCCACCAGCAGGCCCGTCTCCCCCTCGCGCACCGCGTCCGGCGCGCCGCCCGAGCGGCCCGCGACCACGGGCAGCCCGGTGGCGGACGCCTCCAGGTAGACGATGCCGAGCCCCTCCACGTCCAGGCCGCGCAGCCGGGTGCGGCAGGGCATGGCGAACACGTCCCCGGCGTCGAAGTAGGCGGGCAGGCTGCTCCACGGCACCGGCCCGGTGATGACCACCGAGCCGCCGAGCCCGCGCGCCGCGACCAGCCGCGTCAGGGCGCGCCGCGACGGGCCGCCGCCGACCAGCAAGAGCACCGCGTCGGGCACGGCGCGCAGCACGGCGGGCCAGCAGCGCACCAGCGTGTCCTGGCCCTTGCGCGCGACCAGCCGCGACACGCACACCACCACCGGCCTGCCGCCGATGCCCAGCTCGGCGCGCACCCCGGCCCCGCCCGCGCCGGGCCGGAACAGCTCGGTGTCCACGCCCGGGGCCAGCCTGACCAGCCGGGACGGCGGCACCACCCGGGCCAGCCGCTCCCGGGTGTACTCGCCCAGGTAGGTGATCGCGTCGGCGTGGGCGCCGATCCTGGCCAGCACGCCGCGCGCCAGCGGCGTGCCCGCCCAGGCCGCCTCGTGGCCGTGGGTCAGCATGACCACCCGGCGCGCCCCCGCCGCCCGCACCGCCGGTGCCAGCAGGCCGAGCGGGGCCGCGGCGCCGAACACCACGGTCTCGCACTTCTCCCGCCGCACCAGCGCCGCCGCGCGCCGGGCCACGCCGGGCAGCGGCAGCATCAGCGAGGTGGGGTGGCGCACCACCCGGTAGGGGCGGCGCGCGTCGAACTCCTCCCAGCCGGGCCAGCGCGAGGCGTACACCACGGTCGAGCCGGGCGGCCGGCGCTCGGCGAGGGCGTGCACGAACGCCTGGATGCCCCCCGGGCGCGGCGGGAAGTCGTTGGTGACGATGAGGACGCGGCCCCGGGGGTTCACGGCTCGGGCAGCCCGTTCTCGCGGGCCCAGGCGCGTGCGAGGGCGATGCGCTGCGGGGTCGTGGGGTGGGAGGCGTGCAGCAGGTAGTCCACGGCGTCCGGCGACAGGTCGGAGAGGTTCGTGACGGCCAGCCGCTTCTGCATCGCCACGAACGTCGCCGGGTCCCGGGTGAGGTCGAGGGCGTGGACGTCCGCCCTGGCCTCGATCGCCCGGCTCACCACGTTCTCGGCCGGTCCCGCCAGCACGGAGGCGAGCGTGATCAGGCCCAGCAGCAGCCCCACGGACCGCGGGTCGCCCACCGAGGGCGTCCCGGCGCGGCGGCGCACCGCCGGCGCGCCGGCCACCAGGTACAGCAGGCACGCGCCCGCCGCGGCGCCGAGCCCGCCGACCAGCGTGCCGTACAGCACGTCGTCCTCGCGGGCGTGGCCGAGCTCGTGCGCGACCACCAGCACGACCTCCTTCTCCGGAGCCCGCAGCAGCGTGTCGTAGACGACGACCCGCCGGGTCGCACCGAAGCCGGAGACGTAGGCGTTGAGCGCGCTGGTCCGGCGGGAGGCGTCGGCGACCAGGACGTCACGGACGGGGACGCCGTCGCGGCCGGCCATGGCGATCAGCTCGGCGCGCAGCGGCCCGCGCGGCAGCGGCTTGAAGTCGCTGAACAGCGGCTCCACGACCACGGGGTAGGCGAACGAGGCGGCGACGGTGAGGACGAAGGCCCCCGCGGCGGCGGGGATCCACCAGCGGGCCGGCAGCCGGCGGGCCAGCCAGACGACCGCGAGGATCATCACGGCGACCAGCACGGTCTGCACGGCGAAGCTCTTCAGCCGGTCGGCCGACCACCCCGCCCAGCCCTGCGTGGACAGCCCGTACGCGCGCAGCCGGGTCTCGTACCACATGCCGAACGGCCACTTGAGCAGCAGCGTCACCGCGGACAGCAGCAGCACCCCGGCCAGGGCCCGCAGCCACCACGGCCCCCTGAGCCTGCCCACCGCCCACGCCCCCACCGGGGTGAGGACCAGCGCGCCCGCCACCAGCAGCGTCACGGCCAGCGAGAGGTAGGACGGCGGGCTGACGGCGGCGTCGAAGGCGGCGGCCCGGGAGATCTGCGCGGGGGTGAAGTCGCGGGCGGGGTCGGCCGGCACGGCGGGGGCGCCGCCCAAGGGGTCCCAGGGGGTCGTCAGCGCGACGACGGCGGCCATGACCGCGCCGAGCGCCACGAGCGCGACGCCCGCCGCCCGGGCTCCGCCGCCCGCCCGCCCGCCGGGGCGGGTCTCCTCGGTCAGCTCCGCCACCGATACCAGCCTTTCCTGCGTGCCGCGCGGTCACGACGGCCCCGGGCGCGCGTGCGGCGGGCGGTCACGACAGCTCCGCCACCACGTAGGCGCGCCAGGCGGCGGTGAACCGCTCCGCGCTCACTCCGAGCACGCGGGGAAGCGCGCCCGGCGCGCCGCCCCCGCTGAACTCACGGTAGAGGGCGACGAGGGCGCGCTCACCGTAACGGGCCACGACATACCGGCAGGCGAGCCACGCCTCCTCGTACGCCTGCGCCAGGCGCGGGGACTCCGGCGCGAAGGCCTGCGGGCCCGGCAGCGCGATCGGGCGCCGGCCCGCGCGCACCTCGGCGGCCAGCTCGGCGGCGGCCGCCGGCGCGGGGATGCCCGAGTCCAGGTAGCCGACGTAGTCGGCGAAGCCTTCCATGAGCCACTTGGGCGTGCGGGCGTCCGTGGCCGCGCCGGTGGCGAGGTGGGTGAGCTCGTGGGCCAGGACGACGTCGCGCCCGGCGTCGCTGAGCCGCGCGTACGCGCCCGGCTCGACGATCACGTGGTCCACGGCCGCGACCGCGGCGAGCCCGCGCACCGAGGCCGGCGCGGCGAGCGCGGCGGCCTGCGCGGTCGTGCCGGGCAGCAGCACCAGCGGGCGCACCGGCCCGGCCAGCCGCGCCACGACGCGGGCGGCACGGTCGGCCCTGCGGGCCAGATCGGCCGCCTCGGCGGCGCCCGTCCGTGCCGCACCGACCACGACGGAGCGCTCGCCGATGACGATCCTCGCGCCCGCCCAGACGTCCGGGCGCTCGGCCACCGCGGCCCGCGCGAGCCTTCCCGGGTCGGCGGTGGCGGCCCGGGGGACGGCCGGCGCGCCGGAGAGCGCCGCTGACGCCCCGGGCGCGGCCGGGAGGGCGTCCCAGAGCGCCGGAGCCGCCGCCGGCGCGCTCAGGGCCGCCAGCAGGCCCGCGAGTGAGGCCCCCAGCCGGACGACGCGCATGCGGGCAATCTACCGGGCGGCCCGCCCCGCCAACGCGGCCCGGGACGGGCAGGGGCGGCGGGCGCCGGGAACGTGAAGGCCCCGTCCGCCCGCGAGGGGTGAGGGTGGACGGGGCCTTCACGGCCTGGTGCGCTCAGCGCGGGGGCGTCCGCGGGGAGACGGCCGCGCGGAGGCGCCTGCCGGGACCGGTCACGCGCCGGGGCGGACGGCTCCGACGAAGCTGCCCTTGCGGTAACCGTTGAGCTTGTCGATCCGCACCCGCGCGCCGCTGTGCGGGGAGTGGATCATCTTGCCGTGGCCCACGTACATGCCGACGTGGCCGAGCCCGCGGAAGAACATCAGGTCGCCCGGCTTGAGGTTCTTCCACGCGACCTTCTTGCGCACCGAGCGGTACTGCGCGCCGGTGACGCGGGGCAGCTTGACGCCGGCCTTGCGCCAGGAGTACAGGACGAGACCCGAGCAGTCGAACGCGCCGGGGCCGGCGGCGCCCCAGCGGTAGGGGTCGCCGATCTGCCGCTTGGCGACGGCCACGGCGGTGCGCGCCTTGACGCGCTGCCGCGCGGCCCTGGTCAGCTTGGTCTTCTTGGCCTTCTTGGTCTTGGAGGTCTTCGCGGCCGTGGAGCCCGTGGTGGTCGCCGCCGCCTCGCTCTCGGGAGCCGCGGCGGGTTCCGCCGTGGCGACCGGGGGAACGACGGGGGTGACCGGCGTGGCGGCGTGCGCCGCCGGGACCTGCAGGGCCGCCAGGGCGACGGAGGCCGACACGGTGAGGACGGCGCCGCCGAAGGAGAACCTGGCGATTCGGGGCAGGCGGGGGCTAGGGGTGGTGCTGGACAGGATCGCTCCTAGGATCTTCCACTTACGCCTACCGGGTTAGCTGACGGATTCGGGCAGGGAAGCAGCCCTACGGCGCGCGAGGCGCCGATTCACCCCCGACCTCCCGGGTGGAAGGTCAATTGGGTCCCCGGCTCCGTGCTCCTTGCCGCACGGATTCGGCAGGCCGCCGAGGGGTGGGTTCCTTGTCGGGTCCCCGGTTTCGCCGGCATGCGCCGGCGACGACGGCCGAATGGATGGGTGGTGCGTCGGCCGATCTTGCGGATCGGCCCTCGTTCGCGACGGCATGGCGTTGCTCGCCGCGGCCCAGAAGCTACACAGATTGCGAAATTCCAGCAAAGGGTGGGTCAGCACAACGTAGATCATTACGACTGATCACTAACCGATAACGCCTGGATATCAATGCCCTCTGTTACCCGAATGTGATTCCTCTCACATGCGTGGAAACAGGGCCCGACCTTCGTCACATCCGTCACATCCGTCCCACCAGTTCTTGATCTTGACGGGCCGGATCGGCGGTTGCGGGCCTCTCCAGAGATGTCAATACGCAAGAGGTCTTTAGCAATGGCTCTTGCGCAAGGAGTGTTGCCCATGCCAGCGTGGGACCCATGGAGAACGAGAACGTCCGGCAGATCACCGACTCCCGCGTGCTGGCCGCCCTGGCACACCCCCTGCGGCGCCGCCTCATGGACGCGCTCAAGGTCTACGGGCCCTGCACCGCCAGCATGCTGGCCGACCACACCGGGCAGGCCGTGGCCAACGTCAGCCACCACCTGCGCGTCCTCGCCTCGGGAGAGCTGGTCGAGGAGGCCCCCGAGCTGGCCCGCGACCGGCGCGAGCGCTGGTGGCGCCTGGTGTCGGCGTCGCTCCGGTGGTCCACCCGCGACTTCGAGTCCGACCCCGCCTCGGCCGCCGTGGCCGGCGCCGCCGAGTCGATCAACCTGGACCACCACGTGGGCATCGTCCGCGCCTACTACGCCATGACCGAGGACGAGCGCGCGGCCTGGGAGAACGCGCCCTTCTCCGCCGACAAGTGGCTGCGGCTGACGCCCGCCGAGCTCGCCGAGCTGAGCGGGGAGGTCATCGCCCTGTTCGAGCGCTGGGCGGCCCGTGACGTCCCCGACGACGGCGCCCGGCGGGACCCGGTGTTCCTGTTCGCCTTCGGCGTCCCGGGGCGGCCATGAACGCCCTGGAGGCGCGATCCCCGCAGCCGGGCCCCTCCGGCCGCTCCCCCGCGCGCCGCGGCGTCGGGGGCCTGCTGCGCGAGCGCGACTTCCGCCTGCTGTGGATCGGCGAGACCTCCAGCGCGTTCGGCAGCTCGGTGACCAGCGTCGCGATGCCCCTGGTGGCCGTCACCGTGCTGCACGCCGACGCCCTGGCCGTGGGCGTGCTGACCGCCGCGGCCTGGCTGCCCTGGCTGCTCATCGGCCTGCCCGCGGGCGCCTGGGTCGACCGGCTGCCCCGGCGCCCGGTCATGCTGGCCTGCGACGTGGTGTCGGCGCTGGCGTTCTGCAGCGTCCCGGTGGCCGCGTGGCTGGGCGTGCTCACCATCGGCCACCTGATGGCCGCGGCCCTGGTCGCCGGCGCCGCCAAGGTGTTCTTCCAGACGGCCTACCAGGTCCTGCTGCCCTCGGTGGTCGCCACGGCCGACCTGCGGGAGGGCAACGCCAAGCTCCAGGGCGGCGAGTCGGCCGCCCAGGTCGCGGGCCCGGGCGCGGGCGGCCTGGCCGCCCAGGCGTTCGGCGCGGTCGCCGGCCTGCTCGCCGACGCGGCCACCTTCGTGATCTCCGCGGTCTGCCTGCTCGCGATGCGGGCGCGCGAGGCGGCCGCCCCGGTGCGCGAGACGGCCACGCTGCGCCGGCAGATCGGCGAGGGCATGCGGTTCGTCCTGCGCGACCCCTACCTGCGGGTCCTGACCCTGTTCGGGGCCATGTCGAACCTGTTCCTCGTCGGCTACCAGGCCATCCTCGTGGTCTTCCTGGTGCGCGACGTCGGTGTGAGCGCCGGGACGGCGGGCGGCCTGATCGCCGCCACCAGCGTCGGCGGCGTCGCGGGCGCCGCCCTGGCCACCTGGATCTCCCGCCGCCTCGGCAGCGCCAGGGCCCTGATCGTCTGCGAGGTGGCGTGCACGCCGTTCGGGCTGCTGCTCCCCGCCGCGCGTCCCGGGCCGTGGCTGGCCCTAGGGGTCGCGGGCGCCCTGATGGTGGTCGCGGGCGTCGTGGCGGGAAATGTGATCAAAGGCGCGTTCCGGCAGGCGTACTGCCCGCGCCATCTGCTCGGCCGGGTTTCGGTCACGATGCAGTTCGTCAACCTGGGCACGATTCCGGTCGGCGCCGTGGCCGCCGGGGCGCTCGGCGACGCGCTCGGCGTGCGCCCCGCCATGTGGGTCGCGATGGCGGGAGTGGCCCTGAGCGGCCTCATTCTGTTCGCGGGGCCGTTGCGGCGCGACCGCGACCTGCCTACGGCACCCGCCGCCGAGGCGTGAGAAACCGGCCCGTTCCAGGACCGGAACGGGCCGCGCGGCCCGAGTCACAGGGACGTCCGGACGCCCGATCAAGAGTGCTCATTTCTTATCAAATGTCACCATGACCGCACGACCGTTCAACGAATCCGCGCCCGCGACCCCGGGAATGCCGAGCACCCCTAAGCCGCATAATTTGGCTTATATCGGGATATTCTGCGGGTTAAACCGAATTACCGGCCAGAATATTAGTCTTACCGTGAGGTGCGTCCGCTGCACGGCGGCAAGGCGTCGTCAATAGGAAACTATGCCGGATTTCCGTATCCCGGCGATCCGGCGCCGAGAACGGCGCCGCCGGGGATCGTGTCCCGCGTCAGGGACGCACGGCGGCGAAGATGCCCCGGTACGACGACAGCGGGACGACGCTCACCACGGTGCCCGTGCGCGGCGCGTGCACCATCTTGCCGTCGCCCGCGTACATCCCGACGTGGCCGAGGCCCGAGGCGAACAGCAGGTCGCCCGGCTGGAGCGCGCTGAGCGGCACCCGCCGCGAGGCGCCCCAGTTGTACTGCTGGGCGGCGGTGCGCGGCAGCGTGACGCCCGCGGCCCGCCAGGCCATCAGCGTGAGACCCGAGCAGTCGAAGCCGTCGGGACCGGTGCCGCCGTACCGGTACGGCTTGCCGACCTGCGCGAAGGCGTACTGCAGCGCCGCCCGCGCGTTGCCGGACGCCGGACCGGTGTACTTGATGCCCGGGCTGTTGGGGTTGCCGGGGTTGTAGGCGTTGAGCCTGCGCAGCAGGCGCTCCTGCTCCCCGACGAGCTTCTCGACGTCCTTCTTCTGGCGCTTGAGCTCGTTCAGCAGCTCGATCGCCTTGTCGTAGGACTTCTTGGCGTCGTCGCGCTCGCCCTGGAGCGACGCGATCGCCTGCTCGTAGGCGGCGAGCTTGCGCGCCCGGTCCGCCGACATCTGGTCGACGGAGGCGAGCCCGCTCAGCAGCGCGTCCGGATCGCCCTGGGTGATCAGGCTCGGCCAGGACAGCATGTCGCCGGACTGGTAGGTGCTCACGGCCATCGACACCAGGCCCGCGCGCAGGCCGTCGATCCTGCCGAGCTGCTCCTTGAGACGCCCGTTGACCTTGTTGTAGTCCTTGCGGGCCTTCTTCCAGCGCTCGCCGGCGTCGTTGTACTTGTCCACGACGAGATCGGCGCGCTCGTTGAGCTTGGCCAGCCTGGCCTTGGCCTGGGCGACCGTCGGCTTCGGCTCGGCGCCGGCCCCGCCCGCCTGCGTCACCAAGACGGCGGCGATCAGACCTGTGAGGACAGGAATCCGCCCGACTCCTCGGATGCCACGCGCGAGCACTGGGACGCCAGCCCCCTCATGTGAGACAAGTGAGACAGGGCGTGATCCTACAGAAAAGCCGCAGATACCTGCACCTTTTCTGATGATTTCTTGGCGCCGCCGCGAACCCGGCCGGTGAGAGGCCGTCCCGAGCCCGGAAAAGCGCCGGTCAGGCGCGGCCGAGGCGGCGCAGCAGCAGCGTGGACGGCACGGGCCTGGCGCCCATGCGGCGCACGGATTCGGCCACCTCGCGGTCGGAGGAGACCACGGCCACGGCGCGCCCGGGCGGCTCGGCGCGCACGAGCTGCCGTATGAGGTCGTCGGCGATCTCGCCGGGCGCGCTGAACAGCACGCGCACCCCGCGCGGCGCGGAGACCTGCACCGGGCCGTTCAGCTCCGCGCCGTCGAAGGCGCACGTCACCTCGACGCGCGTCTGCGCCGCCAGCCCGCCGAGGCCCGTCAGCAGCCGCGACCGCTGGTCCAGCAGGGTGAGCGTGGGATAGCCGGTCTTGGTGACGTTGTAGCCGTCCACGATCAAGTGGAGCTGCGGGATCGCGAGGAGCTGGTCGAGCAGCGCGGGGTCGTCGTCGGACAGCGCGCGGGCGGGCACGGCCCTGACCGAGGGACGGCCGGGAGCGACGGCGCTCACCGAGTCGGCCGGCCTGCTGATCGCCACGGGCAGGGCCAGCTCGCTGCGCAGCCCGGCCGCGGCGTCCTGCAAGGTGTCCAGGAGCACGCGGATGCGGGCGTCCTCGATGCTGCGCCCCTCGCGCGCCGCGCGGCGGCTCGCCTCCAGCTGCCGCTCGGCGTCGGTGAGGCGCTCGCGCAGCTTGCGCAGCTCGGTCTCGCCCGCGCTCGCGGCCGAGCTGACGGCGGCCCTGGCCTCCTGGGCCGCCGCCTCGAGCTCGGCGGCGCGCTCCTCGGCGAGCCGGCCGCGCTCGCGGGCGTCGTGCAGCTTGCGGCGCAGGTCGGCGACCTCGGCCCGCGACGCCTTGAGCTGCTCGCGCAGCCGGTCGGTCTCCTCCTTGGCCGCGGTCTTCTGGGTGGCGAGCTGCTCGCGCAGCCGCGTCAGCGCCTGTTCCTGCGCGCTGCCCTCGGCCACGACGGCCGCCTGCTCCAGGTCGGCGCGCGCGGTCTCCACCAGCCCGGGCCAGCCGGGCGGGCGCGTCAGGTAGGCGGCGGCGGCCACGAGCACCGGCTCGGCGGCCGGCGGGACGTTGCCCTCCTCCAGGCTCGCGACCAGCTCGGGCCAGGCGTCCTGGAGCGCCTCCGCGACGATCTCGCGGAACTCCTTGTCGGTCTCCAGTTGCGCGGCGATCGGCGCGCTGCCCAGACGGGCGCGCTTGCGCGGGTCGAACTTGGCGATGCCGCGCAGCGGAGGCGGGATGGCCGGGGGCTGCATCGAGCCGAGCACCTGGGCCGCGAGCTCGACGACGTGTAAGCGGACCTGCTCGGGCAGCGGGCGAGACAGACCTTCACCGGCTGAACTCATCCGACTTCCCCTAGCTGACTGGCCGTTCAGAAACTCCCTATCCGACAAGGGTACGGCTGACGCGTCCGTGGTCAGAGCGCACAGTGCCGGGTTCCCCGCGCGGCGGCCCTCCGCGCGGCGCGCGCCGGCCGACGTCGCAGGCGGGGCCGGCCGCGCACGCCCGGCCCGACGAAGGTGTGATCCCAGGTGGACGCCACCCGCGCCCCCGGACGCGCGGGCCCGGGGGACGGTACTCCTGAGCTGGGAGGACCCTCGCCGCGTCGTGGCCGGGCCCCGCCCGGCCCCGCGGGGGAACGCGCGGGGCCGGGGGGACGCTCAGCGGAGCGAGATCTTGGTCTTCGACCGCCCGATCCGGTCGTCGCGGGTGAGCTGGTCGACGTAGTCGCGGGCGGTCAGCCCGGACTCGAAGCTGACCGGCGCCCAGTAGTGGTCCGCCATGAACGTGCCGCCGTACCGGTACTTCACCCACACGCGGATCTGCATGCTCAGCGTGTCGGCGGAGCCGAGCCGGACCACGCAGTACACCCGCGGGTTGCGGTACGCGCACGAGGCGTTCGGCGGCTTCCTCAGGAAGCGGACCTTGGAGACCTCCTTGGGCGGCAGGAACGTCGCGAGCACGAGCCCGTCGTCCTGGATCTGGCGCGCGCCGGTCACCTTGAAGGTGTAGGTCGCGTAACCGCCGCGCCGCATGCCCCTGGGATAGCTGACGTTGACGCGCGAGCGGGCCGCCGCGGCGTCCGAGCGCGCCGCGGTGGCGGCGGTCCCCGTGGTGGCGGCGGTCTCCGCGCGGCCCGGAACCGGGGCGGCCTGAGCGGAAGCGGGTAACAGGAGCGTTCCCGCCGCGACGGCGAGAGACGCGATCAGGATGGCAGGCTTGCGCATGCGCACCTCCGGATATTTCTGGAGTCGAGTGATCAAAGCCGCCCTGACCTGCGGGGCGGCCGTTTCCGGCGCGCCGGCGGAAGACCGCCGGCGCGGCGTCCGAGGCGCCGGAGCGCACCGAACGCACGTCGTATAACGATCGTCGGGCCGCGGGGTTGCGACCGGATTCCGCACGGATTTCCCGTGCCCCACGCGGAACTGTCGGTCGGCGATCGTATGGTCTTGGTCGTGGAGAACGGGATTCAGGGAACGCTGGACGAGCTGGGCACGCCCCTCGACCAGGTGACCTTCGTCGTGTTCGACCTCGAGACGACGGGCGGCTCCCCCGCCGAGCACGCCATCACCGAGATCGGCGCCGTCAAGGTCCGCGGCGGCGAGGTCGTCGGCGAGTTCGCCACCCTCGTCGACCCCGGGCGCCCCATTCCCCCGTTCATCACCGTCCTGACCGGCATCACCGACGTCATGGTCACCGCCGCCCCCCGCGTCGAGCAGGTCCTGCCGTCCTTCCTGGAGTTCATCCGCGGCGCCACCCTCGTCGCGCACAACGCCCCGTTCGACGTCGGCTTCATCAAGGCGTGCTGCCAGGCCGGCGGCTACGCTCCCCCGGCCAACCCGGTGGTCGACACCGCCGATCTCGCCCGCCGTGTCCTCACCCGCGACGAGGTCCCCAACTGCAAGCTCGCCACGCTGGCCCGGTTCTTCCGGTCGTCCTCCGAGCCGTGCCACCGGGCCCTGGCCGACGCGCGGGCCACCGTCGAGGTCCTGCACGGGCTGATCGAGCGCGTCGGGGCCTACGAGGTCCACACGCTGGAGGAGCTGCGGGGCTTCGTCCGCGCCCCCACCCCCGAGCAGAAGCGCAAGCGCCATCTCGCCGCCGCGATCCCGAGCGCCCCGGGCGTCTACGTCTTCGAGGACGAGCGCGGCGAGGCGCTGTACGTCGGCAAGAGCGGCGACCTGCGCACCCGCGTGCGGTCCTACTTCACCGCGAGCGAGACCCGGCCCCGCATCCGCGAGATGATCGGCATCGCCGAGCGCGTCCGCCCGATCGTCTGCGCCACCGGGCTGGAGGCCGAGGTCAGGGAGCTGCGCCTCATCGGCGCCACCAAACCCCGCTACAACCGGCGCTCCCGCTTTCCCGAGAAGGTCGTCTGGCTCAAGCTGACCGACGAGCCGTTCCCGCGCCTGTCCATCGTCCGCGAGGTCAAGGCCGACGCCGCCACCTACCTCGGCCCCTTCACCTCGGCCCGCGGCGCCGAGGACGCCCGGACGGCGCTGCACGAGGCCGTCCCCTTACGGCAGTGCACCGAGCGCATCACCCCGCGCACCCGCCGGTCCGCCTGCGCGCTGGCCGAGATGGGCCGCTGCGGCGCGCCCTGCGAGGGCCGGCAGACCGTCGGCGAGTACGGCCTGCACGCCGAGGCCGCGCGCTCGGCCATGGAGCACGACCCCGGCCCGGTGTTCGCCGCGCTCCAGGCCCGCATGGAACGGCTCGCCGCCGAGCAGCGCTACGAGGAGGCCGCGGTCGACCGCGACCGGCTCGCCGTCTACGTGCGCACGGCCGCGCGCATGCAGCGCCTGCGGTCGCTGACCGGCATCCCGGAACTGATCGCCGCGAGCCCCTCGTTCGACGGCGGCTGGGACATCCACGTCGTCCGGCACGGCCGCCTGGCCGCCGCGGGCGTGATGCCGCGCGGCGCGCACCCGGTCCCCTACGTCGACGCCCTGGTCGCCACCGCCGAGACCGTCACCCCCGGCCCCGGCCCGCTCCCGGCCGCGATCGCCGAGGAGACCGAGTGCGTCCTGCGCTGGCTCGACTCCCCCGGCGTCCGCCTGGTCCGCCTGGACGGCACCTGGAGCACCCCCGCCCGCGGCGCGGGCCGCCTCAAGGGCCGCATCGACCGCGCCTACCAGGGCCTGGAGCCTCGTCAGCGCCGTGAGGGCAGGCCGCTCACCTGAGGGCTCCGGTCGCCCTTCCCCATCGGTTGACCTCGTTGGCGCCGGCTGTCACGCAGGTCAAAGAATCCGACACAAAAGCATAAGACACCCAGAGCACACATAACTCCAAGTCGCCACTTATGTCATGCATTCACGTCGATAAATGCCAATAATCCCGCATAAATAATCTCCTCATAACCATGCGTAACCCCTATATCCGCTATACCCTGTGAAGGCGTTCGCGGCGCCGCGATCCGGCTCTCCGCGTGACGGCCGCGACGTGCTCGGCATCGAGACCCGCCACACCGGCTTCCCCGTCGAGCCTGCCGCGTTACCCGAGGTGACAGCACATGTCCGGCACTTCACCCGATCGAGGTATGAGTGAACGGCGACAGCTCCCACGAAAGCGACGGCCTGTCCGTCCCGGAATTGGCGGAGTCACTCTGGGGGGTTCGCCCCGAACCGGCGATCGAACGATTCGCGCAGCCCGGCTGGACTTACCGCGAGCAGGTCACCGCTCAATGCCCGCGATGTCACGCTTTTCTGCACACCATGTGGAAAGCCGACGAGCGCGACGGACGAAACTCCCCCTATGTGGCGGTCGTCTGCCGGCGTTGCCCGGCCACCTTCACCCTTGACGACCTGAGGCTGCGCGAGTACGCCGATCTTCTCCAGCAGCCGGGGCCGGGAGGACGACCGGCCCCGTCCGCGGCGGATCGTGGCGCGCCCGGCGACACGACCGTCGCCGGCGTAGCCCAGTGGATGTGGGGCGTGCGCCCCAGCCTGGCGGTGGCCCGGTTCGCCCTCCCGGGATGGCGGTACCTCCGCCAGACCGATCTGTGCTGCCCGACCTGTGACGGCGCTCTTCATGGCATGACCCGGGCCTATCAGGTCGAAGGAGCACGGCGAGCGGAGTTCGCCGTGGTCTGCCCGGCCTGTCCCGCGACCTTCACCCTGCAACATCTCAGGATCTCGCGCCGTCCCGTGCTGGGCGACCTTCCCGTGGACGCCCCCTTCGAGGATCCCGGCGCCGCGCTGGCGGCAGGGCCCGCGCCCGGCCCGGCCGCGGCGGGCCACGACGACGCCCCGGCGCCGCCGCCAGGGTCACAGGTCGCCGCGATCCGTGCGGGCCGGATGCTGGGCCTCCTGCCCCATCTCTCCCCTCACCAGGGATCCGGCGCCCGCGATGCCAAGCCATCTCAGGAGATCACGGAGCAGCCGCCGGCGGAGCACCGTCTGCTGCACTGGTGCAAGATCACCAATCCGCGGTGGACGCTGCCGCCGCTGCCACCGGGCACCGACGTCCGGGTCATCCTCCCCGACGGGCCGGAGTTCGGCCGGCTGCGCACGACACTGGCGGCGGCGGGAGTCCCCCACCGATCGGTGGCGTACTGGGCCGAGAACGAGATCGTCTCGACGGTCGGCGCGGACGGCCGGGCGGCGCCGCTTTCGGTCATCACCGCGCTGACCCGGCCAGGGGCCGACAGGCTCTTCTGGCGTTCCCCCGTATCCGGGCAGCCGGCCTGCAACGCCCGCGACGCGTTCGAGAAGATCTGGGACACCCACGAGGAGACGGTCACCGACCACCGGTCCGAACTCGTCCCCGCGGCCGACCTGGTCCCGCAGGCGTGGCTGGACTACCTCCCGTTCGACCGGCTCAACCCGGCCCAGGTCCAGGCCGCTCCCGCGGTGCTGAACTCCAAACGCCACCTGGTCATCACCGCCCCGACCGGGGCCGGGAAGACCGTCATCGGCATGCTCGCCGTCCTGCGCGCCATCCTGGGCGAGGGGCGCAAGGCGGCGTGGCTGGTCCCGCAACGGTCCCTGACCGACGAACTGGACCGGGAACTCGAAGGCTGGCGCGGAAAGGGACTCCGCGTCGAACGGCTGTCCGGCGAGTACACCACCGATATCGAGCGGATCCGCGCCGCGGATCTATGGGTGGCCACCACCGAGAAGTTCGAGGCGATCTGCAGGACCAATTCCCTGCAGGCCGCGCTCGGCGAGGTCGGCTGCCTGGTCGTCGACGAGGTCCACCTCCTCGGCTCCCCCGGACGAGGCCCTCTCCTGGAGGCCCTGCTCGCCCGGGTCCGCGGTGTGAACTCCCCCGTCCGGATCGTCGGGCTGTCGGCCACGGTGTCCAACGCCGCCGAGATCGCCGAATGGCTCAACGGCCGGCTCATCTCCACCGCCTGGCGTCCCAGCCGACTGACCTGGCAGCTCCCGGCCATCCCCGTCACCCCCGATCAGGCCGCGGACAACAGCGTGCGCAACCGCCTCGCCGTCGTGCTGGCCCGGCGCGTCACCGACGACGGCGGGAGCGTTCTGGTGTTCTGCGGGAGCAAACGCAACGTCCGCGTCACCGCGCTGGCGCTGGCCGCCGAACGCGGCGTGGACATCAGGGGCGTCGACGACGAGGACATCGACCGCGTCAACGAGCTCTGCACCGCCGCCAGGATCGGCCTGCACTACAAGGACTGGGAGTTCAAGCACGAGGCCGAGGCCCGCTTCCGCAGCCGCGACTTCGATGTCCTGGTGGCCACCACCACCGTCGCCGCCGGCGTCAACCTGCCCGCCCGCGCCGTCATCGTCCGCGACACCATGGTCGGCCGCGACCCCCTCGACGTCGCCACCCTGCTGCAGATGTTCGGCCGCGCCGGCCGGGTCGGGGCGGGCGAGCACGAAGGCTGGGCCTATCTCATCACCAGCGAGGTGAAACGCGCCGACTGGCAGGGCGCGCTGGTGGACGGATACCACGTCCATTCACAGATCCACGCGACGCTCACCGATCATGTCCTCGCCGAGGTGGTCCAGGGGCGCATCACCAGCGTCGAACAGGCCGAGCAGTGGTGGAAGCACACCCTGTGCCACCACCAGGGGGACGACGACACCGAGCCGGTGATCGAGGCCGTCGACTTCCTCATCGACCACGGCTACCTCACGCAGGTCCCCGGCAACGGCGGCGACACGCGTGTCGCCGTGACCGACCTCGGGTTGCTCACCGCGCGGCTGATGGTCAACACCGACGTGGCCGCCGACCTCCGCGCGGTACTGGGCGAGATCCCCGTCCCCTCCGATCCCGACATCGCGGAGGACGTCCTGATCCACGTGGTGGCCGCGCTCGTGCCCGAGCTCGCCTTCGCCCCGGTGGCCGACTTCCTCCGGCCGGTCGTGGCGAAGATCATCAGGGCCGGCGGCCGGCGCGAGGAGAACGACTCCAGCAGCGCGGTCAGCGGGCTCGGCGCCGCCCGCACGTACGGGCCAGGCGATCTCGCACGGGCGGCGCTGCTGCTGGCGGCGCACAGCCCTCGGCTGTTCACGCGGTCCTTCCGCTTCGTCGCGGGCCTGCCCTCCAGCACCATCGCCCCGATCCTCGAGGCGGCGTCCCGCTATTTCGCCTGGCTCGGAGCGCAGGGCTACCTGGGGACCATGCACCCGTGGATCGCGATCGTCGCCGGCGACATCGACCGCCGGGTGCGCTGGCGCCGGTGGGGTCCCCGGCGAGGCTCCGGCAGGCTGCTGTGGATGTGCGAGCAGATGGCGACCGCCCCTCTCGCCAAGGAGTTCGTCCCGACCCTGTGGCGGTGCGCCACGGAGTCGGGCTTCACCAGTCCCGACTGGGCCCAGACCACTCCGCCGCGCGACTGTCAGCTCGACCACGATCAGTACATCGGCCTGCTCCGGGAACGGACCACCGGATGCGAGCTGGCCGAGGGCCTCGACCACGTGAGCGTCACCGATATCAGCGCCGGCCACCTGATCACCTGGAACGGCCGGGCCACCGCGACCACCGCCGTGATCGGCAAGGCGACGGCCGCGTACCCGCCCCGTCCCCCCGACGACCCCGACGATGCCGACACCGGCGGAGCGATCTTCACCAAACGCGGGGACCACATGGCCACGGGATGGCTGGGCCGCCACTACTCGTCGGCATCCCCGTACTGAGGCGTCCCCTATTCCTGGACCTCCCCGAACAACGCCGGCGCGCCAGGCACGCCACCGCCCCCGCCCGGCTCCGATGAGGGCGGGGGCGCCGCTCGGCGCTAGAGTCGGGCCAGGCCGTACTCGGTACTCGAAGGAGAGAGCGCGTATGATCACCGCGATCGTCCACATCAAGGCGGAGGTCGCCCGGATTCCCGAGGTCGCCGAGACGATCGCCGAGCTCGACGGCGTCAGCGAGGTCTACTCGATCACCGGTGACTACGACCTCGTCGCCATGGTCCGCGTCCCTCACTACGACGACGTCGCCGAGGTCATCCCCGGCCGCATCAACAAGGTCGAGGGCGTCCTCGCCACCGAGACCCACCTCGCCTTCCGCACCTACTCCAAACACGACCTCGACGCCGCCTTCTCCATCGGCTTCACCGAGGCCGACTGACAGGATCGAAGGAAACGATCACTTCCCCCGGGCCTGCCGCGGACCGGTCGCCCTCATCCGCGGGCTCAGGGGCCGAGCTCCTTCTCACGCCGCCGGGGTGACGGCTTGCTCGGCGACGGCCTGGCGCAGGGTCCTGGCGAGTTTCACGGCGTCGTCGTCGGCCCAGAAGTGCATGTAGAACAGGCGTGGTTCGTCGTGCAGGGCATGATTGTGAATCTCCACGATGTCGATGCCACCGCGGCGCAGGGCCCGGATGACGCGTTGGACTTCGTCGGCGACCATGGCGAAATCGCCGTTGACGGCGGCTTTGCCGCCGCCGGTGGGCTGGAAGTTGATCGCCGTGGTCACACCCATCCCGGGCGGGATGACGCGGCCGTGCTCGGTGACCGGCTTCGTGCGTTTGAAGGTGAACTTGTAGATTCCGCCGTCGTTGGTGCCTTTGGTCCCCATCGCCTGGTCGATCGCGGCGGTGTCGAGCCGCAGGGCGGGCTTGGGGGCCGCGGCCGGGGGCGGCGGGGTGGCGGTGACGTCCAGGGCGGCCCGGATGGAGCGGGCGATGGCCACCGCATCGGGTCCGCTGGCGTGGACGTGGGTCCACCACACCTCCGGCTGGTGGGACAGCAGGTGCTTGTGCAGCGCGGTCTGCTGGATCCCCTGACGCTGCAGGACGTCGGTGACCTTCTGCGACTCCGGCTCGGTGACCACCAGGTCGCCCATCATCAGAACATCGCCGCCGGAGTGGCGGGTGAAGGCGGCATACCCTCCGAGGGCGAGGCCCGGTTCGATGCTCACCCCGTAGGAGGTCACCTTCAGGTCCGAGCGCGGAAACGAAACCCGGTAGACCTTCTTGTCCGACGACAGCTTCCCCGCCCGGCCCAGCGCGCGCGCCACGCCCTCCCACTCCGCCTCGCCACCGGCCGCCGGGGACGGGGTCTCGCCGGGATCGCCGTCATGCCGCACGGAGCCGACCCCGGTGGCGGTCCGCGCGTCGCCCCCGGCAAGGGAGCATCCGGCTGCCATGACCGCGGCAGCCATCAGTGCCGACAACCCCTTCACGCGCGCCACGGCCGTCCCCGAACTTTCTCAATGCCCCCGATCGGTGATTCTGTGCCCACATCGGCACGCTGTGTAACCATGCCCTGAGGCTGCTCGGGGTG
Organism: Sphaerisporangium krabiense; assembly: GCF_014200435.1. NCBI lineage: Bacteria > Bacillati > Actinomycetota > Actinomycetes > Streptosporangiales > Streptosporangiaceae > Sphaerisporangium > Sphaerisporangium krabiense. The sequence goes on along the minus strand of NZ_JACHBR010000001.1, from coordinate 5,536,260 downwards.
GGGGAAGCATTCCTGGTTCGGCTCTATCGGTGGGTGGCCAGCACCGCGTGGTGATCGGCGCCGACCGGGCCGTCGGGGTCGGCGTGCACGGTGGCCGCGCGCAGCCGCGGCAGGTCGTGGATCAGCCGGTGCTCGGCCTCCACCGCGACCGCGTGCGCCTCGACCAAGGTGAGCCGGTGACTCACCACGATGTCCACCTCGGCCCGGAGCGTGTGGCCGATCCAGCGCAGCCGCACCGAACCGACGCCTTCGACACCGGGAACCTCCGCGAGCAGGTGTTCGGCGCGCTCCACCAGTTCGGGGTCGACGGCGTCCATGAGCCGGTGGTAGATCTCCCGGGCCGCGTCCCGCAGGACGAAGACGATCGCCACCGTGATCAGCAGGCCCACGATCGGGTCGGCGATGGGGAATCCGAGAGCGGCGCCACCGGCGCCGAGCAGGACGGCGAGGGAGGTGAAACCGTCGGTGCGGGCGTGCAGCCCGTCGGCCACCAGGGCGGCCGAGCCGATCTCCCTGCCGACCTTGATCCGGTAACGGGCGACCAACTCGTTGCCGAGAAAGCCCACCAGGCCTGCGGCGGCCACCCAGCCCAGAGCCCGCACGTCCTGCGGGCTGATCAGACGCTTGACCGCCTCATATCCGGCCAGACCGGCAGATGCCGCGATGAGCACGATGATGACGATGCCGGCCAGGTCTTCCGCCCTGCCGTACCCATAGGTGAAGCGGCGGGTCGCGGCCCGGCGGCCCACCCAGAAGGCCAAGGCCAGCGGGACGGCCGTCAAGGCGTCGGCGAAGTTGTGCAAGGTGTCACCGAGCAACGCGACCGAGCCGGAGAAGGCGACGATCACCGCCTGCACGATGGCGGTCACCGTGAGCGCGGCGAAGGAGATGGCCAGCACGCGCATGCCGCGGCTGCTGGACTCCAGCGCCTCGTCCGTCTTGCCGGTGCTGTCGTGGCCGTGCGGGGTGAAGGCATGGCCCACCGTGTGGAGCAGCTTCCTCAGCGCGGTGAGCTCGCTCCCCTGCTCATGCCCGTCGCTGTGATCATGCCTGTGCCCGCCGTGGCCATGACCGTGGCCGTCGCCATCCGACATGTCGGCCCTTCTTCCCTGACTTCGCCTGGCCCGGCAGTATATGTAGCCATGTACGCACGCGACAACGAATCAGGTGCGACTCCTGTGCAACAGCAGCCGACCGACCAGCAGGTCAGCGCGGCGGTGGACGCGTTCCGCCTGCTCAGCGACGGCACCCGGCTGCGATTGATGTGGCTGCTGTCCTCCGGCGAGTACGACGTGGGCAGCCTCGCCGAAACCCTCGCGGCCGCCCGCCCCTCGGTCTCGCAGCACCTGGCCAAACTCCGTCTCGCCGGGCTGGTCCAGACGCGCAGGGACGGACGCCGGGTGCTTTACCGGGCACGCGACGTCCACGTCCGCTCTCTCATCAAGGAGGCGCTCTTCCACGCCGACCACGAGGTGTCAGGCATCCCCCGTCACGACTGAGCCGAGAAGGCGATCCGGGCGTTCACACGACGGCCGTCGTCGCTTCGTCGATGAGCCTGCGGGAAAGGTCCGCCGTCTAGGAGCCGTGGGAGCGGCTGACCTCGATCCAGCGGGTGAGGGTCTCCGAGGCGCGGCCGGAGTCGACGGCTTCGGCGGCGCGGGCGTAGGCGGTGGCCATGGCGCTGACGAGGGCCTCGCCGGCGCCGGTCTCGTCCAGGGGCGGGGTGCCGGCGGGGAGGGTGAGGGCGTCGACGCTGACCAGGGCGGCGGCGGCGTTCAGGAGGACGGCGTCGCGGACGGGGCCCGTCTTGCCGTCGACCAGGTCGAGGACGGCCTTGGCGTTGAACTCGCGGTCGCCGCCGCGCAGCGCGCCGGGGTCGGAGCGGGGGACGTCGATGTCCAGGGGGTCGAAGACCGTCTGGACCGCCGCGCCGTCCCTGACCACCCAGACCGTGGAGGTGCCGGCGGTGGACAGCTCGTCCAGGCCGTCGTCGCCGCGGAACACCAGCGCGGACACGCCCCGCTCGGCGAAGACCCCGGCGATGACCGGCAGCATGCGGGAGTCGTAGACGCCGATGGCCTGGGCCTTGGGGCGGGCGGGGTTGGTGAGCGGGCCGAGGAAGTTGAAGAAGGTGGGCACGCCGAGCTCGGACCTGGCGGGGCCCGCGTAGCGCAGCGCGGGGTGGTAGACCGGCGCGAAGCAGAAGGTGATGCCCGCCTCCGCGGCCACGCGCGCGGTGGCCTCCGGCTTCATCTCCAGGACGATGCCGAGCTGTTCGAGCACGTCGGCGGCGCCGCAGGAGGAGGACGCCGAGCGGTTGCCGTGCTTGACGACCTTGGCGCCCGCCGCGGCCGCGACGATGGCGGCCATGGTGGAGACGTTGACGGTGTGGGCGCGGTCGCCGCCGGTGCCGACGACGTCGACGGTCGGGCCGTCGATCGTGAGCTGGGTCGCGAACGCGAGCATGGTGCGCGCGAGCCCCGTGACCTCGGCGACGGTCTCGCCCTTGGCGCGCAGCGCCGTGGCGAACGCCGCGATCTGCACGGACGTCGCCGACCCGGACATGATCTCGCTCATCGCCCAGGCGGTCTCGTCGGCGGTGAGGTTCTCGCGGGACAGGAGGGCGGTGAGCAGCGCGGGCCACGTGGTGCGCGCGTCCATGGGGGCTCCGGTCGGTGAGAAGGTCGATGGCGGCAGGTGACGGACGATCGGTGGGCGAGACGGTCTTGCGGTCGGCCGTCGAGGAGCTGGTCTACAGGAGATGGTCCAACGGTCGGCGGGCGGTGGGACCGTCAACGGTCGGCCTGGCCGTCGGCCGTCGGCGCGACGGGCGGCGACGGTCAGTGGGAGGCGATGCGGGTCTCCGAGCGGCGCCGCATGAGGCCGGCCACGGCCTCGGCGAGGGCGATGGGGTCCATCGGCTGGGCGACGACGGCGTCGGCGCGGGACCACTCGGCGAGCCAGCGGTCGTCGCGGCGGCCGATGACCAGGCAGATGGGCGGGCAGTCGTAGACCTCGTCCTTGGCCTGGCGGCAGATGCCCATGCCGCCCGCGGGGACGGCCTCGCCGTCGAGGACGGCGACGTCGATGTTCCCGGAGTCGAGATGCTTGACGACGGCGGGCTGGGTGGCGCACTCGACGATCTCGACCTGGGGCACGTCGGCCGCGGGACGCCTTCCGATCGCCAGCCGGACCTTCTCACGGGTGCCGGCGTCGTCGCTGTAGACGAGAACCCTCATGCTCACGGTCGCGCTCACTATCGATTGACGAGGTATGGTCACCAAAGATGGTACCGGTCCCCGCCGACCGAAGCCCAGACGAGCCATACTTGGCGTAGAACCCGGCGTATGTCCGGTTTATCCGCGTCAAGTGCCCCTTAGCGGGGGGTCGTGCGGCGACCCGACCGGTCGAGCCGCAATAATGCTGCGCGTGGCGACAGCATCCGCAATCACGACGACGACAGCCCCATCGTCCCGCCGGCCGAACCTGGTCAGCGTCGGCACGATCGTCTGGCTGTCCTCTGAGCTCATGTTCTTCGCGGCGCTGTTCGCGATGTACTTCACGATCCGGTCGGTCAGCCTGGGCATGGACAAGCCCTGGCCCACCCTTCCCGAGGGCGTCCACCTCGACGTCCCCTACGCGCTCGTCAACACGATCGTCCTGGTCCTGTCCAGTGTGACGTGCCAGCTCGGCGTGTGGGCCGCAGAAAAGGGACAGGTCGGCAAGCTCCGGTTCTGGTACATCGTCAGCTTCCTCATGGGCGCGTGGTTCGTCGGAGGCCAGCTGTACGAGTACCGCAACCTCGTGGAAGAGGGTCTGACCCTGTCCTCGAACGCCTATGGCTCGATCTTCTATCTGGCCACGGGCTTCCACGGCCTGCACGTGACCGGTGGCCTGATCGCGTTCCTGTTCATGCTGGGACGCACGTACGCCGCGAAGCGCTTCACACATGAGCAGGCCACCAGCGCGATCGTCGTGTCCTACTACTGGCACTTCGTCGACGTCGTCTGGATCGGCCTCTTCGCGACCATCTACATCATCAAATGATCGGAACGAGGATATCGGTGAACTCGATCACCGCTCGGAGACGGCATCCACTCGCGCGCTATGTCGTCCTCCTTCTGGCCCTGAGCGTCCTCGGAGGGGTGTACGCCCTGCTGGTGCCCGGAGGTGACCGGGCCGACGCGGCGATCGCCTCCGGCAAGGCGGACGACGTGGCCGCGGGCAAGGACCTGTTCGCGGCGCACTGCGCGAGCTGCCACGGTTTGAACGCCGAGGGGTCCTACACGCCCGGTGGTGCATCGGGCCCGAGCCTCATCGGCGTCGGTGCCGCCGCCGTCGACTTCCAGGTCTCCAGTGGCCGCATGCCCTTCAGCAACCCCGGGCCGCAGGCGCCGCGCAAGCGTCCCCCGGAGTGGGTCAACCCGGACACCGTCCGGCAGCTGGCGGCGTACGTCCAGTCGCTGGGCGGCGGCCCGACCAAGCCGTCGCTGGAGGCCGTCGACCCCGCCAAGGGCGACCCGGCCAAGGGCGGTGAGCTCTTCCGCGCCAACTGCATCCAGTGCCACAACTTCGTCGGCGCCGGAGGCGCGCTGACCTACGGCAAGTACGCCCCCTCGCTGCAGCCGGCCACGCCGACGCAGATCTACGAGGCGATGGCCACGGGCCCGCAGGCGATGCCGGTCTTCAACGACAGCACCATCACCCCCGAGCAGAAGCGCGACATGATCGCCTACATCGTGGGCGTCCGCAACGAGCCCAACCCGGGCGGCAACGGCCTCGGCCGCATCGGCCCGGTCACCGAGGGTCTCGTCGCGTGGGTCGGCGGCATCAGCCTGCTGATCCTTGCCGCCATCTGGATCACCGCGAAGAGGCGGCAGGTCAACCATGACTGACAACCCGAACGAGATCGAGCCGGAGGAGCGCCTTCCGAGGCGTGTCATCGGCACCCCCGCGCCGCGCGGCGGCGGCCTGCTGCTCGGCGAGCCCTCCGAGGGCGGCTCCCGGGCGGGCGGTCACGGCGCGGCCACGGCGGGCGAGCCCCCGCACTCGGCCAACGAGCCGGTGGCGGTCGGCGAGGTGAAGTTCCCCGACCCCGCGGCCGCGCGCAAGGGTGAGCGCCGCGCCGCCCTGCTGTTCGTGGTGACCTTCCTCGCCGCGGTCGGGTTCGTGGCGTCCTACGTCATCTTCCAGGTCGGCACGGTCGAGAAGACCCAGACCTCGAACCTGGCGCTCGGCGGCTTCCTGGCCCTCGCGCTGCTGTCGCTGGCGGCGGGCCTGGTCGTGTGGGCGCGGCAGATCATGCCGAAGTACACGCTGGTGCAGCAGCGCCACCTGATGGCCTCCGGCCCCGACGTGCGGGCGGACGTCGCCCGCACGTTCCTGGAGGGCGCGGAGGAGAGCGGCTTCGTCCGGCACAAGCTGCTGCGCCGCACGCTGCTGCTGGCCGCGGCTCCGCTCGGCCTGCTGCCGCTGGTGATGCTGAAGGACCTCGGCCCCCTGCCCGGCACCTCGCTGCGCCACACGGTGTGGAAGAAGGGCCTGCGCCTGATCGTCGAGGGCACCGGCCAGCCGATCCGCGCGGCGGACTTCAACTCCCCCGGCGGCATCCTGTCGGTGGTGCCGCAGGGGCACGAGGACGACCTGAACGCGCTGGCCAAGGCCACGCTGATCCTGATCAAGTTCAGGCCCGAGGACCTCAAGCCGGGCGTCAACCTCAACTGGACGCACGACAGCATCGTGGCCTACTCCAAGATCTGCACCCACGTGGGCTGCCCCGCGGCGCTCTACGAGCAGACGACGCACCACATCCTCTGCCCGTGCCACCAGTCCACGTTCGACGCGGCCGACGGCGCCAAGGTCATCTTCGGCCCGGCGGCCCGCCCGTTGCCCCAGTTGCCGATCGGCGTCGACAATGAGGGGTACCTCATCGCACAGAGCGACTTCAACGTCCCGGTGGGCCCCAGCTTCTGGGAGCGCGGGGACGCTGAGGCCGAAGCTAGGGGGCAGGCATGAGCCTGGACACCGTCCCGAAGCCCATCGCCGGGCCGTCGTCCTTCCTCGACGACCGCCTCGGCGCCGGGAACTTCCTCCAGCGCAACCTGCGCAAGGTCTTCCCGGACCACTGGTCCTTCCTGCTCGGTGAGATCGCGCTCTACTCGTTCATCATCCTGCTGCTGACCGGTACGTTCCTGACGTTCTGGTTCAAGCCGAGCATGGGCGAGGTCGTCTACCAGGGCTCCTACCCTCAGTTGTACGGCGTCCACATGTCGGAGGCGTACGCCTCGGCGCTGCACATCAGCTTCGACGTCCGCGGCGGCCTGCTGATCCGGCAGATCCACCACTGGGCGGCGCTGCTGTTCGTGGCGGGCATGATGGTGCACATGCTCCGCGTGTTCTTCACCGGGGCGTACCGCAAGCCGCGCGAGCTCAACTGGATCATCGGCGTCCTGCTGCTGACCCTGGCGCTCGCCGAGGGCCTCACCGGCTACTCCCTGCCGGACGACCTGCTCTCCGGCGCGGGCCTGCGGATCACCGAGGGCGTGGCGATCTCGATCCCCCTGGTGGGCACCTACATCACGTTCTTCCTCTTCGGCGGCGAGTACCCCGGCGAGGACGTGATCTCACGGTTCTACAGCCTGCACATCCTGCTGATCCCGGGCATCCTGCTGGCGCTGATCTCCGCGCACATGATCCTCATGTGGGTGCAGAAGCACACGCAGATGCCGGGCAAGGGCCGCACCGAGACCAACGTGGTCGGCGCGCCGTTCTACCCGACCTTCATGGTCAAGTCGGGCGCGTACTTCCTGTTCACGTTCGGCGCGCTGGCGCTGCTCGGCACGTTCGCCCAGATCAACCCGATCTGGCTGTTCGGTCCGTACACGCCGGCCGACATCTCGGCGGGCTCGCAGCCCGACTTCTACATGGGCTTCCTGGAAGGCGCGCTGCGCCTGATGCCCGCGTGGGAGATCAACTTCCTCGGTTACACGCTGCCGCTGAGCGTGCTGATCCCGGCGCTGGTGCCCATGGGCATCATCATGACCGGGCTCGCGCTGTACCCGTTCGCGGAGCGCTGGATCACCGGGGACAACCGCGAGCACCACCTGACCGACCGTCCTCGTAACAACCCGCACCGCACCTCGATCGGCATCTCGGCGATCACGTTCTACGGCATCCTGTGGCTGCTGGGCGCCAACGACGAGATCTCCTCGACGTTCCACATCCCGCTGTACACCACGACCGAGGTCGGCCGCGTGGCCATCTTCGTCGGGCCGGCGATCGCGTACTTCATCACGTACCGCTTCTGCATCGGCCTGCAGCGCAGGGACCAGGAGACCGTGCTGCACGGCGTGGAGTCGGGCGTCATCAAGCGCCTGCCCCACGGCGAGTACATCGAGGTCCACGTGCCCCCGGCCGAGGACCTGGTGGCCCTCGTGCAGGGCAAGAAGCGCATCCCGGCCATCGAGGCCGAGCCGGACGGCGCGGGAGTGCCCCCCAAGGGCATGCGCAACCCGCTCGGCAGGCTCAGGGCCAAGCTCAGCCGGGCCTACTCCGAGGACAGCGACGCCATCTCGCTGGACACCGACGGCCACCACGTGGAGGGCCACGGCCACGCCGCCGTCGGAGCCGGCGCGGACGAGACCAAGTCCATCGGCCACTGAGCGAGCCCCTGCGGGGGTTCCACGGGCGACAAGGGGCCCGGGCGCGCATGTCGCGCCCGGGCCCTTTCGCGTCCGACGGATGCCGCGTCAGGAGGGGACCGCGTCAGGAGGAGACCTTCTTCTTGCTCTCGCTGACCGGCACGCCCGCGCCCTCGTGGCCGCCGACCGTGAAGGCCTCGGTGGTGAAGCCCGAGCGCAGGCCGCTCCAGCGCAGCCACTGCGGCCACGTCTCCTGCCAGTGGCCCCACCCGTTCGCCGGGTCCAGGGGGCGCGGCGAGCCGCTCACGATGATCGGGTCGCCGATCAGGGTGGTCTCCTTGAACCACTTGGCGTTGGACGGGCTGATGTTGATGCAGCCGTGGCTGACGTTGGAGTTGCCCTGCGAGCCGACCGACCAGGGCGCGCCGTGGACGTACTCGCCGGTGTCGGAGATCCGCACGGTGTCGTACACGGTCATGCTGTAGTACCCGGGGCTGCCGGGCCCGGCGTCGGGCGAGGTCATCGTGGTGACGTCCTCGCGGGACATGGCCAGGTGGATGCCGTTGGTCGTGTAGTACTTCATGTCGCCGCCCCGGCCGGCGCTGAGCGGGACCGTCCTGATGACCTGCCCCTCGCGCCTGACGGTCATCTGGTGGCTGGAGGTGTCGGCGTGGCTGATCTGGGCGCGGCCGATCTCGAACTCGCGCACGTAGTCCTGCCCGCCGTACATGCCCGGGCCGCCCCGCACGCCGGCGAGCCGGGCGATCACCTTGACCTTGGTGTGCGCGGGCCACCACTGCCGGGGCCGGAAGGACACCGTCTTCTCGTCGAACCAGTGCCAGGCCCCCTCGATGGGCCGGGACGCCTGCACCATGAGGTTGCGCTCGACCGACACCCGGTCGGCGATGGGCTGGTCGAAGGTCAGGATGATCGGCATGCCGACGCCGACGGTGAGGCCGGTGCTGTCCTTGCTGGGGATCAGCTTGTCGACCGCGTAGACCTTGGACGCCTTGATGGTGGTGAACTCGCTGGTCACCTTCCTGGTGTCGCCGCCGCGGCCCACCGCCTCCGCGGTGACGCGGTAGGTCTCGCCCGGCGCCATCGGGCGCTTGCTGCGCCACTGGGTGCGGTCCGCGCTGAGCACGCCCTCGACCTGCGTGTTCCTGGAGACCGCCTGCACGCTGACGCTCCTGAGAGCGCCGTTGACGGCCCCGACCGTGACGGGCAGCTCCGGGGCCACCTGGGCCGCCCTGTCGGCCGGAGACACGCTCACGGCCACGTCCCCGCGGTTCTCCGCGGCCCGGTCCTTGTCCGTGCCGGAACTTCCACATCCACTCGCCAGCGTCAGGGCCAGAGCTCCCGCGCCCAGGGCGACCACCCGGATCTCGACGTGTCCCACGTGACGTCTCCCCCGCCTCCGATGGATCACTCCTTGTCGGTTATTACCCGGTTACTGCGTGTCGCGTACCCGAAGCCAGGGAGAAAGGCCGACACGACGCGCCAAAAAAGAATCGCGGGCGGCAGGCGGTCCCTTGGAAGAACCGGCCGCCGCCCGCGATCACGGGCCGGGCGCCGGGGCGGGCGCGTAGATCCGCGGGTGATCAGTGCGTGAAGTGACCCCGGTAGTACTGGAAGACGAAGCCGATGGCGGCCATGATCACCGCGAAGACGCCGATCAGGAACATCCACCAGCCGATGACGAAGCCGACGGTCATCAGGGCGGCGGCCAGGCAGATGAACAGCGGCCACCAGCTCGAGGGGCTGAAGAAGCCGAGCTCGCCCGCGCCGTCGCTGATCTCGGCGTCCTTCCTGTCCTCGGGCTGGTCGCCGATGCGGCGGGCCGTGAAGAGCAGGTAGTAGCCGATCATGAGGGCGAGGCCCACGGAGATCGCCAGCGCGGTCGTACCGGTCGGCTCCTTGGACCAGAACCAGTACACCAGGTCCACCGCGGCGAAGAAGATGCCGCAGAGGAGGAACATCCAGCCCTGGACCTTCATCGGGCCTCCTCCAGTTCCTTGACCGGGACGAGCGTGTGCGGGTTGTGCAGGTCGAAGGCGGGCCGCTCGGAGCGGATGCGCGGCAGCTTCGTGAAGTTGTGCCGCGGCGGCGGGCAGGAGGTTGCCCACTCCAGCGAGTTGCCGAAGCCCCACGGGTCGTCCACGACGACCTTGGGAGCAGTCCTCGCGGTGCGCCACACGTTGTAGAGGAACGGCAGCGTCGAGGCGCCCAGGATGAACGCGCCCACCGAGGAGACGACGTTCAGGTCGGTGAAGCCGTCCGCGACCGAGTAGTCGGCGTAGCGGCGCGGGAAGCCCTCGGCGCCCAGCCAGTGCTGCACCAGGAAGGTGGTGTGGAAGCCGATGAACAACGTCCAGAAGTGGACCTTGCCCAGCGTGTCGTTCAGCATCTTGCCGGTGAACTTGGGCCACCAGAAGTAGAAGCCGGCGAACATCGCGAAGACCACGGTGCCGAAGACGACGTAGTGGAAGTGCGCGACCACGAAGTAGGAGTCGCTGACCTGGAAGTCCAGCGGCGGCGAGGCCAGGATGATGCCGGTGAGGCCGCCGAACAGGAACGTGACCAGGAAGCCGACCGCGAACAGCATCGGCGACTGGAACGACAGGTGGCCGCGCCACATCGTGCCGATCCAGTTGAAGAACTTCACCCCGGTCGGGACGGCGATGAGGAAGGTCATGAACGAGAAGAACGGCAGCAGGACCTGGCCGGTCGCGAACATGTGGTGGGCCCACACCGCCGCGGACAGGCCCGCGATGGCGATGGTGGCGCCGATGAGGCTCATGTAGCCGAAGACCGGCTTGCGGCTGAAGACCGGCAGGATCTCGGTGATGATGCCGAAGAACGGCAGCGCGATGATGTACACCTCGGGGTGACCGAAGAACCAGAACAGGTGCTGCCAGAGCATCGCACCGCCGGTCGTCGAGTCGAAGATGTGCGCCCCGAGCTTGCGGTCGGCCTCCAGGGCCAGCAGCGCGGCGGCCAGCACCGGGAAGGCCAGCAGCACCAGGATGCTGGTGAGCAGGACGTTCCAGGTGAAGATCGGCATGCGGAACATGGTCATGCCGGGCGCGCGCATGCAGACGATCGTGGTGATGAAGTTCACCGCGCCGAGGATGGTGCCGATGCCGGACATCGACAGACCCATGATCCACAGGTCGCCGCCCACGCCGGGCGAGCTGACCGCGTCCGAGAGCGGGGTGTAGGCCGTCCAGCCGAAGGAGGCGGCGCCGTCGGGGGTGAAGAAGCCCGAGACGGCGATCGTGCTGCCGAAGAGGTAGAGCCAGTAGCTCACCATGTTGAGGCGCGGGAACGCCACGTCGGGGGCGCCGATCTGCAGCGGCATCAGCTCGTTGGCGAAGCCCGCGAACAGCGGGGTCGCGAACATGAGCAGCATGATCGTGCCGTGCATCGTGAACAGCTGGTTGAACTGCTCGTTGCTCACGAACTCAAGGCCCGGCTGCGCGAGCTCGGCGCGCATGATCAGCGCCATGACGCCGCCGATCAGGAAGAAGACGAACGAGGTGATCAGGTACAGGTGCCCGATCACCTTGTGGTCGGTGGAGGACATCCACCGGACGATGACGTTCCCCTTGCGGGCGCGCCGGGCCTGGACGGCCCCGGCGATCGATTCGCTTGCGGCGGTCACTGGGCACTCCCCGCCTGGTTGAGGTACGAGTCGTATTCGGCCTGCGACACGATCTTCACCGTGAAGAGCATGCGGCTGTGGTCGACGCCGCACAGCTCGGCGCAGCGGCCGGCGAACGTGCCGGTCTTGCTGGTCTGGATCTCGAAGACGTTCTTGACGCCCGGGATCACGTCACGCTTGAACAGGAACGAGGGCACCCAGAAGGAGTGGATCACGTCCGGCGAGGACAGGTCGAACTGGACCTTCTTGCCGACGGGCAGCACCAGCTCGGGCCGCTTGGAGGGGGTGCCGACGACCTGGGCCGTCTTGCCGCCGTACTCGCTGGTGAAGCGCCAGCTCCACTGGAAGCCCTCGACGTGCACCTTGACGTCGGGGTTCTTCGACACCGCGACGATCGTGTTCTCGTCCCGCGCGGTGAAGTAGAAGAACACCGCCACCATGATGATCGGGACCGTGGTGTAGAGGATCTCGATCGGCAGGTTGTAGCGCACCTGGGGCGGCAGGGCGTCGGGCGAGTTCTTGCGCTTGCGGTGGAACGCGCACGCCCAGAGGATCAGGCCCCAGACGACGACACCCACGGCGAGGGAGGCGATCCAGGCACCATTCCAGAGATTCTGGATGATGCCCGCCTCCTTGGTGGCACCTTCGGGCATGCCGGCACGATTCCACGTGCCGGGGCCTCCACACGCCGTCAGGGACACCAGCAGCACCGCCAGCGCGGCGGCGCGCGGCACCCTGCGGGCCAACGGGCGCCGTGTCGAACGGCGGGTCGGACTCACGGGTCGCCTACTCCACAGTTGAAGCCCAAGAGGCTGCCTCCCGGGCGGTCGTTTTCAGATTCGCGATCTCTAGAGGGGACCGCGCTCCAAGTTGTCTCACGTCACACTGGGGGACACATTAGCGCGCACCGGGGCCGCCCTCCTTCTCAGCCCCCGGTAACGGGGCCGCCACGTCTTCACCAGCGCCTCCCCAGCGTGCCGGCGGGGCCGCGGCGGGCCCGGCCGCGCCCTGGAGGAGGGCCGCCGCCCGCCGGATGGGACCATGAACGCGTGGCGTACTTCGACGCGGCCTCCACCGAACCCCTCCACCCCGCCGCGCGCGAGGCGCTGGTCACGGCGCTGGACGCGGCGGACGCCGACCCGGCCCGCCTGTACGGGGCGGCCCGCCGTTCCCGGCTGCTGCTGGAGCGGGCGCGCGCGGAGGCGGCCGAGCTGATCGGCGCCCGGCCCGACGAGGTGTCCTTCACCACCTCGGGCACGCAGGCCGTCCATCTGGGGGTGCTCGGCACGCTGCTCGGGCGCCGCCGCGCCGGGCGGCGCATGGTGGCGGGCGCGGTGGAGCACTCCAGCGTGCTGCAGGCGGGGGCGGCCCACGAGCGCGACGGCGGCGAGCTGGAGATCGTCGGCGTGGACATGACCGGCCGGGTGGATCCCGCCGGGTTCGCGGCGGCGGTGGCGCGCGAGGGCACGGCGCTGGCGTGCCTGCAGACGGCCAACCACGAGGTGGGCACGCTGCAGCCGGTCGCGGAGGCCGCGGAGGCGTGCCGCGCGGCGGGGGTGCCGCTGCTGGTGGACGCCGCCCAGACGCTGGGACGGCTGCCCGTGCCGCCGGGATGGTCGGTGCTGACCGGGAGCGCGCACAAGTGGGGCGGCCCGGCGGGCGTGGGGCTGCTGGCCGTGCGCAAGGGCACCCGCTGGCGCTCGCCGCTGCCGGAGGACGAGCGGGAGCGGCGCAGGGTGCCGGGCTTCGAGAACGTCCCCGCCGTGGTCGCGGCGGTGGCGGCGCTGCGGGCGCGCGCCGCCGAGGCCGAGGCGGAGAACGCCCGGCTGTCGGCGCTGGTGGACCGCATCCGCGCGAGCGTGCCGCGCCTCGTGCCGGACGTGGAGGTGGTCGGCGACCCGGTGGAGAGAGTGCCGCACATTGTCACGTTCTCGTGTCTTTACGTGGCAGGTGAGGTGATACTGACCGAGTTGGATAGAGCCGGGTTCGCCGTCTCGTCGGGCAGTTCGTGCACGGCGAGTACGCTACGTCCGTCGCATGTATTGGAGGCCATGGGAGTGCTCACGCACGGGAACGTCAGGGTGTCCCTGCCCCGGGGCGCGTCCGAGACGGACGTGGACCGGTTCCTGGCCGTCCTGCCGGAGATCGTGCGGCGCGTCCGCGCCGCCGTCGGGGTGGAGTCGCCGTGAGAAGGCGGGACGCCGACACCCCGGTCAACGCCGCCGCGGCGCCGGAGGGCGCCGAGGGGCCGCCGCCGGTCGCGCTGACGATCGACGCGCTCGGGCGCAAGTGCCCGATCCCGATCATCATGCTGGCCCAGCGGATCAACGACGTGCCGATGAACGCGACGGTGGCCGTCCTCGCCGACGATCCCGCGGCGTTCACCGACGTCCCCGCCTGGTGCCGGCTGAAGTCGCACCACCATGTGGGGAGCTACGAGCTCCCCCAGGGCGGCTGGGCGATCCACGTCCGGCGCAACTACTGACCCGCGGCCACTGACCCGCGGCTACAGACCCGCGGCGGGCATGCCGCGCCGGGCGCGAGACCTCGCGGCGCGAGACCTCGCGCCGCGGAGGCGTCAGGCGTGGAAGCAGTCGAGGTGCTCGGTGATCTCTCCGGCGGCCTCGGCGCCGTAGGCGGCGGCGAAGCGGTCCAGGAAGCCCTGCCGGCCGAGCTGGTACTCCTGGCCGCCGACCTCTTCGAGGACGTGGGTGGCGAGCAGGTTGCCGACCTGGCCGCTGCGCTCGGGCGAGACGCCCCAGGCGAGCCCGGACAGGAAGCCCGCGCGGAAGGCGTCGCCCACGCCGGTCGGGTCGACCTTGCCGCGCTCGGCGGCCGGGGGGACGTGGACGGACGGCTCGCCCTCGCGGTCGATGCGGGCGCCCTTCGGCCCGAGGGTGGTGACGCGCACGCCGACGCGGCCGAGCACCTCTTCGTCCGACCAGCCGGTCTTCTGCTCGACCAGGGCCTTCTCGTAGTCGTTGGTGAACAGGTAGGCGGCGCCCTCGATCAGGGCCTTGATCTCTTCGCCGCCCATGCGGGCGAGCTGCTGGGAGGGGTCGGCCGCGAAGGGGATGCCGCGCTCGCGGCACTCCTCGGTGTGGCGGAACATCGCGTCGGGGTCGTTGGGGCTGATCAGCACGAGGTCGAGGCCGCCGAGGCGGTCGGCGACGGGCTTCAGCTCGATCTCGCGGGCCTCGGCCATCGCGCCGGTGTAGAAGGACGCGATCTGGTTGTGGTGCTCGTCGGTGGTGCACAGGAAGCGCGCGGTGTGGCGCAGCTCGGAGACGTGCACCGAGTCGCAGTCGACGCCGTGGCGCTCCAGCCAGGAGCGGTAGCCGGCGAAGTCGTCGCCGACCGCGCCGACGAGGATCGGCTTGAGGCCCAGGCATCCCATGCCGAAGGCGATGTTGGCCGCCACGCCGCCGCGCCGGATCTGGAGATCGTCGACGAGGAAGGACAGCGAGACGCGGTCGAGCTGCTCGGCGATGAGCTGTTCCCCGAAGCTCCCCGGGAACGTCATCAGGTGATCGGTCGCGATGGAGCCGGTGACGGCGATGCGCACGGGTCGCTCTCCTCATGGATCAGCATGGTCTGCCACGGCCTGGGAACGGCCCTGGTCGGCGTCGTCAGCCTGTTGAGCCCGCCAAGAATATGACACGGAAACCCGGCGCATAGCGATGGCGCCGCGCCGCCGATGATCTTCGCCGGAGCTGGAGACCGGTCGGACGCGAACGCGGCGACCCGCCTGACCTGGGGTGACGCCCGCGCCCCCCTACGGCTCCCGAACGTTCGCGCCGACCTGCCGCGACGCGGGGCTGGGGTGGGCCCTCGCGGGGCCACGGAAGCCGGGCATGCCGAAACCCCGCCCGGCGGAGGGAGCCGCGAGCGGGGCCGGACCGCGCGCCGTCTTTAGTTGAACGAATCGCCGCAGGCGCAGGAACCGGTGGCGTTCGGGTTGTCGATCGTGAAGCCCTGCTTCTCGATCGTGTCGACGAAGTCGACCGTGGCGCCCATGAGGTACGGCGCGCTCATGCGGTCGGTGACGACACTGACGCCGCCGAAGTCGGAGACGACGTCCCCGTCCATCGAGCGGTCGTCGAAGAAGAGCTGGTAGCGCAGACCGGAACAGCCGCCCGGCTGCACCGCGACGCGGAGCTGAAGCCCTTCCTCGCCCTGCTGTTCGAGCAGGCTGCGCACCTTGGCCGCGGCCGCGTCCGTCAGGACCAGGCCCTGCTGCGTGGTCTCGCTGCTCTCAACCGTCATCTGTTGACTCCCCGTCTGCCCCAACGCCCCTTGGGGACGGTGGCCTTGTTCTGAGGTCGTACTCAGACGCTACCAACACCACGGCACGACTACACATTCCTGTCTCAGGGTCCGGTACGCGGACCCCCCTCGGGAATAGCCGGGCGACGCCATGTGTCATCATTAGTCGTCAACTAGACGATAAGTCCTCCCACCCCACACGAGGTGCGCTGCCGTGACCACTACCGACACCGGCCTTCCTCTCTTCGTCCTCGGCCGCGGGACCGACCCGCACAGCGAGCGCGGCGTCGACTGTCCCGGCGACCTGCCCCCCGCCTCCGACCCGGAACTCGTCGCGCGGGCCGAACGGGCCAAGGCCGCCCTGGGCGACCGGCTGTTCGTGCTCGGCCACCACTACCAGCGCGACGAGGTGATCCGGTTCGCCGACGTCACCGGCGACTCCTTCAAGCTGGCCCGCGAGGCGGCGGCCCGCCCCGGGGCGGAGTACATCGTCTTCTGCGGCGTCCACTTCATGGCCGAGTCGGCCGACATCCTCACCGGCGACGACCAGAAGGTCGTGCTCCCGGACATGGCCGCGGGCTGCTCGATGGCGGACATGGCGACCTTCGACCAGGTCGAGGAGGCGTGGGACGTGCTGGCCGACCTCGGCCTCGCCGAGGTGACCGTGCCGATCACCTACATGAACTCCTCGGCCGACATCAAGGCGTTCTGCGGGCGCAACGGCGGCGCGGTCTGCACGTCCTCCAACGCCCGCCGCGCGCTGGACTGGGCCTTCGACCAGGGCCCCGAGGGCCCCGACAAGGCCGCAGGCGACAGGAAGGTGCTGTTCCTGCCCGACCAGCACCTCGGGCGCAACACCGCGGTCCTGGAGATGGGGTTCGCGCTGGAGGACTGCGTGGTCTACAACCCGCACCGTCCGAACGGCGGGCTCACCGAGCAGCAGCTCAGGGACGCCAAGATGATCCTGTGGCGCGGCCACTGCTCGGTGCACGGCCGGTTCTCCGCCGCCTGCGTGGACGACGTGCGGGCCCGCATCCCCGGGGTCAACGTGCTGGTGCACCCCGAGTGCCGCCACGAGGTGGTCACCAAGGCCGACCACGTCGGCTCCACCGAGTACATCATCAAGACGCTCGAGCAGGCGCCCGCCGGCTCGGCGTGGGCGATCGGCACCGAGCTCAACCTGGTCAAGCGGCTGGCGGCGGCGCACCCGGACAAGACCGTGACGTTCCTGGACCGCACGGTCTGCTACTGCTCCACGATGAACCGCATCGACCTGCCGCACCTGGTGTGGGCGCTGGAGTCGCTGGCCGAGGGCCAGGTCGTCAACCAGATCACCGTGGACCCGGACACGACGCACTGGGCCAAGATCGCCCTCGACCGCATGCTGGCCCTGCCGTGAGCTAGACCAGCTCGTACAGCGCGCGGACGACGATCGTGACGGTGCCCTGCCCCGGGCTGAGCGCCCCCTTCTCCGCCACCATGGCGAAGCGCGGGGGCGCGCCGTCGCCCTCCTCCTCCAGCTTCAGCACCCGCCCGACGCGGCGGCCGGTGAGCGCGGCGTACTGCCGGGCCTTGGCCAGGGCGTTGCGGTAGGCGGCCTCGCGGGCCGACCGCAGCAGGGCCTGGGAGCGGGAGATCTCGAAGGTCACGCCGGTCAGCCGTGCCTCCTCGCCCGCGGCGGCGACGGCGTCCACGGCGGCGTCCGCCCGGGACAGGTCGCGGACCAGCGCCTCGACGCCCTGGGTGGCGCGGTAGCCGACGACCCTCGGGTACTTCTCGTACTCGGCGCCCAGAGACAGGTCGTTGGTGCGCAGGTCCTCCTTCGCCACCCCGGCGGCGAGCAGGGCGTCGGTCAGCCGCGCGGCGGCCGCCCTGGCGGCCGCGAACGCCTCCCCCGCCTTGTCCCTGCGCACCTCCACGCCCACGCCGAGGCGCATCACGTCCGGCACGGCGCGGACGCTCCCCCGCCCGGCGACGCCGACCTCGGCCGCCTCCCCAGCGGCGGGCGCCTCGCCACCGGGAGGCCGCGGGGCCGCGAGGGCGGGCCCCGCTCCGGCGAAGACGATCCCCGCCGCCACGAGCACGGCACCCACCTTGGTCACGAGTACGGTCATGAGGCCATGCCACCACCGGGCGCGACCGGCCCCGGCGAGCCGCCTCCGCACGCGGCGGGAACTTGACCGATCGCAGACCCCGGCCTCACGCCCGCGCCGCGCCGTCCCCGCCGCGCCGCCGCGGCAGGACGCGGGGCGGCGTCAGGAACCCCTCGGCGATCAC
This sequence comes from Sphaerisporangium krabiense, assembly GCF_014200435.1. Classification (NCBI taxonomy): domain Bacteria; kingdom Bacillati; phylum Actinomycetota; class Actinomycetes; order Streptosporangiales; family Streptosporangiaceae; genus Sphaerisporangium; species Sphaerisporangium krabiense. Next base: position 5,518,413 of record NZ_JACHBR010000001.1, on the reverse strand, counting down.
CGAGGCCAGGCCCACCTTGGGCAGGTCGCGGGTGTCCTCGAAGGCGATGAAGCGCGGGACCCACACCGGGTGGTATTTGGCGTTGGCCCGGTACAGGGATTCGAGCTGCCACCAGCGCGACAGGAACAGCAGCGTGCCGCGCCACAGCCGGAGCACGGGCCCGGCGCCGAGGCGCGCGCCGCCCTCGAACACCGACCGGAACATGGCGAAGTTGAGCGAGATCCGCTTGACGCCGAGCCGGTCCGCCTCGGCGATCAGCCCGGCGACCATGAACTCCATGAGCCCGTTGTCGCCGCCCCTGTCGCGCCGCATGAGGTCCAGCGACAGGCCGTCCTCGCCCCAGGGCGCGAACGACAGGATCGCCGCGAGCCTGCCGGCGGCGTCCCTGGCCTCGACCAGGACGCACGCGCCGTCCGCCGGGTCGCCCAGGCGGCCGAGCGCCATGGAGAAGCCGCGCTCGGCCCGCGTGCCGCGCCACGCCGCGGCGCGTTCGATGACGTGACGCGTCTCCTCGGGCGTCAGGTCGGCGTGCCGCCGGATGCGCAGCGTGAACCCGGCGCGGCGCACCCGGTTGACGGCCTGGCGCACCCCGCGCATCTCCCGTCCCTCCAGGCCGAAGGCCGCGGCCTCGATGACGGCCTCGTCGCCGAGCTCCAGCACCCGCAGCCCGGCGCGGGCGTAGGCGTGCGCGCCGGCCTCGCCGGGGCCGATCGCGGCCGCGGCCCAGCCGTAGCGGCGGGCCTCCTCCAGCCAGGCGCGGATGGCGTGCCCCCACGCCTCGACGTCGCCGATCGGGTCTCCCCCGGCCAGGCAGACCCCGGCGACGACCCGGTAGGAGACGGCGGCCTTGCCGCTCGGCGAGAAGATGACGGCGCGGTCGCGGCGGGTGGCGAAGTAGCCGAGCGAGTCGCGCGAGCCGTAGGAGCGCAGCAGCGCCCTGACGCGCTCCTCGCTCTCGGCGGGCAGTTCGGCTCTGGCCCGCTGGGAGCGGAACAGCACGGCGAAGGCCACCAGCACCGCGACGGCGCTCAGCAGGCCGATGACCAGGTTCACCCACGACGGGGGACGCCCCGCCCGGTAGAAGTCCAGGGTGACGACCCCGCCCAGGGTGCGCTCCAGCGTCCAGGCGAGGTGGTCGCCGGGCTTGAGCGTGCCGGGGAAGAGCGTGACGAGCGCGTAGCCGACGGCGAAGGAGACCCCCAGCAGCGAGCCGAGCGTGAGCAGGGCCTTCCTGAAGGACGCGCGGCGGGTCGGGGCGAAGAACTCGTCGCGGGTGGCCGCCAGCACGCCGAGGACCACCGCCGACACCACGAGGTTGACGTCGGCCGCGACGACCTGCCCCGTGAGCGAGAACTCCTCCACCAGGTCGGGCATCAGGGACGAGGAGAGCACGACCGCGAGGTTGCCGAGCACGAGCAGCGCGAAGATGGCCGTGACGACGCCGTAGGCCGCCCTCTTGCGGCGGGCCAGGGCCCCGGCAAGGATCGCCAGGAACACCGCGTACCCGAGGTTCGGCTCGACGGGGAAGACGGCCGTCTCGATGAGGCCGGTGACGGGGCCGAGCGTGCTGCGCAGCGGGCCCGCGACCGCGATGGCCGCCGAGTACACGGCGGCCACCGCCATGCACACCGACAGCACGCGCGGCACCCTGACCCGGAAACGCCCTCCCGCCTCGGCCCCTACGGCCACGCCGTCGCGGCCCTGCTCGGTCACTGCCACCCTGTGTCCCCCCGGCGATGACTCGGTCACGCCGGGTATACCCCTCGATTCGTATCGTTAAGGGCGAGCGGGCATTACTGATCGTTCTGTGTTCGGACGGGCCTGGCCGGGGGCCGTGGTCAGAGGCCCGGGGCGCCCCAGAGGGGGAACCAGCGGGAGAGGTCGGGCTCCATCTTCAGATCGCCGGACACGGCGGCGCGCACCTCCAGCTCCAGGGCGTTGTCCCTGCGCCGGCCGGTCAGCGGGGCGAACGGGTAGAAGGTGCCCTGCTTGTAGAGGTAGACCAGAGCCAGGCGGCGTCCCGGCCCGTCGGCGAAGTCGGCCATCGAGCACAGCAGGGACGGGCCGAAGCCCGCGCCCTCCAGCGAGGAGTTGATGCCGTGCAGGTCGGTGACCAGCGTGGAGAGGTCGTCGGGACTCCGGCGCGCGACCAGCCAGGTGTAGCCGTAGGAGTCCTGGGTCTGCTCGACCTCGGACTCGCCGAGCAGGGCGCGGATGTCCTGCTGGAGGGTGGCGAAGGCGCCGCCCTCGGCGGCGCGGAAGCACACCGAGCCGGTGCCCGTGGGCGTGAAGCCGGTGGCCGCCTGCAGGGTCACCGCGGCGGACGGCAGCGCGAACAGCGCGTCCAGGTCCGGCTTGACGGGTCTGCTGCGGCCGAGCAGCGCGTCCAGCCACCTCACCGGCTCAGGCTCCCCGTCCGAGCTGGGCGGAGATGCGGCTGAGCTGGTCCAGGCGGCGCTCCAGCGGCGGGTGGGTGGCGAACAGGGTGGCCAGGCTCGCGCCGGCGCCCCTGCCGGACAGGGCCGGGGCGAAGAAGAACGCGTTGAAGGGCTGGGCCTCGCGCAGGTCGCGGGTCGGGATGCGCGCCATGTCGCCGGTGACCTTGACCAGGGCGCTGGCCAGGGCGGAGGGGCGCTGGGTGAGCAGGGCGCCCGCCCGGTCGGCCGACAGCTCGCGGTAGCGCGACAGCGCGCGGGTGAGCAGGAAGCTGATCGCGTAGACGATCAGCGAGACGAGCATGATGATGAGCCCGATGGGAGGGCCGTTGTTGTTGCCCCGGTCGCGGCCGAGGCCGCTGTAGAGCGCGAAGCGGGTCATCAGGCCGGCGACGACGCCGAGGAACGAGGCGATGGTCATCACGGCGACGTCGCGGTGCGCCACGTGCGACATCTCGTGGGCGATGACGCCCTCCAGTTCCAGAGGGTCGAGCCGCCGCAGCAGGCCGGTGGTGACGCAGACCACCGCGTGTTTCTGGTCGCGGCCGGTGGCGAAGGCGTTCGGCACGTCGCTGTCGGCGATGGCCACCCGCGGCTTCGGCGTGTTGGAGATCGCGCTCAGCCGGTCGATCACGCCGTGCAGCTCCGGTGCCTCCTGCGGAGAGACCTCCCTGCCGTGCATCGCGAACAACGCGATCCTGTCGGACAGGAAGTACTGGACCAGCAGGAGGCCACCGGCGAGAACGAGGACGACGATCGCCCGGACCCCCACGGCGATCAGCGCGCCCACGAAGGCGACGTAGAGCAGGCCGAGCAGGAACATGGTGACGACCATGCGCACGGTCAGTCCCCGGTCGGGGGCGTACCGGGTTTGAGTCATATGCCCAAACTATCCCGGGATGAGGCCCGAATCCCCCAGCATTCCTCTCACTTCATCGATCGAAGCGTCAGAAGGAGGCAAAATCAGCTCGGACGGCTCCAGCGCGTCGTCAGGGAGCGGCTTGCCGAGCTGGCGCACCTTGTCCAGCAGGGCGTGGAGCTTGGAGCGGAACTCGGACTCGTCATCGGTCTCGATGGCCGCTTCCAGCTCGGTGTCCAGGGCGTTGAGCACGTCGATGTCGCCCTCGGCGATCTGGACCTGCCCCTCCCCCATGATGCGGACGATCACAGGCCCTCCCCCGGCTGGCGGTACTGCTGGGTGTGCTGCGAGGGAGCCTGCTGCGGGGCGGCCTGCTGCTGGCCCTGCGGGCCGGACTCGATCGCGTCGCGCGGCGCCGGGCCCTGGCCCAGCTCGGCCTTCATGCGGGCGAGCTCCAGCTCCACGTCCCTGCCGCCGCCCATGCGGTCGAGCTCGGCCTGGATGTCGTCGCCGCGCTGGCCGCTGAAGTCGTCCAGGGCGCCGCTGGCCAGCAGCTCGTCGATCGCACCGGCGCGGGCCTGCATCTGGGCGGTCTTGTCCTCGGCGCGCTGGATCGCCAGACCCACGTCGCCCATCTCCTCGGAGATGCCGGAGAACGCCTCGTTGATGCGCGTCTGCGCCTCGGCGGCGGTGTAGGTCGCCTTGATGGTCTCCTTCCGGTGACGGAAGGAGTCGACCTTGGTCTGGAGGCGCTGGCTCGCGAGGGTGAGCTTCTCCTCCTCGCCCTGAAGGTTGTTGTGCTGCACCTGCAGGTCGGCGATCTGGGTCTGCAGCGCGGACCGGCGGCTCAGCGCCTCGCGGGCCAGGTCCTCACGGCCGACGCTCAGCGCCTTGCGGCCCTGGTCCTCCAGCTTGTTCGCCTGCTGCTGGATCTGGTTGATCTGCAGCTCCACCCGCTTGCGCGAGGTGGCGACGTCGGCCACGCCCCGGCGAACCTTCTGCAGAAGCTCAAGCTGCCGCTGATAGGAGTAGTCGAGGGTCTCGCGCGGATCCTCCATCTTGTCCAAGGCTTTGTTCGCCTTGGACTTGAAGATCATGGAAAGTCTCTTCATCACGCTCATGCGCGTTGGCCGTCCCCTTCTAGGTAGTGCTGTGCCTATGCTCCCGCTCGACGCGACGCTCGCCGGCCGTATGATCGCTGCGCAGGCACTCGATGCTCCCTCGCGCCCACTCGCAACTCCACTGGCTGCCCACTCATCGTCAGCCCCCGATTATCGCGGCAAAGTCGCCTAGGTCCACCCTACGCATAACGCACGAGGGCGTCATTAAGTTGCACCGCCGGTAGGCTGACGTCGTGTTCCGACGTCGTACCGAGGCTCCCGCGGACGCCTCCGCCCCCGCGCCCGAAGAGACGCAGGGGAAGACCGCGGGAAAGGGCCGCCCCACTCCCAAGCGCCGCGAGGCCCAAGGCCGCCGCCGCTCGCCGGTGACGGCCCCCACCAACCGCAAAGAGGCCTACCGGCAGGCGCGCGAGCGTCAGACCGCCGAGCGCGCCCGCGCCCGCGAGGGCATGCTGCGGGGTGACGACCGCTACCTTCCCGTGCGCGACCGGGGTCAGGCCCGCAAGTTCGCCCGCGACTGGGTCGACTCCCGGCGCACCGTGAGCCAGTACTTCCTCCCCGTCTCGCTGCTCCTGCTGGTCGTCCTGTGGACGATCCCGATGCTCGGCGGGCAGACGGGCATGCTGCTCTACTCCTACGCCATCACGATCCTGTGGCCCGCGATGATCGTCGTGGTGGCCCTGAGCGGGTTCTGGGTGGCGCGGCGCGTCAAGAAGGAGGCGGGCGAGAAGTTCCCCGGCGAGAGCCTCAAGGGCGTCGGCTTCTACGCCGCCATGCGCGCGATGCAGATCCGCCGGCTGCGCTTCCCGCCGCCGACGCTGCTCCCGGGCGGCAGGCCGGTCCCGCCGAAGAAGTGACGCCCGGGCGGTGACGCCGTGGCCGGCCCTTCCGCCGGCCCGCGGCGGCATCGCCATGGGTCGTTAAGGTCAGAACATGCAATTTCGCCATCTCGGCCGCAGCGGTCTGAAGGTCAGTGAGATCAGCTACGGCAACTGGATCACCCACGGATCCCAGGTCGAGGAGGACGCCGCCACGGCGTGCGTCCGCGCGGCGCTGGACGAGGGGATCACCACGTTCGACACCGCCGACGTGTACGCGGCCACCAAGGCCGAGGAGGTGCTCGGCCGCGCCCTGGCGGGGGTGCGGCGCGAGTCCCTGGAGATCTTCACCAAGGTCTACTGGCCGACGGGCGCCGGCCCGAACGACCGGGGCCTGTCCCGCAAGCACATCACCGAGAGCATCAACGGCTCGCTGCGGCGGCTCGGCACCGACTACGTGGACCTGTACCAGGCGCACCGCTACGACCACGAGACCCCGCTCGAAGAGACGTTGAAGACCTTCGACGACCTGGTGCGCCAGGGCAAGGTGCTCTACGTCGGCGTGAGCGAGTGGACCGCGGACCAGATCGCCGCCGCGCTGAAGATCGCCGGCGAGATGGGCTTCGACCGGCTGGTGTCCAACCAGCCGCAGTACTCGATGCTCTGGCGCGTCATCGAGGCCGAGGTCGTGCCGCTGTGCGAGAAGGAGGGCGTCGGCCAGATCGTCTGGTCGCCCATCGCGCAGGGCGTGCTGACCGGCAAGTACCTGCCCGGCCACGCCCCTCCCGCGGGCTCGCGGGCCACCGACCCGACGGGCTCGTCGTTCATCGGCCGCATGCTCGGCGACGACGTGCTGACCCGCGTGCAGGAGCTCAAGCCGATCGCCGCCGATCTCGGCCTGTCCATGGCCCAGCTCGCGGTGGCGTGGGTGCTGCAGAACCCGAACGTCTCCTCGGCCATCATCGGGGCCAGCAGGCCCGAGCAGGTGCGCGAGAACGTCAGGGCCTCGGGGGTGCGCCTGGACGCCGAGGTGCTGGAGAAGATCGACGACCTGCTGGGGCCCGTCGTGGAGCGGGATCCGGCCAGAACAGAAAGCCCGGCGACGCGTCCGTAATCCCCGTTCCGCCCCCTGTCCCTCCGGTCGCTCGAAACCGTTACGGTCACACCGGCACCGGGTAAAGGCGGGGGGCGCACGGCCCTCTCACTCGACGCGCAACGACATTCCCGCGTACTCGACCTTGTCGTCCTCCAGCAGCGTGACCTGCTCGATCCCAGCCGTCAGCAGCGTCCGCCAGTTTTCCCCGAGCCATGACTCCGCGTCGGCCTGGCTGGGAAAGATCTCGCGGGGAAGCGGGCCGTCCGTTACCTCGCCGCCGTTCGCGTTTTCATATCGCCAGCGCCAAGTCATGCCATACGCTCCTTTTCGCGGGATCGCCCAATACCCACACCATGGTTGTGCGAACCCTATCTCCTGGAGTGTGCCGCAGATCTTGCCGCCGGGCTCGGGCCGGACCAGGAGGCCCGGGGCGTCCGCCCCGCCTTGCTCCCTTCGAACGATGGAGGCCGTCCCATGCCGCCCACGCCCCGTCCTCCGGCGCCCGGACCCGCGACGGCGGCGGCATCCGCGTTCTCCCGCTTCCCGCGCCTCTGTTCGCCGGCCCGGTCCTCGTGCGGGGCCTGGTGAAGGTCCTGCTGTCCGGCACGGCCGGTCCCTACGGCTGGCCCGAGCCCGGCTGCGGCTGCGCCTCCTGCGGCCGCCTGCCCGCCGGGCACCGCCTGCCCACGGCCGTGGTGCTGGACGACGTGGTGCGCCTCGCGCCGCCCGCCGGGCTCGCCCTCGCCCCGCCGGCCACGCTCCCCAAGGGCTACCGCATGACCGTCACCCCGGACGGCTACGCGGTCAGCGGCCCCGACCGCAGCCGGGTGCTGCACGCGGCGCCGCCCGGCGGGCGCGCGGGCGAGCCCTCGCCGAGCTGGGCGGAGGACGCCTACGACCTGGTGCTCATCGACCTGCTCGACCGTCCGCAGCGCCTCGGCGACCTGCGCCGCCGCGGCCTGGTGACGGACAGGACGCGGGTCGTCGCCGTCGGCCTGGACCACCGGGCGCCCTCGGAGGCCGAGCTGTCCAGACGCCTGGCGTTCTGGGGCGCCGAGGTCGTCGCCGACGGCACGACGCTGGACACCAGGCGGCCCGCGCCCGCCCGCGCCCCCGCGCCCAAGCGCGTGCTGGTGCTCGGCGGCGCGCGCTCGGGCAAGTCGGAGGAGGCGGAGACCCGGCTGATCGCCGAGCCCGACGTGACCTACGTGGCCACCGGGCCCACGGGCAGGCTCGACGAGGACTGGCTGGCCCGGGTGCGCGCCCACCGGGACCGGCGCCCGCCGTACTGGGCGACCATCGAGACCACCGAGCTGGAGGCCCTGCTCAGGTCGGAGTCGGGGCCGCTGCTCATCGACGGGATCGGCACCTGGCTGGCCGCCGTCTTCGACGCCTGCGGCGCCTGGGACGACCCCGCGCACGACCGTCCGCGCGGGCGCAAGCCGGGACGGTTCGGCACGGCGCTGGACGCGGTGGCGGCCCGCTGCGAGGAGCTGGTGGCGGCGTGGCGGCGGACCCGGGCGCAGGTGGTGGCGGTCAGCGACGAGGTGGGGCTGAGCGTGGTGCCCGCGACCGCCGCCGGGCGGGTGTTCCGCGACGCGCTCGGCCGGCTCAACCGGGGGCTGGCCGAGGAGTCGGAGGAGGCCCTGCTGGTCGTGGCCGGCCGCGTCCTTCCCCTGCCGATCTGACGTCCTGGAGGGACGGCCGCCGCGTCCTTCGCCCCGAAGCCGGTCGCCCCCTGCCGATCCGAAGTCCTGGAGATTCAGCCGAGATGTCCGCACCCTTCGTCCCGGAGCCGATCGCCGCGGGGCTGCGCCTGGCCGTCGGCACCCTGAGCATCTGGCCGGCGGGGCTGCCGCGCGCCGACCGGGAGACGGCCGGGTGGGCCATGACGCTCGCGCCGCTGGTCGGCCTGCTCCTCGGGCTCGCGGCCGGGGCGGTGATGACGCTCGCGGGGCTGCTGGTCTCGCCGCTGCTCGCCGCCGTCGCCGGGGTCGCCGCGCTGGCCGCGCTGACCCGCGGCCTGCACCTGGACGGCCTGGCCGACCTCGCCGACGGGCTCGGCAGCGGGCGGCCCGCCGCGCAGGCGCTGGAGATCATGAAGCGCTCGGACATCGGGCCGTTCGGCGTGGTCACGCTCGTGCTCACCGCGCTGGCGCAGGTCGCCGCCGCGGCCGAGGCCGGCCCCGCGGCGCTGGTGCTGGCCGGGACGGCCGGGCGGCTGGCGGTGACGTGGGCCTGCGTGGCGGGCGTCCCCGCGGCGCGGCCGGGCGGCCTCGGGGCGATGGTCGCCGGGACCGTGCGGCGGACCTCGGCGATCTACGCGTCCGCCGCCGTGGCGGCGGCGGCCCTGGCGATCGGCCTGGTGGCGGAGCACCCGGTGATCTACCTGGTGGCCGCCGCGGCGGGGCTCGGCGCGGCCTGGGCGGTGCTGGCGCACGCGATCCGGCGGCTCGGCGGGATCACCGGCGACGTGCTCGGGGCCCTGGTCGAGGTGAGCGCCACGATCGCGCTGGTCGTCTGCGCCGCCGCGCCCTGACCCGCCGCGAGGCTCACGCCCGGGGAGGCACCGGCGCGGCAAGGGCCGGCCGCCGGCGCAGGAGGACGACCGCCACGACCGCCACGACCGCGAGCAGCGCCCAGCCGACCACGCCGGTGATCCCCGCGAGCAGCAGGTCCGGCGGGCGCGCCGCGTCCCCCAGCAGCAGGGGCAGCCCGGCCAGGGCGTTCAGCGTGGCGTGCCCGGCCACCGCGGGCCAGACACTGTCCGACCGCAGGCGCAGCACGCCGAGGAAGATCCCGAACAGCACGCAGAAGACGACGAACACCGGGGCGGCCCACGGCCCGAGCTGGGCGTAGTTGTAGCCGCGCAGGGTGAGCGGCGCGTGCCACAGTCCCCAGATCACGCCGGAGAGGACCAGCGCGCGGACGGCGCCGAGGGGCATCAGCCTGGGCAGCAGCCAGCCGCGCCAGCCGTACTCCTCGCCCAGGGACGGGATCGCGTTGAGCACCGGCCCGATGACCAGCCCTTGGACGACCTGGATCACCGCGAGCGTCCGCGGATCCAGCGGCAGGGGCGTCCCGCCGGTGGCCGAGGCCAGCTCGCGCCGCAGGAGGCTCAGGCCGGACAGGTCCACGCTGAGCAGCCCGGTCGCGACGCTGACGCCCAGCGCGAGCAGGACCAGCAGCGCGGTGCCGCCCCAGCCGACCAGGACGAACCGCAGGCCACGCCCGCGTGCCGGCCCGAGCGTGAGCCCCGTCCCGCGGGCCCACTCGCGGAACGGGATGTCGCGATGGCGAAGGCGCCACACGGCGAGCACGGCCAGCGCCGGGGTGAACATCATGACGAAGCCGGTGACCGTGGTCAGCCCGGACCGGCCCGTGATCCACAACGGCAGCGCGGCCAGCCACGACAGGCCGTAGGCGACGAGCAGGAAGACGGCGAGGTCGCCGGGACGGCGGCTCATCGGACGCCGCTCCTCGCGACGAGGGCGTTGATCAGCGCGGCCCCGCGATGGGCGTCGTCGACGGTCACGGCCAGCTCGCCGCCCGAGTGGTAGCGGACGACCAGGCACTCCCCGCCCCTGATCATGATCGTCGCCATGCCGGGCAGGCCGCGGAAGCCCCAGCCGCCGGTCTCGAACGGGCCCTTCACCTCCACGCGGGCGCTCTGGATCCTGCCGAGCGGCACCCTGCGCCGGAGGCGGCCGAACGGGCCGAACGAGATCACCATGCCCTCCTCTCCGACGCTCACCCCGACCGTGGACGCCGCCAGCAGCGCCAGCCCGGCGATCGTCAGCCCGATCGCGGCGCTCTCCAGGCCGCTCGGCCCGAGCGTCGTGCGCGTGAGGACGAGCACCAGGGCCGCGGCCAGCGCCGCGACGCCGCCGATCGCCGCGCCGGTGTTCCTGGCCGAGGACACCCACACCGCGCGCTGCCCTCTCCTCAGGGGCACGGGAACGGCGGGCCGCGCGGGCGGCTCGGGCTCCGCCTCTCCGGCGCCCGCCGAGGCGACCAGCACGCCGAGCGCGCCGGCGGCGATCGCGGCGGCGGGCACCAGGACGGCGCGCCAGCCGAGCGGCGCCGCGTCGCGCCAGTCCGGGTTCCCGAGGTTGGCGGCGAGCGTCGCCCACTGCTGGGCCAGCAGGAACACCCCGCCGCCCGCGAACAGGGCCCCGGCCGCGCGGCCGCGGGTGGCCGCCGCCGCGCCCCTCGCCACGGCGCCGGCGCGCAGGACGCCGCGGGCGGCGCAGGCCACGAGCAGCGCCCACAGGGCGGCCTCCATGGCGAACCACGCCCAGAAGGACATCGCGCCGTCCGGCGAGCCGGACACGTCCCAGTGGGTGGCGAGCGGGTCGGGCAGCCGGCCTCTCAGCGCGAGGGGGACGGCCACCAGGACCACGGTGACGAGGGCCGCCCATCCGGCGGCGACGCGGGCGAGCCACGGACGCCCGTTCATGACGACGCCCTGATCATTTCGATGACCTCCTCGGGGTCGAGGCCGTACAGCCGCGCCTCCTCCAGCAGTTCCCGCGTCCTTCGCATGACGAGTTCGCGGCCGTCGGGGGGGCGCAGGACGGAGACGCCCCGGCCGCGGCGGAACTCCAGCACCCCCTCGTCGCGCAGGTCGCGCAGCGCGCGCAGCACCGTGTTGGCGTTGACGCCGAGCGCGGCGGCGAGCTGGCGCGCCGACGGCAGGCGCTGCCCGGGGGTGACGACGCCCGAGGCGACGGCCTGCCTGACCGCCGAGGCGACCTGCTCGTGCAGGGGCCGGGGGTCGTTCAGGTCCAGGGTGAGCAACATGGTGCTAGCCACAGTAGCACCATGTGTCGGAGATTGGTGGGGATGGTGCCGATACGAGTAGCACCATCGGCGTCGCCACAGGTGAACGAATTCGTAGGACGAACCCTCGTTTATGCGTACGGGGCGTGCAGGACTAGCATCGGCCTACGTGACGACAGTGCGACTTAACGCCCTTGACTCGGGGTCGGTGGACACCGACGCCCTCGTAGTCGGTATCAGCACCTCCCCCGCGGGCCCCCGCCCCGCGCCGGGCGCGGACGGCGTCGACGCCGCGCTCTCGGGTGGCCTCGCGGCGACGCTCGGAGCCCTCGGCTTCACCGGCAAGGCCGGCGAGATCGCCAAGATCCCGACGTTCGGCGCCCTGCCCGCCGCCGTGGTCGTCGCGGCCGGCCTCGGCGAGGCCCCCGAGGGCGACTCCTACGACCTGGAGGTCCTGCGCCGCGCCGCGGGCGCCGCCGTCCGCTCGCTGGCCGGCACGCCGCGCGTCGCGCTCGCGCTGCCCGCCGCGACGCCGGAGCAGGCCGAGGCCGTGGCGCTCGGCGGCCTGCTCGGCGCCTACGACTTCGTGAAATACCGCACCGCCGAGGAGCAGAAGGCCCCGGTCGGCGAGCTCACCGTGCTGAGCGGCGCGGACGGCGGCGAGGAGGCCGTCGCCAGGGCCGCCACGCTCGCCGAGTCCGTCGCGCTGGTCCGCGACCTGGTCAACACCCCGCCGTCCGACCTCCCGCCGGCCCGCTTCGCCGAGATCGCCGAGGAGAGCGCGGCCAAGGCGGGCCTCTCGGTGGAGGTGCTGGACGAGACCGCGCTCAAGGAGGGCGGCTACGGCGGCATCGTCGGCGTCGGCCAGGGCTCGGTCAACCCGCCCCGCCTGGTGCGCCTCGGCTACACCCACCCCGAGGCCGCCACGACCCTCGCCTTCATCGGCAAGGGCATCACCTTCGACTCCGGCGGCCTGTCGCTCAAGCCGTCCGCCTCCATGGCGTGGATGAAGTCGGACATGGGCGGCGCGGGCGCGGTGTTCGGCGCGCTGCTCGCCATCGCCAGGCTCGGCCTGCGCGTCAACGTCGTCGGCTACCTGTGCCTGGCCGAGAACATGCCAAGCGGCAGCGCCCAGCGCCCCTCCGACGTCCTCACCACCTACTCGGGCAGGACCGTCGAGGTGCTCGACACCGACGCCGAGGGCCGCCTGGTCCTCGTGGACGGCATCGCCCGCGCCGGCGAGGACTCCCCCGACATCATCGTCGACGTCGCCACGCTCACCGGCGGGCAGATCGTCGCGCTCGGCTGGCGCACCTCCGGCGTCATGGCCTCCGACGACGAGCTGCGCGAGCAGGTCGTCGAGGTGGCCGCCGGCCAGGGCGAGGCCGCCTGGGGCATGCCCCTGCCCGAGGAGCTGCGCAAGGGCCTGGACTCCCCGATCGCCGACATCGCCAACCTCAACCCCGAGCGCTCGGGCAGCATGCTCGCCGCGGGCATCTTCCTGCGCGAGTTCGTGCCGGACGGCACGCGCTGGGCGCACATCGACATCGCCGGGCCCGCCTTCAACAAGGAGGCCCCCTATGGCTACATCCCCAAGGGCGGCACGGGATACGTCACCCGCACCCTCGTCGCGCTGGCCGAACGCCACCAGGCCGACGGCGGGGCATGATGAACGCGTGACGCCGCCGTCGAGGAGGCCGGCGCGTCACGCGCACGCGGGACAAGTGAAAAGATGCTGTTGGGCAGGCCTGGCGCGCCTCCGTCGTAGATCACGGGCGGCGACGCCGGCCGCGAGGGCCCACCGATCCGACAAGGAGCTTTCCAGTGGCTGATGGCACCGGCCCCTTCGACATCGTTGTCCTGGGCGGCGGTAGCGGCGGGTACGCCTGCGCCCTGCGGGCGGCCGAGCTCGGCAAGTCCGTCGCGCTGATCGAGAAGGACAAGATCGGCGGCACGTGCCTGCACCGGGGGTGCATCCCCACCAAGGCGCTGCTGCACGCGGCGGAGGTCGCCGACGAGACCCGCGAGGCCACGAGCGTGGGCGTCAAGGCGAGGTTCGAGGGCATCGACATGCCCGGCGTCCACGCGTTCAAGGACAAGATCGTCAACCGCGCCTGGAAGGGCGTGCAGGGGCTGCTGAAGAGCCGCGGCGTCACGCTCATCGAGGGCGCGGGCAGGCTCGCGGGCCCCGGCCGCGTCATCGTCGGCGACCAGGCCGTCGAGGGCCGCGCCGTCGTGCTGGCCACCGGCTCGGCGCCGCGGTCGCTGCCCGGCCTGGACATCGACGGCGAGCGCGTCATCACCAGCGACCACGCCCTCAAGCTGGACCGCGTCCCCGCGTCGGTGATCGTCCTCGGCGGCGGCGTGATCGGCGTCGAGTTCGCCTCCGTCTGGCGCTCCTTCGGCGCCGAGGTCACGATCGTCGAGGCCCTGCCCCACCTGCTCCCGCTGGAGGAGGAGTCCAGCTCCAAGCTCCTGGAGCGCGCCTTCCGCCGCCGGGGCATCAAGTACGAGCTCGGCACCCGCTTCGAGAGCGTCAAGAGCAACGACACCGGCGTGATCGTCACGCTGGAGGGCGGCAAGACCCTGGAGGCCGAGCTGCTGCTCGTGGCGGTCGGCCGCGGCGCGGTCTCGGCCGACCTCGGGTACGAGGAGTCCGGCGTCACGATCGAGCGCGGCACCGTCGTCGTCGACGAGTTCTGCCGCACCGGCGTCCCGGGCGTCTACGCCGTCGGCGACCTCATCCCGACCCTCCAGCTCGCGCACGCGGGCTTCGCCGAGGGCATCCTGGTCGCCGAGCACATCGCCGGCCTCGACCCGGTGCCGATCGACTACGCGGGCGTGCCCCGCATCACCTACTCCGACCCCGAGGTGGCCTCGGTCGGCATCACGTCGGCCGTCGCCAGGGAACGAGGCTACGAGATCACGGAACTCGTCTACGACCTGGGCGGCAACCCCAAGAGCCAGATCATCGGCACGCAGGGCGCCGTCAAGATCGTCTCCCAGAAGGACGGCCCGGTGCTCGGCGTCCACATGGTGGGCAAGCGCATGGGTGAACTCGTCACCGAGGGGCAGTTGATCTACAACTGGGAGGCGTTGCCCTCCGAGGTGGCCCAGCTCATCCACGCGCACCCGACCCAGTCCGAGGCTGTCGGCGAGGCGATGCTCGCCCTGGCCGGCAAGCCCCTTCACGTACACAACTAAGCCCTCACAGGAAACGCGAGAGAAGACAGACACCATGCCGGTTTCCGTAACCATGCCCCAGCTCGGCGAGAGCGTGACCGAGGGCACCGTCACCCGCTGGTTGAAGAAGGAGGGGGACCACGTCGAGACCGACGAGCCGTTGCTCGAGGTCTCCACCGACAAGGTCGACACCGAGATCCCCTCCCCGTCCTCCGGCGTCCTGACCAAGATCGTGGTCGCCGAGGACGAGACCGTGGAGGTCGGCGCCGAGCTGGCGGTCATCGACCAGAACGGCGCCGCCGGGGGCGCGGCCGCTCCCGCGCAGGCCGAACCGCAGGCGCAGCCCGAACCCGAGCCGGAGCCGGAGCCCGAGCCGGAGGAGGCCAAGGCCGCCCCCGCCCCGGAGCCGGCCCCCGCCCCCGCGTCCTCGATTCCTCAGCCGCCGCAGCCCGCGGCCCAGCCGCCGCGGCCCCAGGCCGCCCCGGCCCCGCCCACCCCGGCCGCGCCGAGCGCCCCCGCGGCGCCCGCCGCGGGCGGCGAGAGCCCGTACGTGACGCCGCTGGTGCGCAAGCTCGCCACCGAGCACGGCGTCGACCTCGAGAACCTGAGCGGCACCGGCGTCGGCGGCCGCATCCGCAAGCAGGACGTCCTGGAGGCGGCGCGCGCCCAGCGCGAGCAGGCCGCCCAGGCCCAGGCGCCGCAGGCCGCCCAGCCCGCGCCCGCCGCGCCCGCCGCCCCGGCGGCGCAGGCCCCGGCCCCGGCGCCCGAGCCGGTCCAGGCCGACACCACCCTGCGCGGGCGCACCGAGAAGATGACGCGCATCCGGCAGACCATCGCCAAGCGCACGCTGGAGTCGCTGCAGACCTCCGCGCAGCTCACCACGGTCGTCGAGGTCGACGTCACCAAGATCGCGCGGCTGCGCGACCGCGCCAAGGCGGAGTTCCAGCGCCGCGAGGGCGTCAAGCTCAGCTTCACGCCGTTCTTCGCGCTGGCCACCGTCGAGGCGCTCAAGCAGCACCCCAAGCTCAACGCGGTGATCAACAGCGAGACCAGCGAGGTCACCTACTTCGACCACGAGCACCTGGCCTTCGCCGTGGACGCCGAGCGCGGCCTGGCCTCCGCGGTGATCAAGGACGCCGGCGACCTCAACCTCGCCGGGCTCGCCCGCAAGATCGCCGACCTGGCCGAGCGCACCCGCACCAACAAGGTCAGCCCCGACGAGCTGTCCGGCGGCACGTTCACGCTGACCAACACCGGCAGCCGCGGCGCGCTGTTCGACACGCCGATCATCAACCAGCCGCAGGTCGCGATCCTCGGCACGGGCGCGGTCGTCAAGCGCCCTGTCGTGGTCGACACCCCTGAGGGCGAGGTCATCGCCGTCCGCTCGATGGTGTACCTCGCGCTGACCTACGACCACCGCCTGGTGGACGGCGCCGACGCCGCCCGCTTCCTGACGACGGTCAAGCGCCGTCTGGAAGAGGGCCGCTTCGAGGCGCAGCTCGGCCTGGCCTGACCCGTACGCCGCGGGTCCCGGCCGGGACCCGCGGCGCCCTTTCCCGACACGGCCATGCTCCCCCGGCGCCGGGGGAGGCCGACATAGGCTGGCCGCATGTCAGTCGTGATCACCGGCTCGTCCGGCCTTCTCGGCTCGGCCCTCGTCCGCGTCCTGCGCGACGAGGGCCGTTCCGTCGTCAGGCTCGTGCGCCGCGCGCCCACGGCCCCCGGCGAGGCGTTCTGGAACCCGGGCGAGGGCGTCCTGGACCCGGCGGTGCTGGAGGGCGCCGAGGCGGTCGTGCACCTGGCGGGCGCGGGGGTGGCCGACCGGCGGTGGACCCCGGAATTCCGGCGCGAGCTGGTCGAGAGCCGGGTCACCGGCACCCGCACCCTCGCCACCGCGATCGCCGCCCTGGACCTCCCGCCCGCCGTCCTGCTGTCCGGCTCGGCCATCGGCGTGTACGGCGACACCGGCGACCATCCGGTGGACGAGTCCGCCGAGCCCCGGGCACGCCCCGGGTCGCGGCCCCGCGCGGTCGGCGAGCCGGGCGAGGGGCCCACCGGCCAGTGGCTCGCCGCGCTGGTGCGGGCTTGGGAGGCCGAGACGGCGCCGGCGGAGGAGGCCGGGGTGCGGGTCGTCCACCTGCGCACCGGGCACGTCCTGACCCGCGAGGGCGGGTTCCTCGGCAAGATGCTCCCGGTCTTCCGCGTGGGTCTCGGCGCGCCGCTCGGCTCCGGCCGTCAGTACACCTCGTGGATCTCCATGCCCGACTGGACCGGCGCGGTGCTGCACCTGATGGCCGAGCCCGCGGTCTCCGGGCCGGTCAACCTGACCGCCCCCGGGCCCGTCACCAACGCCGAGTTCACCAGGGCGCTCGGCCGGGCGCTGCGGCGGCCCACCCTGCCGGTCCCGGTGCCGGCGCTCGCGCTGCGGGCCGCGCTCGGCGGCCTGGCGGACGAAGGCGTGCTCATCGGCCAGCGGGTGATGCCCCGCCGCCTGCTGGAGATGGGGTACCGGTTCCAGCATCCTCGTCTCGACGCGGCATTGGCGGCCATACTCTAGGGTGCCGTTCCGGTTGAATGGGAGAGCAAGCCCCGACTCGGCCCCGCGGCCTTCGGCGCGAGGCTGCCCGCCCCCCGAAAGGCTGCAGGAGACGACATGAGCAGGCTCGGCCAGTCCCACATTCTCGCCATCGGCGGTGGTTCGTTCCGTCCCACCGACCGGTACGGGTTCATCGAGGCCTCCGCCCTGCTCCGCTACGCGCTCGACCTGAGCGGCCAGGACCGTCCCAGGCTGGGCCTGCTCGCCACGGCCACCGGCGACGACGCCGACTGGCTGCTGAAGATGTACGGCGCGTTCCGCGCCTGGGACGTCGAGGTGAGCCATCTGACGGTGTTCCCCATGCCGAACGTCGACAGCCCCAAGGACTGGGTGCTCGAACAGGACGTGATCTACGTGAGCGGGGGCAGCGTCGCCAACCTCGCGGCCCTGTGGCGGCTGCACGGCCTGGACGAGGCGTTCGAGGAGGCGTGGCGGTCGGGCGTGGTGCTGTCGGGGCAGAGCGCCGGCGCGCTGTGCTGGCACGTCGGCGGCAACACCGACTCCTTCGGCCCGGTGCTGCGCCCGTGGGCCGAGGGCCTCGGCCTGCTGCCCTACTCCTGCGGCGTCCACTACAACTCCGACCCCCAGCGGCGCGCCCTGCTGCACGAGTCGATCGCCTCGGGCGAGCTGCCGCCCGGGTACGCCGCGGACGAGGGCGTCGCCCTGCACTACGTGGGCCGCGAGTTCATCCAGGCGGTCACCGTCGACCCGCGGGGCTACGCCTACAAGATCGAACGGGACGAGGACGGCGACGTGAAGGAGTTCAGGATCGAACCCCGCCTTCTCACCACATGAGCGCACGTTAGGCTGACCGCGTGAGCGAGCGTGCCAACCATCGGACTCCCCCCGACGACAGGGCCGGCCGGGCCGGAGCGGCCGGCAGGCTCGCGCTGGTCCGCCTCGGGGTCGACGTCCCGTACGAGCAGGCGTGGGAGCTCCAGCGGGCGGTGCACGCCCGCCGGGCCGCCGAGGCCATCCCCGACACCTGCCTGCTGCTGGAGCACGCCCCCGTCTACACGGCGGGCACGCGCACGAGCGCCGACGAGCGTCCCGCCGACGGCACCCCGGTCGTCGACGTCGACCGCGGCGGCAAGATCACCTGGCACGGCCCCGGGCAGCTCGTCGCCTACCCGGTCGTCCGCCTCGCCGGCGCCCGCGAGGTGACCACCTTCATCCGGCTCCTTGAGGACTCGCTGATCAGCGTCTGCGCCGACTTCGGCGTGACCGCGCGGCGCGTCACGGGCCGGGGCGGGGTGTGGGTGCCGGGCGACCCGGCGCTCGGCGTCCCCGACCGCGCGATCGGCGCGATCGGCATCCGGGTCTCCCGCGGCGTCACCATGCACGGCTACGCGCTCAACTGCGCCAATGACCCGACCTGGTTCGACCGCATCGTCCCGTGCGGCATCCGGGGCGTGGGCGTGACGTCCCTGTCGGCGGAGACGGGCCGGCGGGTCACCGTGGACGAGGTCCTCCCCTTCGCCGAGAAGCGGCTGGCCGAGGCGCTCGGCGCCCAGGGGCTCGACGTCCAGGAGGAGGACCTGCTGTCGGGCCGGTTCTGACCCTCGCGGGCCCCCTCGTCCGCGCGCCCGGCACCCGGTCGGGGCTCGCGCCCAAGGAGACGTAAGCTGGATCGCGTGACCGTTGCTCCTGAAGGCCGAAAGCTCCTCCGCCTGGAGGTGCGCAACAGCCAGACCCCTATCGAGCGCAAGCCCCCGTGGATCAAGACCCGGCTCAGGAACGGGCCGAACTTCAACGAGATCAAGAACCTCGTGAAGGACCAGGGTCTCCATACGGTCTGCCAGGAGGCCGGCTGCCCGAACATCTCCGAGTGCTGGGAGGACCGCGAGGCCACCTTCCTCATCGGCGGCGACCAGTGCACGCGGCGCTGCGACTTCTGCCAGATCGACACCGGCAAGCCCAAGGAGTACGACAAGGACGAGCCGCGCCGCGTGGCCGAGTCCGTCGTCCAGATGGGGCTGCGCTACGCCACCGTCACCGGCGTCGCCCGTGACGACCTGCCCGACGGCGGCGCGTGGCTGTACGCCGAGACCGCCAGGCAGATCCACGCGCAGGTCCCCGGCTGCGGCGTCGAGCTGCTCGTGCCCGACTTCAACGGGCACCGCGACCAGCTCGAAGAGGTCTTCTCCAGCCGTCCGGAGGTCTTCGCGCACAACATCGAGACCGTGCCGCGCATCTTCAAGCGCATCCGCCCGGCCTTCCGCTACGAGCGCTCCCTCGGCGTCATCACCACGGCGCACGAGGCCGGGCTCGTCACCAAGTCCAACCTCATCCTCGGCATGGGCGAGGAGCGCGACGAGATCGTCCAGGCCATGCGCGACCTGCACGAGGCCGGGTGCGACCTGCTGACGATCACCCAGTACCTGCGGCCGACGCCGCGGCACCACCCGGTGGACCGCTGGGTCAAGCCGCAGGAGTTCGCCGAACTGCAGCAGGAGGCCGAGGCGATCGGCTTCGCCGGGGTCATGTCCGGCCCGCTGGTCCGCTCGTCCTACCGCGCCGGCCGTCTCTACCGGCAGGCCGTGGAGGCCCGGCAGACCGCCTGACCGGTCCCGCCGCGGCGCCCCGCACGGCGTGGCATGATCGGCCTGTTCGGTCGGCTGATCCGCCTCCCCCTGGAGCGTCGTGGACATCGAGGAACTCATCCGCGGGCTGGACCTTCGCGAGAAGGTCCGCCTGCTGACCGGCGCCGGCATGTGGACGTTGCCCGCCCTGTCCGCCGCCGGCCTGCGCGAACTCGTGGTGAGCGACGGCCCGGCGGGCGTGCGGGGCGGGCCCCGGCCGGCCGCCGACCCGTCGATCGCCCTGCCGTGCCCGACCGCCCTCGCCGCCACCTGGGACGTCGCCCTGGTGCGGCGGGCCGGGCTGCTGCTCGGCCGGGAGGCCCGCCGCAAGGGCGTCCACGTCCTGCTCGCGCCCCGGCTGAACGTCCAGCGCGGCCCGCTGTCCGGCCGCCACTTCGAGTGCTTCTCCGAAGATCCTCTGCTGACCGGCGAGATCGGCGCGGCCTACGTCGAGGGCGTGCAGCGGTGCGGGGTGGCGGCGGCCCCCGGGCACTTCGTGGCGGGCGACGCCGAGACCGGGCGGTTCACGGCCGACGTCGTGGTGGACGAGGCGGCGCTGCGCGAGGTGTACCTGGCGCCGTTCGAGCGGGTGGCGCGGGCGGGCGCGTGGGCCGTGACGGCCGCGGGCCACGCCGTGGGCGGCACCACGATGACCGAGCACGCCGGACTGCTGCGCGGGGTGCTGAAGGAGGAGTGGGGCTTCGACGGGGTGGTGCTCGCGGACCGGGGCGCCGCCCGCTCGACCGAGCCGGCGGCGCTCGCCGGTCTGGACGTCGTGCTGCCCGGCCCCGGCGGCCCCTGGGGCGGGCGCCTGGAGGAGGCGGTCCGCGCCGGCCGGGTCCCCGAGCACGTCCTGGACGACAAGGTACGCCGCGTGCTGCGCCTGGCGGCACGCACGGGCGCCCTGGCCGGCGCCACGCCCGGTGACACCGCCGGCGTCGCCGTGGGCGCGGCGCAGGAGCCACCGGCCGCCACCGTGAACGGCTCCGACGCGGGCCCCGTCGACAACCCTGTTGACGGTTCCGTCGACGGCCCCATTGACGGCCCCATTGACGGCAGGGCGCTGGCGCGCGAGGTGGCCGTCCGGTCGTTCACGTTGCTGCGGAACGAGGGCGGTCTGCTGCCGCTGGGCGGCATCCGCAGCGTGGCGCTGGTCGGCGCGGCGGCGGCCGAGCCGAGGATCATGGGAGGCGGCGCCGCACGGGTCTTCCCCGAGCGGGTGGTCTCCCCGCTGGAGGGCCTGCGCCGCCGGGAGGGGCTGGACGTGCGGCACACCGTGGGCACCGACCCCCGGGTGCGCCTGGCCCCGCTCGCCACGCCCAGCCTGGCGGTGTTCCGGGACGACGAGGGCGCGACGCTCGCCGAGTGTCCGCTGCCCACCGCCGAGGCCCGCTGGATCGGCGAGCTTCCCCCCGGCCTGGACGCCGCGCGCCTGGCGGCCGTGGAGCTGCGCGCGTCGTTCACGCCCGCCGCGGGGGGCCCGCACCAGTTCTCGATCTCGGGCGCGGGCGCGTTCGCGCTGGCCGTGGACGGCCACACCGTGCTGGAGGAGACCCTCGTCCCCGCGCCGGGCGAGGACCCGGCCTCGGTCCTGCTGTCCCCGCCCGAGCGCAGGATCGTCGTCGAGCTGGAGGCGGGCGTCCCGGTCGCGCTGACCGTGCGCCACGCCACCGCGGCGCCGGACGGCGTGGGCCACGTCGCGTTCGGCCTCGGCCACGGCGCGCCCGCCCCCGACGACGAGGTCCTGATCGCCGAGGCGGCGGGCATCGCCGCGGGCGCCGACGTCGCCGTGGTCGTCGTCGGCACGACCGAGGAGACCGAGGGCGAGGGCTTCGACCGGGCGGGCCCGGCGCTACCCGGCCGTCAGGACGAGCTGGTGGCGCGGGTGGCCGCCGCCAACCCGCGCACGATCGTCGTCGTGAACGCCGGGGCCCCGGTCGAGATGCCGTGGCTGGAGCAGGTCGCGGCCGTGCTGCTGGTGTGGTTCCCCGGGCAGGAGTTCGGGGACGCCCTGGCGGACGTGCTGTTCGGTGAGGCCGAGCCGGGCGGGCGGCTGCCCACCACCTGGCCGGCGCGCCTGGCCGACGCCCCCGTCCCGGCCGTCGCCCCGGTGGAGGGCACGCCGCGCCACGAGGAGGGGGCGCTGGTCGGGCACCGCGCCTGGGCGGCCTCCGGCCGGGCCCCGGCGTTCTGGTTCGGGCACGGGCTCGGCTATACGAGCTGGTCCTACGAGGCCCTGGCCGCCGCGCCGGCCGCGGACGGCGGCGCGTCGGTGACGGTGGCGGTACGCAACACCGGCGGGCGCGCGGGCCGCGAGGTCGTGCAGGTCTACGTGGCGCCGCCCGCGGGAGCGGACGGCGGGCCGCCGCCGCGGCTGGCGGGGTTCGCGGTCGCCGAGGCCGAGCCGGGCACCAGCGTCCTGGTGACGATCCCCCTGCCGGAGCGCGCCTTCCAGGAGTGGGCCGGGGCCGGATGGCGGGCCGTCCCGGGCCGTCATCTGGTGCGCGCGGGACGCTCCGCGGCCGATCTTCCGCTCGCGGCGGCGCTCACCGTCGCCGGCTGACCCCCGTTCGCGGGCCGCGTTTTCCTTTCTTCAGCTCCGCATTTGTATCCTTTACCCATGGCCAACAAGCCCGCAGACCCAGAGCGCCCGGGGCGCGTCAAGCAGCTCCGCATGATCGCTCAGATCATCCAGAAGGCCAACCCGAAGGGCATGCCGATCGTCTTCGCGTCGGCGCTCGGCACTTTGGCCGTTTTCGTCGTGCTCGGGCTCGTGACGGGTCTGGTGTGGCAGCTCATCGTGCTCGGCCTCATGGTCGCCGTGACGGTCGGCATGGTCGTGTTCGGGCAGCTCGCCCAGCGCGCGCAGTACTCCATGCTCGACGGCCAGCCCGGCGCCGCCGCCGCCATCCTGCAGAGCATGCGCGGCAACTGGGAGGTCACCCCGGCCGTCGCCGTCACCCGCGACCAGGACGTCGTTCACCGCGCCGTCGGCTACCCCGGCATCGTGCTGGTGTCGGAGGGCCCCGGCAACCGCGTGCAGAAGATGCTCCTGGCCGAGAAGAAGCGCGTCCAGCGCGTGGCGGTCGACGTCCCGGTGTACGACATCCAGTGCGGCGAGGGCGAGGGCCAGGTGCCCCTCAAGAAGCTCCAGCGCCACATGATGAAGCTGCCGCGCAACCTCAAGAAGCAGGCGGTGTCGGAGGTCAACTACCGGCTCCGCGCGCTTCCCCAGACCCTTCCCATGCCCAAGGGCCCGATGCCCAGGGGCGCGCGCATGCCGCGCGGCAAGATGCGCTGATGTCCGCTCCCACCTCGGCGGGGGTCTCCCGTGGCCCGGTGGGCGAGGCGCCGACCGTGCGGGCCAACCGCGCCTGGTGGGACTCGGCCGCCGACGACTACCAGGCCGAGCACGGCGCGTTCCTGCGGGACGACGGCTTCGTCTGGTGCCCGGAGGGGCTGGACGAGGCCGACGCCCGACTGCTCGGCGAGGTGCGCGGCCTGCGGGTGCTGGAGATCGGGTGCGGGGCCGGGCAGTGCGGCCGGTGGCTGGCCTCGCGGGGGGCCGTGGTCGCGGGGTTCGACCTGTCCTTCCGCCAGTTGCGGCACTCCCGCCGCATCGACGAGGAGCACGGGTCGCGCCTGCCGGTCGTGCAGGCCGACGCCGGGCGCATGCCGTTCGCCGACGCCTCCTTCGACGTGGCGTGCTCGGCGTTCGGCGCGCTGCCGTTCGTCGCGGACGCGGGCGCGGTGCTGGCGGAGGCCCGGCGGGTGCTGCGCCCGGGCGGGCGGCTGGTGTTCTCGGTGAGCCACCCGATCCGCTGGGCGTTCCCCGACGATCCGGGGCCGCGCGGGCTGACCGCCGACCGGTCCTACTTCGACCGGGCGCCGTACGTCGAGCACGACGAGCACGGCGAGGTCTCCTACGTCGAGCACCATCGCACGCTGGGCGACTGGGTGGCGGCGATCGTGTCGGCCGGGCTGGTGCTCACCTCGCTGACCGAGCCCGAGTGGCCGGCGGGCCACGACCGCCCCTGGGGCGGCTGGAGCCCGCTG
Source organism: Sphaerisporangium krabiense (assembly GCF_014200435.1). Taxonomy (NCBI): domain Bacteria; kingdom Bacillati; phylum Actinomycetota; class Actinomycetes; order Streptosporangiales; family Streptosporangiaceae; genus Sphaerisporangium; species Sphaerisporangium krabiense. The sequence continues at coordinate 5,494,885 of NZ_JACHBR010000001.1, read as the reverse complement.
CGCGGCCGTCACCTCCCCGGGACGGCGATCTTCACCTGCGTGCGGCCCGAGGGCTAGAGGCGGACCACCACGGTGCGGGCGGCGCGGTCGTGCAGGCCGCGCTGGTCGCGGTCCCAGATCAAGGCGGGGACGGCCAGGCACAGCAGCAGCGTGCGCAGCAGGACGGCGCCGAGCGGCGGCCTGCCGCCGCCGTCCAGGGCGGCGACCCTGATGCCGAACAGCCGCATGCCGAACGTCATGCCGATCGAGCCGACCAGCAGCACGTACTCGGCCGCGAAGACCAGCAGGCCGATCCAGGCGGCGTGGCGCGGGTCGGCCTGGAGCAGGCCGCGGGTGATCGCCCACGTGCAGATCAGCCAGTCGACCATGATGGCGCCGATCCGCCTGCCGAACCTGCCGACCGAGCCGCTGCCCTCCTCCGGGAGGCCGAGGCGCTCGCCCGGGTAGCCGAGATCGACCCCGGCGGCGCGGGTGCCGCTGATCCACGTCTGGGTCCACCTGGGCTGCTTGTCCATGCAGGTAAGATAGCCGTTGGCCGTTGTGGTCGGTCCGGCGGCATACCCCCCCTGCTTAACACCGGTGAAACAAACGGGACACGGGGTGGAAACGGGGCAGTCCTACGTTCGATTGTGCAAGCCCCGTGCCCTTGGGAGGTTGGATGTTCAGCTCCGCCGACGAAGTCCTGAAGTACATCAAGGACGAAGGGGTGCAGTTCGTCGACGTCAGGTTCACCGACCTGCCCGGCACGACGCACCACTTCACGTTCCCCGTGGAGAACTTCGGGGCCGGCGTCTTCTCCGACGGCCTGATGTTCGACGGGTCCTCGATCCGCGGTTTCCAGGCCATCCACGAGTCGGACATGCTCCTGCTGCCCGACCCGTCCACCGCCGTGCTGGACCCGTTCCGCAAGCACAAGACGCTGATCCTGAACTTCTTCGTGCACGACCCGCTGACCGGCGAGGCCTACAGCCGCGACCCGCGCAACGTCGCCCGCAAGGCCGAGGAGTACCTCAAGGGCACCGGCATCGCCGACACCGCGTTCTTCGGCCCGGAGGCCGAGTTCTACATCTTCGACGACGTGCGCTTCGCCAGCAGCGCCAGCGAGTCGTACTACCACATCGACTCGATCGAGGGCGCCTGGAACACCGGCAAGGCCCAGGAGGGCGGCAACCTCGGGTACAAGCCGCGCTACAAGGGCGGCTACTTCCCCGTCCCGCCGATGGACCACTTCACCGACCTGCGCTCGGAGATGGTGCGCAAGCTGATCGACGCGGGCATCGAGACCGAGATGCAGCACCACGAGGTGGGCACCGCGGGCCAGGCCGAGATCGACTTCAAATTCGGCACGCTGCTCAAGACCGCCGACAACCTGATGCTGTACAAGTACATCATCAAGAACACGGCGCTGCAGAACGGCCACACCGTCACGTTCATGCCCAAGCCGATCTTCGGCGACAACGGCTCCGGCATGCACTGCCACCAGTCCCTGTGGAAGGACGGCGAGCCGCTCTTCTACGACGAGGTCGGCTACGCGGGCCTGTCGGACATGGCGCGCTACTACATCGGCGGCCTGCTCAAGCACGCCCCCGCGCTGCTGGCCTTCACCAACCCGACGGTGAACTCCTACCACCGCCTGGTCCCCGGCTACGAGGCGCCGGTCAACCTGGTGTACTCCCAGCGCAACCGCTCGGCCTGCATCCGCATCCCGATCACCGGGTCCAACCCCAAGGCCAAGCGCATCGAGTTCCGGGTACCCGACCCGTCCTGCAACCCGTACTTCGCGTTCGCCGCGCAGCTCATGGCGGGCCTGGACGGCATCCGCAACAAGATCGAGCCGCCCGCGCCGGTCGACAAGGACCTCTACGAGCTCCCGCCCGAGGAGGCCGGCCAGGTCCCGCAGGTTCCCGGCACCCTGGCCGAGGTCCTCACCGCCCTGGAGGCCGACCACGACTTCCTCCTCGAGGGCGGCGTCTTCACCCCCGACCTGATCGAGACCTGGATCAGCTACAAGCGCGAGAACGAGATCGACCCGATCCGCCTCCGCCCGCACCCGCACGAGTTCGAGCTGTACTACGACGTGTGATCGGCTGAGGCCGTGACCTAGGGCACCGAGGCGTCCCGCCCGAGGCCGTCGAGTGATCGTCCGTTCCGGGCGCGCTCGACGGCCTTTCGCGTGCGCTCCTCCCCTGGCGGCATGACGTGGCCACGGCTCGGCCGCTATCTTGGCGGCACCACCGGGCCGCGCATCGGGTGCGCCCACTCGCGCCGCCGAGCGTCACGGCGCCCCGCGATGTCCGCGCCCCCATGTCCCCGAAAGCTCCCTCCTCCCGGAAGGCGGTCTCATGGCCGAGCGCACTCTCACCGATGAACTGTACGAGGCCGAACGCCGCCTGCAGGCGGCCATGCTCGCCGGGGACGTCGAAGAACTCGACCGGCTGCTCGACGAACGACTCGTCTTCACCGGCCCGCCGGACGGCGCCTGCCACCCGCGGGCCAAGCAGCTCGACCTGGACAACCACCGCTCGCGCCGGCAGGTCATGACCAAGCTCGTCCAGGAGGACCTCACCGTGGTCGTGGCGGACACCACCGGCGTCACCTGCTTCCTGGGCCTGCTGGAGGGCTCGTTCGCCGGGGAGCCGTTCGCCATGCGGGTGCGCTACACCCGCACCTGGGTCCACACCGGCGAGCACGGCTGGCGGATCCTGGCCGCCCACGCGAGCCCGGCGTGATCGACCGGCCGGCCGGCGGTCTTCTCTGGGGCGGAGCAGACCCGTCCTTGAAGTGACCGGGAGACCCGGCGGCGGCTTTTGGCGCGGGCGAGAGGTCGCGAGGACGGGGAGGTTAATCGGGGCTGGGTAGCATCGCACTAATTGTCAGGATTTTCGAGCTGCGAAGGCATCCCATGTCCATCTACTGGGACCTCAAGCACCGGCTGGGCGACGCGATCAACGCGCACGACCTCCAGGGTGTGCTCGACTGCTACACCGAGGACGCCGTGTACGTGGCGCCGTCCGGCGTGGCGCAGGGACGCGACGAGATCGCCTGGGTCTACGAGCAGCTCTTCACGGGGTTTCCGGACTTCCACGCGACGGCCTGGTTCGAGGTCGGGGACTGCGACAACCCGGCCGTCACCGAGTGGACCTACACCGGCACGCACACCGGACCCCTCCTGCTCCCGGACGGGCAGGAGATCGAGGGCACCGGCCGCACCGTGACGGTCCGCGCGACCTGCGCCAGCCACGTCGCGAACGGCAAGATCAGCACGCACCGGGAGTACTTCGACCAGCTCGAGCTGTACAGCCAGCTCGGCTTCGGCCTGGCGAGGCTCGCCCCTGGGGGCCCGTGCCCCGTGGACGACGCGGAGGCGCCGGCGGAGCCGCGGATACGGTTCCCTCAAATCCCCCATGACGAGCGCCGAGGACATCCGGCGCTGGGCCACGGCGCCGCCTGAGGTCGAGGGGCCCCCAGGGAGGTCCCCGGCCGGGTCAGGGGCGGCGGGGCTTGCCGTGCTTGATGTCGACGACCGGGCCCGGGGTGATCGGGGTGTTGACGATGCCCTTGGTGAGGGCGCCGGCGAGGTCGGCGACGGCGGCGAAGAGGGTCGTGACGAGGTCCTTGGCGTCCGGTTCGCCCTTGACGTGCTTGGCGTTCTCGGCGTCGCTCGACATGGTCCGTCCTCCTGGTGAACGATGGCTTGCACAGGGATCTACGCCTACAAGACACGATATGTCTCGTCAGCCCGACATGTCCACCGCTTCGGCCCGTCCCATCCACCTCCGGCGGAGGGACCACAGGTGGGGCCGGATACCCTTGCGGAAGCAGGGCCTCGTCATCCTCCATCCGTGGACCTCGTCCCGCACGGAGCGCCGCTCCCCCGGGCAGGCCCCCGCGGGCTTGGGCGACGCGGCCCCCGGTCGAGCGGAAGGCAGTGCAGTGTTCGGTCGCAAACCCCTCGAAGAACGCCTGGCCGAGCGCCGCGCCCAGTTGCCCCCGCTCCGCGAGGGACGGCACTTCGAACACGGCCCGGCCAAGTTCGTGTTCATCTTCCTGATCGTGTTCGTCGTGCTGGGCCACTTCGTCGGCCTCGCCGTCCTGATGGCCCTGGACCTGCACTGACGACGCCGGCGCACCGCACCGGACCTCTTTGACAAACCCCAGGGGGGTATATTACGGTCATGAGCGTGTCGAGGTACCCCAACCGGGTAACCGTACGTTGCGGGTGGCGGGAGCCGCCCGTCTGATGACCGAGGAGACGACATGAACACCGCCACCTACACCGTCGAGGGCATGACCTGCGGACACTGCGTGAGCTCCGTGAAGGAGGAGGTCGGCGAGGTCGACGGCGTCGGCGCCGTCGAGGTCGACCTGGCCACCGGGCTGCTCACCGTGTCCGGTGACGGCCCCCTGAACGACGACAAGATCGTCGCCGCGGTCGAGGCCGCGGGCTATCACGTGGCGGGCAGGCCATGAACGCCCCCGCCCGGTTCGGCGCCTACGTGCTCGGGCTCGCCGTCGTCTTCGGCGGCGCGCTCGGCGCGGGCCGCGCCCTGGGCCCGCTGGGCGCGCCCCCCGAGGGCGAGCACGCCGCGATGACGACCCCTGCCCCCGGCCGTACGGCCGCCCCGACCACCACTGATACCCCTGGGGGGCTCCAGGTGTCCCAGAACGGCTACACGCTCACTCCTCTCGGCACGGCGATCGAGCCCGGCAAGAGCACCGACTACCGCTTCACGGTGAACGGTCCCGACGGCAGGCCGGTCACCGCCTACCAGGTCCAGCACGAGAAGAAGCTCCACTTCATCGTGGTCTCGCGCGACCTCGCCACCTTCCGGCACCTGCACCCGGTCGAGGCCGGGGGCGGCGTCTGGTCGGTGCCCCTCGCGCTCCCGGCCGCCGGCGCCTACCGCGCCTTCGCCGACTTCGCGCCCGAGGGCGGCGAGGCCGTCACGCTCGGCGCCGACCTGCTCGTGCCGGGCGCCTACACGCCGGGGCCGCTCCCCGCGGCGTCCCGGACGGCCACCGTGGACGGCTACACCGTCACCCTCGGCGGCGACCTGACGGCGGGCCGGTCGAGCATGCTCACCCTGACCGTGCGCAAGGACGGCCGCCCGGTCACCGACCTGCAGCCCTACCTCGGCGCGTACGGCCACCTGGTGGCGCTGCGCGCCGGCGACCTGGCCTACCTGCACGTCCACCCCGACGGCGCGCCCGGGGACGGGGCCACGAAGCCGGGTCCCGACGTCGCCTTCCACGTCGAGGCGCCGAGCGCCGGGAGCTACCGCCTGTTCCTGGACTTCCGGCACGGCGGCGAGGTCCGCACCGCCGCCTTCACGGTGACCGCGGGCCAGGCGGCCCCGGCGGCGCCGGGGGCGTCCGAGAGCCCCGGCGGGCACGGCGAGCCGGGCGGGTCCGGCGGGTCCGGCGGGTCCGGCGGGTCCGGCGGGTCCGGCGGGCACGGTCACTGATCGGGAGGAGGACCGGTGATGGGTTCCGTCATCGACGACCGGCAGAACGTGGTCGAGCTCTCGATCGGTGGCATGACCTGCGCGTCCTGCGCCAACCGCATCGAACGCAAGCTGAACAAGATCGACGGGGTGACCGCGACCGTCAACTACGCGACCGAGAAGGCGAAGGTCACCTTCCCCGGCGGCGTGGACGCCCAGCGGCTCATCGCCGAGGTCGAGAAGGCCGGGTACAGCGCGGCGCTGCCCGCCCCGCCCCCCTCGGAGGGCGACGGGCGGGACCCGGCGGACGACGAGCTGCGCCCCCTGCGGCGGCGCCTGGTCGTCGCGGTGGCGCTCGCCGTGCCGGTGATCGCGATGGCGATGGTCCCGCCGCTGCAGTTCACCTCCTGGCAGTGGCTGTCGCTGACGCTGGCCGCCCCCGTCGTCGTCTACGCCGGATGGCCCTTCCACCGGGCCGCCTGGACGAACCTGCGCCACGGCGCCACCACGATGGACACGCTGATCTCGGTGGGCACGATCGCCGCGCTCGGCTGGTCGCTGTGGGCGCTGTTCCTCGGCCGGGCGGGCACGCCGGGCATGACCCACCCGTTCGCGTTCACGATCGAACGCACCGACGGCTCGGGCAACATCTACCTGGAGGCCGCCGCGGGGGTGACGGCCTTCATCCTCGCCGGGCGCTACTTCGAGGCCCGTTCCAAGCGCCGCGCGGGGGCGGCGACGCGCGCCCTGCTCGACCTCGGCGCCAAGGACGTCGCGGTGCTGCGCGACGGCGCGGAGGTCCGCGTGCCCGCCGAGGGGCTGCGGGTGGGCGAGCGCTTCGTCGTGCGGCCGGGCGAGAAGATCGCCACCGACGGCGCGGTCGAGGAGGGCTCCTCGGCGGTCGACGCCTCCATGCTGACCGGCGAGTCGGTACCCGTGGAGGTGCGGCCGGGCGACGCGGTCACCGGCGGCACCGTGAACGCCGGGGGCAGGCTGGTCGTGCGGGCCACGCGGGTCGGCGCGGACACGCGGCTGGCGCAGATGGCGCGGCTCGTGGAGGAGGCGCAGACCGGCAAGGCGCGCGTGCAGCGGCTGGCCGACCGCGTCTCGGGCGTGTTCGTGCCGGTCGTGATCGCCCTGGCCGTCGGCACGCTGGGGTTCTGGCTCGGCGCGGGAGGCGGCGCGGGGGCGGCCTTCACCGCCGCGGTCGCGGTGCTCATCATCGCCTGCCCGTGCGCGCTCGGCCTGGCCACCCCGACGGCGCTGCTGGTCGGCACCGGCAGGGGCGCGCGGCTCGGCATCCTGATCAAGGGGCCCGAGGTGCTGGAGTCGACGCGCCGCGCCGACACGGTCGTGCTCGACAAGACCGGCACGGTGACCGAGGGCCGGATGACGCTCACCGCCGTCCACCCGGCCGCGGGCGAGGACGAGGACCAGGTGCTGCGCCTGGCGGGCGCGCTGGAGAACGCCTCCGAGCACCCCATCGCCCAGGCGATCGCCGGGGCGGCCCGCGAGCGGCTGGGCGAGCCGCCGGCTCCGGAGGACTTCGCCAACGTGGCCGGGCTCGGCGTCCGGGGCGTGGTGGAGGGGCACGCGGTGCTCGCCGGCCGTCCCGAGCTGCTGGCCGAGTGGTCCCAGCACCTGACCCCGGACCTGGAGGAGGCGATCCGCGAGGCGCACGCCGCCGGGCGCACCGCGGTCGCGGTGGGCTGGGACGGCCGGGCCCGCGCGGTGCTGGTCGTGGCCGACACGGTCAAGCCGACCAGCGAGGAGGCCGTCGCGCGGCTGCGCGCCCTCGGGCTCACGCCGATCCTGCTGACCGGCGACGACCGCGCGGTGGCCGAGGCGGTCGCGGCCGAGGTCGGGATCACCGAGGTGGTCGCCCGGGTGCTGCCCTCGGGCAAGGTGGACGTGGTCGAGCGGCTGCAGGCCGAGGGCAGGGTCGTCGCCATGGTCGGGGACGGCGTCAACGACGCGGCGGCGCTCGCGCGGGCCGACCTGGGCCTCGCCATGGGCACCGGCACGGACGCGGCGATCGAGGCGTCCGACCTGACGCTGGTCCGCGGCGACCTGCGGGCCGCGGCGGACGCGATCAGGCTGTCGCGCCGCACGCTCGCCGTCATCAAGGGCAACCTGTTCTGGGCCTTCGCCTACAACGTCGCCGCCCTCCCGCTGGCCGCCGCCGGCCTGCTCAACCCCATGATCGCCGGGGCGGCGATGGCCTTCTCCAGCGCCTTCGTGGTGGGCAACAGCCTGCGCCTGCGCCGCTTCCGCTGACGGTCGTGACGGTGACCTTGCCGCCGTGTCGGCGCGCAACTACGGTTGCCGGAACAAAAGTCCGGAAAGAGAGGACGGCGTAGGGTGCCCGACGCCTACGTGCTCGACTACGTCAGAACCCCGCGCGCCAAGGGCTCGCCCCGGGGGTCCCTGCACCACATGAGCCCGGTCGATCTGGTGGTCCTGCTTCAGCGGGCGCTGGTCGAGCGCACCGGCCTGGACCCCGCCGCCGTCGAGGACGTCATCGTGGGTTCGGCGTCCCAGGTGGACGAGCAGGGCGCCAACCTGGCCCGCACCGCCACCCTGCTCGCCGGCTGGGGCGAGGGCGTCCCGGGCGGCACGCTGAACCGCTTCTGCGCCTCGGGCGCCGACGCCGTGGCGCAGACCGCGGCGCGGATCCGCGCGGGCGATCTGGACCTGGCGGTGGCGGGCGGGGTGGAGAGCGTCTCGCGGGTGCCGATGTTCAGCGACCGCGGACCGCTGTGGTCGGACGCGGAGACGATGCGGCGCACCGGGTCCATCAACATGGGCGTCGCGGCCGACCTCAACGCCACCCTCGACGGCTGGACGCGCGAGGAGCTCGACGCCTACGGCCTGGAGAGCCAGCTCAAGGCCGCCGCCGCGTGGGACCGCGGCGACCACGCCGCCTCGGTGGTCCCGGTGCCCCGCGCCGACGGCACCGCGTTCGCCCGCGACGAGCTGATCCGCGCGGACGCCACGGCGGGGACGCTGGCCGCCCTGCCGCCCGCCTTCGAGGAGATCGGCGCGGCCGGGCAGGACGAGGTCGCGCTGGCCGCCTACCCGGAGGCGGGGAAGATCTCCCACCTGCACACCGTGGGCACCTCCCCCGCGCTCGCCGACGGCGCGGCGCTGCTGCTGGTCGGCACCGCGGAGCGCGCCGCGCGTCTCGGGCTGCGGCCGAGGGCGCGCGTGGTCGCCACGGCCACGGCCGCCGCCGACCCGGTGCTCATGCTCACCGCCGGGCAGGAGGCCGTCGAGCGGGTCGTCGCCAAGGCGGGACTGCGGCCCTCCGACATCGACGTGTTCGAGTTCTCCGAGTCGTTCTCCGCGCTGTGCCTGCGCCTGCGCCGCGACCTGTCCGCGGGCCCCGACCGGCTCAACCCGGGCGGCGGCACGATCGCGATGGGCCACGCGTTCGGCGCGACCGGCGCGATCATGGTGGGCGGCTGCGCCGAGGAGCTGGACCGGCGCGGCGGCCGTTACGGCGTGGCGGCCGTGAGCGGCGCGGCCGGGCTGGGCGTGGCCGTCCTGCTGGAACGGGTCGCCGTGTGACCCGCGCGCTCAGTACGGCAGCGTGTAGCTCGCGAAACGCTGGGCGACGTACGGGCCCTTGAACTTCGGATAGGCGACGGTCCTGACGTCGCCGTCGGAGGTGTAGCGGTCCTCGGGGTGGGCGTTCAGCCAGTCCAGCCAGGCCGTCGAGCAGAAGCGGGCGCAGTCGCCGACCTTGTCCATGGCGCGGATGCGCGGGATGCCGAGCGGGTCGAAGTCCTTGCTGAACGGCGAGGCCGCCGGGGTGTAGCCGGCCAGGAAGACGCCGGTGTACTTGTAGTGCACGTTCCCGGAGTCGCCGCGCATCGCCCAGTCCTTGGTGCTCGGCTGGTTGCCGTAGGGCAGCGCGAGCGTCGCGGGCGCGGTCCTGATCAGGTCGGTGATGAGCTTGTGGCCCGCGGCGATCTGGCCCATCACCTGGTCCTGGGAGCGCCCGCGCAGGTTGAGGTGGTCGCGCGTGTGGTTGCCGACGTCGAAGCCGTTGTCACGCAGCCAGCCGAGCGTCTGCGCCTGCGCCTCGGCCCCGAAGGTGCCGAACATGTCTTTGATGACGTAGAACGTACCGACGGGCCGGAAGCCCGGGTGTCTGCGGGCGACGTCCTTGAGGATGCCGACGGCGGTGTCCGGCTTGGGGTTGCCGGAGCCGTCCAGGGTGAGCTGCGAGGGCGAGGAGTCGTCGAACGTCAGCACGACCGGGTGGCGGCCCGCCGGGATGGCGATCTTGCCGGTGGTGTACTCGCGGGCGGTGATGGGGACGTAGCCCTCCCTGGCCAGGCGTTCCAGCTCGGTGCGGAACTGCTCGGGGGTCCGGTCGTCGGTCCCGGCGGGCTTGGGCACGATGCGGTGGTACATCAGCACCGGGATCTGGCCGAGCTCGTTGGCCTTGACCTTGGCCGCCGCGGCGGCGGCCGCCTTGCGCGCCTCCTGCGCGGACTGTTTGCCGCCCTTGGCGGGCTGCGCCACCACCTTGGACGGCTGCTCGTCCGCGCAGCCGGCGAGCGCGAGCGCGCTCAGCGACAGCACTCCGGCAGTTCCGAGTATCCCGAGACGCCGCATCGTCCCCCCAAGCCGCTCAGAGCAGTGAGATACGACTCTCCTACCCGACCGGCCGGGGGTACGCACACGTTCCGAAGTCGCGCGAACACCAAAAGTGACACGCTGTTGTCCATGTTCGGTACGGGCCTTGCATATCTCCCATAACGGATGGTCAGCCGCCCGTCGGCCGCGTCACTTCGCGGTCTCCCCCGCGCGGGACCGGATGCCGGTGAGGCGGCGGAAGATGTCCCACCAGAAGGGCCCGCCGAACAGCACGGCGACGAACGTGACCAGGAAGCCCGGCCAGTGGCCCGGGGTGACGAGGCGGTGCAGCCACTCGCCGCCGTTCCACTTCCACCGCGGGGAGCCCTCGTCGGGGATCGTCACCGACACCGGGGCGTTGCCGACGATCTTCACGAAGGCGGGCGAGGACAGCACCTCGGTGACGCAGGCGTACGGGTCGGCGGGGTGCTCGGGGCACTTGTCGCGCAGGGAGGCGAGCGAGGCCGTGCCGCCGTCCGCCAGGACCGCGACCTGGGCGCGGACGGCGTTGTCGGTGAGGATCGCCCGGCCGTACTCCAGCGAGTCCAGGCTGAACAGCAGCGTGACCACCAGGCCGAGCGCGGCGATGACCCACTTGACGTACCGGCGGTAGAGCATGGTCAGCCGGCGCATCTCGCCGTCGAACCAGTCCTCCACGCCCTTGCGGAAGGCGTCCAGGTCGCCGTGCGCGGCGTCCCACACGCCCTTGAGCGGGCCGTACAGCGGGCTGCCGTCGGCCTTGAGCTTCTCCAGGAACGCGGTGACCCCGCCCTCGCCCGCGACGATCTCCATGATCGCCACGCCGAAGCGCGGCGGCGGGATGGAGGCGATGCTGGTCCTGCCGTCCTTGCGGTGGTCGATCTCGCGCAGCCGTTCGTACAGCCGCCCCGACCAAGTGGTGGCCGTGCTGTGGACGGGCGCCGGGAGGGGGCTGAAGACCGGCCGGGCGTCCTTGCTGAACGGGAGCCGGGCGAAGACCTCGGCGACGGTGCCGGGGATCCAGGACCTCTTGCCGTCCGGCCCGTCCAGGGTGTCCCGCAGGTACGCCCACAGGAACTTGCCCCGGATGCCGAGCAGGCGGACGATTCCCTCGTTCACGCCGCTGACCAGCAGGGAGAAGAGCAGGAACGCGATGACCAGGCCGATCGCCAGGTCGATGTAGACCGAGTTCATGAGATCACCCGCGACTGTGGACACGTGGACACGCACTTTCGCGACGGTGGGCGCGCTTTGGCCGGTGGCCGCACTGAACTGACGTCGCGGCGGGCCGATCGGTTGTCGCGGACGGTGAAGCGGGTGACGGACTCCGGGGGCGGCCACCCTCCACCGTCCTCGCGTGCGCGCGGGACGGCGGAGGGCATTGGCCCGCCTTCCGTGGGAAGGAGGCCGTTCACCTGGAATCGGCGACGGCCGGCCACGTCGGCCGTCGCCGCAGGTGCCGCACCCGTGATGCACCTGCCTCAGTGGACCCGCGCAGGCGTTCCCATCGACGTTCCTCCTGACGGCCGGCCGTCACGGACAACCCTAGAGGGGAGCGATATACACGCACGCATATGCGAGATACACGCATATTCACCCGATGACCTGGCCGGACGCCGGACGGCGGATCACTTGCGGTCGCCGGTGGAGTGGGGGACGCGGTTGAGCGCGAACACCTCGGCGATGTCGTCGAAGTAGATGAACAGCGAGGCGATCGCGGCGCCCGCCAGGCTCGCCAGCATGCCGCCGGCCAGGTCGGGCTCGCCGGGCCGGGCGACGATCCCGCTCACCACCCCGAGCGAGGCGATGGCGGCCAGCGCGAACTTGCGCAGGATGCGGAAGGTGGTCGTCGCGCACGCCGCCGTGCCGGTGTGGCGGGCGCGCGGCCCCCGCTCCCGGGCGACGAACGCCGCGCCCGCGAGGCCCAGCAGCAGGACGGCGACGACCGCCCACACCAGCGGGAGCACGGGCACGTACGGCGTCTTGGCCAGCAGCATGCGCGGCAGGACGAGCGGGGAGGTCACGGCCACCACCGCCTCCGCGACCACGATCGCGAGCGCGGCGCGGCGCTCCCAGCCGTACGGCACGAAGGGCAGCGCGCCCATGGCGCCGGTGAAGGTGGAGAACGCGGCCCCGCTCCGTGCCTTGCTGATCGAGGACACCCCGAACACGACACCGGCGAGAGATCCGGCCCCCGCGGCCACATAACCCATCATCGACGGACCTCGACTCGGTCGGAAAGCACCGTAACGAAACGTAGATCAAGCCGCTACATCAGGGGTACATGCACGATATATGCGAATACGCGGCACGAGAGGCTCCCCCCGGACACGACCTCATCAGGATGTCCAGGATGCCGTTTTCCTCCGCCGATTTCCTGCCCTTTACTGTCATAGCGTGATTTTCCGTGGCATATGCAGTGAGACGCGCGGCATGATGGCGCGATGACCTGGACCGCGCCGCCCGTCACCCCGGCCAACCCCCACTTCGCCCACGCCGCCGCGACCGCCGGGGACGAGCGGGTGCTGGCCGAGGCATGGCTCGACCAGCACCGGCAGACGCTGCTCTGGAAACTCTCCGGCCTCCCGGAGGACAGGCTCAAGGCGCGGCGACCTCCGGCCGCTCCCTGGACGAGACGTTCCTCGACCCGCGCCGGGGGATCGAGATGAGCCTGCGCTGGGTCTACTCCGTCATGGTCCAGGAGTACGCGCGGCACAACGGGCACGCCGACCTGCTGCGCGAGAGCATCGACGGCGCGACCGGCCACTGAGGCCGCGCGGTCAGGCCCGCCCGGGCGGGTGACGGCGCGGGCCCCGTCATGGGCGCCGCGGCGCAGTGCGCGCCCGGCGCCGGGACGGCGAGGGAGACGAGGTAGCGGTCGACGGCCCCGGTGACGCAGGGGGTACGGCCGTACATGCCGTGCCCGGCGCCGTCATAGGTCAGCAGCCGGGCCTCGTCGCCGATCTGCCGTGCCGTGCTCAGCGCCCACGGGTACCCGGCGGCCGGGTCGTGCCGCCCGTTGACGAGCAGCAGCGGCGGGGAGCCGTCCACGCGCAGGCGGTGCTGCGGGTTCGGGACCGGCGCGGGCTGCCCGAGGCAGGCGACGGTGAGCGCGACCGAGACCGGGCTCATGCGCATGTCGGGCGCGATGGTCTCCAGCCGGCGCAGGTGGCGGGCGAACTCGCGGTGGTCGCGGATCGGCAGCCAGAAGTCCTGGCAGACCACCTGGGTCGCGTCGTTGAACACCTCGTCCTCGGGCTCCTCGGGCTCCTCGGGCACAGCCGGCGCGGCGGCCGGACGCGCGGACGTGCCCGCGTCGAGCGCGCGCAGGAACTCGGCCACGGCGGGCCAGCCGGGGGCGTAGAAGGCGTTGAACACCTGGTAGATGAGCATGACCGGAGCCAGCGGCACGCCGGGATCCGCGGGGTCGGGCAGCTCGCCGCGCCCGGCGCGCTCCAGCAGGTCACGCCACAGCGCCCGCACGTCGCGGCCGTGCAGCGCGCACTCCGCCGACCGGGCGCACCAGGCGGCGAACTGGTCGAAGGAGTCCTGGGTGGTCCAGGTGTCGGTGTCCAGCATGGCGGCGGTGCCGAGGCTGTGGTCCATGTTGCTGTCCAGCGCCAGCGCGCGCACCCGGCCGGGGAAGCGCTCGGCGTAGAGCTGGCCGATGAGCGTGCCGTAGGAGACGCCGTAGAAGGTCAGCCTGGGCTCGCCGAGCGCGGCGCGCAGCGCGTCGAGGTCGCGGACGACGCTCGCGCTGTCCACCCGGTCGTACAGCGGCCCGGTGCGGGCGCGGCAGTCGTCGCGGTAGCGGGCGTTGTAGGCGAGCCGCCGGTCGAAGGCGGCCTGGTCGGCCATCAGCGGGTCGGGGGCCGCCATGGCCAGCCGCAGCGAGCACAGCACCGGGTTGCTGCGCCCGACGCCGCGCGGGTCGAAGCCGACGACGTCGAAGCGGCGCAGGAGCTCGGGGCTCAGGCCGAGCCAGTTGGTCAGCACGGCGTCGACGCCGGAGTTGCCGGGGCCGCCGGGGTTGATGACCAGGGTGCCGACCCGGGCGGCGGGGTCGGCGGCGGGCCGGCGGGCCACCGCCATGCGAAAGACGGGGCCGCGCGGGGCGTCCCAGTTCACCGGCAGGGTCAGGGTGGCGCACCGGACCGCCGCGTCCTCCGGGCAGGGGGACCAGGCGAGCGGGGCGGGGCCGGCCGCGGCGGGTACGGCGGGTAACAGGGAGATCAGGACGCCCAGCAGGGCGGCCAGGATCGGGACGGTTCTTCGCACCGTGTGTCCAATCGTCGGGGGGTAAGCCCGATCATGGACCGTCCGGCGGGCGGGAACCAAGGGGTTCAGGGCCGGCCGGGCGGTTTTTCACGGCGGGTCGCGGGGGATGAGGCCGCGCAGCAGGCCGACCATCTCGTAGCGGCCGGGCGCCGCCCGGCGCAGCATGTGCTCGTCGGTGAGCCGGTCCAGCGCCCGCTGTGCCGTGGCCGCCGGGGCGCGCAGCATGTCCGCGGCCTGGGTCACGGTGACCTCGGCGCCCGGCAGGTAGGTGATCGTCCACAGCAGGCGGGCGGCCTCGGGGTCGGTGCGGCGGAACAGCTCGAAGCTGCCCCACAGCCGGTCGCGGATGTTCTGCTCGCCGTCCCGGTTGTCGAGGATCTCGCACAGGCCGCGGGCCAGGCGGGCGGACAGCCGCTCCAGGGGCCAGTCGGGGCGCGCGGCGAGCAGGGCCCCGGCGGCGCGCAGGGCGAGCGGGAGGTGCTCGCAGCGGCGGGCGATCTCGGCGGCGGCGTCCGGCTCGGCCGCCACCCGCGCGGCGCCGGCGTGCCCGGCCAGCACGGCGACGGCGTCCCCGGGGGTGAGCGCGCCGAGCGTGAGGTGTCCGGCGTGGTCGAGGGCGGGCACCCGCCTGCTGGTGATCAGCACCGCGCAGCCGGGCCCGGCGGGCAGCAGGGGACGCGCCTGCGAGGCCCCGGCGACGTTGTCGATCACGAAGAGCACGCGCAGGCCGGAGGTCAGGGACCGCAGGCGCGTGCTGGCCTCGCCGAGGCTCGGCTCCCCGGGGACGGGGTCGCCGAGCGCGCGCAGGAACCAGGTGGCGGCCTGCCGGGGGGTGACCGCGCGCTCCTGCTGGAAGGCACCGGCCATGTCGACGTAGAGCTGCCCGTCGGGGAACCGCGACGACACCGCGTGCGCGACCCGCAGCGCCAGCGCCGACTTGCCGACGCCGACCGGGCCGCTGATCGCCGCCACCGGCGGGACCGCGCCCGTAGGGGTGAGCGCCTCCTCCAGGAAGCGCGCCTCGGCGTCGCGGCCGACCAGCAGGCCCGGGCGCGGAAGCTGACGGGGGGCCGGGGCGCAGGGCGTGGCGGAGACGTGGGCCTGCCGGTGGGCGAGGGGGGCGAGCGCGGGGTCGCGGTGCAGGACGGCCTGGTGGATGCGCCGCAGCTCCTCCCCCGGCTCCAGGCCGAGCTGCCCGGCCAGGTGGTCGCGGGCCTCGGCGTAGGCGCCGAGCGCGCCGGCCGCGTCGCCCGCGCCGTAGAGGGCGCGCATGAGCAGCCCCCAGGCCCGCTCGCGCAGCGGCTGCTCCCCGACCAGCAGCCGCAGGTCGGCCACGGCCTCGGAGTGCCGGCCGAGCGCGAGCCGCGCCTCGGCCCGGTCCTCCAGCGCGCTGAGGCGCTGCTCGTGCAGGACGGTCAGGCGCGCGGCGAGCGGCTTGCCGTAGGCCAGGCCGTCGCCGACCGGGCCGCGCCACAGGGCGACCGCGTCGTCGAACCGCCGGACCGCGACGTCGGGGCGGCGGTCGGCGAGCGCCGTCCTCGCCTCGGTGGTGAGCTTCTCGAAGCTGGTCAGGTCGAGCTTGCTCGGGGACGCGACGAGCTGGTAGGCCCGGTCGGAGGCGACGATGCCGACGCCCTTCATCTCGGCGGTCAGCACGCGGCGCAGCCCGCCCGCGTACGTCCGCAGGTTCGCCGTGGCGGACTGCGGGGGCTCGCTGTCCCACAGGGCCTCCGACAGCCAGTCGAGGCTGACCGGGCGGTTCATGTTGAGCAGGAGGGACAGCAGCAGCGTGCGGCGCATGCGCCCGCCCAGGTTGACGGCCTTCCCCGAGAGTCCGGCCTCGACCGGTCCGAGGAGGCGGAACACGTGTGACATCGCCGGCGGCCTAGAGAGAGCGCCTCGGCGGGGCGTCACGGAAGCGGCCCGCGGCCTTACCGGCCGTCATTTCAGGAAACACGTGGAGCACTCGCGCGAACCCCCTGGTCCCATGGCCGTGCGGCGGCCTCATGGTGAAACACGGGAAACATCAGGAATCGGCCACGACACGATTCCCGCCGCCGACGCCCGTGATAGGAGGACGCGGCGGCCGTGGAACGACGGCACCCCCGGATACACATCACCGAGAGCCTTTCACGACCTCCGACTGGACGTCAACCGGAGATGATGACAAGGGACTTTTGTAATCGTGAAGTGATAGCGCCCGCTCGTTCGCGCCACATTGTTTTCATGGTGGAAATGTCGCCCATCGAGGTACCTGTCGTCCTGGCTGTAAAGCGAACGGATGTGGGAGTATGGCGGCTCCCGAAGATCACCCGAAGATCGAAGGACGCCGCGACGGCACCGGCGACCGGCCGCCCCCACCGCCGGGACACGACCGAAGGAGCGCTTCGTGGGAATGCTGGTCACCGCCGGCCTGCTCGTCACGGCCACCCCGGAAGGGCCGATCCGCGACGGGGCCGTGCTCGTCGGCGAGGGGCTCATCCGGGCGGCGGGCCCGCGCGACCAGGTCGAGGCCCTGGCCCCGCCCGGCACCCCGCGCCACGACTTCCCCGGCGGCACGCTCCTGCCCGGCCTGATCAACTGCCACGTCCACCTGGTCTTCGACGCGAGCATGGACGGCATGGGCAAGGTCCGCGAGGCCGACGACCTCTCGCTGTTCCTCGGCATGGCCGACCGCGCGCGCCGGTTGCTCGACAGCGGCGTGACCACGGTCAGGGACCTCGGCGACCGGGGCGGGCTGTCCCTGCGCCTGCGCGACGCCATCGCGGGCGGCCTGCTGCGCGGGCCGCGCGTGCTGGCCGCCGGCCCGCCGCTCACCGTGCCCGGCGGGCACTGCTGGTACCTCGGCGGCGAGGTCGCGGACGAGGCCGCGTTACGCGCGGCCGTGCGCGCCCGCGCCGAGCAGGGCGCCGACCTGGTGAAACTGATGGTGACCGGCGGGCAGACCACCTCCGGCGGGGCCGGGATGTCGGAGTCGCAGTTCACCCCCGAGCAGGTCCGCGCCGCCGTCGAGGAGGCCCACCGGCTGGGCCTGCCCGTGGCCGCCCACGCGCACGGCACCGAGGGCATCGCCGCGGCCGCCGCCGCCGGCGTGGACACCATCGAGCACTGCACCTGGCTCACCGGCGACGCCTACGACCCGCGCGAGGACGTCGCGGCGCTGATCGCCTCCCGGGGCATCGCCGTCTGCCCGACCACCAGCCCCGGCTGGCGGGCCATGGCCCGCTGGATCGGCGAGGAGCGCGCCGCGCTGCTGCAGAGCCGGCTGCCCTGGATGCGCGACCTCGGCGTCCGGCTCGTGATGGGCACGGACGCCGGGCTGCCCGGCTCGGTCTTCGACGACTTCGCCGGCAGCTTCACCCTCTACGAGGAGCTCGGCTTCGCCCGGGAGCGGATCATCGAGATGGCCACCTCCGGCGCCGCCGACGCGCTCGGCATCGGCGGCGAGACCGGCAGGATCGCCGAAGGGCTGAGCGCCGACCTGCTGGTGGCGGACGGGGACGCGCTCGCCACCGTCGAGGCCCTGCGCCGGCCGCTGTTCGTCGTCAAGGACGGCGTCGCGCACGTGCCGCCGCCCCGTCCGGAATAGCCGCGACGCCCGGCCGGTGAAGGCGCATGTCAGGGCGATTTCATTTCGGCTTCCATTACGGAGCACATCCCGGCGTTCGGGTTGAACTACCGCGTCGCAGTCTAAAGAATCGTCCCCATGAGAGAGAGGGCACTGCGCAGACAGTGCCGTCGCCTGCTCAGAGAGCTGGACATCCGCCCGCCGCTCGATGTGAGGGAGCTGTGCGCGCGGCTGGCGGAACGCCGGGGCCGCGACATTCGGCTGGTGGCATATCCGATTGACATCCCCGGCCCTTTCGGGCTGTGGTTCATGACGGACTCGACCGATTTCATTTACTACCAGCAGGAGACCACCCGTCCCCACCAGGATCACATCGTCCTGCACGAGATCGGCCACATGATCGCCGAGCACCCGAGCGACGAGCCCGCCGACGGCGAGGCCATCACGCCCGGCCTCGCCGCGGGGGGTCGCGTGCTGCGGCGCACCTGCTACGACACCAAGTACGAACGCGAGGCCGAGCTGATCGCCACGATCATCCTGGAGTGGGCGAGCGTCCTCAACGTCACCCACCATTCGTCGGAGGACGACGACGCCCTGGAGCGGATGCGCGCCTCCCTGGCCAACCACAAGGGGTGGCTGTGAGCCAGCTCGCCTTGGGAATCCTCAGCACCCTGGCGTTCCTCGGGGTGCTCAACAAGCTCGTCCAGGTCTGGCGGGCCCCGGAGGACCTCCCCCTGCGCGCCATGGGCGCGTTCGTGCTGTGCGTCGCGCTCGCGGCCGTCCTGAACGTCCCGGTGCTCAGGACGGCGGTCGACCACGCCGGCGCGGGCCTCGCCAAGCTGGCGGTGAACCTGCTCACGGTGCTGTGCGCGTACTTCCTGATGGCGTTCTTCACCTACTCGGTGCACGGCGCGGCGGCGCGGGGCCGGCTGCGCGCACGGTCGGTCCTGCTCGGGGCCGCCTCGGGCGTGATGGTGACGGCCTGGCTGCTCGCCCCGGAGCACGTGCGCGCCGCCCCGGCCGACCTGGCCAACGGCAACGACCCGCACGCGACCGTGTTCGTGCTCGCCGCGCTCGGCTACCAGGGGTACGCGCTGGCGCTGAACCTGCGCTCCTCGGCGACGTTCTCGCGGGCCAGCGCCCGGCCGCAGCTCAGGCGCGGGCTGAAGGTCCTGGCGGTCGCGCAGGGCGCGCTGCTCTGCGCCGCCGTCGCGAAGATCTCCGTCGCGCTCGTCCAGGCCGCGACCGCCGCCGACCCCGCCGTCCTGCGCCCGCTCAACACCTCCTACCTGTGGCTGGTGTTCGTCGGGATCGTCACCGCCATCGTCGGGGTCGGCTACCTGGCCGTCACCGACATGATCGCCGCCATCCCGGTGTGGCGGCGCCACCGCCGCGCCTACCGGCGGCTCAGCCCGCTGTGGTCCGCGCTCAACGAGGCGTTCCCCGACCTGGCGCTGACCCGCGTGCCGATGTCCCGGCTGCGCGACGCGCTCGGCCTGCGCCCGACGCACCGCGGTTACTACCGCCGCGTGGTCGAGATCCGGGACGGCATCGTGCAGCTCGGCCCGTACTACGACCGCGGCGTCGCGGAGGCGGCCGAGGCGGCGGGACGGGCCGCCGGGCTGTCGGGGACGGCGCTGGAGGCCGCGGCGCAGGCGGCGCTGATCGCGGACGCGCTGCGCCGCAGGGCGCGCGACTCCCCCGCCGCCGACCCGCACCCGATCCCCACGCGCGGCGGGGACGACCTGGAGTCGGACGCCGCGTGGCTGGTGCTGCTGTCGGACACGCTCAGAGACCTGTGGCGGCGCCCGCCCGCCGCGGCGATGGACCTCTCGCGCGGATAGGCGGCCGTCCTCCCTTCGGAGGGGCGACGGTCAGCCGGGCCGGGAGTCCTCCGGCGAGGCGCTCGCGGCGGGCTCCTGCGACGGCGGGGCGGCGGCGCAGTCCGGCGGGAGCCCTTCGAGCGTGCGCAGGTGGGCGATCATGTTGGCGATGTTCTCGATGCTGGAGTGCGACAGGCCGGCGGCGCGCATGGCGATCCTGCGCACGCCCGCGTCCTTCATGGCGGGCAGCAGCTCCAGCCGGACGTTGGCCTGCGCGGCGTAGGCGTCGTCGAAGAAGTACGCGGGCTCGACGCCGAAGAAGTCGGCGATGGCGACCAGGTGGCTCACCGACAGGTCGTCGGTCCTGCCGGTGCGCAGCTTCCACAGGGTGGTGTGGGAGACGGGAGTGCCACGCCGGGTGATCTCTCGCGCCGCCTGCTCGTAGCTGTAGGTGGTGCCGTCGGGCTGGCGCACGGTGCGAAACAAGTGATCGAGTTGCTCCGCGAGAGGACGTCGATAGCGTTTGTCGGCCATGGCTACTCCGAGGGGACCATATCAAGCACCGGATTACCAGACCATCGCCCGCGCGGGCGAGCTGGTCAGGAGACGGGGCTCCAGGTCTGGCGGGCGGACCGCCACCACGCGAAGCAGTCGGGCAGCACGAGCGGCAGCCAGGACGGCGTGGGCAGGCCGGCGGCCTCCGGCTCGGTGACCCAGCGGACCTCGGAGATCTCGACACCGTCGGGCACGGGCGTGCCGCCCTCGGCGGTGCAGCCGTAGACGGTGATGACGTGCGCCACCTGGTCCCCGTTGGGGTAGGTCGTGCGGAACCCGGGGCCGCCGTAGGCGCCGATCAGGCCGCGGATCCGGACGTCGAGCCCGACCTCCTCGCGCGTCTCGCGCACCACGGCCTCGGCGGGCGGCTCGTCGGGCTCGACGATGCCCCCCGGCGCGGACCACACGTCGCCCTGCTCGCTGTGCCGGGCCAGCAGCAGCCGCCCCTCGTCGTCGAACACGAAGGCGTTGACCGACGGCAGGAGCAGCAAGGCGTTGCCCACCTGACCGCGTAATCCCGCAAGGTACTCAGAAAGGGGCACGGTCGTCCCTCCGCCGCTCGCCGACTCGACCCCACAAAGGTACCCAGTCGGTCAAGCCGGCGAGATCAGTCCGCGCCGTAGAAGACGCGCTCCGTGACGGCCCTGGCGCGGCGGGTGGCCCTGCGGTAGTCCTCCACGAAGTCCTCCGAGCCGTCGGGCGGGTAGCCGAGCGCGCGGGCGATCATGGCGCGCTCGCGCACGTCGGCGGGGATGCTGTCGCCCGCGCGGCCGCGCACGAGCATGATGGCGTCGCGGACCCGCGAGGCGAACCGCCACGCCTCGGCGAGCACCTCCTCGTCGGACCCGGCGAGCAGCCCGGCCTCGGCGGCGGCGCGCAGCGCCCCGAGCGTGCGCGTGGTACGCAACCCGGGCACCGCGTGGGCGTGCCGGAGCTGGATGAGCTGGGCCGGCCACTCCACGTCGGCCAGCCCGCCCCTGCCGAGCTTGGTGTGCAGCAGGGGGTCCGCGCCGCGTGGCAGCCGCTCGGCCTCCATGCGGGCCTTCAGCCGCCGGATCTCGCGCACCGCGTCCTCGCCGATGCCGCCCGGCGGGTGGCGCAGGGGCTCGATCAGCGTCATGAACTCCGCGCCCAGCGCGGCGTCGCCCGCCGAGTAGCGGGCCCGCAGCAGGGCCTGGGACTCCCACGGCGAGGACCAGCGCCGGTAGTAGGCCGCGTAGGACGACAGCGAACGCACCAGCGGGCCCTGGCGGCCCTCCGGGCGCAGGTCGGGGTCGATGTGCAGGGGCGGGTCGGGGGCGGGCCGCGCCAGCAGGCGGCGCAACTCGTTGGCGACGGCGTGCGCCACGTCGGTGGCGTCCTTCTCGCCGGCGCCCTCGACCGGCGCGTGGACGAACATGACGTCGGCGTCGCTGCCGTAGGAGCACTCGTAGCCGCCGAGCCGTCCCATGGCGATCACGGTGAAGCGGGTGGGCAGCGGCCCGCGGCGCTCCACCGAGACCTTGTGGATCGCGGCGTCCAGCGCGGCCTGGATGGTGACGTCGTTCAGCTCCGACAGCGCGCGGCCGACCTCCTCGACGCCGGCGCCGCCGACCAGCCCGGCGATGGCGATGCGCAGCAGCTCGCGCCTGCGCAGCGCGCGCACCGCGTCGACGGCGGCCTCGGCGTCCTCGGCGTGGCGGCGCACGGACGCGGCCAGCTCGCCGGCCAGCGCCTCCTTGGGGCGCGCCGCCAGCTCGGCCTCCGAACCCAGCATGGCCACGGCGTCCGGGGCGTGCAGGAGCAGGCCGGTGGCGTAGCGGCTGGTGCCGAGCAGGCGGGCCATGCGCTCGGCGGCGGCGGTCTCGTCGCGCAGCAGCCGCAGGTACCACGGGGTGGTGCCGAGCTTGTCGCTGACCTGGCGGAACCCGAGCAGGCCCGCGTCGGGGTCGGGGGCGTCGGCGAACCAGCCGAGCATGACGGGCAGCAGCGTGCGCTGGATCGCGGCGCGCCGGGTGACGCCGCTGGTCAGCGCGGCGATGTGCCGCAGCGCGCCGTCGGGGTCGGCGTACCCGAGCGCGGACAGGCGCGCGGTGGCGGCGGCGGGCGAGAGCCGGGCCTCGTCCCCGGGCAGGCGGGCGACCGCCTGCAGCAGCGGACGGTAGAACAGCTTCTCGTGCAGCCGCCTGGCCTCCATGGCGTGGCGCTTCCACCGGGTGGTGAACTCGCCCACCGGGTCCACGGTCATGCCGAGGGCGCGCCCGATGCGGCGCAGGTCGGCCTCGTCCTCGGGGAGCACGTGCGTGCGGCGCAGGTGGTGCAGCTGCATGAGGTGCTCCACCTTGCGCAGGAAGATGTAGGCCTCGGCGAGCGCCTTGGCGTCGTCCCTGGCGACGTAGCCGCCCCGCGAGAGCGCGGCGAGCGCGGGCAGCGTCGCGCGGCGGCGCAGCAGGGCGTCGGTGCGGCCGTGGACGAGCTGGAGGAGCTGCACGGCGAACTCGATGTCGCGCAGGCCGCCGGGGCCGAGCTTGATCTGGCGGTCGGCCTCGCCGGCGCGGATGTGGGCCTCGACCCTGCGGCGCATCGCCTGGACGTCCTCGACGAAGTGCTCGCGGGCGGAGGACTGCCAGACCATCTCGTCCACCGCGGCGACGTACTCGCCGCCGAGCTCCGGGTCGCCGGCGACCGGGCGCGCCTTGAGCAGGGCCTGGAACTCCCAGGTCTTGGCCCACCTGCGGTAGTACGCCAGGTGGCTGGCCATCGTGCGCACCAGCGGCCCTGCCTTGCCCTCGGGCCGCAGCGCCGCGTCCACCTCCCACAGCGCCCCTTCGGGCGTGCTCGCCGAGCAGGCGCGCATCATGGCCTGGGCGAGGCGCGTCGCCGCCTGGAGTCCCTTGGTCTCGTCCACGCCCTCGCGGGGCTCGGCGACGAAGACGACGTCGACGTCGCTGATGTAGTTGAGCTCGCGGGCGCCGCACTTGCCCATGCCGATCACGGCGAGGCGGGCGTCGGCGCTCTCGGGGACCTCGGCCCTGGCGATGGCGAGCGCGGCCTCGAGCGCCGCGCCCGCCAGGCCGGACAGCTCGGCGGTGACCTGGGAGAAGGAGGCGGCGCCCGTGGCGTCGCGCGCCGCCAGGTGCAGCAGCCTGCCCCGGTAGGCGACGCGCAGGGCGGACATGGCCTCGGTGCCGCCCTGGAGGGCGCGGGGCTCGGGGTCGGCGGGGTCGGCGCCGACGGACTCCAGCAGCGCGGCCCGCACGTCACGCTCGGGCGGGCGCTGGAGCGCCTGGTCGCCTTCGAGGGCCTTCCAGTGCCCGGGGTGGCGCACGACGTGCTCGCCGAGCGCCGCCGACAGGCCGAGGACGCCGACCAGCCGAGCCCGCAGGCCCGGGTCGGCGCGCATCGCGCCGAGCACGCCGGGGTCGCGTTCGAACAGGCGGCTCAGGGAGGTGAGCGCGAGGTCGGGGTCGGCCGCGCCGACGAGGGCCGTGAGCAGGCCCAGGTCGCCGGCGGCCTCGGGGCCTAGGCCGTCCAGCAGCCGTCCGGCACGGGCGGCGTCCGCGAACCCGAGCCGGGCCAGGCGCCCGGCCGTCGTCTGGATGCGGGACTCGGCGTTCACAACGCCCAACGTAACCGGTGGCCCGGAGTTCGTCGTCAGCGGTTGCGCGCTGTTTCGCGGTGTTCCCGGACGTGGCGCGGCGCATCGCGCACGACGGCGGCGAACGCCTCGGCGAACGGGCGCCAGGTCGCGTCCAGTTCGGCGCCCGCGGCGGCGACGTCGGCGTCCAGGGCGCGCGGGTCGTGCCCGGCGGCGGTCAGCGAGGCGCCGGTGACGGTCATCCAGTCGGCGAAGACCTCGGGGGACGCCTCGGGGTGGAACTGCACGGCCCAGGCGCGCTCGCCGAACCGGTACGCCTGGTTCGGGTAGGGGTCGCCGGTGGCCAGCGGCACGGAGCCTTCTGGCAGGGCGGTCATGGCGTCCTGGTGGTAGTGGACGACCTTCGGCTCGGCGGGCAGCCGTCCCATCAGGAGGTCGTCCGCGGCGGCGGGCAGCGGCGCGATGCGGCGCAGGCCGATCTCCAGGCCGGCGGCGCCGCGCTCGACGCGTCCGCCCAGGGCCAGGGTCATGAGCTGGGCGCCCAGGCAGATGCCGAGGGTGGGGACGGACGCCTCCACCGAGCGCCTGATCAGGTCACGGATGCCGGGGAGCCAGGGGTACGCCTCGTCGTCCCAGGCCGAGGCGGACCCGCCGAGCACGATCAGCCCGTGCGGGAGCGTGCCGTCGGGGAGCTCCTCGCCGAGGAAGGGCCGCACGACCTCGGGGGTGACGCCGGCCCCGGTCAGCCATTCGCCGAAGAACCCGAGGCCGGCGTCGGTCTCGTGCTCGATGATCAGTACCCGGTATGTCATGACTCAATTATGGGTGTCCCATTTGATCGGCGGCAGGGGTGCGCGGCCGGCGGTGTGGTGAGAGCGCGGTGCGGGCGGCCCTCCGGACGGCCCGGGCGGGGCGGCGGGCCGTCCGGCCAGGGCGGACGCGGCGGCGGGGCGCCTTGCGGGGCGAAGGCGTGGTTTCGAGGTGCCCGCCGGGTTTGGCGGGTGTTTACCGATAAACGTGGAATTTGTGGCCTTTGGGACACCTGTGATTCCGGTCTCTTCGCTGGAAAACCGGGTGCGGAGTGGGCGGCCCCCGATATACGTACTTCGCCGGGGGGCACTCCGAAGGGTGTTCGAAAGAGCCCCAAGAACCACGACATACGTCTCATTACCGGACACGCGAATCTCTACCAGGCGGAGGCATTGATGGCTAGAGTAACTGCCGTCAGGAATTCCTGTATTTCCGCACAAGGAGATAGATGCCGCCGCCCCCAGAGCCGCGCGTGACCACGGCAGCCACCTCCGCGGACGGCGCCGGCCCCGGCGTCGCGGCGGGCGCCGAGGCCACGGAGCCGGCGCGGCAGATCGAGGAGCTGACGCGGCAGATCGGCGCGCTCACCGAGACGCTGCGGCGCGACCACGAGCGCGCCGCGCACCGCGAGCAGGTCATCGACCGCCTGCACGCCGAGAACCAGCAGCTGCGGCACGGGATCCTGCAGGAGGCGCTGGCGCCGGTCCGCACGGCGCTCTACCGCCTCCACGACACGGCGACGCGCGTGGCGGCGCGCTGGCGCTCCGACGACCCGCCGTCCCCCGAGTTCGCGGGCCCGCTGCTCGCCGCGATGGCCGACGAGGTGGCCGAGGTCCTCGGCCGCACGGGCGCCGAGCGGCTCTCGGTCCGGCCCGGCGACGCCTACGACCCCGCCCTGCACCGCCCCGCGGGCACCAGCGCCGTCCCCGCGGCCGAGGACGGCACGGTCGTGGAGGTCCTCTCCGACGGCTTCACCACGGGCGACCGCGTGCTGCGCAAGGCTTCGGTGATCATCGGCAGAGCCTCGGAAGACGAGGACGGCGATCCGGCCCCCGAGGACGACCCGGCCGGGACGGACGAGGCCGAGACGGCGGACGGGCCCGACGACACGGACGGCGCGAAAGACGACACCGGCCGCCGGGGCGACACGGACGGCCGGGACGGCGGGGACGCCGAAGAGGACAGCGGCAAGGAAAAGGAGAGCGAGTAGGCGATGGCTGTTTACGGGATCGACCTCGGCACGACGTATTCCTGCATCGCCTATGTGGACGACGTCGGCCGCCCGACCGTGCTGCGCAACCTGGAGGGCACCGACACCACGCCGTCCGTGGTGTTCTTCGAGTCCCCCGACAACGTGGTCGTGGGGGCGACCGCCAAGGACAGCGCGGTGCTGGAGCCGGACCTCGTGGTAAGCCGGATAAAGCGCGACATGGGGCAGGACGTCCCCCGGGTCCGGCACGGCCGTCCCTACACGCCGGAAGAGATCTCGGCCTTCGTCCTGCGCAAACTCGCCGACGACGCCAGGACCGCCACCGGCGACACCGTCGAGGACGTCGTCATCACCGTCCCCGCCTACTTCGGCGCCGCCGAGCGCGACGCCACCCGCAAGGCCGGGCAGATCGCCGGGCTCAACGTCATCGACATCGTCTCCGAGCCCATCGCCGCGGCCATCACCTACGGCGTGCTCAACCCCGGCGCCGACCACACGATCCTCGTGTACGACCTCGGCGGCGGCACGTTCGACACCACCGTCATCACCCTCAAGGACGGCGACATCGAGGTCGTCTGCACCGACGGCGACCACGAGCTCGGCGGCGCCGACTGGGACGACCGCCTCGTCGAGCACCTGGCCGAGAGCTTCCAGGCCGAGCACCCCGACGCCGGCGACCCCCTGCTGGACAAGCAGTCCGAGCAGCAGCTCCGCCGCGACGCCGAGGACCTGAAGAAGACGCTGTCCACCCGCACCCAGCACGTCGTGCGCGTCGTCCACGACGGCAGGGTGGCCACCGTCGAGGTGACCCGCGAGACCCTGCTGGACCTGACCCGCGACCTGCTCGACCGCACCGTCGAGATCACCCGCAGGACCATCGACACGGCCGCGGCCAAGGGCGTGCGCCACTACGACCACCTGGTGCTGGTCGGCGGCTCCACCAAGATGCCCGCGGTCGCCGAGACCCTGCAGAAGGAGTTCCAGCTCCTCCCCCGCCTGCAGGACCCGGACCTCGCCGTCGCCAAGGGCGCCGCGCTGTACGCCTTCGAGGAGACCTACCGGCGGCTGATCGCCGAAGGACGGCACGACCAGGCCGAGGACATGGCCGCGCGGGCCGGCCTCACCGCCGACCAGCAGGAGCAGATCGCGGGCCGCACGATCAAGACCGTCGCCTCGCGGGCCTTCGGCATCGTCGTCGTCGACAAGGAGACCCGGCGCCGCGGCGTCGCCCACCTGGTGCACGCCAACGACGCCCTGCCCGCCGCCGTCACCCAGGACTTCTACACCATCGACGACGGCCAGACCGGCGTCGACGTCGAGGTCATGGAGCAGGCGGGCGCGGTCGAGTCGGAGTCCCCCGAGGACAACGGGCTGATCGCCGAGGGGCTGCTGCAGATCCCCTCGGGCAAGCCCGCCGGATGGCCCGTCGAGGTCACCTTCGCCCTCGACGCCTCCGGCCTGCTCCAGGTCACCGCCAGGGAGCGCGAGACCGGCGAGGCCCTGGAGCTGCGCATCCAGATCGGCGGCATGTCCGAGGAGGACGTCGCCGAGTCACGGGCCGCCCTGTCGCGCGTCCAGGTCGGCTAGCCGGGCGGCCATGGCCTTCGACGAGCGGCGGTACACCCGCGAGGTGCTGGAGCCCGCGCGCGAGGCGGGCGGGCTCCCCCCGGAGGACCTGCGGATCCGCTACCAGCTTCACGAGTCGATGACCGCGGCCGACGTCACCGGCACCGTCAAGCAGGTGCGCCAGTGCTGGCGCAGGGCGCGCGGCATGCTGAAGTACAAGCGTCTCGCCGACCGGCTGGAGGCCGACCACGCGCGCTTCGCGCCGATCTTCTCCGCCGCCGCCGAGGGCGACCTGCGGCCGCTGCGCGACGCGCTCGGCGAGTCCGAGCACCGCGCCGCGCGCAGGCTGTCGGAGGCGGCCACCCGGCTCGCCGACGCCGCCGGGCCGCTGCGCATGCTGTCGCCCGCGCTGCTCGCCACCATCGCCCGCTCCAGCGGCGTCGGCCACGAGGAGGCGCTGCGGCTGGCGGCCGAGAGCTCCATCGAGGTCGGTGACCCGGACACGCTGCCCGAGGCCGCCCCGTACGCGGGGTACGGCCGCGCCCGCGAGGCGCTGGACACGCTCGGGCTGGCCCACCTCGCCCGGTTCCTGTACGGCGACCGGTGCGCGGGCATGCGCGTCCTGGACGGCTTCGCCGTGCCGGGCGCGGCCCCGGTCGAGGACGCCCTGGAGGAGGCGGAGCGGTACTGGGCGGCCCGCACCCGGGGGCCGTGGACGGTCGGCGCGGACACGGTGATCGCCGCGCTGCGCAACTCCCCCGACCCGGGCACACTGGTCCGCTACGACATCGTGGCCCGGCTGCGCGAACGCCTCCGCGAGCACCCCTACGACGACTCGCTGCTGCGGCACGCCACCACCGAGCTCGACCTGGACTCCGGCGACGCCCGCCGCCTGGTCTTCGCGGTGCGCGCCGAGGGCGGCGGCGTCGCCACCGGACCGGCGGCGCGGCTGCGCGAGCTGGTCGGCGCCGGCGAGATCCACGCGGCGGCCGACTTCGCCGAGGCGCTCGACGCCGCCGCGCTCACCGGCGAGGCCGCCGAGCTGGCCACCGAGGTCAGGGCCAGGCTCGCCACCGCGATACGGCTCAGGGACCGGGCGCGGGCCGCCCTCGACCCCGACGACGCCTGGATCGCGCTGCGCGACGCGCTGCGGCGCGTGCCCGACCTGCCGGGGGCGAGCGAGCTGCTGCTGCGGCTCGCCCCGCACCCGGCGCGGGCGGTGCGGGTGAGCGTCCAGGGCGACGGGGTGGGGCTGGTGTGGCAGCCCTCGCCGTCGCGGGCCGGGCGGGTGGTCTACGACGTGCTGCGCAACGGGACCGTGGTGACCAGCACCGACCGTCCCTCCGCCCGCGACGAGCGCCCGCCGGTGAACGTGCCGCTGGTGTACGCGGTGGTCGCGCGGCGCGAGGAGGCGGTGGCGATGCCCGCCGTGGCGGCCACCCTGATCGTGCGGCCCGAGCCCGCGGAGGTCGCCTTCGGCACGGGCGACGGCGTGGTGTCCGGCTCCTGGAGGCTGCCCGCGGAGGCGGCGGGCGTGCGGGTCACCCGGGACGGGCTGCCGGTCCCCGCCGGCGAGAGCGGGTTCCGCGACAGGGACGTGGTCAACGGCACGACCTACACCTACGTGGTGTCCGCGGTCTACCCTGGGCAGGACGGCGAGGCCGTCACCCCGGGCGTGCGGCGCGCGGTCACCCCGCAGGGGCGTCCCCGGCCGGTCACCGGCTTCACGCTGCGCGCCGACCCGTCCGCGCCCGGCACGTTCCTGGTCCGCTACGAGGAGCCGCCCGAGGGCGCGGTCGAGTTCGTCGCGCTGGACGTCCCGCCCCCGTGGCCGGTCGGCACCACGCTCGCGCTCGCCGAGCTGCGCGCGGCCGGCCGGGCGATCCCGTCCATCCCGACCCGCGACGGCCAGGCCATCCGCCCCGGGGCCGGCCGCAGCGTGCTCGTCGCGGTCACCGTGGCGGGCGAGCTGGCGACGGTCGGCGGGCACCTGGACCACATCAGCCTCGTGCCGCCGACCGAGCTCACGGCCACGCGGCGCGGCGGCACGGTGTTCGTCGGCTTCGAGTGGCCTCAGGACGTCACCGAGGTCGAGGTGATGTGGAACGGGCACGGCGTGCCGGTCACCTCCGCGGCCTACCGGGCCCGCGGCGGGGTGCGGTTCGACGTCCCCGAGAGCGAGCCGGTCGTCATCGAGGTCATGGCCACCTCCCTGGTGCGCGGCACCCGGGTGCGCGGGCCGGCCGCCCGGTTCGACCTGCCCGGGCGCATCCCCGTCCACTACGACGTCACCTACCGCGGCCCCGCCTGGAAGCGGTCGGTGGTCGTCGAGGTCACCGCCGACCGGCCGGTGCTGCTGCGCCGCCTGTCGCTGGTGCTCAAGCCCGGCCACGTCCAGCCGACGACCGCCGACGACGGCGTCCTGCTCGACCACTGGACCGACCTCGCCGTGCCCGCCCGGCTCACCGTCCCCGTCCCCCGGCAGGCCAGGCCGTACTGGCTGCGCTGCTTCGCCGAGGGCGCCGAGGACGGCCCCGCCGGGCGCGCGGGCGGCGTGGCCCTGATCGACCCGCCGGTCCGGCGCCTGAAGGTGGAGTGACGACGTGCCCGCCCCCTACCGCGCCCGACGACCGCACCACGACCGGAAGCCCCACGTGTCCCCCCACCGAAACGACCACATCCCCACCCGGCGCCGGAACCGCGGCCGGGGGCGAGACGAGCGCGTGATCGTCGCCTCGCCCTTCCGCCACGCGTGCCCGGACCTCGACCGCGCCACCGGACCGGCGCCCGAAGGCGAGGTGGCCGCGTGACCATCACCTGTCCGTTCTGCTTCGCCCGGCTGGACCGCGACCGCATCGCGTTCCGGTGCGCGGGCAGGGCCGGGCGCGGCGGCGGCTGCGAGGCGCGGCTGGACGAGACCCTCGCCGAGTACCTGGGCTCCTCCGCCGCCGCCTACCTGCCCCCGGTGTTCTCGGTGCGCAGGCCCGGCCGCCGCGCCGACTGCCCGACCTGCCACCGCTCCACCGGCTGGCGGGTGTGCCCGGAGTGCCACAGCAGGCTGCCCGCCGAGTACTGCGCCAACCCCGGCAGGATCGTCGCCCTCGTCGGGGCGAAGGGATCCGGCAAGAGCACCTACATCGCCGTGCTGCTGCACGAGCTGACCAACCGGGTCGGCGCCGAGCTCGACGCCTCGCTCGTCGCCTGCGACGACCGCACCATCGCCCGCTACAAGCAGGACTTCGCCCGCCCCCTGTACGGCGAGCACCGCCTGCTCAGCACCACCCGGCCGGCGGCCACCGAGCCGCGCGACCCGCTGGTCTACCTGCTCACCCGCACGGTGCCCGGGCGGCTGCGCACCAAGACCATGTCGCTCACGCTGGTCTTCTTCGACACCGCCGGCGAGGACCTGCGCAGCCGCGAGTCCACCGAGACCCACCTGCGCTACCTCAACGCCGCCGACGCGATCATCTTCCTGGTCGACCCGCTGGAGCTGCCCGGCGCCAAGGCGTCGCTGAGCGGGACGGCGGCGGCCAGGGGCGGCGTCAACGCCGGCGACCCCGACAGCGACCCGATCAACGTGATCAGCCGGGTCGCCGAGCTGCTGCGCGACCGCGCCGGCTCCGGCAAGCTGAAGGTCCCCGTGGCCGTGGCGCTGAGCAAGATCGACGCCCTGCAGGACACCATGGACGCCCAGTCCGCGCTGCACCGCGCCCGCATGCCCTCCGGCACCCTCGACCTGGACGACAGGGACGCCGTCCACGAGCAGGTGCGGGCGCTCATGGACGAATGGGAGGCCGGCATGGTCGACCGCTACCTGCGTCAGCACTTCACCGACTTCGCCCTGTTCGGCCTCTCGGCCCTCGGCGGCATCCCCGGCGACGACACCGTCGCCCCCGGCGGCGTCCGCCCCTACCGCGTCGAAGACCCACTGCTGTGGCTCCTGCACAGGTTCGGCATGCTCACGGGGGTTCGCCGGTAATGGGCGGTCGTGGAGGGGCGTGGGTGATCGCGCGTCCGGGGGTGCGGGTCAGGGCCGGGTTACAAGGCGGGAGGTGAGGGCGTGGCGTGGCAGGTGCATTACACGTCGGTGGAGGCCGGGCCCGCGGGGCGGGCGGGGTTCCAGTTCGTCGCGGAGTCGGCGGGGCTGCCTCAGGGGCTCACCGGCAAGATCGCCCGGCACCTCGCCTACAAGCCGCCGCCCGGCGCCCCGCTGGCGCCGTCCCCCGAGCAGATCGCCCGCATGCCCGTCGCCCTCGCCTACGGCTCCCTCGGCCCGGCCGGCCACCCCGGCGCCCGCGAGAGCGGTCCCTCCCGCGCTCCTGGCGAGTTGAGCGTTCTGGCCCGATGCGTCTACCTGGGCCGTGACTACTCCGGGCGGTACGGCAACTTCCTCGGCCACGCGATCGTGGTTACGGAGGAGGAGATGACGGGGTTGCGGCCGGTCGAGTTGTGGGGGTCGCCGCTGTGGCGGGACGTCCCCGCCTCCCCCGGCGCCGACCTGCCCGACCTGTCCGACCTGCCGCCCGGCGACGGCTTCGATCCCGACGCGCTGGCCGCCTGGCTGACCTCCGGCGGCGAGGCGGCGTACGCGCGGCTCGGCGAACTGCTGGAGACGGTCACGCTCGCCCTCGCCGGAGGCCACGGCCGTCTCGTGCTGGTCAGCGCCGACGTCGACGAGATCGTCCGCTGGATCGCCGTCCTGTCCTACTCGCTGCCCTGGCCGGTCGCGGCCCGCCTGTCGTTCCTCACCTACAGCGCCGACCCGGGCGGCGCGCCGCACCTGGTCGTCGGCACCACCCCCGACGTGTGGCTGCCCGCCGACCTCAAGGCCGCCGTCTTCCGGCTGGACGACCCCCCGGACGCGGCGGCGCCCGCGCCGGGGCGCTTCGCCCGCACGGTGGCCGACTGCTGGCGGCGCGGCGACCTCGACGGCATCGACGCGATCGGCGAACTCTCCGGCGGGCCGTCCGGCAAGGGTTCGGACGGCGTGCCCGGGGAGCAGGCGTTCGAGCCGGACATGGGCGCGGCGCTGCTGGCCTTCTGCCGGGGAGACGCGACCGTGACCGCCGAGGAGCAGTCGGCCATCGCCCGCGGCCTCTCCGAGGACCTGCCCGAGTGGCTGTGGGACGACCTGGCGCGTGCCACCGGACGGATGGGATTCGAACTGGCCGCCGCCGTCCGCGCGCACGCGCCCGCCGAGACGGCCGAGTGGTGCGCGCTGCGGTGCGCGGCGCTCGCCTTGGCCGACCCCGCCCTGCCGACGCCGGAGCCCGCGCGGCTGCCGGAGACGCGCGCGTCCCTGGCCTCCGACGCGGCCCGCGCGCTGGCCGCCGTCCGCGACCTGGAGGAACTCGGCCGGGCGGTACGGACCGCGCACGCCGTCGGCGCGCCGGTGGCCGCGGCCGACCTCGAACGGACGGCGCGGGCGCTGGTCCGCGACGGCCTCGGCGACCTCGCCCGGCTGCTGGACCGCCTCCCCGCGCGGCTCGGCGAGCCCGCGGTGACCGGCGTCGTGCTCGGCCTGGAGGAGTCGGACGACGAGGTGCGGACGCGGATGCTCACCGACGAGGTGTCCGAGCGCTTATGGGCCCACGACCTCGCGCACGCCCCGCGCACCGGGACCGCCGTGGTGCGGTCGCTGGCCCGCCTGCGGCGACTGTCCCGCGTGGAGGCGACCAGAGAACTCCTCCGCCTGGTCCCCCCGGACGGTCCCACCGCACGGGACCGCGCCGCGACGGGGACCGAGGAGGCCGGGGCCGGCGACGATACGGGCGGGCGGGGCGGCGGGGCGGCGGCCGCGCGGGATGCGGGGATCGCCGAGATCTGGGAGGAAGTGCCGGGGGTCGCGGAGGCGGCGGCGCTGGTCGACGGGGTGGGGGCCGTGCTCGGGGAGGTGGCCGTGCTCGGCGACGTCCCGGCCCGGGCGTTCCTCGCGGCCGGGCTGGAGGATCCCGAGACCGTGCGCCTGGCGCACCAGGTGCGCCAGGCCGTCCCCGGCTATCCCGCCAAGGACGCCGAGGCCGTGCTGCTCGCCGCGGGGACGCGCGAGGCGGCGGAACCGCCGGACGCGGCCGCGATACTCCTGCGGCTGGAGGAGCTGGCCCGCGAGACGCACGAGGAGCTGCACGCCGCGGCGTGGGCGGTCGCGGCGGCGGCGGTGGCCGAACTGGACCCGCGGTTCAGGGCCGAGGTGGTCAGGCGGCTCCCGGACGAGGCGCGGGCCGTGCTGGCGCGCGCCTGGATCGCGGCCCGGACTCCCCGCGAGGAGGAGCCCGCCCTGCTGGAGGTCGCCGTGCGGCTGCACCTGGCCGGTGAGACGGTGCCCGAGCTGGACTCCTGGGCGCGGTCCCGGCTGGGCGGCTGGTCGATGTTCGGCTCGGTCGAGGCCCGGTTCCGGCGGGACGCCGAGCTGCTGGCGGGGCTGCGCGAGCTGCGGGACGCGGCGCGGGGCCGCCGGGGGCGGAAGCGCGGGGACCGCTGATGCCGCTCGTCGTGGTGTTCCTGGTCGCGCTGTGGGCCGCCTGCATGTACTTCGGCTTCCTCTACGCGTTCCCGGTGGTGTGCGCGCTCAGCGTGGTCGCCGCCACGCTCACCGGCGCCGTCCACTACCACGTGCGCGCCGGGGAGGTGCTGCTCCCGGCGACGGCGGGCGGCCCGTCCCCCGCCGTGCCGGGCGAGGCGGGCGGGACGCGGGACCCGGCGTTCCGCCACTACCTGTTCGGGCAGGCGGGCCAGGACTGGTGGCGTATCGCGGGCTTCGCCGTCCCGGCGGTCTGGAGGACGGTGCGCAGGTCCCTCACCACCCTCACCCGGTGGCTGATGAGCAACACGCAGGGCTTCTTCCTGGTGCCGGTGTGGCTGGCCGTCGTGGTCGGCGTCGCGGTCGCCGCGGTGCCGCTGGGGGCCGCCGCCGCCGCGGTGGCGGCCGCGTACGCCGCGGTGTGCGGGGCGGGCGTGCTGCTGTGGGCGGCGGGCGTCCTGCTCGTGCGCGGCCTCGAGGGCGTCCTCATGCTGGCCCGGCGCATCCTGCAGACCTGCCCGCACCCGCAGTGCTACGCCCGCTTCCCCCTGCCCGAGTACGCCTGCCCGTCCTGCGGCGAGCGCCACCGGCGCCTGGTGCCGAACCGGGACGGCGCGTTCCGGCACGTGTGCCGGTGCGGCACCCGGCTGCCCACGGCCATCGTGCTCGGCCGGTTCCGCCTGCAGGCGTACTGCCCCGAATGCGACCGGGCGCTGCCGCACCGCATCGGCCGGGCGCGGATCGAGCCGCTGCCGTTCGTCGGCGGCCCGGACGCGGGCAAGACGACGTTCATGGTGCTCGCCGTCAACGCCCTGCACGGGGTGGTGCGGGAGGCGCGCGGCCGGGCGGGGTTCGTCGTCCAAGGGGACGAGGCGGCGTTCTCGCGGCTGCGGCAGGAGCTGCGGCTCGGGAAGGTGTCCAAGACCACGACGCAGGCGCCGTCGGCGACCATGGTCGACATCACGCTGCCCGGCGCCACGCCCCGCAGCGGCAACCGCATCCTGTACCTGTTCGACCCGTCGGGCGAGGGGTTCACCGGAGCGGCCCAGGTGGAGGCGATGAGCTACCTGGCCCACGGCGAGGCGATGCTCATCGTCGTGGACCCGTTCGCGCTGCCGCTGGTGCAGCGCGGCCTGTCGGAGGCCGAGCGGCGGACGCTCAAGGACGCCGGGGTCGTGCTGTCCCAGGAGGATCCGTCCGACACCTTCCAGCGGGTGCGCAACGAGCTGGCCGCGCGGGCGGACGGGGGGCGGCAGAAGCGGGTCGCGGTGGTGGTCACCAAGGCCGACCTGCTGCGCCGCACGGCCGTCGGCCACGACGCGGACGACCTTCCCGCGTGGTTCGACGGCGTCGGGCTCGGCAACATGGTGCGGGATCTGGCGAGGACGGCCGCGGAGGTGCGGTACCTGTCCTCCGGGCTGCCCGCCGACACCGCCGCGATCGGGCGCCTGCTGGCCTGGCTCACCGGCCTGCCGGTCGAAGGGCCCGGCGTCCCAGCGGAGGTGCGGTACCTGTCCTCCGGGCTGCCCGCCGACACCGCCGCGATCGGGCGCCTGCTGGCCTGGCTCACCGGCCTGCCGGTCGAAGGGCCCGGCGTCCCACCGGACGCCTCCCCGCACGCGTCGCCGGAGAAGGACGCCGGCGGGGAGGGCGGCGCGGCCGAGGAGGAGCTGACGCTGACGGACCTGCGGCGCCCGTGGAACCCGGCCAGGGCCGCCGCGGGGCGGGCGCCGCTGGGCTACCGGCTGTTCCGCCGGTCGCTGTTCGGCGCGTCGCTGCTGCTGTGCGCGGCCACGCTGGCGTTCCTGGCCGCGTGGGTGTGGTCGCTGCTCGGCGCGATCGTGATCGCCTCATGACCGGTCCCGGCGGGCGCGGGGCCCGCCGGGGACGCAGCCGGCCGGTCAGGCGGCCGGGGCGGGGATGATCCAGGTGGTCCTGGCGGCGGCGACCAGGGTGCCGTCCAGCTCGTAGACGGCGCTCTCGCCGAAGAGCTTGCGGCCGTCGCGGCCCGTGGCGCGGGCCACCACCGAGTACGTGCCGTTCGGGTACACGCGCCGGAACACCTGCGCGGTGATGCGGCCGAGCAGGCCGGGGCCGCCGTCGCCCGCGTGCGCCCAGCCGGACGGGCAGTCCAGCGCCGCCCACACGACCGCGTCGGGCACGACGCCCTCGCCGTCGGTGACGGTCACCGGGACGCGCCAGCCGGCCGCGACGACGCCGGTCCCCTCGACCGGGCCGGGGAACAGGCGCAGGCCGTCGCCGGGGTGGCGCAGGCCGCAGACGAAGCAGCCCGGGACGGGGTGCTCACCGGAGAACCCGGCGAAGCCCGCCTCGGCACGGGCGGCGTCGGCGAAGGGCACGAACGGCGGGGGCGCGACGTCCTCGGCGACGGGGATCGCCTCGGCGAGGACCTGCCCCTCGTGGGAGAGCGAGGCGAAGTTGGCGACGTGGGACACGTCGAGGGGCGTGGACAGGGGGACGGGCCGGCGCAGCGTGACCTCGACCGCGTGCGGGCCGTTCAGCGTTTCCGCGAAGGTCCCGGCGAGCGTTCCGGCGATCCAGCCGCCGTTGGCCATCCCCTCAGGGCCTCGGAAGCGGGCCGCGACCGTGAGACCGGTCTCCAAACCCGCGGACGTCGTCATACCGGGCACCCCCCACTGCTCCCCAGGACCCGGAGCGCAAGCTCGCATATATTCAAACCACCAATGCCGTGAATCAGCTCACATGCGGCTTATGCCGCGAAAAACCTCTATACCGTTCCATTTTAATCCACCCCATCGGCCCCCCCATCGAAGCAGGGCCCGATGACGGCACCGTTAGCCCCCGGTGACGGAGGCGTGACGCGCGGCGAAGGACCGCATCGGTACGCACCCGCCGGGACCGGACGACCGGACGACGCCCGGCCGGAAGACCGCAAAGGCACCGATAGGCGCAACCACGGCGACCCCTGTGCCCATTCCCGGCGACCCGAAACCCGCACACGAGGAGTCGCCGCGCCCCGCGAACGACCTGGCACATGCCCGAACCCGCCGGCGCGAAGCCCGCCAGGGCGCGGCCTGCCCCGCGTACGGGACGCGGGACGGGACCGGTACGGCGGGGACGGAGGAACAGGCGACCGGAAACGGCGTTCGGCCTTTCCGGATGCCAGAGATGGCCCGCGGGGGAAGATTCGTGTCGAATTCGGATAGGCCTGCCGCGCATGAATTGCCAGCGCACTACAGGGGGCGGGAAAACCTGGCGATCCTGCCCGGCGCGGGAAATTGCATGATGATCATTCCGGCGCGTCAAGGCGGTCCAACGCGCCGATTCGCCGGGCATTGCCACCCATTTCCGCCCTGCCCGATCTCGCTGACAGCATGCTCGACCGACAATCCCATAGGCAGCGCGGACGACAGGAGCGGCTCAGCACCGACAGGACATATCGCCTACCAACCGCTTCCGCCCATCGGCGTCTTCACCATCAGCGCCGGCGCCGTCAAGGACCTGCGAGGCAACCCGCCTTCCCCGAGCCGGTCGACGTGACGCCGGGCGTCATCCGCCAGGGCGTCGAGCCGAAAAGGTGCCACGCCCACCGGATCCCCCGGCGACGGCGAGATGCGCCTCACGAGGACCGGCCCGTTCGTTTACAACACCCTTCACTCAGACCGTCGACCGCGAGAGCGTCAGCACCCCGAAGAGGTGATACGGGTGTGATGGGCCCGCCCTTGGCGACCGTTGCCGCCGACCCGGCTTTCCTGATGCGGGAAGATCAGGCGGATCCTCCCGCTTTTCCAGCTGTCCGCCCTGATGAAAGAGCCTTCATCGCAGGAAACCCGTAGCCGCGGCGGGCCTTCACCGGTCGCCGCGGCTACAGCACGGGCAGGTAGCGGCCGAGTTCGAACTCGGTGACCTGGCGGCGGTAGTCGCTCCATTCGTCGCGCTTGTTGCGGAGGAAGAAGTCGAAGACGTGTTCGCCCAGGGTCTCCGCGACGAGTTCGCTGTGTTCCATGGTGGTGATGGCCTCGTCGAGGCTCTGCGGGAGGGGGGCGATGCCGAGGGCGCGGCGTTCTGCCGTGGTGAGGGCCCAGACGTCGTCCTCGGCGCCGGGCGGCATCTCGTAGCCGCCCTCGATGCCCTTCAGGCCGGCGGCGAGGATGACCGCGTAGGCGAGGTAGGGGTTGCAGGCGGAGTCGAGGGAGCGGAACTCCACGCGGGTGGAGTTGCCCTTGTGCGGCTTGTACATGGGGACGCGCACGAGCGCGGACCGGTTGTTGTGGCCCCAGCTGATGTAGCTCGGCGCCTCGCCGCCCTGGCCGGCGATGGCCTCCGACCCGCCCCACAGCCGCTTGTAGGAGTTCACCCACTGGTTGCACACCGCGGTGATCTCGGCGGCGTGGCGCAGCAGCCCCCCGATGAAGGAGCGGCCGATCTTGGACAGCTGGTACTCGGCGCCGGGCTCGTAGAAGGCGTTGCGGTCGCCCTCGAACAGGGACATGTGGGTGTGCATGCCCGAGCCGGGGTACTCGGTGAAGGGCTTGGGCATGAAGGAGGCCCAGATGCCCTGCTCCAGCGCGACCTCCTTCATGACCAGCCGGAAGGTCATGATGTTGTCGGCGGTGGTGAGCGCGTCGGCGTACCGCAGGTCGATCTCCTGCTGGCCGGGGGCGCCCTCGTGGTGGCTGAACTCCACCGAGATGCCCATGGCCTCCAGCATCATGATCGCGTTGCGGCGGAAGTCGTGGCCCGAGCTGTGCGGGGTGTGGTCGAAGTAGCCGCCCGAGTCGTTGGGCACCGGCCTGCGGCCGTCCTCGGGGCGGTCCTTCAGCAGGAAGAACTCCACCTCGGGGTGGGTGTAGAAGGTGAAGCCCATGTCGGCGGCCTTGGCCAGCGTGCGCTTGAGCACCCAGCGCGGGTCGGCGTGCGAGGGTGAGCCGTCCGGCATGAGGATGTCGCAGAACATGCGGGCGGCGCCCGGCGTCTCGCTGCGCCACGGCAGGATCTGGAACGTCGACGGGTCCGGCTTGGCCAGCATGTCGGACTCGTACACGCGGGCGAAGCCCTCGATCGCCGAGCCGTCGAAGCCGATGCCCTCGGCGAACGCCCCTTCGAGCTCGGCGGGCGCTATGGCCACCGATTTGAGGAACCCGAGGACGTCGGTGAACCACAGCCGGATGAACCGGATGTCGCGTTCTTCGAGCGTGCGGAGCACGAACTCCTGCTGGCGGTCCAAGGCATCCCCTTCTGCCGGACGGTGATCGTGAACACCATCGTCGTCGCGCTGAGCCAATTGCTGAGTCGGCGGAAGACATGTCTGGTCATCTCCCAGTCTGCCCGCTTGAGATTTCGGACACGTTACGAGGGCCCGGCGCGGCGTGCCCCGCTCCGGCCCGTGACCCGTGTTCCCCGTGCTTTCCGGTTCTGGACACGGCCCGCGCGACCGGGCGGCGGAACGCCATCGGCGGGTGTATCACGGATACCGGCCGCCATCACGTAATGTGACCGCATGGTCTCGTTCTGCATTCGTCAAGGGTGACCTCGGCGCGAGGAGTCGGCAATGAACGCGGATCGACGGCACGTCCGGGGTCCGGCCCCACGGGCTCTCCTGAGGCGGCGTCCGCCCGCCCTGCGGCGCCTGCGGGCGGGCCTCGGGCGGCGCGCGCCCGCCCTCCGGCACACGGCCGTGGCGCGGCGGCTGGCCTGGGCCGTCTCGTCGGCCGCGGCGCTCGCGCTGGTCGCGCTCGGCGCGCAGACCGGCAGGAACGCCGCCTGCGCGACCACGCTCACCGGGCCGTACGGCGGCGGGGGCGGCGCGGTGCGCGGGCTCGCGGCGGGGTCCCTGCCACCGCGAGCCCGGCCCGGGGACGAGTGCTCCCTGGCGGGCGCGGTCAGGGACGACCTGCTCGCGGCGGTGTCGGCGGAGGAGTACGCGGGCTCGGCCGCCTGCGGCGCCTACCTGGACGTCGCGGGGCCGCTGGGGGTGGTGCGCGTCCAGGTGGTGGGCCGATGCCGGGCGTGCGCGCCGGGCGAGGTGGACCTGAGCGGCCCGGCGTACGCGCGCATCGCCTATCCGGGGCGGCGCGCGGTGCCGGTCGGGTACCGCACGGTGCGCAACCCGGCGGTGGCGATGCCGGTGGCGTTCCGGCTCAGGCCGGGGTCCTCGGCGCACCGGCTGTCGATCCAGGTGGTCGACCACGGCAACCCGCTGGTGGGGCTGGAGGTCATGCGCGACGGCCGCTGGGCGGAACTGTCGCGGGACGCGGGCAACTACTGGGTGGCCGAGCACGGCGCGGGTCCCGGCCCGTTCGTCGTGCGGGTCACCGACGTGTACGGCCAGCGGCTCACGGCCTCCGGCATCCGCCTGACCGGCGGCGGGCTGCAGCGCACCCCGTACCGGCTGTACGCC
Source organism: Sphaerisporangium krabiense (assembly GCF_014200435.1). Classification (NCBI taxonomy): domain Bacteria; kingdom Bacillati; phylum Actinomycetota; class Actinomycetes; order Streptosporangiales; family Streptosporangiaceae; genus Sphaerisporangium; species Sphaerisporangium krabiense. The sequence goes on along the minus strand of NZ_JACHBR010000001.1, from coordinate 5,454,526 downwards.
CCGGCGGAGGCGTCGCCGCCTCCTCCCGCGCGCACGGCGACGGGCAGGCGCGCGGCACCGGTCCCTCCATCCCGGCCGTCGCCGGTCCCGCTCCCGGCCGCGGGCGACGGCACGGCGACGGGTCATGGCACGGCGGCAGGCGATGGCACGGCGGCGCCGCGGGACACCACGGGCTCCCCGGCGACCGGGACCCGCGGGGTCCCGCATGACCCCGGCTCCCGGGCGACCTCGGGAGAGTCCGCGCCCGGCGCACCCGCACAGGGACCCCGCGGGCCGTCTCAAGGGTCCGGCGCGGTCGCCCACGGGCCCGGCGTGGGCTCTCAGGGGCCCGGCGCGGTCTCCCCAGGGCAGGAGGGCCGTCCGCTCCCGGCGGCGTCGGCCCCCTACCCGCGCGGGTCCGGCGGCCGGGCGCGGGGCGGGGCTTTCGACGGCGGCGCGGGCGGCGACCTGTACGGCGGCGCGGGCGGCATGGACGGCACGGCGGACGGCACCGCGCCGTTTCCCCCGACCGGCCGTCCGGACGACCCGCGACGGCCGGGGACGGTCTCGTCCGGCGGTCCGGCGCCGCTGGCGGCGCTGCCGTCCGCGCCGCCGTTCTTCTGCTGAGCGCCCCGACCTTCCTTTGCTGCGCGCCCCGCCGTTCCTCTGCTCCGCGCTCCCCTTCCGCCGCCCCTCTCAGGAGCCGCAGACCAGGGCGTCGCCGGTGGGGGTGCGGCGGTAGAGGACCTCGCGGCCGAGGCGGCGGCGGGCGACCAGGCCGTTGCCGCTGAGCACGGACAGGTGCTGCGAGACGGCGCCGGGCGTGAGCGACATGCGCCGGGCCAGCGCCGTCGTGGACGCCGGGTCGCGCAGGGAGAGCAGGAGCTGGGCGCGGGTCCTGCCGATGAGGGAGGCCAGGGCCTCGGGCGCGGGCGGCGGGCCGTCGTCCCAGAGGGTGCCGATCCCGCGGGCCGGGTAGACGAGCATGGCCTGGTAGGGCTCGGTCATGGTGGCGATGTCCGGCCAGCGGAACGCGCTCGGCACGAGCAGCAGGCCGTCGCCGCCGAGCCCGCCGGAGTGGCCACAGCCGCCGGTGGTGGTGGTCAGGCGGTCGCCGTGCCAGTGGACGCCGGGGTGCAGGTCGGCGAACAGCTCGTGCGCGCCGCCGGTGGCGAGCCGCCGCGACCGCCACATCACGTCGGCCTCCAGCAGGCCGTACACGCGGGGCCAGAACTCGGCGAGGGCCAGTTCCCAGTACGCGGCGAGCGTGCCGGCCACCCGGCGGACCCCGGCGACCGGGTCGTCCCGGAACCGCGCGATGGCCTGCCGATCGGGGGTGTCGACCCGCCCCGCCTCCTCGGCGGCCATCTCCGGGACGGCCTGGCGGACGCGGTCCAGTTCGGCGGCGAAGTCGGGAAGGGGGGTGTCCGGGGGCGGGGTGAGGAAGTCGGCCATGTAGCCGTGCGCGGGCACCAGGGCGAGCAGCTCGGCCAGGTCGAGCGCGCCGAGCCGAGGCCGTACCGCGCGCAGCCAGGGCAGGTGCACGGAGTGGCGGGCGGGGGCGTGCAGCACGCGCAGGCTGGCCACGAGCTCCCACATCGGGGAGAAGGCGAACCGCAGGCGCGCCAGATCATCGGCCGCGAACCGCCACTGGACGCTCATTACGGCACCGCCCCCCGACGTTTTAGTGTGCGCTAAAAGATTGGCACGGCACACGCCCGAGGCTCAACGCTTGTCCGCGTGACCACCCGAACCCACAGCCCTCGCGGTAAGCCGTCGTCCCTGCTCGGATCCAGGATCGGAGGGTTCCCGCGCGCCTTCTGGGTCCTGTTCGGCGGCACCTTCGTCAACCGGCTCGGCACCATGGTCGAGCCGTTCATCGGCGTCTACCTGACCCAGGCGCGCGGCATGTCGCTGGCCACGGCCGGCCTGGTCATGGCGGTGTTCGGGGTGGGGTCGCTGTTCTCCCAGCTCGTCGCGGGCTGGCTGGCCGACCATGTGGGACGCAGGGCGACCCTCGCCGGCGGCATGGTGGCGACGGCCGCGTGCATGATCCTCCTCGGGTACAGCACGTCGCTTCCGGCGATCGTGGCCGTGATGGCGGTGCTGGGCCTGGTCGTGGACGCCTACCGGCCGGCCTCGCAGGCGCTGGTGGCCGACCTGATCCCGGCGCACGACCGGCCGCGCGCGTTCGGTCTGCTGTTCTGGGCCATCAACCTCGGGTTCGCGGTGGCCATGGTCGCCGGGGGGTCGCTGGCCCGAGAGGGGTTCGTCTGGCTGTTCTGGATCGACGCGGTGTCCTCGCTGATCTTCGGGTTCCTGGTGTGGCGGGCGGTGCCGGAGACCAGGCCCGCGCGCTCCGCGCAGGCGGGCGGGTTCCGCGAGGCGCTGAAGGACCGGCTGATGGTCGTGTTCGTGGTGACCTCGCTGCTGTACGCGTTCGTCTACCTCCAGGCGTACACGACGCTGCCGCTGGCGATCACCGGACAGGGGCTGTCCACCACCGCCTACGGGCTGGCGATCTCGGTCAACGGCATCCTGATCGTGCTGGTGCAGCCGCTGGTGGGGCCGTGGCTGAACAGGCACGATCCCGGGCGCACGCTGGCGGTGGGCATGGCCGTGGTGGGGGCGGGGTTCGCGCTGACGGCGCTGGTGTCGACGACGGCGGGGTACGCGGCGGCCGTCGCGGTCTGGACGCTCGGCGAGGTGGTCACGGCGGGCATGGCGGGCGCGGTGGTGGCGGCGCTCGCCCCGCCGCACCTGCGGGGGCGCTACAGCGGGCTGTTCGGGTTCGCGTGGTCGGCGGGCGGGCTGCTCGCGCCGCTGGCGGGCACCCGCCTGCTGGCGGTCGGCCATGAGGTGCTGTGGGTCTCGGTGGGCGCGGTGGGACTGGTCGCCGCCGCGGGCCAGCTCGCGATCGCGCCCGCGATCCGGCGCCGTTCCGCCGCCTGACCCAGCCGCCTTCCGGTTCCGCCAGGCCCGTCCCGCCTGACCCGGTTCGACCCGACAAAGCCGTCACCTCCCATTAAGCAGCGCGTATCAGTTGAAATGCGATATCAAGCGGTCGTTGATCGGGCGTTATACGAAGTCCCATACTTTCCGGATGCCTCCCGCACGGACCTGGGAGCGCAGAGGGGGACGGGGCATGCGGCGGCTTGGACGGATGGGCTGGACCGCGGTGGCGGTCGCGACGGCGTCGGCGGCGATCGTCGCCGCGGGGCTGGCGATGCGCCTGCAGATTCCGGCGCAGGACCGGATACGCCCCGGCGTGGTGTCCGGCGACGACGTGGTGGGCCTGGCCTACCCGTTGCTGGGCCTGCTGCTGACACTGCGCAGGCCGCGCCTGCTGCCGGCGTGGCTCATGCTCGGCGGCGGCCTCGCCACCGCGACGCTCTGCCTGTCCCAGGGCTTCTACGAGCGGGCGCACCTCGCGGGCGACCGGACGACCGTGGCGCTCATCGGCGACTACAACGCCGCGATGGGCGCGGTGTGCATCGTCTGCGTCGACCTGCTGATCCCCCTGCTGTTCCCGGACGGCCGCCTGCCCTCCCGCCGCTGGCGTCCGGTGGCCGTGTTCGCCGTCGGGACGATCGTCGTTCTGGCGTTCCTGCACGTCGTGCGGCCCTCGGCGCCCGGCGCCCCCAACCCCCTCGCGGTCCCCGTCCTCGCGCCGCTCGCCGAACTCGCCGCCGCGTCGGACGTGGACTGGTACCTCATCGCCGAGGGCCTGTGCCTGCTGTCCCTGGTGGACCGTTTCAGGACCACGGACGCCGCGGGCCGGCGCCAGATCGGCTGGCTGCTGTACGCGGTCGCCGCCAACTGGGCGATGGAGAGCTGGATGCCGTTCTCCGTGGCCGCGATGCTGACCACGGCCGCGATCCCGGTCGCCGTGGCGGTCGCCGTGACCCGCTACCGGCTGTACGGCATCGACACGCTGGTCAGCCGCACGCTGATCGCGGCCGGGCTGGTCGGCGCGGTCGGCGCCGTCTACTTCGCGGTCAGCACGCTCGGGCTGGTCGCCGCCGGGCTCGGGCAACTCGCCGGGCTGGCCGCCGCCCTGTTCGCGGGCGCGGCGTTCCAGCCGCTGCGGCGCGCGCTGCGGCGGCTGGTCGACCTGGCCTTCTACGGGTACAGCGGCGACCCGCGCCGCCTGGCCGAGCGGCTCACCATGGAGGTGCACAGCGCCGACCCCGCGGGCGCGCTGGCGTCCGTGGTCGCGACCGCGCGCGAGAGCCTGAACGTGTCCGGCGTGATCGTGGAGGTGGCCGGCGGGCGTCCCGGGCGGGTGGCGATCGGGACGGTCGGCGCCGCGCCCCGCGAGGTGCCGCTTGTCTGGCACGGCGAACCCGTCGGCCGCATGCTCATCGGCCGCCCCGGGCCGCGCCGGTTCCCCCGCGCCTACGACGAGCGGATGATCGCGACGCTCACGCCGTTCGCGGCCGACGTGGCGCACGCCGCGCGCATGGCCGCCGACCTGCAGCGCTCGCGCGAGCGCATCCTCGCCGCGCGCGAGGAGGAGCGCCGCCGCCTGCGCCGCGACCTGCACGACGGGCTCGGCCAGGCCCTCGGCGACATGTCCATGTCGGTCACCGTCGCCAGGAAGCTGCTGCGCGACTCGCCGGAGTCCGCCGAGCCGCTGCTCGCCCGGCTGCGCGGCGGCATGGACCGGATCACGCAGGAGATCCGCGAGCTGGTCTACGGCCTGCGCCCGCCCGCGCTGGACGACCTCGGCCTCGCCCTGGCCGTGGGACGCCTGGCCGAGCCGGACGCGCGGGTGGAGACGCGCGGCGACCTCGGCGTGCTGCCCGCGGCGGTCGAGGTGGCGGCCTACCGGATCGCGCAGGAGGCGCTGACCAACGCCCGCCGCCACGCCCGGGCGTCCTCGATCCTGGTGGAGCTGTCCCGCTCCCCCGAGGCGCTGTGCCTGCGCGTCCGCGACGACGGGGCCGGGCTCCCGCCGGACGCGCGGGCGGGGGTGGGCCTGGCGTCCATGCGCGAACGCGCGGCGGAACTGGGCGGGACCTGCGCGGTCACCTCCGCGCCCGGCGAGGGGACCGTGGTCGAGATCGTGCTCCCCGTGTCCGAGGACCCGGCCCCCGCCCCCGGGCCCGGCGGGCCCACGGCGCCGCCGCCACCCGAGGCGCCGCCGCCACCCGAGGCGCCGCCGCCACCTGAGGCGCCCCGGCGGCCGGAGACGTTCCTCCAGGCCGCGGGGCTGGAGGCCCTCGGCCGGGCGTGACGCCGGACGGCCGGGACGACCCGGCAATGCTCAATGCGCGAAATATCGCTCTTTGTCGGACCATAATTCGGTGAGGCCGGAGATCGCGCGACGCGGTCCCGGCCCAGGGGGAAAGGTGCACGGGATGGTCAGGATCACGACGGCGCGCGCGGTGGCCGTCGTCACGGCGGTGGCGTCCCCGCTCATGGTCGTCGCCGGGCTGATCCTCTATGCCGGCCTCCCCCTGGCATGGCGGCCCGCCGTCCCCGCGACCCCCGACTTCGCCGCCGGGCTCGCGATCCCTCCCGTCGGCGCGTTCCTCGTCTTCCACCGGCCCCGGCTGATCATGGCGTGGCTGATGTGCGGCGGCGGGTTCGGCGCGGCGATCGACCATTTCTTCGGCATGATGACCTACCGCCTGGCCGCCGACGGCGAACTCGTCCTCGCCGGGTACGTGCGGTACGTCTCCGTCGCCGGGTGGTTCGTGGCCGGCTTCTCCCTGGCGGTCCTGCTGCCGCTTCTCTCCCCCGACGGACGGCTGCCCTCGCGCCGCTGGCGGGCGGTCGTGGCACTCGGGCTGCTCGCCACCTTCACGGAGTTGTTCCGCGCGTTCACCAGGCCCGCGCCGATCACCACCCGGCTGCCGGCCCTGATCCCCAACCCCCTCGCGATCGAGGCGCTGCGGCCGTACCAGGCGGTGATCAGCCAGGTCGCCTGGATCTGCATCTACGCCGCGGTGGTCCTCGCCCTGCTCTCCCTGGCCCTCCGCTTCCGGCACGCCGACCCGGTGACCCGGCGCCAGATCGCCTGGCCCCTGGTCGCGCTCACCGGGTACGTCGTCTTCCTGCTGGTAGGCGAGCGCGTGTGGTTCCTCGCCGTGATGTGGGCGGCGCTCGTGCCCGTCGCGATCGCGTTCTCCGTGATGCGCTACCGCCTGTACGGCATCGACACGATCGTCAGCCGCACGGTCGTCGCCGGTGGCATCATCGCCGTGGTCAGCGGCATCTACTTCGGGGTGGGCGGCCTCGCCGGCCTCGTGGTGTCCGGACGGCACCAGATCGGCGGGCTGGTCGCCGCCCTGTTCGCGGGCGCGTTCTTCCAGCCGCTGCGGCGGACCTTCCAGCGCCTCGTGGACCGGGCGATGTACGGCCAGGTCGGCGACCCCCGGCTGCTGGCCGACCGGCTCACCCAGGAGGTGAGCAGCGCCGACCCCGCCAACGCGCTGTCCTCGGTGGTCACCGTCCTGCGCGACGGCCTCGCCGTCCAGGGCGCCGCCATCGAGGTCGTGGGCGGCAGGCCCGCGTACGTCGAGAGCGGCCACGTCGGGGACGCGCCGCGGCGGATCCCGCTGGTCTGGCACGGCGAGACCGTCGGCCGCCTGCTGCTCGGGCCGCCGGGACCGCGCCGGTTCGCCGCCGCCCACGACGAGCGGGTGATCGGCACGCTCGCGCCGTACGCGGCCGACGTGGCCCACGCCGTCCGCATGGCCGCCGACCTGCAACGCTCCCGCCACCAGATCCTCACCGCCCGTGAGGAGGAGCGCCGCCGCCTGCGCCGCGACCTGCACGACGGCCTCGGGCAGACCCTGTCCACGATGGCGATGACGATCAACATGGCGCGCAGCAGCCTGAGGAAGTCCCCCGACTCGGCCGACACGCTCCTGCGGGACCTGCGCACCGGCATGGACGCGGTGTCCGGCGACATCCGCCAGCTCGTCTACGGCCTGCGCCCGCCCGCGCTCGACGACCTCGGCCTCGCCGGCGCCGTGCGCGCCCTGGCCGCCGAGGGCCCGCCCCCCACCCTCGTGGAGACCTCAGGCGACCTCGCCACCCTGCCCGCCGCCGTGGAGGTCGCCGCGTACCGCATCGTCCAGGAGGCCCTCACCAACGTGCGCAGGCACGCCCGCGCCGCCCACGCCGTCATCACCCTCGACCGCGCCGACGCCCTGCGCCTCCGCGTCACCGACGACGGCGCCGGCCTCCCCGACCGCCTCCGCGCCGGCGTGGGCCTCCACTCCATGCGCGAACGCGCCGCCGAACTCGGCGGCACCTGCACCACCTCCCCCGCCCCCGGCGGCGGCACCGTCGTCGAAGCGGTCCTCCCCCTGTGACCGACCGCCCCTGGAGAACACCCACCCCGCCGAATCCTCGAGATCGGCAGCGGCCGGTCATGGTGACGTGCCGGGATGCCTCTGTCGATCAGGACCGGGAATCTCGCTCTGGGAGGTAGGGGCTGAAATGGTCGGCCACGATCCCCGCGATGGCGGCGGCGTCGCGGGAACCGTCGACTTCGATCACGCGGACGCCGAGCCGGTGGGCGGCGCGGACGGCGTCCTCCGCGACGAGGCGATCCCGGGCGAGGCGGTTGGCCTGCGCGCGGGCCGGATCGCTGAGGCGGTGCCCGAGGGAGGCGGCGCGCGGTAGTTCTCGCACTTGGTGCCGGCGGAACTCCGGCGTGGGCACCATGACGACCATCCGGCGCGGTGAGTCGATGATGGGGGCGACGAGTTCGGGGCGCAGTCCCCAGCCTTCGGCGATGATCGGGTGGCCTGAGACGAGCGCGCGCAGGTCGTCCAGGGCCCACTCGAACCGGTCCGGGAAACCGGCCAGGGTCGCGGTGGCCATCTCTTCCGGGGTGGTGTGGACCCACACCTCGTCCGGGTCGGGCTCGGCGGCGGGCTCGCCGAGGCCGACGCGACGGGCGATCCGGCGAGCGTTGTGACCGCGGGCGTCGTGGTAGTCGTAGTTGTAGACGGTGACGCCGTGCCGGACGGCCAGGAGCCGGGCCACGGTCGACTTCCCGGCCCATTGACCACCGCCGATCCACAATGCCCGGCGCAACGTGCCGAACGGATCCCGGACTTCGCCGTCCGCGAGGGAGTCATGGCCGGTCATCAGATGTCCTCCCGGATGGGTCGGGTCTCGGTTCTCAGAGGTCGGCGACGGTGGAGGCCGGGATGGTGAGGATGCCGGCGAACGTGGTGGGGTGGGACGGAACCGGCATGCTGACGACTCGATTCTGGTGTCGAAGGCGAACGGACGACGGCGCACCGCCTCACCGCTGCGCGGCGGCCGCCCTCTCCAGTTCGTCGACGGTGCCGGACATGATCGTGCGGAGGTGCTCGGTGACGAGCTCCAGCGGCCAGTCCCACCAGGCCAGGGCCAGGAGGCGCTCGATGTCGGCGTCGCTGTGGCGGCGGCGGATGAGCCGGGCCGGGTTGCCGCCCACGATGCCGTAGTCGGGCACGTCCTCGACGACGACGGCACCCGAGGCGACGATCGCGCCATGGCCGATGCGGACGCCGGGCATCACCATGGACCGGTAGCCGAGCCAGACGTCGTTGCCCACCACGGTGTCACCCCGTCCGGGCAGGCCGGTGATGAGGTCGAAGTGCTCGGCCCACGAGCCACCCATGATCGGGAAGGGGAACGTCGAGGGGCCGTCCATGCGGTGGTTGGCGCCGTTCATGAGGAACCGCACGCCCTCGCCGAGCGCGCAGAACTTCCCGATCACCAGCTTCTCCGGCCCGTAGTGGTACAGCACGTTACGGGTCTCGAAGGCGGTCGGATCATCGGGGTCGTCGTAGTACGAGAACTCTCCGACCTCGATCAGCGGCGAGGTGACCAGCGGCTTGAGCAGCACGACCCGGGGCTGCCCGGGCATGGGGTGCACCACGGTCGGATCGGGAGGAACGGGCATCACGAATCGCCGTCTTTCGGAAGAGATGTCGGTGGCGTCGGAGAAAGTCCGGCCTCGTCGCCATGCACCTTGAGGTGCGGCACAGAGAAGTCGATGGTCCAGGATTGTAATCAAGGAGGTCAGAGACCCACCGTGCGGGTCCGTCGTGGTCAGCCGCCGTCGGCCCACCCAGCAGCTCTGGTCGATCGAACCGAACGCTTGTCAGTGCGAGCCGCCGACACGCCGGCTCATCCCCCGCCGTCCCGCCGATGCGCACTCTCGGATGGGCCGACGGCGGCCGGGGAATTGTGAGGGAAGCTCACGGATGGGCAACGGCATGGGGTGGTGGCGTACGGGGAGGGGGGTTTGGCCCTACGCTATGCGCTGCGATGTTGAAATTTCGTGCTCTTGGGCCCTTTCAGGTACTTCATCATGATTCAGTGCTGGACCTGGGCGGGCAACGCCAGCAGGCCGTGCTGGCGCGGCTGCTGGTGGCGGGCGGGCGGTCCGTGCCCATGAGCGTGCTGATCGACGAGTTGTGGCCGGGCGACCCGCCGTCCCAGGCCCTCTCGACGATCCAGGGTTACGTCTCGCGGCTGCGCCGCGCGCTGGAGCCGGACCGGGCGCCGCGCGAGGAGGCCGCGGTGCTGGTCTCGGCTCCCCCGGGGTACGCGCTGCGCACCGACCCGGACACGGTGGACAGCTGGCTGTTCGAGAACCTGGTCCGCGCCGAGCAGGGCGGCGACCCCACCGCGGTGCTGGACCGGATGGAGCGGGCGCTCGGGCTGTGGCGCGGCCCGGCGCTGGCCGAGTTCGCCGACCTCCCCTGGGCCGCCGCCGAGGCGATGCGCCTGGACGAGCTGCGCCTGCTCGCCATCGAGCAGCGCGCCGAGGCGGCGCTGCGGCTCGGCAGGGCCTCGGCGCTGATCCCGGACCTGGAGTCGCACGCCTCGGCGCACCCGCTGCGCGAGGAGGCGTGGCGCCTGCTGGCCCTGGCCCTGTACCGGGCGGGACGGCAGGGCGACGCGCTCGGGGCGTTGCGCCGGGCGCGCGCGTTGCTGCGCGAGGAACTCGGCTTGGACCTCGGCCCGACCCTCCAGCGGCTGGAACGTGACATCCTCGCCCAGGCGTCCCACCTGAACACCCCGGCGCCGGACGCCGCCCCCGTGGAGGCGCCGGCGCCGGAGACCTCGGTTCTGCGCGTGGTGGTGGCCGACGACCAGGCCCTCGTCCGCACCGGCCTGCGGGTGATCATGGAGAACGAGCCGGGCCTGGAGATGGTGGGCGAGGCGCAGGACGGCGAGCAGGCGATCGCGCTGATCCGGCGCACCCGCCCGGACCTGGTGCTGATGGACATCTCCATGCCCCGGCTGGACGGCCTGGCCGCCGCCCGCCGGATCCTCTCCGACGCCGCCCCGCCGAAGGTGATCATGATGACCACCTTCGGCACCGACGAGAACCTGTACGCGGCGCTGCGGGCGGGCGTCAGCGGTTTCATCCTGAAGACCTCGCCCCCCGAGCAGTTGCTGGCCGCGATCCGCGCGGCGGCGGACGGCGACGCGCTGATCGACCCGGCGGTCACCACCCGCCTGATCGCCGGGTTCGCCGGGCGCGGCGACCCGGCCGTCCCGCCGGGGCTGAAGGGCCTGTCCGACGGCGACCTCGACCTGGTCAAGCTCGTGGCCCGCGGTCTCACCAACCAGGAGATCGCCACGACGCTGGCCGTCCCCGAGTCCGACGTGGCCACGTCCCTGGCCGTCATCCTCGACTGCCTGGCCCTGCTCGACCGGGCCCAGCTCGTCATCCTGGCCTACGAGTCCGGCCTGATCAGCCCCGGCACCCATCTCGGCGCCTAGCCCGGCGTCAGCCGTCCGTCGCGCGCGGGCGGCGGCTCAGCAGGAGCGTCACCAGGAGGCCGCAGACGGCGAAGGCGGTGCCGCCGGCGAAGGAGTGCGCGATGCCGGCGGCCAGGACCTCGCGCGGCGCGGCGGCGGCGTGCCGGAACGAGGAGGCGAGGATGGTGACCAGGACGGCGGAGCCGAGGGAGCCGCCCGCCCAGACCATGGTCTGGGCGAGGCCGGAGGCGGCGCCGGAGTCGGCGGGCGCGACGCCGGACAGGATCGTCATGTTGAGGGGCAGGAAGGCGAGCGCCCCGCCCATGCCCAGCAGCAGCAGCGGGACGAAGATGCCGGGGAAGTACGCGGTGTCCGCGGAGAGCCGGGTGAGCAGGACCATCGCGACGGCGGCCAGGGCCGCGCCGGTCACCATGAGGGTCTTGGCGCCGAGACGCGGGATCAGCGAGGGGACGACGCGCACCAGCGCGAACTGCGTGCCCGCCATGGGCAGGAAGGCGAGGCCCGCCGCGAGCGGCTCCAGGCGCAGCACCGCCTGGAAGAACTGGGTGAGGAAGAAGAACACCCCGAACATGGCGGCGGCGAGCACGAGCTGGGCCAGGTAGGCGGCGGCGCGGTCGCGCGCGCGGAACAGGCGCAGCGGCATGATCGGCTGGCGGGCGCGGCGCTCGACCGCGACGAAGCCTCCCAGCGCGACGGCGGCGAGGGCGAAGGCGCCGAGCGAGACCGGGTCGCCCCAGCCGTGCTCGGCGACGGAGATGAAGCCGTAGACCAGGGCGGTCATGCCGGTGGTGCAGGTGAGCGCGCCGGCGAGGTCGAAGCGTCCCGGCCTGCGGTCGGTCTCGGGGATGAACCGCGGCGCGAGCAGCAGGACGAGCGCCCCGATCGGGAGGTTGACGAAGAACACCCACCGCCAGGAGGTGGTGCCGGTGAGCAGGCCGCCGCCGATGAGCCCGACCGCCGCCCCGGCGCCGGCGACGGCCGAATAGATGGACAGGGCGCGGGCGCGGGCCCGGGTCTCGGTGAACGTGGTGGCGATGAGCGCGAGCACGCTCGGCCCGGCCACGGCGGCGCCGACGCCTTGCAGGGCGCGCGCCGCGAGCAGCCACCAGGGGGCGGTGGCGAGCCCGGCGAGCAGGGAGGCCAGCGTGAACAGCACGACGCCGCCCAGGAAGGCGCGCCTGCGCCCGAGGATGTCCCCGGCGCGCCCGCCGAGCAGCAGCAGGCCGCCGAAGGCGAGCATGTAGGCGTTCTGCACCCAGGACAGGGCGGTCGCGGAGAAGCCGAGGTCGGCCTGGATGCGCGGCAGGGCGATGGTCACGACGGTGGCGTCGAGCGCGATCATGAGCTGGGTGCCGGCGACGACGGCCAGGGCGACGCCCGGCCGTGCCGCTTTCGTATCCGCATGGTCACGTAAAGTGGTCGAAGTCAACATGGACGCTCCACGAAACGACGGGAAGTCGGGAAAAGGAAAAGACGGAAAAGACGGAAACGACGGGCACGCGGAAAACGACCCCGTGCGACAATCGGAGGGTTCCTCCGCTTGTGACTATACGGAGGCTGCCTCCGGTTGGCAATCGGTTAAGGTCGTGATGTGGGCGCGCGATCCTCGCCCACCCGTCCGCATTGCGAGAGAGCCATGAGCACCACCTCGGCACCCCGCCCCATGCGCGCCGACGCGCGCCGCAACTACGAGCGGCTGCTCGCCGAGGCGCACGCGGCGTTCGCCGAGCTGGGCCCGGACGCTCCGCTGGAGGAGATCGCGCGCCGCGCCGGCGTGGGCATCGGCACGCTCTACCGCCACTTCCCCACCCGCCTCGCCCTCCAGGAGGCCGTCTACCACGACCACGTGGTGGGCCTGGCCGGGCAGGCCGCGGAGTTCGCCGACCGCCTCCCGCCACGCGAGGCGGTACGCGAGTGGCTGCGCGCCCTGGTCGCCCACAGCCACACCAAGCGCGGGCTGGTCGAGGCGCTGAAGTCCACGCTGGACGGCCGCTCCGAGGTCTTCTCCGCCTGCCACACCTACATGCGCCAGGCGGCGGACACCCTGCTGGCCCGCGCCGTGGCGGCCGGGGAGGTACGCGACGGCCTCGACGGCCTGGAGCTGCTGCGCATGGGCCACGCGGTCGCGGTGGCGACCGAGCGCTCGCCGGAGAGCGGCGAACTGCTGCTCACGATCATGATGGACGGCCTGCGCCCCCAGCGCTGATCCTCGCCCGGGGCCACGGGAGTGCCGCGCGTAAGGTGGAGGTCGTGCCACAACTGCGTATAGCCCTCGCCCAGACCAACCCGGCGGTCGGCGACCTTTCCGCCAACGCCGCCACCCTGCTGGAGTGGACGCGCCGCGCCGCGGACCGCGGCGCGCACCTGGTCGTGTTCACCGAGATGTTCCTGACCGGGTACCCCGTCGAGGACCTGGTGCTGCGCGCGTCGTTCGTGGACGCCTCGATCACGACCCTTGAGGCCGTGGCCGCGCGGCTGGCCGAGGAAGGGCTCGGCGAGCTGCCGGTCGTCGTCGGCTACGTCGACCGCGCCGGCGTGGCGCCCCGGCCGGGCCAGCCCAAGGGTGCGCCGCTCGACGCCGCCGCGCTGCTGCACCGGGGCCGGATCGTCGCCCGCACGGCCAAGCACCACCTGCCCAACTACGGCGTGTTCGACGAGTACCGCTACTTCGTGCGCGGCGACCGCATGCCGATCTTCCGCCTGCACGGCGTCGACGTCGCGATCGCCGTCTGCGAGGACCTGTGGCAGGACGGCGGCCCGGTGTCGGCCGCGGCCGAGGCGGGCGCCGGCCTGCTGGTGGTGCCGAACGCCTCGCCGTACGAGCGCGAGAAGGACGACGTGCGCCTGGCGCTGTGCGCCGACCGCGCCCGCGAGGCCGGGTGCGCGCTGGCGTACGTCAACCAGGTCGGCGGCCAGGACGAGCTGATCTTCGACGGCGACTCGATCGTGGTCGGCCCGGACGGCGGGCTCGTCGCGCGCGCCGACCAGTTCCGCGAAGAGCTGCTGGTCACCGATCTGGAGCTGCCCGCCGCCGACCCCGCGGCCCGCCCGGGCGCCTTCCCGGTGGACGCCAAGGACGGCACCACGATCACCGTCGAGCGGCTGGAGCTCTCGGCCGGGCCCCTGCCCGCCTACACCCCCGAGCCGCCCGTCGTGGCCCCGCGCCTGGACGACCTGGAGGAGGTGTACTCGGCGCTGGTGCTCGGCGTGCGCGACTACGTCACCAAGAACGGCTTCGGCTCGGTGATCCTCGGCCTGTCCGGCGGCATCGACTCCGCGCTGACCGCCACCATCGCCGCCGACGCGGTGGGCCCGGACCGCGTCCACGTCGTGCTCATGCCCTCGCGCCACTCCTCCGACCACTCGGTGGGCGACGCCCGCGAGCTGGTCGAGCGGCAGGGGCTGCACTCCCGGCTGGTGCCCATCGAGGGGATCGTCGACGCCTTCGAGAAGGAGATCGACGTCCACGGGCTCGCCGCGGAGAACCTGCAGGCGCGGGTGCGGGGCATGCTGCTGATGAGCCTGTCCAACGAGCACGGCCACCTGGTGCTGACCACCGGCAACAAGAGCGAGCTCGCCACCGGCTACTCCACCCTCTACGGCGACTCCGCGGGCGGGTTCGCCCCGATCAAGGACGTGCTGAAGACGACGGTGTGGGAGCTGTCGCGGTGGCGCAACGCCCAGGCGGGCCGGGGCGGCGAGTTGCTGCACCCCTTCGCCGTGCCGCCCATCCCGGAGAACTCGATCACCAAGGAGCCGAGCGCCGAGCTGCGCCCCGGCCAGCGCGACACCGAC